>NZ_CP104275.1:2774568-3468210 GCF_025244925.1 Arthrobacter zhaoxinii
GTTCCGCTGGCCAACACCGCGGTGGTGACGGTCATCGATCTGGAAACCGAAGGCGACACCTTCGCCCCTCCCCTGGGACCGGACTGGACCTTCACCGGCGTCAGCCCGGCCGCCGATTGGTACACGTCCGCCAACGGCACCCGGTACCGGATTGCCCTCTGGACCCGGAACCGCGAGGCCGCCGGCCGTGACGCAGACAACGCAGACGCAGCCGCACCGCTGGCTTAGAGTGGAAACCATGACTTCTTCCCCCGTTTCCCCTGCAGGCATTCCCACTGCGGGTTTCATCGGCTGGCGCGGCATGGTCGGCTCCGTCCTGATGCAGCGCATGCAGGACGAAGGCGACTTTGACCTGATCAACCCGGTGTTCTTCTCGACCTCCAACGCCGGCGGCGACGCGCCGGCCTTCGCAACAGGTGCCGGGCCGCTGCAGGATGCGTACGACGTCGACGCGCTGGCCAAGCTGCCGATCATCGTCACCGCCCAGGGCGGGGAGTACACGGCGGAAATCTTCCCGAAGCTGCGCGCAGCGGGCTGGGACGGCATCTGGATCGACGCCGCTTCCACGCTGCGGATGGAAGACGACGCCATCATCGTGCTGGACCCGGTGAACCGCGAGGTCATCGACGCCGGACTGGCCCGCGGCGTGAAGAATTTCGTGGGCGGCAACTGCACGGTGTCCTGCATGCTGATGGGCCTGGGCGGACTGTTCCGCAACGGCCTGGTCGAGTGGGGTACGTCCATGACCTACCAGGCGGCCTCCGGCGGCGGCGCCCGGCATATGCGCGAACTGCTCAACCAGTTCGGAGCGCTCAACGCTGCGGTGGCGCCCAACCTCGCCGATCCGGCCTCGGCCATCCTGGAGATTGACCGTGCGGTCCTGGCCCAGCAGAAAAACCCGTCCATGGACTCCTCCCAGTTCGGCGTGCCGCTGGCGGGATCCGTCATCCCGTGGATCGATGCGGATCTGGGGAACGGCATGTCCAAGGAAGAGTGGAAGGGCGGGGCGGAGACCAACAAGATCCTGGGCCGCGGGGCCGACGGACGGATTCCGTTCGACGGGCTGTGCGTGCGGATCGGTGCCATGCGCTCCCACTCGCAGGCCCTGACCCTGAAGCTGACCGAGGACCTCTCCGTGGCCGAGATCGAAAAGATCATCGACGCGGACAACGAGTGGTCCAAGGTGGTGCCCAACACCAAGGAAGCCACCATGGCCGAGCTGACTCCGGTGGCGGTGACGGGCACGCTGGACATCCCCGTGGGCCGCATCCGCAAGCTGGAAATGGGGCCGGAGTACATCAGCGCGTTCACCATCGGAGACCAGCTGCTCTGGGGCGCTGCCGAGCCGCTGCGCCGGATGCTGCGCATCGCCACCGGCAACCTCTGATTTTCCCTTCCCCACCGGGTCCGCCTCCTTCGGGAAGCGGGCCCGGTCCGGGTTAAGGGGCGATGGCGGAACCGGCGGCGATGTGACGGGCGGTAGCGCCGAGGACCGGTTGGTGGCTTAACCAACAGCGCCTCAAATTGTCAGTGCCGGGTGGCATGGTGTCCGCATGGAGCAGCAAAGCGTGGATGCCATCCTCAACACTTTCTTCACCTTCAGCTGTGTCGGGAAGCAGACCCCCACCCGGGCCCGCTATCTCCGCGTGGCCCTGCAGCTTCGCCGGTATCTGGAAGCCGAGGGGTCCGGCATCCTCGGTGCGGAGGACCGGGCGCTGCTGGCGCTTGAGCGGAGCCTTGAGCCGGAGGCGGCCTTTGCCCGGCTGTTCGGCGCCCACGAGCTCGTCTATGCCCTCAGCGGCTTCCTCGAACCGGAGTGGCTCCTGCCGGACCTGCAGGACCGGCGGACCCAGGTGGCCCTGACACCGCGGCTCATCCAGTGGCTGTGCAACAGCTGCCTGCTGGACGCACGCCGGGACAGTCCTGCCATCCGGAGGGCACGGGCAGCCGCCGCGCAGGCGCGGAAGCGACCGGCACGGGAGTAATCCTGCAGCTTGTGCTGCGGCGCATCCCTGCCGGCCCGGCAGCGGGCCTCATTAGAGCGCGCAGTTCACCAGCAGCGGCTCGGGGTGGAGCCGGATGCCGAAAGCCTTCTCCACGCCGGACGCGACCGCCCGGGCGACCACCAGCAGGTCTTCGGCAGTGGCCTCCCCGCGGTTCGTCACAGCCAGGGTGTGCTTGGTGGACAGTGAAGCCCGCCCGCCGGTCCCGTCTTCCGGTGCCAGTCCGAAGCCCTTGCGGAAACCGGCGTGGCTGATGAGCCAGGCCGCGCTGAGCTTCACCCTGCCGGGCTCCGCCACGGGGTAGCGGGGAGCGTCGGCGGGCAGTTGTGCCGCCGCTGCTTCGTCCACGATGGGGTTCGTGAAGAAGGAACCGGTGCTGTAGGTGTCCGGGTCCGAAGCATCCAGGACCATACCCTTGCCTGCCCTCAGCTGCAGGACCTCGCGGCGCACGTCCACGGCGTCGGCGCGTTCGCCGATATCCACGCCCAGTGCCCGTGCCAGCTCGGCGTAGCGGACGGGGGCGCTGGTGGATCCCTTGGTGAGGGCAAACTCCACGGTCAGAACCACGTAGCGGGGCGAGCCGTTGACCGTGCTGCGTTTGAGCACCGAGTCCCGGTACCCGAATCCCAGATCGGCATTGGCGAATTCCACCACCGTGCGCTCGGTGCGGTCCCAGGCGCGCACCGAAGTGATGGACTGCGAGACGTCGGCGCCGTAGGCACCCACGTTCTGCACCGGCGTCGCGCCGGCCAGTCCGGGAATGCCGGACAGCGCCTCCAGGCCGGAGTAGCCCTGCGACAGCGTGTACGCGACCAGTTCGTCCCACGGGTGCCCCGCCTCGGCACGCAGGACGGCCGTGCCGTCGCCGGCCTCCCGGAGGTCCAGGCCGCGGCTGGCGATGTGGATGACGGCGCCGTCGAATCCTTCGTCGGAAATCAGCAGGTTGGAGCCGCCGCCGATGATCAGCAGGGGCTCCCCCGCTTCATCCGCGGCGCGGACGGAGATGATCAGTTCGTCTTCGGTTTCCGCCTCGAGGTAGCGGCGGGCGGGGCCGCCGACGCGTGCCGTGGTCAGGGAGGCCAGCGGCATCCGGGTCAATGCTGTCACCAGATCCGCACCACTGCCTGGGCCTTGACCAGTACCTTCTGGCCGTTGAACGTCACCGTGAGGTCAACGCGTGCCGTCGAGTTGTCCGCGTCGATGGCTCCGATAACTCCCACCACCTCCACGACCGCCCCGGGGGCGCCGTCGATGTCCTCCACCAGGACGGGCCGGGTGAAGCGCGTCTGGTAATCGATCACCGCTCCCGGGTCTCCGATCCAGTCGGTCACCAGCTGGACGGCGGTGCCCATGGTGAACATGCCGTGTGCAATGACGCCGGGCAGTTCCACCCCGCGCGCGAAGCGCTCGTTCCAGTGGATGGGGTTGAAGTCGCCGGAGGCACCGGCGTAGCGGATCAGGTCCGCGCGGGAGATTTCCAGCGCGGTGGAACCGATCTCGCTGCCCTTGGACAGTTCACTCAGTGCAATGGACATAGCGGTTACTGCCCCTCTCCGCGGACGAGGATGGATGAAAGGGTGGTGGCTACCTGCTCGCCCTCGGTCGTGGAGATCTCCGCGCGGGTGGTGATCAGGGCGCCGTCGCCCATCGCCCGGACGGCGTCCACGTGCAGCTCGGCCACCAGTTCGTCTCCGGCCACGATAGGCCGGTGGTGGGTGAAGCGCTGGTCGGCGTGGACCACCCGGGAGAAGTCAATGCCGGCCTCGGGATCGGCGACCAGCAGTGCATCGGCACGCTGGGCAACAATGATGGCGAACGTGGGCGGGGCGACAAGGTCGGCGTAGCCCAGCTCCTGCGCACGGGCGACGTCGAAGTGGGCCGGGTGCGTGGCTTTGACGGCCGTGGCGAATTCGCGGATCTTTTCGCGGCCCACGGAGTATGCCGCCCCTGCCGGGTAGGTGCGGCCCAGGAGTTCGGGGTTGATGCTCATTTGTTGCCTTCCATGCCCTTGATACGGCGCCGGGTGTCCTTGGCGCGGACCACCATGCCGGTCAGGTGTGTGCTCAGGCCCACCACAATCAGGGGAAGGGCAATGTACATCAGGACTTGGTTGTCCAGGACCGCTCCCAGGAGTACTAGCAGCACCCCGGCGCCGCTGATGGCCAGGGCGCTCAGGACAAGTTTCCGGTACAGGGGCGAACCGGTTTCCCAGGGGGTATTTAGCATGTCTTCAGAATACAGGGGCGGCCGGGGCGGCTTAGAACAGCGCGGCCTGCAGCGCCGGGACCGCGGTACGGAAGGGGCCGTACTCCAGCCGTCGGCCCTTCAGCCGGGACAGATCCGCGGCGAACAGGGTCTCCTCGCCGTCCACCCGGACCAGCGCCGTGGCGCCCAGGACCGCCGATATGACCATGCCGTGCTCCCCGGCTCCGGGATCGCATGGATACAGTTCACACGGCGTTTCCAGGACGGTGGCGAATTGGGCCGGCGCCTCCCAGACTTCGTCGGCCGTCCGGAACCCGGTAACCCCCGTGTCCGCCAGCATGGTCCGCACCGACTCGGCAGCTTCGGCGTTGCGTGCATCCAGTTCCCCGGCGGCCAGCGGGCGGGTCAGCGCTGCCGTTTTGGTTCCAGCCCGGACTGCCTGCTGCAGACCCACTACGGCGGTGACTGCGTCTTCCAGCACCCGCACCACCATGCCGTCGCCGGCCCGGGCAACGTACCGGGCGCAGACCGCCCCCTGCTCGATCAGGCGGAGCTGTTTGCGTCCGTCCGCGGCAGTGCCGACCTTGGTGGACCCGTCGGCGAACGTGGCCACGTACAGCCAGTGCGGCTGCTCCAGGTAGCGGCGCAGCGCCTCGGGGATGTTGTCCACACGGTGGCTGTTGTGGATGCCGCGCACCTCGTCGCGGATGAAGCAGCTGCTGCACTGATAACCGCGCTCGGCAGGAGCCTGTCCGGGACAGGGCGTGTGGGACTGGACGCCGTCGTTCACCTGCCAGGAGCCAAGGCAGAACTTCCCGTTCCCGTTGGTGTCCGTCAGGACACGGAACCGGAGTTCGGTGCCCGGGGAAAGCCGCTGCCTGGAGGGCGTCCCGTCGGGCAGGTGCAGTGCCAGATTCGGTCCGGAGGAGTCCCAGGACGTCCCCGAGCACAGGAACCTGCCGGCATCGGCGGACGCTGCGGTGCTCCCGGCTGCGGGCAAGGTGGACCTCCCGGAAAACGCCAAAAGGGTGGGATAACGTTTTTCACGTTACCCCACCCTTCGGCGGTGTTTTGGGAGGCGTCAGGCGTGCTGGCCCGCGTGTTCCCCTTCTGCGATTTCCTCAACGAGCTTGTCGTTGAAGGCCGGCAGATCGTCCGGGTTGCGGCTGGTGACGAAGCCCTGGTCCACCACCACTTCCTCGTCGGTCCAGTTTGCGCCGGCGTTCCGCAGGTCCGTTGCCAGCGTGTGGTAGGACGTCAGATCGCGTCCCTTGACGACGCCGGCCTCGATCAGCAGCCACGGGCCGTGGCAGATGGAAGCGACGGGCTTGTGCGCCTCGAAGAAGGCACGGGCAAACTGCTGGGCGTTCTTGTCCACGCGGAGGAAGTCGGCGTTGACGACGCCGCCGGGCAGGACCAGCGCGTCGAAGTCGCTCGCGTCTGCGTCGGCCACGTCCAGGTCGACAGTGAAGGTTTCACCCTTGTCCATGCCGTCAAACCCCTGGACGGTGCCCTTCTTCGGGGACACGAGGACCGGCTGTCCGCCGGCGCTCTTCACCGCTTCCCAAGGGCTGGTCAGCTCAATCTGCTCCACGCCGTCGGTGAGGAGGAAAGCTACCTTCTTGCCGGAAATGTCGTGCTCTGCCATGGGAACTCCGTTCGTTTCAGCTGCGGCGGAAACATTCAGCCGCAGCGGTGCTTCTACGGTGGTGGTGCCTGGATCCGGAAACCTTCCGGTTCCCGCTATGGCCACCCTATGGAAAACCGGCATTGGTAAGCAACCTTATGGAGCTTCCGGCGAGCGGGACCGGGCGGGCCTGGGGCGGGCCTGGGCAACGAAAAAACCCCCGGAATCCTAGGATTCCGGGGGTTTGTCCGTAGCGGTGGGGAGGCTCGATCTCCCGACCTCACGATTATGAGTCGTGCGCTCTAACCAACTGAGCTACACCGCCATAAATGAGTGAAGCCCGCCCTACCTAGGCCTCTGCAAAACAAACAGCCTTAGCAACGCGGGCCCTCCCATTGAGAGCCCCGACCGGGAATCGATCCCGGGACCTCCATCTTACCAAGATGGCGCTCTACCACTGAGCTATCGGGGCAACGACATAAAACTCTACCAGCACTTTTCGGGAACATGAAATCGAAACGTGCCATATCCGGGAAAGGTGACCAGCGACACTTTTCCGACCCTCCGACACACGGTCCGCGACGGTCCCAAAGTAAGCCCGGACACCATTTTGTCAGTATGCTTATGCTACGAGAAAGCGAGGGCACGTGAGCATAGTGCCGAACCACGTTTCAGACGGCCTCTTCCTGGGTGGAAGATACCGGCTCCTGAATCAGATCGGGGCAGGTGCCATGGGCACCGTCCACCGGGCCAAAGATGAATTCCTCGGCCGCGACGTAGCGGTGAAGATCATCCGCCCGTCGGCCACCAGCGACGTGGACCTTCGGCGCAGCGACGCCGAGGCCAAGATCCTGGCGCGCCTGAACCACCACAGCCTGGTCACCCTGCTGGATGCCGGGTCCGACTCCTCCGACCCGGACTCGCCGCTGATTTATCTTGTGATGGAACTTGTCCAGGGCCTGGACCTGCGCGAGCGGCTGAAAGAGGGCACGCTGCCCCGCCGGCAGGCCGCCCTACTGGGGTATGACCTCGCCATCGGCCTGGAGTACATCCACGACAACGGCGTGGTGCACCGGGACGTAAAGCCCGCGAATATCATGCTGTTCGACTACCGCAGCGCCGATGCCCGCATCCGGGCCAAACTCACCGACTTCGGTGTTGCCCTCGTGGCCAATGATCCGCAGTCACAGCACGGCACGTTCTCCGGCACCGCGGCGTTCATGAGCCCCGAGCAGGCCCGTGGAGAACAGGCCGGCCCGTGGAGCGATGTCTATTCCCTGGGCCTGGTGCTGCTGCAGTGCCTCACCGGGAAACCCGCCTTCCCCGGTCCCGCCCTGGAAAGCGCCCTCGCACGCCTCCTGAGGGACCCTGAGATCCCGTTGGAGCTTGGTTCTGACTGGCAACCCCTGCTGCGGGCCATGACCGCACAGGACGCCGCAGAGCGCCCCAGCGCCCATGACGTGTCCCAGGTCCTCTATGACATGATCGTCGCCGCACGCGGCCGGCACCGGGTGAATCCGGAAATCCTGCCCGCCGATGAAGCGCAGCGCATGGATGCGGTGCGCCGCTACGAGCTGCTGGACACTCCCCCGGACGGTGCCTTCGACCGGGTCACTGCGCTGGCATCCCGGCTCTTCGACGTCCCGGTGGCCATCGTCAGCGTGGTGGACACGGACCGGATCTGGTTCAAGTCCCACCACGGCACCGAAGCGGTCGAGATCGGCCGGGACCCGGGCCTGTGCGCCTCTGCCATCCTGCAGGACGGCGTCTATGTGGTCGACGATGCCCGGCGGGATTCGAGGACGCTGGCCAACCCGCTGGTGGCCGGGGACTTCGGCCTGCAGTTCTACGCAGGCGTTCCGCTGCAGACCAGTGACGGGTTCAACCTGGGCACGTTCTGCATCCTGGATACGAAGCCTCGGACTTTCTCCCCCGAGGACGAGGCAACCCTCTCGGACCTGGCCGCGATTGTCATGAACGACCTGGAAATGCGCCTCGAGAGCCGCCGTGCCGGCGCGGCCGGGCAGTAGCCGGACGAGTCAACCGGACAAACAACCACCCGGACAAACAAAATAAGAAGGGCGCCTCCCGCTTCGGGAGGCGCCCTTCTTATTGTCCGGAACTGCGGTGCGGCGCCTTAGGCTACGGGCGCCGCTGCTTCCTAGTCGCGGAAGCGGGGCTTGCGGGCACCGGTGGCGGCTGCGTCGCGGAAGCCGCCTTCACGCTTCTTGAACGGGCGGTCGCTGCCGCGGTCCCCGAAGGAACGCTCGCCGTCGCGCTTCTTGAAATCCTTCTTGAAGCCGCCGCGGTCGGCGCGGTCGTTGAAGCTGCCGCCGCCTTCACGCTCGCGGGCCGGCTTGCGGCCCTTGTCCAGCTCGAGGTGGATCAGCTCGCCGCCGATCCGGGTGCGGGACAGGGCGCGCAGCTGATCCTTGGACAGGTCAGCGGGCAGCTCCACCAGGGTGTGGTCGGCACGGATATCGATGCCGCCGATCTGTGCGGAGGACAGGCCGCCCTCGTTGGCAATGGCGCCGACAATCGAGCCGGGCAGGACGCGCTGGCGACGGCCGACGGCGATGCGGTACGTTGCATTGCCTTCGGTCAGCGGGCGCGTCGGGCCGCGGGAGCCGACGCCGTCGTTGCGGCCTTCGGAACGCTCGCGCTGGCGGGCCGGAGCCACCGGGATTTCCCGCAGCAGCAGGTCGCGGCCACCCTGGGCCATGACGGCCAGGGCTGCTGCAACGTCTTCGGCGGGAACTTCGTGCTCGGCCAGGTACTTGGTCACCAGGTCCCGGAACACCGCGATGTCCTCGGAACCGAGGGTTTCCGTGATCTTCTCGGAGAACTTGGCCAGGCGCTTCTCGTTGACAACGTCGACGCTGGGGAGCTGCATGTGCTCCACCGGCTGGCGGGTTGCCTTTTCAATGGCCCGCAGCAGGTACTTCTCGCGCGGGGTCATGAACAGGATGGCGTCGCCGGTGCGTCCTGCACGGCCGGTGCGGCCGATGCGGTGGACGTAGGACTCCGTGTCGTGCGGGATGTCGTAGTTGACGACGTGGCTGATGCGCTCGACGTCGAGGCCTCGGGCGGCAACATCCGTGGCAACCAGGATGTCGATCTTGCCGTCGCGGAGGGCCTCGACCGTGCGTTCGCGCTGCTGCTGCGGGATGTCGCCGTTGATGGCGGCGGCGTTGTAGCCGCGGTCCTTGAGCTTGTCAGCCAGGTCTTCGGTGGCAGCCTTGGTCCGGACGAACGCGATAACGCCGTCGAACTCTTCGGTTTCCAGGATGCGGGTCATTGCATCGAGCTTGTGCGGGCCCATGACCTGCACATAGCGCTGGCGGGTGTTGGCACCGGTGGTGGTCTTGGACTTGACCGTGATTTCCGCAGCGTTGTTCAGGTACTTCTTGGCAATCTTGCGGATGGCCGGCGGCATGGTGGCGGAGAACAGGGCAACCTGCTTGCTCGCCGGAGTGGAGGAAAGAATCTGCTCCACGTCTTCGGCGAAGCCCATGCGCAGCATTTCGTCAGCCTCATCGAGCACCAGGTACTCGAGGTTGGACAGGTTCAGGGAACCCTTGGCGATGTGGTCAATCACACGGCCGGGGGTGCCAACAACAACCTGGGCGCCGCGGCGGAGGCCGTTGAGCTGGGGGCCGTAGGCGGAACCGCCGTACACGGGAAGCACGGTGATGCCATCCATGTGGACTGCGTAGGAGGTGAAGGCTTCTGCAGACTGCAGGGCCAGTTCACGGGTCGGTGCAAGCACCAGGACCTGGGTGTCCTTGGTTGCCGGGCGGCCGGCGAGCAGGGACAGGGCGGGAACCGCGAATGCCGCGGTCTTGCCGGTACCCGTCTGGGCCAGGCCGACGACGTCGCGGCCTTCGAGCAGCAGGGGGATGGTAGCTGCCTGGATGGGAGACGGCGTTACGTAGCCGACATCCTTCAGGGCTGCCAGGACGCGCTCGTCCAATCCGAAGTCACTGAACAGCACTGTGTTCTCTTCGGTTTCGGGAGCGGCATTTTCGACGTTGGTGTTTTCCAGCGTGGCTTCAGACAAGAGGTAATCCTCATTCAATCGGGGACCAGGCAACCAAGAGGCTGCGGGACGTAAGTCCGGCGCTGTTGCAATCCCAGGCAGGACTTTCCGTCACAGCTGTGGGCCGATTTCACTGGATTGTGTCTACGACCGGTGTGACGATTTCTTTGCCGGCGCTCCCCAAAAGATGAATCTGCCCGCATAAGAAATGCGGGCCCCAACACAACGTACCGTACGGGTTTCGGTGGTGATTTTCGATGAAAATCTCGATGAACCGCAGGAAAATAAGGGAATACCGGAGTGGGGGATGTTTTCCAGTGTACGGCATCCCGGCGTCGGGCACGTGGTCGGGAGCGGTGACCTTGGGCACAGGCCCTTCCAACAGTCTCCGGCCAGTCCCCGCGGATGGACCTTCCCCGGCAGTCTAGGGCTGCGGCTCCGGGGCGCGCAGCAGCTCGGGCGGGTTGTTGCGCCACCACTGGCGCGGGCGGCTGCCCCAGTACCCCGCCAGCCACCAGGCCAGCAGTCCGATGCCCCAGAAGACACCGATGCTGGAAGCCATCAGCCACGGCTCGGGCAGCTGGGAGTCCAGGTTAGGCGCGTTGAACAGCTCGCCGATTGTCTTGGGTGAGTAGATGAAGATGACCAGCGAGGATGCGAGCAGGATGAGGCCCGCGATCCGCAGCTTCCGCTGCCCGGGGCCGAGGTCCATGAGGTTCCGTGCCAGGACGGGGATGAAGAGGGCCACCCAGACCCAGTGGTGGGACCAGGACACGGGGGAAATGAGCAGCATCAGCAGTGCGGCGGCGGCCAGCGCGGTGAAGGTCTGTCCGCGGTTGCCGGCAATGCGGATGATGACGGCCGTAGCAGCAACGGCCGCCAGGGACAGCACCAGCCACGGAAGATCGACGGGGAAATCCGGGCCGCCGAAGTGCAGGATCGCACCCTTGATGGAGAGGTTGTCCACGTAGCCGGCCCCGCCGATCCGTGAGGTGTCCGGCAGCAGGTCCAGCCAGTAGGTGCGTGATTCGCGCGGGAGGATCAGGAACCCCAGGGCGAAGGTTGAAAGGAAGCCGTAGGTCATGTTGCGCAGCCCGCGCCAGTCGCCCCGAGCCAGGAAGTACAGGCCGAACACCAGCGGGGTGAGCTTCAGTCCGGCCGCCACTCCGGTCAGCAGGCCGGTGGGCCAGCCCTCCTTCTTGATCACGAAGTCGGCCATGATCAGCCCGAAGAGCAGGATGTTGATCTGCCCGAAGGCCTGCGTTTCGCGCCACGGTCCGAACAGCACGATCAACCCTGTGCCGGCGATCGCCAGCGGCCGGAGCCAGGGGTGGCGGAGTACGTCCACCGCGCCCCGGCGGCGGAAGACATAGCGGACTGCCCAGACGGCGGTGGCTGCGGCAATGGCGATGGAGATCCCGGTGAAGATGTTCAGCCCCAGGCTCTGGCCGAACGGGGCCAGCACGGCAAAGACCAGCGCCGCGAAAGGCGGATAGGTGAAGAGCAGGCTGCTGTCGGCGTCGTACTGGACCGACTTCGTATACAGTTCCCCGGCGGCGTCGAGGACGCTCTGCCCGCCGGAAAGGTAGACACTGAAGTCGAGGCCGTGGCGCGGCGACAAGTCGAAAGCTGTCCATACGAGCAGCCCGGCAAGTGCCAGCGCCCCCAGGGTCGCAACGGTCCGCACGAAGGCGGATCGGTGGATCTGGCCCATTGTTCTCCCTGCAAAGACGCCGGCCGCGCACGTGGCGCGGCATGGCGTTGTTCGGCGATATTGATCATGGCAAGTCTACCGGCCAGCCCGCCCTGCCTCCCCCGTCCAAAGGCAGGCGATAGGCTGGCCGGACCAGATCAGCAAGCGAAAGGTCCTCGATGTCCCCCGCGCTTCTTGCCCTCACCAACGCCCGCGTGGTTCCTGTCACGGGCGCCCCCTTCCACGGCACCGTCCTCGTCGAAGACGGACGGATCCGCGAGCTGGGTCCCGACGTCGTTGTGCCCGGGGACGCAGAGGTGCTCGACGCCGGCGGGCAGTGGCTGCTGCCCGGGCTCGTGGATGCGCATACCCACCTTGGCGTGCATGAAGAGGGCGAAGGCTGGGCCGGCAATGATTCCAACGAAATGACGGACCCCGTGATGGCCGGGGTCCGGGCGCTGGATGCCGTGAATCCCTTTGACACGGGGTTCGACGACGCCCTTGCCGGCGGAGTGACCACCGCGAACATCAATCCCGGATCCGGCAACCCGATCGGCGGCCAGGCAGTGGCCCTGCACACGCACGGGCGCTACCTGGAGGAAATGGTGCTGCGTGCGCCCAGCGGGCTGAAGTCCGCGCTGGGCGAGAACCCGAAGCGGATCTACAGCGACAAGAAGCAGACCCCGTCCACCCGGCTGGGCACGGCGATGGTTATCCGGCAGGCGTTTATGGAGGCGCAGAACTATCTGGGCAAGGCCGACCCGAACATGCGCGACCCTCATCTGGAGGCTCTGGCCATGGTGCTGCGCCGGGAAATCCCGTGGCGCCAGCACGCCCACCGCGCTGATGACATCGGCACTGCGCTGCGCCTCGCCGAGGAGTTCGGCTATGACCTGGTGCTCGACCACGGGACCGAGGCCCACCTGTTGGCCGATGTACTGGCCGAACGGGGCGTGCCGGTTTTGATCGGCCCGCTGTTCACTACCCGCTCGAAGGTGGAGCTGCGGGGCCGCAGCATGGCCAATCCGGGGAAGCTGGCGGCAGCGGGAGTGGAAATCTCCATCATCACCGACCATCCCGTGGTACCCATCAACTTCCTGATCTTCCAGGCCGCACTGGCCGTGAAGGAGGGTCTGGACCGCGACGAGGCTCTGCGTGCGGTGACCATCAATCCCGCTCGGGTTCTGGGCCTTGCGGACCGGCTCGGCTCGCTGGAACCGGGCAAGGATGCGGATCTGGTCCTGTGGAGCGGCGATCCGCTGGACGTGATGCAGCGGGCGCTGAAGGTGTGGATCGGCGGCCGCGAGGTCTACCGCTACGACCTTGACGCCCACGAACAGATTGTGGCGCCGCGCTGATGGGACCGGGTTCAGGCAAATCCGCGGGTCCGGCCACTACTCCGTGGCGCACTCCTCCGCCCGGCATTATCCGGGCTGCAGGGGCTGCCTGGCTGGTGGCTGCCCTCCTGGTTGCCGTTGCGGGCGTTTCCTTTATTGTTTCGGCCCGGACCCAGCATCAGGACAGTGCTGCGCTGACCCTGCTGGGGATCCTTGCGTTGGTGCTCGCCGCAGTCAGCGCCTACAGCGTGCTGCGGCTGCGTTCGGGTAAGCGCAGCGCCCGGGAAACTCTCAGCAGCATCGGCGTGATTGCCGGGTTCCCGTTCCTGTTTCGCGGACCGGCCCTCGTAGCCGTAGGCGTGGTGCTGCTGGCCTGCACGGCGCTGCTCTGGCTGCCGCAGAGCAACAAGTATTTCCAGCTTCGCGACCCGAAGAAGCGTAAGGCCCGCAGGCCCCGCTAGACCTGAAACCGCTCAGCCTGAACGGCACGATATGCCCCGGGCGCTTTCCCGTCGGCCAAATTCGTCAATGCCGGGGAGAACTCTCCAACCTACTTCTTATTTTCTAGCCGCTTCCTGAACCATAAAGGTTGCACAAGCCAAATCGAGGCTTGTGTCCCGCTTACGCAGCTCCCTAATCAGGCGAACCTGGTCCTTTTGCAGGTCCAGTCCTGCCTCCCGGGCAACAGACCTGCTCCAAGCTACGGCAGCCTGGTCGGGGTCGGGATGGCTGGCGAAAATCTCCCTGACGATTAGCCTCGGGTTCGCGGCCCGGTTTCCGAAGAGGTTCATAATTTTCTTCTCCAAGTTCCAATGACTTTATTTAGGTGCGAAGTTAGCAGCGCAGAAGGTGTAATCGGAAGGCACAGGAAAGCCATTTGACAGTAATTTCCGAAGACGGACTGTCGTCACCGGCAGATGCCGTGAGGGATAAAAGTCGTCCGTGACTTCTGCTCCGGAAAAGTCGCGGCTGCCGCGTTCAGTTCCCCAGCCATCACGACCGGTACTTGCGTCCTGCGCGTACCTCAGCGCGCCTGCCTGCCTGCCTGCCTGCCTGCCTGCCTGCCTCACAGGATGGTGTCTGCTCAGAACGGCGGCACCGATTCCGGTTCGGTCTGCCCTGAATCCTGTTGCTGTGAATCCTCTTGGTTGGGGTCCCCGCAATGTTCCCAGCGTTGATCGCGGCCTCCATTCGGTGACCTATCCGGTGGTCCGAGTTCCAGAAACGGTTCGGTCCGGTAGACGCGTCCGGTCGGTGAGGTCCACTCGATCACTCCGGGGGTCGGTTGGGAGGCCGTCCAGTAGCCCATGGTCTTGAACCGGTGGTGCCGTCGGCAAAGGTGCTCCAGGTTCCCGTGGTCCGTTGGGCCACCCTGCGCCCAATCGACGGTGTGGTCGACGTCCGTGTTCGCGGTGCTGACCCGGCAGCCGGGGAACCTGCAGGTTCCGTCGCGTGCCCGGAGCCAGCGGCGGAGCCCGGCCGGAACCTTTCTGCGCCGTCCTACTCCGAGGATCTCTCCCGTCTGCGGATCCTGCGCCAGGCCGGTCCAGCCGGTGGCGTTCCGGGCCAGCCTGCGGGCAGCTTCGGCACTGATGGGACCGTAACCGTGCAGTTCGGCGGGCTGGTCATCGGCTCCGAAGAGGGTTTCAGCATTGATAAGGACCATGATTTCCGCCCGCGGAATGATTCCTGTTTCATCGCAGCCGGTCCTGCCGGCGCTTGCCGTCCCGGCTGCCCCACCGCCCGCTCCGCCGGGCCGCGCTGGGGCTGGGCCGGTAACGCGCCCCGCCCGGCTGGTCCCTTTATGGACCTCGTCGCTGCCAACTGCACCTGCCCGCGTCGAGCCGAGGCCGCCCATCAGCAGCTGGGCCAGGATGTCCGCACGCAGCTGATCCGTGTTCCGGGAATCCCCGGCTGCCTGCTCACCACGGGCGGCGGTACTCAAGGTGGTGTAGATCTGCTGGGCTTCCTCGGCCCGAAGGTGGGCGGACAGGCAGGACATGCCGTCTTCTTCCCGGTCCAGAGTGACCTTGCGCAGCTCGAACGCCGTCAGATGCCGTTTGGTGATCGTGTCCGGAAACTTGGTTTCGCGCAGCCGGCGGGCCTTGCAGGCAAACTGGGCCCGGGTCTTCCCCTCCGCAGCCTTCAGCAGGTCCGCCTCGAATTCCGGAAGCACCGCATCGGGTATGTTCTGGCACTGATCCAGCACGACCTGCGCATGCTGGTAGGACAGCCGACCTTCTTCCAGACCGGCCAGGGTCGCGGCATGGGTCCCGCACAGCATGCCGGCCTCAAACATCAGGCGTTGGGCCGTGACCTGCGGAAGGTTCAGGATGGCGGCGCATTCAGACGCCGCAAGACTGAACGCCATCCCCGGTTCAAGCCGCCCCGACGCGACGTGAAAGCTGTCCTGGAAAATATCCTTCATCCGGTTGATCAAGCGGGCCTCCTGCGCCTGCACCCAGGACATCGCATGCGCCATCCGGGACAGAGCTTCGCCGACCGCTTGCTCGTCAAAGGATTCGAGGTTCTGCAGGGCCAGTGTTCCGGTAAACCCGTCCGGGTACCCTTCGGTAGGACTATCGCCCTCGGAAGCGGCGGCTGTGGCGGCCGCGGAATCGGGGTTAGAGGCTGAAGCTCCGGAAGGGGCAGACCCTCCCTCGGGAACGGGATTGTCGGCTGGCTGGGTGCCGGCTTCCGCGTCGTTCTCATGAGCTGTGGCAGCTCCGGGATCAGCTGGTGCGGCGACGGATTTGCCCTCGGCCGCATTAGCAGTCCCGACAGGTTCGACAGTCAGTTCAGCCCGATACACCGACAGTGTGCACGGCTTACGGGACGCATCCGCTTCACCAGTCTGCCCTGCCGACTGCTGGTCTTCACTGCCCTGCTCTTCGGCTGTCCGTTCGGTGTTCCCGAGCTGATCCATACCCTCAGAATTTCATCCGGCACTGACATTCCCGGCCGGAAAAGAGCCTCAAACCGGCGTTCCTGGAAACTCGGAATACCTGTCTTTCGAACGGCACTACCTAGTCATGAAAGGGCCATTGGGTTGGACCCGAAACAGACAGTGGTTGCCCCCGAGGAACCGCCCGCGCCGGAACAGCTAGAGCTGCCGGAACGCCTGATCCAGATCCGCGATCAGGTCCTCGACGTCCTCCAGACCCACTGACAGCCGAAGCAGGTTTTCCGGTACGGCCAGCTCGGTGCCCTTGACCGATGCATGGGTCATTTCCGAGGGGTAGTTCATCAGGGATTCCACCCCGCCCAGGGACTCGGCCAGCAGGAACAGCCGGGTGGCTTCAGCCACCTTCCGTGCCGCAGCCTCGCCGCCCTTGAAAGACACCGACACCATGCCGCCGAAGTCCTTCATCTGGGCCTTGGCCAGGTCATGTCCCGGATGCTCTTCCAGCCCCGGATACAGCACGTGCTCCACGGCAGGCTGCTCCTTGAGCCACCGCGCCACCGCCATGGCACTGGCGGAGTGCCGGTCCATCCGCACCGCAAGGGTCTTCAGCCCGCGGGTGGTCAGCCAGGCTTCCATCGGCGCGGACACCGCACCGACAGCAAACTGGATGAACCCGATCTCCTCCGCCATGGCGTCGTCGTTCAGGATCACGGCGCCGCCCACGGCGTCGGAATGCCCGCCAATGTACTTGGTGGTCGAATGCACCACGACGTCGGCACCCAGGGCCAGCGGCTGCTGAAGGTACGGCGAGGCAAAGGTGTTGTCGACCACCAGGAGAGCCCCGGCGTCGTGTGCCGCCTGCGCCGCTGCGGCAATGTCGCTGATTTTCATCATCGGGTTCGACGGCGTTTCCAGCCAGACGATCTTCGTGTTCCCGGCCGCAATGGCAGCCGCGAGAGCCGCGGCGTCGGACATGTCCACCGCCGTATTGGTGATCCCCCACTTGCCCAGCACCTTGTTGATCAGCCGGTAGGTTCCGCCGTAGGCATCGTTGCCCAGCACGATGTGGTCCCCGGGAGCCAGCAGCCCCCGGATCAGGGCGTCCTCCGCTGCCAGGCCGGAGCTGAAGGAGAAGGCATGCTTTCCGCCTTCCAGTGCGGCGAGCTGTTCCTGCAGCGAATCCCGGGTGGGGTTGGTACCGCGGCCGTACTCATAGCCGTTGCGCAGCCCGCCGACGCCGTCCTGGGCATAGGTGGTGCTCTGGTACAGAGGCGGAATGACCGCTCCGGTGGTGGGATCCGGTGCCTGGCCCGCATGGATGGCGCGGGTGCTGAAGCTCGTCATGGTGTTCTCCTTGCGCCGGCCGGGGCCGGCAGATTGGTGCAAAACAGCGCCCCTGCGAAGGCGTGCCGGGTTAGAGGCTCAAGTACGAAAGTAGGTCGTGCCGGGTCAGCATGCCAACGGCCGTGCCATCGGACGTAACCATCACGGCGTCGTCGTCCGTCAGTTTCTCCCGGGCGGAAGCTACAGTGTCCCCCGTCCCCACGAGCGCCGGACGCGGCCCCATATGCTCGCTGATCCGGTCGGTGGGCTTGGCCTCGCCCCGGAACAGCTTCTCCGTCAGCGAGCGCTCATCCACGGACCCGAGGACTTCACCCAGCATCACCGGAGGTTCCTGCGAGAGCACGGGCAGGCAGGAGACGCCGTATTCGTTGAGGATGGCAATGACGTCCCGCACCGTTTCGTTCGGGTGGGTGTGGACCAGCGCCGGCAGCGAACCGTCCTTGGTCGCCAGTACGTCGCGGACGGAGGCCTGTTCCCCGCCGTCCTGCAGGAAACCGTAGGAACGCATCCAGTCGTCATTGAAGATCTTCCCCATGTAGCCACGGCCGCTGTCCGGGAGCAGGACCACGACGACGTCGTCGGGCCCCAGCGAGCGCGCAGCTTCCAGTGCCGCCGTCACCGCCATGCCCGAGGAACCGCCTACCAGCAGGCCTTCCTCCCGCGCCAGGCGGCGGGTCATGGCGAAGGAATCGGCGTCCTTGACCGCAATCACGTCATCCGGCACGGATGCGTCATAGTTGTCCGGCCACATGTCCTCCCCCACGCCCTCCACGAAGTAGGGGCGTCCCGTGCCGCCCGAGTACACGGACCCGTCGGGATCGGCGGCGATGACGCGCACCGGACCGGAGTCCCGGTCGGCGGAGACTTCCTTCAGGTAGCGTCCGGTGCCGGTGATGGTTCCGCCCGTACCGGCACCGGCCACGAAGTGGGTGACCCGCCCGTCGGTGTCGGCCCAGATTTCCGGTCCGGTGGATTCATAGTGGCTGGCGGGTGCGGATGGGTTGGAGAACTGGTCCGGCTTGTAGGCCCCGTCGATCTCGCGCACCAGCCGGTCGGAGACTCCGTAGTAGGAGTCCGGGCTGTCAGGGGCAACCGCCGTCGGCGTCACCACTACCTCGGCACCGTAGGCCCGCAGGACATCCCGCTTCTCCACCCCTACCTTGTCCGGGGTAACGAAGATGCACTTATAGCCCTTCTGCTGGGCAACCAGCGCCAGACCGACGCCGGTGTTGCCGCTGGTGGGCTCGACCACCGTGCCGCCGGGCAGCAGTTTGCCCTCACGCTCCGCCGTTTCAATCATCTTCACGGCGATGCGGTCCTTCACTGATCCGCCCGGGTTCAGGTATTCCAGTTTCACCAGAACGGTGGCACGGATGCCCTCGGTGACGTGGTGGAGCTTCACCAAGGGAGTGTTGCCGATCAGGTCCAGGACAGTATTGGCATACTTCATGTGACCCACGTTACTTGCTCCATCGGCCTGCGGCAGGGGAGATGGAACGCGGCGTAGCAAAAGCCACAGGCGGGCGGCCCGCCGTGCGGGCAGGAGTGGGGGCGGCGCGTGCAACCATAGTTGCATGTCCTTCACCGCCGCTGCTCCAGTGCGGTCTGTTCCAGCACCGCCTGTTCCGCTGCAACACGTTCCTGCGGCCCGGGAGTCTGGCGCATCCGGTCCTGCGGGCCTGGTGCGTTACTGGGACTCACCCGCCCCCTACTGTCTGCAGACCTCGCTGCGCATCCTGGTCCGGGGAAAGCAGGACCCGACCATCCGGCTCGGACCGGGCATTGCCTGGCTGACCTTCCTCACCCCGGAAGGCCCGGCCACCCTGAACCTGCGCGAGGAACCCGTACCCGCCCCCGGTGCCCGGGTCCGTGCCTCCGCGTGGGGACCGGGTGCCGAGTGTGCCCTGGCGTCGGTGCCCGCGCTGCTCGGTGAACAGGACGACTGGTCGGAGTTCGACGACGACGCGTTCCTCGCGACGCTGCCCCGGATGGTCACGGAGACCCGACGGCGGAACCTCTCCCTGCGGCTGCCAAGCACCGGCCGGATCATGGACACCCTGATCCCGGTGGTGCTGGAGCAGAAGGTGACCGTCCTGGAGGCCTACTACGCCTGGCGGTACCTCGTGACGCGATACGGCGTTGATGCCCCCGGCCCGGCGCCGGCAGGCATGAAGGCCGCGCCGGCACCGGAAACCTGGCGGCGGATCCCCAGCTGGGACTGGCACCAGGCACGGGTGGACCATTCCCGGTCCACCACCATCCTGCGGGCCTGTTCGCAGGCGTCGGCACTCCAGCGGCTGGCGGACGCTCCCCTCGGCGAGGACCTGACCGCCAAGCTGTGTTCGGTTCCGGGGATCGGAGTGTGGAGTGCAGCAGAAATCACGCAGCGGACGCACGGGGCTCCTGATTCCGTGTCCGTGGGCGATTACCATCTGGCCGCGTATGTGGGCGCTGCCCTGACCGGACGGCGCACCGACGACGCCGGCATGCTGAAGCTGCTCGAACCCTGGCAGGGACACCGGCAGCGGGTGGTGCGGATGATTATGCTCAGCGGCTACCGCAAACCCACCTACGGACCCAAGCTCGCGCCGATGGACCATCGGCGGCGCTGAGGTGAGCCCGGGGTGCCGGTCGGTCGGGTCGGGGCCCGGGTCGGCGGCAACGAAATTCCACGCTCGCAGAGCTCGCAGGAATATTAAAGCCGCCTCCTCCGGACCCCTCCTCCGCTCGCTCCCGCGTACCCGGTATCCTCCCGCTTCCTCCCACATACCCCGCATACCCCCGCTAGGAGACCGCAGGGGTGCCGGTGCCCGCCAGCCCGATGGTCGCTTCCTCGCGCATGGCCACTTTGCGGATCTTGCCGGAGACCGTCATGGGGAAGCTGGCCCGGATCTGGACATACCGGGGAATCTTGTAGTGGGCCAGCCGGTCACGGCAGAACTCCGCAATGGCCGCCGCATCCGGTTCCGGTGCGCCGGGAACCGGGATGATGCACGCCATGAGTTCCTCTCCGTAGCGCTCGTCCGGAACGCCGATGACCTGGACGTCCTGGATTGAGGGGTGCGTGTAGAGGAACTCCTCGATTTCCCGCGGATAGATGTTCTCCCCGCCGCGGATAACCATGTCCTTGATGCGTCCCTCCACGCTGACGTAACCCTCTTCGTCCATCCGGGCCAAATCCCCGGTATGCATCCAGCCCTCGGAGTCGACGGCCAGCGCGGTGGCCTCCGGCTGGTTCCAGTAGCCCGCCATCACGCTGTAGCCACGGGTGCACAGCTCGCCGATTTCACCGCAGGGCACCTGCTTCCCGGATCCGGGATCCACCACCTGGGTTTCCATGTGCGGCATGGTCCGTCCCACGGTGCGGGTGCGGCGGGCCAGGGAGTCGCCGCGGCGGGTCATGGTGGAAACCGGAGACGTTTCGGTCATGCCGTAGCAAATAGCCACCTCGGCCATATTCATCTCGCCGATGACCCGTTTCATGATTTCCTCCGGACAGGGTGAGCCAGCCATAACGCCGGTCCGCAGCGAGGAAAGGTCGTACCGGTCGAAGTCCGGCAGCCCCAGTTCGGCGATGAACATGGTCGGCACTCCGTACAGGGAGGTGCCGCGGTGTGTTTCGACGGCGGCGAGCGCCCGGCCGGCGTCGAAGGTGCGGGACGGAATGATTGTCGCGGCACCGTGGGAAAGGGCAGCAAGGTTGCCTATGACCATTCCGAAGCAGTGATAGAAGGGCACCGGAAGCACCACCCGGTCTGCCTCGGTGTAGCCCAGCAGTTCGCCGATGAAGTATCCGTTGTTCAGGATGTTCGAATGGGTCAGCGTTGCACCCTTCGGGAAGCCCGTGGTTCCGGAGGTGTACTGGATATTGATGGGATCCCCGGGCTGCAGCCCCGCCATCCGTTCCGCCAATGCCGCAGCCCCCGGCCCGCCGGAGTCCCTTCCCTCTGCCTCCAGTGCCGCGAAGCTGCCGGCGCCGTCCCCGGACAGGAACACCAGCGTGTCCAGGCTGTCCCCGGTCTCGAGGGCGGTCCGCGCCATGGCCTCATAGTCGTTGCGCTGGTCGCTCGGAGCAGTGAGCAGCATCCGCATTCCGCTCTGCTTCACCACGAAGTCCAGTTCAGCCTGCCGGTAGGCCGGATTCACGTTCACCAGAATGGCACCGGCCTTCGCAGTGGCGTACTGGGCAATGGTCCATTCCGCACAGTTCGGTGACCAGATGCCTACCCGGTCCCCGGCCTGGATGCCGCGCAGAAGCAGACCGGCTGCGACGTCGCTGACCTGCCGGTCCAGTTCGGCGTAGGTCCAGGACCGGTTGGTGGGGACATCGATCAGCGCGGGAGCGTTCGGAAAACGGCGGGCGGTCGACTCGAAGTTATCCCCGATGGTTTCCTCCAGCAGGGGACTCTGCGACGGGGAAGCGGCGTATGAAAGCAAGGCAGACTCCTTTGGCTGCAGGACAGATGGCGGCAACGCTACCAACAGTTTGCTTCCCTGCGAAGGGAGCGCCCTGCACCCCGGTTTCGCTCAGAAGTCCTATGGTGGGGGAATGACTGAAGAAACCAACACCCCCATCAATCTCCGCGCCACCATGGTCCCGAACCCCGGCGAACACATGCGGGTGAAGCTGGCCCTGGACATCGCCATCGAGCAGGTACGGACGGAACCGGGCTGCCTGCGCTACGAAATCATTGAAGACTCGGAGGCAGCCATTGTGCTGGCGGAACAGTGGGCCTCCCGCGAGGACCTGGAGCGCCACGCCCGCGGTGCCGCCCTCCAGGACCTGCAGGAATCCCTCAGCGCCCTGCTGGCCGAACCGCTGAAGGTGGAACAGGTCTAACCGGGCGTCAGTACGGGGTGATTGCCACCCGGTAGATGGATTCCGGCTCCGCCCCGAACCGTTTCAGGACCGCGACCACCGCTTCCTCATGCTCCGAGTCCACCGCTGCATGCACCCGGAACCGCTCATCGAAATCGATCAGCCGCTTTTCGCTGCGGAAAGTATCGGTCCGGATCTTCCCGGAGTAGACAGCGGTGTCGGAGAGCTCCAGGGAGCGGGCGCCGGCCATCAGCAGTGCGTCCCGCAGTCCGTCAACCCGCCCGGTGTTGACCACGGCGCTGATGAGGTGGCTCGGTGCGGAGTGCCGGTCCGCGCCACCGGCGCCCCCGTCCACCGCCGCCCTGCCGGCTGCCGTGGGCCGGGCACCGATTCCGCTGAGTGAATATGCGGACGAGTCCTGCTGGACGTGGTCCAGGTCCTCCTGTTCGGAGCCGGGTTCCTTCAGGCCCACCGTGCGGGAAATAACGACGGCACAGAGCCAGCTGAGCACGAAGGAGAAGACCACCACGCTGACAATGGCCACGGTCTGGTGCCACAGCAGCGTTCCCCCGCCGCCGGAGAAGATACCGTCATCGCTGGCCGCGTTCACCGTGCTGTCCGCGAAGAAACCCAGCAGGAAGGACCCCAGCACACCGCCCACGAAATGGACGGCAATGACGTCCAGGGCGTCGTCGTAACGCAGGACGCTCTTGAGCCGCACCGCCAGCACGCACACGCACCCCGCGATCAGTCCGATCAGCAGGGCCGCCCCGGTGCCGACATAGCCGGCGCAGGGCGTGATGGTGGCCAGTCCCGCAACTGCACCGGAAACTGCTCCCACCAGGGTGCAGTGCCCTGTGGTGATCCGCTCCACGAGCAGCCATGAGAGCATTGCGGCTGATCCTGCCACGTGGGTGTTGATCAGCGCCTGTGCAGCAATGTCATTGGCCTGCAGCCCGTCACCCGCATTGAATCCGAACCATCCGAACCAAAGAATGCCGCCGCCCACCAGCATCAGCGGAAGGTTATTGGGCGAGTTCCGAAGGTTGGGCCAGCCGCGCCGCCGGCCCACCACCAGCAGCACCGCCACGGCAGCGGCACCGGCGGAGGCGTGGACCACCATTCCCCCGGCCCAGTCCTGGGCGCCGAGCTGGAACAACCATCCCTTGGGGTGCCAGAGCCAGCGCGCCACCTGCGGATATACCAGGATGGAGAACGCGGCAAGGAAAAACACCCAGCCGCCGAACCGGAGCCTGCCGGCCGTCGCACCGGTGAGCAGCGCGGGAGTGATCACGGCGAACATCATCTGGTAGGCCACGAAGGCCAGCGTTGGAATGGTCACGCCCGCCGCCACGGTGTGGAACTGCGGAGTATCCAGATCCAGGAGCGCAAAAGCGTCGAATTCACCGACTACGGAGTTGCCCCCGTTGCTGAAGGCCAGGGTGTACCCCACCAGGACCCAGGTCACCGAGATGATTCCGAGCGGGATGATGTTCTGCATCATCATGGTCAGGACGTTGCGGACCGGAACCATCCCGCCGTAGAAGAGGGCCAGGCCCGGGGTCATAAACAGCACCAGCCCGGCGCAGATCAATACCCACGCGGTGTCCGCCCCGTTCATTGAGCACTCCCGGGGGTGTCAGGTGTTCCGGTGCCGCCTCTGCCATGTGTTCCGCTGCTGCCGCACATATGATTCCCGCTTCCAACTCCGCTTTGATAAGCCGTGGGCGTTCGAGTGGCGGAGGCCCGGAAAGCTGTGCCGGCCGGGACCCCGGACCAATCGAGCGTACCGCCGGGCCGGGAGGCACCAGAAGTGCACAGGCGCAAACGGCAGCCGGCAGGACCGATTCTGTTTCGGTCCTGCCGGCTGCGCTGCTGCTCATCGGTCCTCCTGCGGGAGGAGGGCCGGCGGGCTGAGGGCCCGCGGGCTGAGGGCCCGCGGGCTAGTGGGAGCCCACCATGCCGTTCGGATCAATGACGTATTTCTTCGCCACACCCGCATCAAACTCGCGGTAGGCCTCCGGCGCCTGGTCCAGGCTGATCGGAGTGGCGCTCACGGCCTTGGCGATCTGCACCTTGTCATGCAGGATCGCCATCATGAGCTCCCGGTTGTACTTCATCACCGGACACTGCCCGGTGGTGAAGGACAGCGACTTGGCCCAGCCCGCCCCCAGGTTGATGCTCAGCGACCCCTTCTGTGCAGCCTCATCGACGCCGCCCGGGTCACCGGTGACGTACAGTCCCGGAATGCCCAGCGCTCCGCCTGCCGCGGTGATGTCCATCAGCGAATTCAGCACCGTGGCCGGTGCTTCGCTGCTTGAACCGGCACCGTGCCCGCGGGCCTCGAACCCCACGGCGTCCACGCCGCAGTCCACTTCCGGCACACCCAGGATTTGTTCGATCTGGTCCCGCGGGTCCCCCAGCGAAACGTCCACGGTTTCGCAGCCGAAGCTGCGGGCCTGGGCCAGCCGTTCCTCGTTCAGGTCGCCCACGATCACCGCGGCGGCGCCCAGCAGCTGTGCCGAGACGGCTGCGGCAAGGCCTACCGGACCCGCACCGGCGATGTAGACGGTGGAGCCCACACCCACGCCGGCGGTGACTGCGCCGTGGTAGCCGGTGGGGAAGATGTCGGAGAGCATGGTGAGGTCAAGGATCTTCTCCATGGCCTGGTCCTTGTCCGGGAACCGCAGCAGGTTCCAGTCCGCGTACGGCACCAGGGCGTACTCGGCCTGGCCGCCCACCCAGCCGCCCATATCGACGTATCCGTAGGCACTGCCGGGACGGTCGGGGTTCACGTTCAGGCAGATGCCGGTTTTGCGTTCCTTGCAGTTGCGGCAGCGGCCGCAGGAAATGTTGAACGGCACCGAAACCAGGTCGCCCACCTTGATGAACTCCACGTCGGATCCGGTTTCCACCACTTCCCCGGTGATCTCATGACCCAGGATCAGGTTGGGCGGCGCCGTCGTCCTCCCGCGGACCATGTGCTGGTCGGATCCGCAGATGTTGGTGGTGACCACCTTCAGGATGGCGGCGTGCGGGAGCTTGCGTCCGACGTTGGCCGGGTTCACACCCGGACCGTCCTGCAGTTCAAAGGTCGGGTAATCGATGTCCTGGACTTCAACTACACCCGGTTCAAGATAAGCAATGCCTCGGTTGGAACTCATTGCGGCCTCACAGTCGTTTCGTCATCGTTGACGTCCCCGCTGGGATGCTTCCTGCGGTGCGCCCTGTGTGAGCGACATTACAGCGGGTGCAGGGGTGGCGCTACCGGTGGACCCGGCGGATTTCCACCGGCGGGAGCACCGGCCGAAAGCGCCTTAACGCACCCAGGGAGGCATCCTTTGACGGATGCCTCCCTGGCGAAGGAACGGGCGGAGCTAGGCCTGCTTGGCCTGGCCGTTGGAGCCTGCGGCTGCCTCGCGCTCCTGAGCGGCAATCTGCTCATGCACGGCCTTCATGTCCAGGCCCTTGACTGCTTCCACCAGTTCGCTGAACTGGCTGGCGTTGAGGGCGCCGGGCTGGGAAAACACGAGCACCTTTTCCCGGAATGCCATGAGGGTGGGGATGGAGGTGATGCCGGCGGCAGCTGCCAGACCCTGCTCGGCCTCGGTGTCCACCTTGGCAAAGGTGATGTCGTCGTGCTGCTGCGATACGGAGTCGTACACGGGTGCAAACTGCTTGCAGGGACCGCACCAGTCCGCCCAGAAGTCCACGAAGACTATGTCATTTTCCTCGATGGTCTCGGGGAACGTTGCTTCGGTGATGTCGATAGTAGCCATGGTTCAACGCTAACCGGGCCTGCAGGCATTGTCTGTAGCTGTTCGCTGACCGGTGAAGCCCGCTCAGGCGCCGGGAAGCTTCGTGAGCCGGCGGATCACCGGCAATGCGGCTGAGAGCGCGGCCCGTTCCTCGCTGCTGAGCTGTTCCAGCAGCGCTGCCATCAGTGCGGTCCTGCTGCCGTTGGCTTCCCGGAGCGACTGCTCCCCCTTCGGCGTCAGCGTCACCCGCACACCGCGGGAATCATGGGGGTCCGGGCTGCGCTTCAACAGGCCTGCCCCTTCAAGACGGATGATCTGCTCCGTGGCGCTGGGGACCTTCACCCCGAGGTTGCGGGCAATCCCGCTCACCCGCATCCCCTCGCCGGCGGCCATCTTCATGATGCTGACCTGCGTGGCGCTGAGGTCGGTGTCTGCATCCATGTTGCGGGCAATGTACAGTGCCAGCCGGAGGGATTCGCGGAATTCCTCGGCGAGCTCATCCAGGGCGGGATCGCTAGTCATATTTAGGGAGCCTAATATCTAGGAGTTTTCGGCGCAAGGTCCCCGGTACCTGAAAAACCCGCCCTCACCAGTGGTGAGGACGGGTTTGTCGGTGGCAGATACTGGATTCGAACCAGTGAAGGCGTTGCCAGCTGATTTACAGTCAGCCCCCTTTGGCCGCTCGGGTAATCTGCCGAGCGTCTTCAAGCGAAGACGTTGTCCGCAGCGGCTGCGGACAAGACAACTTTACCGAAGATTTTCCAAAGTTACGAATCGGGCCTCAAATGCTTTCCGCAAGGAGTCCCGGGGCCCCCTTCGACTGTCTTTTTAGAGGCCCTTCCGCGGCTACAGTCCCCGTGCTATCCGGCCCTCGAGCTGCGCATAGAACCGGTCCGCCTGCGCCTGGGTCACCGAGCCCCAGGCCACGGCGTTTCCCAGATCAGCGCGGATTCCGGCGAGCCGTTCCCGGGTCCCCTGTTCGACGTCGGCGACTGAAGACCCGCAGTCCACCAGGGATGAGACAGGACAAATGGCTGCCCGTGCCGGCGGAGCGCCGATGACTCCGAGTCCGGCGGCCGAAGCTGCAGCGAGGAACGAACCGGCCGCGGCAGTACGGAGACGGACGGCGGCGGGACGGCGGACAGACGGACGCGATGCGGCGCCGGGATAGTTTTCCACCCCCTCACCTTTCCCCGCATCGATGTGACAATGCCGGGTGTTGGCTGGGCGGGTCCTGTGAGCAGGGCGCCATCGGTGCCCGGACCTACTACGCTAAGTAGCAGGAAAAGTCACCAACTTAGAGGAGTCCCGAAATGGCCAGCGAGTCCACGTTCGACGTCGTCAGCAAGATCGATAAGCAGGAAGTGGCCAATGCGCTGAACCAGGCGCAGAAGGAAATCGTCCAGCGCTACGACTTCAAGGGCGTAGGAGCCGAGGTGGACTTCAGCGGCGAGAAGATCCTGATGAAGGCCAACTCCGAGGACCGGGTGAAGGCGGTCCTGGACGTCCTGCAGTCCAAGCTGGTCAAGCGCGGCATCTCCCTGAAGTCCCTGGATGCCGGCGAGCCGTTCGCCTCCGGCAAGGAATACCGGATTGAGGCCTCCATGAAGGAGGGCATTGCCCAGGACCAGGCGAAGAAGATCAACAAGCTGATCCGCGACGAAGGCCCCAAGGGCGTCAAGTCCCAGATCCAGGGCGACGAGCTCCGGGTCAGCTCCAAGTCCCGCGACGACCTGCAGGCCACCATGGCGCTGCTCAAGGGTGCGGACCTCGAAGTGGATCTGCAGTTCATCAACTTCCGCTAGAACGCACGCACAGCACACACGACGACGGCGCCTCCCCCTTGGCGGGGACGGCGCCGTTTGCCGTTCATCAGCAGTACGCCGGGCCGCTGCCTAGAGCGCGACGTCGTCGGCGGCCGGGCCGTCGTCGCCGTGGTCCTCGAGGTCCCCGCCGCCCACCGCTTCGCCCATCCAGGTGAGCAGCTGCCAGGGGCCGAGGCCGCCGCCGCCGGGCAGATCTTCCGCTTCCAGCACGGCAACGCCGGTGTTGCTGAGCGCGTTCGCCACAATGAAGTCCGGCCCCACGTTCCCGGCACGCGCGGTGGCCCAGGCCCGGATGATCGCCCCGTGGCTGAAGATGGCCGGGGATTTCAGTCCCGCGGCAGCCAGTTCCTCGACGACGGCGTC
Organism: Arthrobacter zhaoxinii; assembly: GCF_025244925.1. Classification (NCBI taxonomy): domain Bacteria; kingdom Bacillati; phylum Actinomycetota; class Actinomycetes; order Micrococcales; family Micrococcaceae; genus Arthrobacter; species Arthrobacter zhaoxinii. The sequence goes on from NZ_CP104275.1 coordinate 2,802,488, forward strand.
AAAGCGGCCCAGCGTCTCGGCACCGTCCGGTCCGCCGGGCATCCGGACGGCGGTGTCGCCGGAAACCCAGCTGTAGACCGTCTTCAGGTAGGTAATGATCGAGTCACGGTCATTACGCATCTCCAGCTCGCCGGCGGAGACTTCCCGCAGCCCGTCGCGGATCCCGACCGGGAGCCCCAGTGCGGCAGCCAGGGGTGCGGCTGTGAGCTGGGTGCGGACCAGGTTGGAGGCAAAGATTCCGTCGATCGGTTCATGTCCGAGCGCCTCGGGCAGCGACGCCGCCTGTTCCCTTCCCAGCTCCGTCAGTCCCGGGCCGGGAACGGCGGTGTCGAGGAAGTGCTCCACGTTGGAGGGAGTCTGGCCGTGGCGGACGAGTATCAGGCGCATGCTCGAAGCCTACTTTGTCACCGGGAGCAGGTCAGGTGCCGGTCAGGCGCCCAGGGTCCGGCCGGCCATGCGCTCCAGGCGCTGGATGCGGTCGGCCATGGGCGGGTGGGTGGCCAGGAGGCCGCGTGCCCCGGCGCGGAACGGGTTCGCGATCATCAGGTGGGACGTGTTGGCCAGCTTCTGGTCATTGGCCGGCAGCGGGGCGCGCTGGGTGCCGCTCTCCAGCTTGCGCAGCGCAGACGCGAGCGCCAGCGGATCGTTAGTGAGCTTCGCCCCGTCTTCGTCGGCGTCGTACTCGCGGGTCCGGCCGATTGCCATCTGGATCAGCGAGGCAGCCAGAGGCGCCAGGATGGCCATGGCAATCATCGCCAGCGGGTTGGCGTTGCGCCGGTCCCCGCCGCCGAAGAAGAGCAGGAACTGTCCCAGCGAGGTAATGACGCCGGCAATGGCGGCTGCCACCGAGGAGGTGAGAATATCGCGGTTGTAGACGTGCATAAGCTCGTGGCCGAGCACGCCGCGCAGTTCACGCTCGTTCAGCAGGGCCAGGATGCCCTGGGTGCAGCACACGGCAGCGTGCTGCGGGTTGCGGCCCGTCGCGAAGGCGTTCGGTGCCATGGTGGGCGAAATGTAGAGCCGCGGCATGGGCTCACCGGCCTGCAGGGAAAGCTCCCGGACAATGCGGTACATTTCCGGAGCCTGCGCCTCGGTGACGGGCACCGCACGCATGGCCCGAATGGCCAGCTTGTCGCTGTTCCAGTAGCTGTAGGCAGTAGTGGCAAGGCCGATCAGGAGGAAGACCCAGATAAACGCCGGGCTTCCGGTTCCGCTTGAAAGCAGGGCCCCGATTCCGAGCAGCACGGCGAAAAGCACGCCGAACAGGGCTGCTGTCTTGAGGCCGTTGAAGTGTCGGTGCACGGGTACAGAGTCCTTTCAGGCAGGCCGTTTCAGGCCTGCAACGTCCGTTGGATACGTATACTTCAACGTTTAACCGGGCGTGACTGTTCCTGCTCCTGCTCCTGTATCAGCGAGGTCTCAGGGCTCCGGATGCAGCGCGTCGTAGCGCGCAAACCGGGGCTGGGTCCGTGCCAGCACCGCCACCAGGGCCAGGCAGATCAGTCCCCCGAGCACTGCCGCCCACCCCTCTCCCACCAGGGAGGCATCCACGCCCGCCACCAGGTCCCCCAGCCGCGGGCCGCCCGCCACCACGACCACGAAGACGCCCTGCAGCCTGCCGCGCATGGCATCCGGGGTGGCGGACTGCAGGATGGTGGACCGGAAGACGCCGCTGATGGAGTCGGCAATCCCGGCGCAGGCCATCGCGAGCGCCGCCGGGATCAGCCACCGTGACGGGACCGCGCCGTCGTTGGATCCGGCCAGGACCACCACGACGCCGAAGGCCGTCACCGACAGCCCCCAGGCGGCAACGGACCAGAGCACGGCCAGGCCCTGCCGGCGCACCAGTCCGAGCGGCCCGGAAAACAGCCCGGCGAGGAAGGCGCCCACGGCGGTGGCTGCCAGCAGCACACCCACCGTGGTCGCGCCGCCGCCGAGCATCAGTGCACCGATGGCCGGGAGCAGCGCACGCGGCTGGGCGAAGACCATGGCGCACAGGTCCACCACGAAGGTCATGCGGATATTGGGCCGGGTGCCCAGGAACCGGAATCCCTCCAGCACGGAACCCAGCCCGGCCTTCTGCACCTTGCCCACCGGCGGCATGGGTGCCAGCCGGTACAGCGCCCACATGGCGGCAGTGAAGGTGACGACGTCGATGGTGTAGGTCCAGCCGTAGCCCACCCGGGCCACCAGCACTCCTGCCAGCAGCGGCCCCGCTGTCATGGCCACGCCGAAGGTCATCATGCTCAGCGCATTGGCGGCAGGCAGCAGCTCGGCGCGGACCAGGCGGGGAATGATGGCGCTGCGCGCCGGGTGGTTCAGACCGCCCGCGCCGGCGTTGACGGCCACGAGGAAATACAGCAGCCAGACATTGCCCACCCCGGCCCAGGCCTGGGCCGCGATGCCGATGGTGCTGAGCCAGAGCAGTCCCGATGAGAACAGCGCCACCTTGCGCCTGTCGTACGCGTCCACCACGGATCCGCCGTACAGTCCGGCCAGCACCAGCGGCACCAGGCCCACCAGGCCCAGCAGGCCGACGTTGAAACTCGACTTCGTCAGTTCGTAGACTTCCAGGCTGACCGCCACGAGGGTGAGCTGCGTGCCAATGGCGGAGAGCGCGGTGCCGGTCCAGAGCCGGCGGAATTCGGGGCTTTCACGCAGGGGTGTGAGGTCAGCGAGCAGTCGGGGCACCAGAGCAGTCTAGGGTCCCGCCGGCCCGGATCCGGGCCGCCACACGCGCACGGCAATAGAAAGCATGCTTAGGATGGGACGACACCGATGTCCCCGCATCCCACCGAAGGAGCAGCCGCCGTGTTTACCCGCAACGTTGCCGATGGAATCCACCGCCTTGAACACGCCCATGTGAACGTCTATCTGGTTGAGGACGACGACGGCGTGGCAGTGGTCGACGCCGGCCTGCCGGGGATGTGGCCGCACCTGACCGGTGCACTCGACGAGCTGGGCTACGGTCCGGGGGACATCCGGGCCCTGGTGCTGACGCACGCGCACTTCGACCATGTGGGCACCGCCGCCCGGCTCCGGCAGGAGTACCGCACGCCCATCCTGGTGCACGATGCCGACCGGTACATCGCCGCGCACCCCTACCGCTACCGGCACGAGACGAACCGGTTCCTGTATCCGGTCCGCTACCCCAAGGCAGTCCCCGTCCTGGGCGCTATGACCCTCGCCGGGGCGCTGAATGTGCGCGGCGTGACCGACGTGCACAGCCTCACCGCGGATTCGGGTGATGCCCTGCCGGGCAGGCCGCGGATCCTGTACACACCCGGGCATACCGCCGGATCCGTGGCCCTGCATTTCCCGGACCGCGGCGCACTCATCAGCGGTGATTCGTTGGTGACCCTCGACCCCTACACCGGAGCCAAGGGGCCGCAGATTGTCTCCGGCGCGGCGACGGCGGACAGTGCTCTGGCGCTCGAGTCGCTGGCACTGCTGGCCGAGGCTGATGCACCGTTGCTGCTCACCGGCCACGGGGAGCCGTGGCGGGACGGTTCGGCGGCGGCCGTGGAGCAGGCCCTGGCCCGCGGGGCGTCCTAGGCCTGGCCGCCGTCCCGTGATCCGGCGTCGTCCAGTTCCTGTTCCAGCACGTCGAGCAGCCGGGAATCACCGATGGGCCGGAAGTGTCCCATGGTCTGCAGCTGGATGTTCCGCGCGCCGGCCAGGTGGCTGCCCGTCGGGATATGCGGGTCGAAGCTGCTGTAGACAGAGGTGATCCGGGCGTTTACGTCCTCGTTGCGCAGGAGCCGCTGCAGGAACGGGTTCCGGGGCGAGAAGGCGCGGATCGACGCGAGCGGAAACAGGTTGGCGTAGACGGAGCCGGAGAAAGGCGTGTTGACGGCGATCATCCGGTCCACCCGCGGCCCGCCGTCCGGCAGGGTCATCAGGTGCTTGCCGATCAGTCCGCCCTTGCTGTGGGCCAGCACCAGGACGTTCTGCAGGTTCTGTTCCGCCAGGTAGCGTTCCACCAGCACCGCCATGTCCTCGATGGTGCCGCGGTTGTAGCCCAGCGGGGCAACGGTGTGTACCGGATGACCGCGCTCGTAAAGATAGTCGGCCACCGGGCGCAGGAACTGCCAGTTCTCGAAGACGCCGGGGATCAGCACCACCGGAGCCCGCACCGTACCCTCCGGATGCAGATACGCTGCCGGGTCCCGGCGCAGGACGAAGCCGTGCACCTGCCAGTACGCCACGTAGAGATAGTCCGAGGCCCAGCCCCGTGCCTGGCGCGCCCAGCGGAAAATCCGTCCCTGCCGGCGCGGCCGGACACCGGGACGTGGAGACGTCACTGGACAGCGGCCGCCGTGCGCATCAGGGCGGCGGTTTCCTTCGGACGGGTGTACATCAGCACGTGCGGCTGGCCGGGGATCTCCGCCGTTACCGCACCGGGGCGGGCACGAGCGAGCCGGGCCAGCCAGTCGGCGCGCACCACCGGGTCCTTGCCGCCGCGCACCAGCAGCACCGGGGGCTTGACCCCGCCGATCCGCTCCTCGAGCCGGTGGTGGATCATCACGGGCAGCGTGGACAAATACCAGCGGGGACCGGCGCGGAGATAGTCGGTGACCAGCATGTAGTTGACCGCCGGCGGTTCGCCCAGGCAGTCCTGCAGCAGCCGCAGCGCCTGCAGCGGGGCCGAGCGCTCGGCGGCGTTGATGGTCGGTCCCAGCAGGACCACCGAGGAGGCGGCCTCCGGAGCGGCGAGCGCCATCTCCACCACCACCTGGCAGCCCATGGAATGGCCTACCCACTGCGCGCCGGAAATTCCGGCAGCGTCGAGGGCCTGCACGGCAATGCGTCCGAAGTCCTCCATCTGCAGCTGCCCGTCCGGTGTCGGGGTGCTGCCGAAACCGGGAAGTTCCAGCGTGTGCACAATCGAGGTGCGCGCCAGTTCCCAGATCAGCGGTCCGTAATACCGCTCCGAAGCGCCGATCCCGTGCACCAGGACCACCTCGCTGCGGGTCCCGGACCATTCGGGCGTCCCGGCGTCGTCAAAGCGCTGGTAGGTACGGATATCCACCTGCGTCTGGCCTACTGCTATCCGCTGGTATCCGGTTCGGATTTCTGCTGCCGGCACTGTGCCTCCGCTTGATGTTCCGTTGAATCGATCTACGCCCAGCGTACCGGGGCCCGGACGGGTTAGGCGATCCTTATTATGAATAACTCAGAATAAGACTAGGATGATGGACATGACCGAAACCGCAGCAGCCCAGGAGTCCACCGCCAGGTGGTCCAACGAGCTGCGCGGCCACGGCCGGCGCGTCACCAAGCAACGGCTGGCGGTGCTCCGCGCCGTCGACGCCGCGCCGCACTCGGTGGCGGACGACGTCGCCGCCGCCGTGCGCGGGGAGCTTCCGGACATTTCGCTGCAGTCGGTCTATGTGGTCCTGGCGGACCTCACCGAAACCGGCCTGCTGCGGAAAATTGAAACCCCCGATTCCCCGGCCCGGTACGAGACCCGCGTGAATGACAACCACCACCACGCGGTCTGCACCGGCTGCGGCCGGATCGAAGACGTGGACTGCGCCGTCGGCCACGCCCCGTGTCTGACCCCCGGAGATACCCACGGCATGACCATCCAGATTGCGGATGTGCTCTACCGCGGGCTCTGCACCGACTGCGCCGCCGCAGCTGCGTCTTAGCCCTCCCCCGAATTTCCTTCCCTTTTTGTCAGCTCCAGAGAAAGAACACGCATGTCCAACTTCACCACCACGCAGACCGGCACCCCGGTTTCCAGCGACGCACACTCGCTGAGCACCGGCGCCGACGGCGCCATTGCCCTTCACGACCGTTACCTCGTCGAGAAGCTGGCCCAGTTCAACCGGGAACGCATGCCGGAACGCATCGTGCACGCCAAGGGCGGCGGCGCATTCGGTGAGTTCGTTGTTACCGAGGATGTTTCCAAGTACACGCGTGCCGCTGTCTTCCAGCCCGGCACCGTCACCGAGACCGTCCAGCGGTTCTCTTCCGTTGCCGGTGAAATGGGTTCCCCCGACACCTGGCGCGACGTGCGCGGCTTCGCGATGCGTTTCTACTCCACCGAGGGCAACTACGACATCGTCGGCAACAACACCCCGGTGTTCTTCATCCGCGACGGCATCAAGTTCCCGGACTTCATCCACTCGCAGAAGCGCCTGCCGGGCTCCGGCCTGCGCGATGCGGACATGCAGTGGGACTTCTGGACCAACTCCCCCGAGTCCGCACACCAGGTCACGTACCTGATGGGTGACCGCGGCCTGCCGACGTCCTGGCGTGAAATGCCCGGCTTCGGCTCGCACACCTACCAGTGGATCAACGCCGCCGGCGAGCGCTTCTGGGTGAAGTACCACTTCACGTCCAACCAGGGCAACCATGAAATCACCGGTGCAGAGGCCGAGAAGATTGCCGGCGCCGACGCCGACTACTACCGCCGCGACCTGTACGAGGCCATTGAGGCCGGCAACTTCCCCTCCTGGGACCTGCACGTCCAGGTCATGCCGTACGAGGATGCCAAGACGTACCGGTTCAACCCGTTCGACCTGACCAAGGTCTGGCCGCACGCGGACTACCCGCTGATCAAGGTGGGTACCCACACCCTGAACCGCAACCCGGAAAACTTCTTCGCGCAGATCGAACAGGTTGCCCTGTCCCCCGCGAACCTGGTTCCCGGCATTGACGCCAGCCCGGACAAGATGCTGATGGCCCGCATCTTCTCCTACCCGGACGCCCAGCGTTACCGCATCGGCGCCAACTACAACCTGCTGCCGGTCAACGCACCGAAGGCACCGGTCAACAACTACTCGCAGGACGGCGCCATGCGCTTCTCCTACAACTCCCCGGAAACCCCGGTCTACGCACCGAACACGCTCGGCGGCCCCGCGGCCGACGCAGCGCTGGCAGGTGCCGGCAGCTGGGAGAACGACGGCGCCCTGGTGCGTTCCGCCGCGACCCTGCACTCCGAGGACAGCGACTTCGGCCAGGCCGGCACGCTGTACCGCGAGGTTTACGACGACGCCGCCAAGCAGCGTTTCCTGGAAACCATCACCGGCGCCATCTCCGGTGTGAAGCGTCCGCACATCCGCGAAGCAGCGATCCAGTACTGGACCAACGTGGACGCGGTCCTGGGCGAGAAGCTGCGCCTTTCCCTGGCGCAGGGCGAGACCACGGCCAACGAAAAGGCCGAGTTCGTGGGAGTTGCTGAGTAACTTCAGCCCCCCGCTAGCCAGCTGAAACCAGCAGCGGCCGGTCCCTTCGGGGGCCGGCCGCTGCTGTGTTTTCCGCCCGTTCTACCGGGAAGGCCAGTACCAGATGAGCAGCATCGTCACCAGGAAACCGGTGAGGAAGTTCAACTTCAGGAACCGCTTCCAGCCCGCATTCGCAGCACCGGAGCCGGCGTCGGTGATCCGCAGGAACGGCAGCAGGTTGAGGATGTAGGGCAGGGCGAGCAGGCAGCCCAGAACCGCGGGCCACGGGGTGAAGAGCATCAGCAGCCCGGCAGCAAGATAGGCAGCTGCGGCGAGCACCACAACCGGCCGTGCCCCCAGCACCGTGGCAATGGATCCGATGCCGCCCTCACGGTCCGGCACCACGTCCTGCACCGCGCCGAAGGCCTGGCTGGCCATGCCCCAGAGGAAGAACGCGCCCAGCACCGCCCACAGCCCCGGTGTGAACACTGCACCGGCCAGGACCAGCCCGTACACCGCCGGGCTGACGAAGTGGGTGCTGGACGTGAGGGAATCCAGGAACGGTCGTTCCTTGAACCGCAGTCCCGGGGCGCTGTACGCAATCACTGCAAACACGCTTACCGCCAGCACCAGCCAGGACAGCGGGCTTCCCAGCAGGACCAGGGCGGCCAGGAACGGCACATTGGTCAGGACTGCCGCCCACAGCGTGGTGCGGTGGAAGCTGCGGTCCAGGACGGCGCCCTCCACTCCCCCCTTGCGCGGATTGTGCAGGTCCGACTCGTAGTCGAAAACGTCATTGATGCCGTACATGGCCAGGTTGTAGGGCACCAGGAAGTACAGCGTGCCGATCACCCAGGCCAGGTCGATCCGCCCGGTGGTGAGCAGGTATGCCGCGGCGAACGGATACGCGGTGTTGACCCAGGAAAGGGGCCGCGAGGACACCAGCAGCATCCGCAGCGTTCCCGCTGTTCCGGTGGCGGCGGGACTCACGGCTGCTCCTTGGTGGTTGGTTTGCGGGTGGCTGGTTTGCGGGCGGATGTCCCCGGACCGGGGGCGCGTCCGGGCAGCAGCACCCAGAGCGCGGGCAGCAGGAGGACGGCCGCTAGCGGGTAGGCGAAGTCCTCCAGCGGCGCGGCTCCGGCAAACGCTCCGGAAATACGGTGCTCGTTGTACCAGAAGAGGCCCACGCGGATCATGAGGTTGTCGAAGACCGCTGTCAGCGCCAGCAGCACGACGCCGGTCACGGCCGCCGCGGACACGAAGTACCGCGGGCGGTGCCCGCGCAGCAGGACCACCGCGCAGATCAGGGCTGCCGGGACGAGGAAGAAAGCGTTGAGGGTCCAGTAGGTCACGGCCGGGTCCTCTCCACCGGCCGGCGCCGGGAGTTTCCGGCGGCCCGCCCTTCGGTCCGTCCGGCAACGCGTCCGGCAACATGTCCGGCAACCAGCCGCACCAGGCCGAAGACCACCATGGTCAGGTAGCAGAGGAAGGCCAGGAAAAAGATCTCCTCCACCGGCAGGTGTGGTGCCAGCGTCAGGCCGAGCATGAACGGGGTCTCGCCCCGGTAGAAGATGTCGGAGCCAATGCCGGCCACGTCCCAGCCGGTGAAGAACACCACCCCGACGGCCAGCACGACGGCGGCCCGCCGGGCATCGGCGAAAAAGAACAGCCGGAAGCGGTGGTCCAGCAGCATCATGCAGCCCAGGGACAGCAGCAGGAAAAGCAGGTACAGCACACCCATTACGCGCCCGCCCCGGCGGACGGCGGACTGGAAGACGGCGGTACATCGGAGGATGCCAGGCCGCCCGGCGGTACGGCGGAGGATGCCAGGCCATCCGGCCACGACGCTGCCTGTGCCGACCAGGGCGGGGGCTCGGGCAGTGCCTCGGTGCCGGTCTCTCCGCGCAGCCGTTTGAGGATCAGTTCCGCGCTGATCAGGCACATGGGCAGGCCGATGCCCGGAAGGGTGGAGCCGCCGGCGTACAGCAGTCCCTCCACTTTCCGGCTGGCGTTCGTTCCGCGGAAGAACGCGCTTTGTTTCAGGATGTGCGCCGGTCCCAGCAGGGTTCCCCGCCAGGAGTTGAGGTCGGCGACAAAGTCCTGCGGTCCCACGGTCCGCCGGATGATGATGCGCTCGGCCAGGTCCGGGATACCGGCCCAGGAAGAGAGCTGGGCGATGACGGCGTCGGCCATCTTCTCGATCTGCGGATCCCCGGCGCCGTCAATGCCTCCGGCGCCAAGGGAAGGATCCGATGGCACCGGTACCAGCACAAACAGGTTTTCATGTCCTTCCGGCGCGGCGCCGGGGTCTGTGGCGCTCGGACGGCAGACATACAGGGACGCCGGGTCCGGCACCGAGGTGTCCGCGCCGAAAATCTTCTCGAAATTGGCTTCCCAGTCCCGGGTGAACAGCAGCGTGTGGTGTTCCAGCTGCGGCAGGGTCCCCTGCACGCCCAGGTGCAGCAGGAGCCCGCCGGGCCCGGGGACGCGGTGCTCCCAGTAGGTCTCGGGATAGGTCTGCAGTTCTTCAGGCAGGAGCGCGGTCTCGGTGTGGTGCAGGTCCGCCGCCGACACCACCAGGTCCGCGTCCAGCGACACCACGGTCCCCTCGGCGTCCCGGTAGTCCACTCCCACGGCGCGCGGCCTGCGGCGGCGGAGGTGGCTGCGGCCCCGCCCCGGCCCGGACGGCGCGGATGTGCGGATCCGGGTGACCTCGGCACCGGTGATGACCTTGGTGCCTTCGGCCCGGGCCAGATCGGAGATCACCGACACGATCCGGTGGAAGCCGCCCATGGGATAAAGCACCCCGTCGGCCAGGTCCAGCCGGCTCATCAGGTGGTACATGCTGGGTGTGGTGAACGGCGAGGAGCCCAGGAAGACCGCGGGGTACCCCAGGATCTGCCGGATCCGCGGGTCCGTGAAGCGCTTGGCAACAAAGGTGCTCAGGGGTTCCAGCAGCAGCCGGGCGAGCCGGGGTCCGTTGCGCAGGACATCCGGGCGCAGCAGCGGCAGGAACGAGGCGAACGTGGTGTAGAGGAAGCGCTTTTTGGCCATTCCGTAGACCTCTTCGGCGGATTCCAGATACTTCTGGAGCCGGTCACCGGCCCCGGGTTCCAGGGATTCGAAGAGGGCGATGTTCCCCTCTCTGGTTGCGGCCACGTCCACCGGTGCCGCAGTGTCCTCGAAGATCACCCGGTAGCCGGGATCCAGCCGGACCAGTTCCAGCTGGTCCGCAGCGGAGGTGCCCAGCAGCCGGAAGAAATGGTCGAAGACCTCCGGCATCAGGTACCAGGACGGTCCGGTGTCAAAGCGGAACCCTCCGGTTTCCCAGCTGCCTGCCCTGCCGCCGGTCTCCGGTTGCTTCTCCAGGACCGTGACCTGCAGGCCTTCCCGGGACAGGAGGGCCGCGGTGGCCAGTCCGGTGATGCCGCCTCCGATCACGACGGCGGTGCGCGGACGCATGCTCATGGTTGCCTTTCGTTTCCCGCGGCGTCGCGGGAGTGGTTTTCACTGCGGTCGCGGTGCCCGGCGACTCGGCGGGTCAGGACTGCGCGCGCTGCGATGCGCGCCTTCACCGGGTTGGGGACGCGGACCCGGGTGGTGCGCAGCTGCTCCGCGGGGGTGGTGCGGAGCCGGCGGGCCAGTTCGCTGAACAGGTCCTGGGCGAGCGCGACGGCGGCCCGGCAGTTTGCGGGCAGCTGCGCGACGGCGGCGCCCGAAACCAGCAGGTCGGCGTCAATGCCGTCCAGGATCCGGTGCTTATCCGCCTCGGTGAAGGCCTCCACGGTGACCCCGGGGAAATAGCTGCGTCCCAGGGTCTCGAAGTCCTGGGCCAGATCCCGTAGGAAGTTGACCTTCTGGAATGCCGCGCCCAGGCGCTGGGCGCCTTCGCGCAGCGCCTTGGCTTGGTCATCGGGCAGCGACATCCCGTGCAGGAAGCACTCCAGGCACATCAGTCCGATCACCTCGGCGGAACCGTAGACGTACTCGTTGAAGCTGGCTTCGGTGTGTGCCGTCTGTTCCAGATCGGCCCGCATCGAGGCGAAGAACGGCCGTGTGAGGTCGGGTCCGATCCCGGTTTCCCGCGCTGTCACCGCAAACGCGTGGACCACCAGGTTGACGCTGTAGCCGGTCCGCAGGGCACGTTCAGTGTCCGCTTCCAGCTCATCCAGCAGCACGCCGACCTCCGCGTGGGGAACCAGCGCCTCCGCCGCCACGCCATCGACAATTTCGTCCGCCAGCCGGACCAGCGCGTAGATGGTTTCAATCTGCCTGCGCGTCCGGGCGGCCAGCAGTCTCGAAGCCAGCCCGAACGACGTCGAATAGGACCGGATCAGCACGGCTGCGGTTTGCCGCGCCACAGTGTTGTAGAGGGCCAGGCCCTGCTCAGCTGCCACGGATTACCGCCCCCGGTTCACGGCGCGGTCCGTGACCGCGGACAGGGCGGTGCGCAGGGCGGGCGGTATGGCCGGGTACTGCAGGTGGAGGCGGGCCCGCTCGGCGTAGTCGAGGACCAGGCCCCGCGCATAGTCCCGGGCTCCGCAGGTCACCAGCAGTTCCCGGGCGCGGGCGGCATCACGGGCGGTCAGTGCAGGGCTGCCCAGCAGTTCCGACAGTTCGGCCCATTGGGGCGTTCCCGCAGCGTAGGAGACCAGGACCGTGCGCTTCCCCTCGCGCAGGTCGGAGAAGCTGGACTTGCCCGTTGCGCTTTCGGCACCGAACACACCCAGCAGGTCGTCCACCACCTGATAGGCGATCCCGATGTCCCTGCCGTACAGGCCCAGGACGTCGACGACGTCGTTCGACGCCTCTGCCAGCACCGCGCCCGCCTGCAGCGGGGCCTCGAAGGAGTAGACAGCGGTCTTGAGGCGCTCCATCTGCAGAATCTCGTCAACCGGCGGCGCCCCGGGCTGGAAGGACAGGTCCACATCGATCAGTTCGCCCCCGGCCGAGGCAAACACTGCTTCGTCAAGGATGTCTGCCAGGCGCAGCCGCACCTCGGTGTCCACCTCAAGACGGTCCAGCAGCCGGAAGGCTCCGGTCAGCGCCAGGTCGCCGGCAATCACCCCTGCGGACAGTCCGCGGTGCCGGGCGGCGCGTTCTTCGACGCCGGCTGCGGCTGCGAGCCCCCGGAAGACGCCGGCCACGTTTGCCTGGCCGCGGCGGGTGAAGTCGAGGTCAATCACATCGTCGTGGACGATCAGCGCGGTGTGCAGGAGTTCAAAGGCCGCACCCACCCGGGCAGCAGCGCCGCGGTCCGTGCCTCCGAGGGTGAGGTAGGACGTCAAAAGGATCCGGGGACGCACCCGTTTGCCGCCGGCAGCCGAATTTTCCAGTGTCTGCCAGAGGGACAGATAGGCGGGTCCCAGCTTCGCCGCCCGGTCCTTGGCCTGCTCAAAGAACTGCTGCAGGACAACCTCCACCTGGTCCTCGCCGGCGGACAGGTCGAGCGGGGGGTGCGTTTCCATAGGTAAAGTAAACACGTATGGGACAAGGGGAAGAAATGACGGGGAGCACTGAACAGGTGGTTCTCGTCGATAATGACGGCCGTCCCGTGGGCGTCCGGGACAAAGCCAGCGTGCACACCACGGATACCGAGCTGCACCTGGCGTTCTCCACACACGTCTTCAATTCCCGCGGCCAGCTGCTGGTCACCCGGCGGGCGCTGTCCAAGCTGACCTGGCCGGGAGTGTGGACCAATTCCTTCTGCGGCCATCCCGGTCCCGGGGAAGCCACCGAGGACGCCGTGGTCCGGCGTGCCCGGCGCGAGCTCGGGCTCGAAGTGCGGGACCTGACGGTGCGGCTTCCGGATTTCCGTTACCGGGCCGTGGACGCGTCCGGAATTGTCGAGCACGAGATCTGCCCCGTTTACACGGCTGTTGCCGACGCCGATCCGCTCCCCGCCGCGGACGAGGTCATGGACTGGGAGTGGGCCGATCCGGCCCAGCTAGTTCCTGCGGTCCGGCTGACGCCCTGGGCGTTCAGCCCGTGGCTGGTGCTGCAGCTGCCGCTGCTTTATCCCTGAGGCTGCACTGAGTCTGCCGGTGCCGCGGTTCCGCTGCCCGTAAACCGTCGCGCCCAGCGGACCCAGGGATATTCCCCGGGCCAGTGACAGGCCAGGGTGTGGAAGGCCCGGCGGAAGCGCAGGAGAATTCCGGCCCGGCTTTGCACCGCCCGCGGCGCCATCCCTACAACCAGGCTCCGGTCCAGCCGGCACCGCCGTCCCTGGCCAAGGTGGAAACTGAGGCACACGTCGTCGTGCATCTCCGGATCCCCGCGGTGCACTTCGCGGCTGACTTCCTCCCAGGCCCCGGCGCGGAGGGCCAGGTTGGAGCCGAAAAACGGCCAGTGGGCCAGGGCCGACCCCATCGCCAGGTAATACGACCCCAGATACAGCCGGGACAGCAGCAACGCCCGCAGCCGGGGCATGCCGTAGAAAACCCCGGGGCCGCTGAGCACTTCCAGCCGCGGATCCGCAGCGAAGGCTTCAGCTATCCGCGCAATCCAGTCCGGGGGAAGGACACAGTCGGCGTCACATCTCGCAATAATGGAGTCCGGTTCCGTGTTTCCTGCGGCGGCGTCGTACCCGGCGCCGGCAGCGGCAGGTATTCCGGGAACCGCCTCGAAGACCACCCGGGCGCCGAACCGCCGGGCAACCTCGGCGCTGGCATCGCTGCTGTTGTTGTCCACCACCACTATTTCCCGGGGCGGCACACTCTGCCGAGCCAGTGACGACAGACAGGCTTCCAGGAAGACAGCGTCGTCTCGGCACGGGATGACCACGGACACTGCCGGAAGCTCGGAGGGCATGGGCTGAGTTTAGCGCGGAGCCGGGGGCTCTCCGGGCGGTTTTCGATGTGTACTGCTTCCTACGGGGGTGCCGGGCTACCGTAGGAGCATGATCGATGCGCTGCTCCGCCCGCCGGGGACCGGGAAAGAGTACCTTGCGGACGCGGTGCGTGTGCTGGGCGTGCTGAGTGCTGCCGCGGCTATGGTGCTGCTGGGACCGGTGGAAACGGCCCTGTTCCTGCTGGTGCTGCTGGGACTTCTGGTCTCCCGGGCGCTGGCCGTCTTCCCCGGTTTCGACGCCGTCTACGGCCTGGTGCTGCTGACCGCCGCATGGAGCAGTGTTGCGGACCTCTACGCCCGCATCCCGTGGTGGGATCTGGCCGTGCACTGCGCCGCCACCGGTGTCCTCGCGGTGATCGCCTATTTCCTGCTCGTGCAGTTCGGCGCCGTTCCCGCGGTTCAGCGTCCGCATCGGGCCTCGCGGTCGCTTCCGGTGGTGGTTCCGCTGCTGGTGCTGGCACTGGGGCTGGGAATGAGTGTGCTGTGGGAGATCGGTGAATGGTGGGGCCACACGTATGTGGATGCGCGGATCAACGTCGGCTACGCGGACACCATGACAGATCTGGTTGCCGCCGGGCTGGGTTCGTTGGCCGCCGGACTGTGTCTGGGTTTTGCCGTCCGGCGTTCCGGTGCGCTGCTGCATGCTCCGGTAGCGCACCACCGTACCGGCCGCTAAGCAGCGGGGCCGGGGCCGGGGCCATCGGCGCACCGGTCCCGCCGGGGCTTCACTGCGAAGGGCATCCCGGGCAGCACTGTGGCTGCCCGGGATGCCCTGTTTTTCTGCAGGTGCCCGCCGGCGTATCCGCTAGCGGGAGAGGTACCGCTCGTGCTCGCTGTGTGCGCGGGCTACGGTTTCGCGGATCTCTTCGATGTCCTTGACCTTGTCACGGTACTTGAGGTCCATCTTCAGGATGTCCTGCTCTTCGTCGCACAGGGCCTTGTAAACGCGCTCCCGCTCGGCGGGATCGGCAGTGTAGGTCAGGTCCAGGTAGGCGTCCGCATGCCGCCGTGCGTTGTTGACGGCGGTCATGGCCTTGCCCGCGGGGCTGACCAGGGACGCAATGACGGTCACGACGAGAACGCCCACGATGACGGAGAGCGAGAGGCCGGTGGTGATCTCGATGACCGGAACATGCTCGCCGCCGTTGATGAAGGGCAGCGTGTTCTCATGCAGGGCGTGCAGGACCAGCTTGACGCCGATGAAGGCCAGGATGGTTGCCAGGCCGTAGCTGAGGTAGATCAGGCGGTCCAGCAGGCCGTCGATGAGGAAGTAGAGCTGGCGCAGGCCCATCAGCGAGAACGCCGTGGCGGTGAAGACGATGAAGACGTTCTGGGTCAGGCCGAAGATCGCCGGGATGGAGTCGAGCGCGAAGAGGATGTCGGTGCCGCCGATGGCCACCATGACCAGGAGCATCGGGGTGAGGACGCGCTTGCCGTTCTCCATGGTGAACAGCTTGTCCCCGTCGTAGTTCTCCGAGGTGTGGAAGATCTTGCGGGCCAGCCGAATGATGAAGTTGTTGGCTTCGTCGTCGCCCTCCGTGCTTTCCGGCTTGAGCAGGTTGCCCGCCGTGATCAGCAGGATCAGGCCGAAGATGTAGAAGACCCAGGAGAAGGAGTTGATCAGCGCGGCGCCGAGAAGAATGAACGCGGTACGGGCGATCAGGGAGAAGACGATGCCGAAGAGCAGGACCTTCTGCTGGTCTTCACGCGGAACGCGGAAGCTCGCCATGATGATCAGGAAGACAAACAGGTTGTCTACCG
This sequence comes from Arthrobacter zhaoxinii, assembly GCF_025244925.1. Taxonomy (NCBI): domain Bacteria; kingdom Bacillati; phylum Actinomycetota; class Actinomycetes; order Micrococcales; family Micrococcaceae; genus Arthrobacter; species Arthrobacter zhaoxinii. The sequence goes on from NZ_CP104275.1 coordinate 2,818,273, forward strand.
AAAGCGCCTTCTCGGTGATGTATCCGGCGAAATACTCGGTGCCCATCTGGGCTCCGCCAAGGACCCAGACAACACCGCCGAAGACCAAGGCGAGGCCTACATAGATGGAGGACCAGATGGCCGCTTCCTTCAGCGTAGGAATGTGCGCCTTGCGGATGTGGAAGAAGTAATCAAAGGCCAGAAGGGCCAGGATGACCACAATGGTCACTCCCCAGGCCAAGGGGGAAACAGTCATGAGATGTCTGCTTTCGTAGGGTACGCCAAAGGAGCATAGGTCTCTCCCGCCAGTCTGAACTGACCGCTGAACCCGGCGGAGCGTCGGTGCTCCACGTGTTGACGGATATCGGCGTTTCGGGATACTCCCCTACGAAGCCATCAGTCTAACAGGACGAGGTCCGCTTCGGTGTCCACATCGCGCCCATCGGCCAGGTCGGAACAGTCAATGACGTCCACCAGCTCCGGACGGGCTTCGAGGAAGGAACGGGCGCCGGTATCCGGATCGACGCCCGGCTTTCTCTTCCGTGCATGTTCAGCCGCGGAATAGCCGGCATCCGGGCCCAGGCTTCGCACGGCCAGGGAAGCATCGAACAGAACAGGGTGTCCGCGCCGCAGCCTGCCTTCGGCTGTCCGGTACCCTGCGGCGGCGATCCTGCCGGGCTGCCCAGCGGCGAGGACGCGTGCCACCACGGCCGGGCTCAGGCCGGGCTGGTCCACGAGGGCTATGAGCACGGCCGCGGGGCCGTGTGCCAGCGCCGCCTGGACCCCGCAGCGGTAGCTGGTGCCCATCCCGAGCTCCCAGCGGGGGTTCACCGCCACTTCCGTGTTCTGCAGCCGGGCGGCGGCCAAAACCTCCGAGTGCCCTGCCCCCAGCACCGCCACCACACCGGTACAGCCGCCGGCAAGAAGAACCCGGACCTGATGTTCGATGAGGGGCCGGCCATGGAAAGGCAGCAGCGCCTTTGGCCCGCGCCCGAGGCGTACACCCGCACCGGCAGCCAGCAGGACCGCCGTCGTCGTTCCGGTCATCTGCGTTCCCTTCTTACTGTCCGGCCCATTAAACAGGTAGCCGCCGCACCCTGGCGGTGCGGCGGCTGAGGTAGCGGGGTGGTTAGCCTTCACAGTCCTTGCAGTAGGCCAGGCCGTTCTTCTCCACGGCAAGCTGGGAGCGGTGGCGGACGAGGAAGCAGGAGTTGCAGGTGAATTCGTCTTCCTGCGGCGGCACCACCCGGACGAGCAGTTCTTCGCCGGACAGGTCTGCACCGGGCAGCTCAAATCCTTCGGCCGCTTCCGTTTCATCCACGTCAACTACGGCAGACTGCTTATCGCTGCGCCGGGCCTGAAGCTCTTCGATCGAAGCCGGACCGGCCTCTTCCTCAGTCTTGCGCGGCGCGTCATAATCTGTAGCCATATTCTCGGCTCACACTCCAAATCCGTAGTTTCTATTGCTTCGGGGCACTCGATACTAGCCGAAGATAACGGACACACGGTTGCCTGTTATTCCCGTCGGCGGTCCCCCGGGGGTTTTCCTTCTTCGAACATCCACTTCCCGGCACCACCGGCGCCGTCGTCCCTCGGTGGGGGCGCTGCTGCAGGACGAACCGCCCACAGCCAAATCCGCGTTCGATCCCCGGGCGTCCCCCGTACACCCCCGTGCACCCGTTGCATGTCCAACGTGCATGCTGCCGTGCAGGTTCCGCTTTTTCGGCGGGACTTATTATCGGTTGAAGTTATCGGTTGAAGTGGCAGGGACCGGCGGCATCGCCCAAGCGCCGGGAACGAAAAAGCGCCGGACGCCGGGCTTTCGCCCGCCGTCCGGCGCTTTGATCAGACTAGGCCTCGGGCTGGGGTTCAGCCGGAGTCATCTTCTGCTCGCCGCCGGAAGTGTAGGAACCGTTGGTTCCCGTGCTGCCCGCTGCGGAAGAGCCCGTGGACGTGCTGGAGCCGGACTCGGTGCTGCTGGAGCTGCCGGAGCCCGTGACCTTGGATGCGGCATCCTTGGCGGCGCCCGTTACCTTGTCCTGCAGGCCCGGAGCCTTTTCCTTTGCCCAATCGGTGCCGTGAGACACGGTCTCCTGCACCTTCGGGTCATTCCAGAGCTGCATCAGCTTTTCGCGGCCGCCCTTGGAGCCAACCAGGTAGCCAACACCCGCGCCCGCCAAAAATACAAACTTCTTTACCATGGTCTTCCTCTTCTCCTGCCCTCACTGGGCTTTGATAAGTTCCGTCCACATGCACACTACCGTCCGAAACGGCAGGTTCAACAGTCAGCTTACTATTTGGATCCTACCCAAGCAGACGGGACCGGATGAGGAAGCGTTTTCCCTCGGGCGCTTCCACGGAAAACCCACTCCCCCGTCCCGTCACTACGTCCACGGTCAGATGGGTGTGTTTCCAGTACTCAAACTGCTCACGCGACATCCAGAACTCCAGTTCCTCACCCTCCACGTCAAAGACCCCCAGGAGCACGTCCGCTTCTGAAGTGAGGAACTCTCCCTTTGGATAACACATGGGCGAGGACCCGTCGCAGCAGCCGCCTGACTGATGGAACATCAGCTCACCGTGGATCGGCCGCAGCCGCAGCAGCAGTTCTTTAGCCTCCGGGGTGAGTGCCACCCGGGAAAAATTCTCTCCGGGCAGCACCGCAGCCGCGTCCAGCTCAGAAGCGATGGAGGAATCCATCAGTACCCACTCACCCTGCGGCCGTGGACACGGCCTTTCCGGGGTTCAGTCATGCCGGTCATGGAAATCCTCTATTCATTGACGGAACAGGGCGGGTGACACCCCAGCCTAGGCGGGGGCGGGGACTGTTTAGAAGAACCCCTGCTTGTTTTCGGCGTAGCTGACCAGCAGGTTCTTGGTCTGCTGGTAGTGGTCCAGCATCATGGCGTGGTTCTCGCGTCCGATGCCGGAGGACTTGTAGCCGCCGAACGCGGAATGGGCAGGATAGGCGTGGTAATTGTTGACCCACACCCGGCCGGCCTGGATATCCCGGCCCGCCCGGTACGCGGTGTTGCCGTCCCGGGACCAGACACCTGCACCAAGTCCGTACAAGGTGTCATTGGCAATGGCCATGGCCTCGCCGTAGTCGGAGAACCGTGTCACTGAAACCACCGGGCCGAAGATCTCCTCCTGGAAAATCCGCATGTTGTTGGTGCCCTCGAACACGGTCGGCTGGACGTAGAAGCCGCCGGCAAGGTCGCCGTCGAGGTGGGCGCGCTCGCCTCCGGCCAGGAGCTTCGCACCCTCCTGCTTGCCGATATCCAGGTAGGACAGGATCTTCTCCAGCTGGTCGTTGGAAGCCTGTGCACCCACCATGGTGTTGGTATCGAGCGGGTTGCCCTGGATGATCTGTGCCGTGCGGGCCAGCGCGTCGGCCATGAACGAGTCATACATGGAGTCCTGTACCAGGGCGCGGGACGGGCAGGTGCAGACCTCGCCCTGGTTCAGGGCGAACATGTTGAAGCCTTCGAGTGCCTTGTCGTAGAAGGAGTCATCGGCGGCTGCGACGTCGGCAAAGAAGATGTTCGGGCTCTTGCCGCCCAGTTCGAGGGTGACCGGAATCAGGTTCTGGCTGGCGTACTGCATGATCAGCCGGCCCGTGGTGGTCTCACCCGTAAAGGCGATCTTCCGGATCCGGTTCGAGGATGCCAGCGGTTTGCCTGCCTCCACGCCGAAGCCGTTGACCACGTTCAGCACGCCTGCCGGCAGCAGGTCCGCGATCAGCTCCATCAGCACCAGGATCGACGTCGGCGTCTGCTCTGCAGGCTTCAGCACGATCGCGTTGCCCGCAGCGAGCGCCGGAGCCAGTTTCCAGACGGCCATGAGGATGGGGAAGTTCCAGGGAATGATCTGCCCCACCACGCCGAGCGGCTCGTGGAAGTGGTACGAGGTGGTGTTGTCATCAAGCTGGGAGATGCCGCCCTCCTGCGCGCGGATGGCGCCGGCGAAGTAGCGGAAGTGGTCGATGGCCAGCGGCAGGTCTGCGGCCAGGACTTCCCGGATCGGCTTGCCGTTGTCCCAGGTTTCGGCGACGGCGAGCATCTCGAGGTTGGCTTCCATCCGGTCCGCGATGCGGGTCAGGACCAGGGCACGTTCGGCCACCGCGGTCTTGCCCCAGGCTCCTGCGGCCTTGTGGGCGGCGTCCAGCGCGAGGTCAATGTCAGCAGATGTGCCGCGGGCTACTTCGCAGAACGGGCGGCCGTTGATCGGCGAGATGTTCTCGAAGTACTGTCCCTTGACCGGGGCTACCCATTCCCCGCCGATCCAGTTCTCGTAGCGCGGTTTGAAGGTGACTTTCGATCCTTCGGTGCCTGGCTGTGCATAAACGGTCATGATGGGCTCCTTGTGCGTTCGACGTCGATGTCGGTTGCGGACATCCCCGAGGCTACGGAACGCAACGTTGCAAGCGGGTTGCAACGACCGAATCCGGTCAGGCCAAGTCCCGTTCGATGCGCTCCAGGGCGGCGGCGACGGCGGCCCGGCGGGGCGAGCGCGGCGGAAGCACCCGCAGGGCACGCTGCCAGGCCTCGGCGTCGTGCTCCGCTTCCGGCAGGTGCAGGTACTGCAGCAGGGCGTCCGGCCCGGCGTCGGAGAGCATCGCCTTCCGCAGGACGGCCGAGACATCGCCGCGCAGCCGGATGAGGGCAGGGGCTTCGGAGCGCGGCAGCACCTGTCCCCGGTACATCCCCAGCGCCAGCCGGTGCGCCCCCTGTTCCAGGAACCGCAGGACCTGCGCGGCGTCCACCACCAGCGGCCTGGCCAGGCGGTAGGGGCGGGAGCGCGGGACCAGCGGTTCGGCCGGTGTCCCGGCGGCGACGGTTTCCATCAGGTTGCGCAGCCGCAGCATCTCCGCCCGCACCGTGCCCGCCTGTCCGCCGTCCGGGTACGCGAGTGCGGCCAGCTCCTCGGCGGTAAGGCCGCCGGGGTGCAGGGCCAGCACGGCCAGCAGCTCCCCGTGCCGGGAGCTGAGCTCCACGGACCCGCCCCGGGTATGCAGCACCGCACGCTCCCGGCCCAGCAGCTCCAGGCGTTCCGTGTCGCTGGCGGGCGGTGACGCCGGGCGGCCTGCACGACGGCGCGGCGGCGCTCCGAAGCCGGCGAGGGATCCCTTCTGCGGGGCGTCTCGGTCTGCCTGCAGTCGCTGGACCTGGAGCCCGGCTTCCGCGGCGGCGACGGCTGCCCGGACCAGGGCCAGGGTATGCGGGGCGACGGCTTCGGGACCTCCGGTTACGTCCACAACGCCGAGCACGGAGCCGGTGTCGGGGTCATGCACGGGGACGGCGGTGCAGCTCCAGGAGTGGACGAGCCGGCTGAAGTGTTCCGGCCCGGCAATCTGTACGTCGGAGCCGGTAGCGAGGGCGGTTCCGGGGGCACTGGTGCCTACCGTGCGTTCGGACCAGTCCGCGCCGGGAACAAACAGCATGTCTTCGGCACGCCGGCGCAGCACCGCGTCGCCGTCCACCCACAGCAGCCGGCCCAGCTCATCCCCCACGGCCACCAGCAGCCCGGAGTCCTCTCCCGGCCCCACCAGCAGGCGGCGGATGACCGGCATCACGGCAGAGAGCGGATGGGTCGCCCGATAGCGGGCCAGGGCGTCGTCGTCGAACACCAATTCCGGACGCGGGACGTCCGGGTCCGGGTGGTGCTGAAGCGACCGCACCCAGGACTCCCGGACGGACGGCCGCAGCCGTTCCAGCCATCCGCTGCCGGAGGAGAGCGCCTCATGCGCCCGCACCGCGTTCCGGCGTAAGGCTTCCGCAGGTATCCGCGGCAGGACGCCGGACGGCCCGTTCAGGGCAACACTTTGATTCTGCGCCGCAATGCGCACGGCCCCCGCCTATCCACGCTGACAATCGGACAACGTCTTCCGTAGCGGACGCTGCCCGGTGAGGGAACAACAACTCTTCGTTGGACATGCTCCCATGCGCGGACCGGCGGAGGCCAGAGGAACTGCGGTTTACCGGCGAACGGTTACTCGCCGCGGGAAATGCGGGTCATTTCCTCGCGGTCAACCACCTTGACGCGCTCGCGGACGAGTTCTCCGGTCAGCGGGTCGGGGTGGATGTAGGACGCGCCGAGGCTGCGCTCGTAGGCATCCAGTTTCAGCCAGCCCTCCCACGTCGTGTACTTGACGCCGCGCTCCTCGAGCAGGTCGATGATCGACGACGGGTCCGGGTGCGTGGCGGCCGGCAGGTTCAGCCGGTCCTCCAGCAGGAATCCAATGGTTTCCAGCGCATCGCCCTTGGTGTGCCCGATCAGCCCGACGGGGCCGCGCTTGATCCAGCCCGTGGTGTAGATGCCCGGCACCGGAGCGCCGTCTTCGTTGATGACGCGGCCGCCCTCGTTGGGAATCACGCCGCGCTGCGCGTCGTAACCCACTTCGGGCAGCTCGGAACCGAAGTAGCCGATGGCCCGGTAGACGGCCTGGACCGGGTAATCCACAATCTCCCCGGTGCCGCGCACATTTCCGGTGCCGTCCAGCTCGGTCCGCTCGAACTTCATACCGGCGACCTTGCCGGGGTTGGAGGGATCGTCGTAGATCTCCACCGGGCTGTGCAGGAAGTGCAGGTGCAGCCGGCGGGAAGCCCCGGTGTCCTGCTCCTCCACGAGCCAGTTGGTGAGGGTGTTGACCATGGTCTTGGTCTGGTTGTTGGTGCGGATCTGCTCGTCGGAGCCCTCGTCGAATTCGAAGTCCTCGGGGTACAGGACAATATCGACGTCACGCGAATGCGAGAGTTCACGCAGTTCCAGCGGCGTGAACTTCACCTGCGCCGGTCCGCGCCGGCCGAAGATATGCACGTCGGTGACCGGGGACTTCTTCAGGCCCTCGTAGACGTTCGTCGGAATTTCCGTCGTGAGCAGGTCGTCGGCGTGCTTGGAGAGGATGCGGGCGACGTCGAGGGCCACGTTGCCGTTGCCGATCACTGCCACCTCCTTGGCGTCCAGCGGCCATTCCCGCGGAACGTCGGGGTGGCCGTCATACCAGGACACAAATTCCGCACCGCCGAAGGAACCCTCGAGGTCGACGCCGGGCACGTTCAGCGGGGCGTCCTTGATGGCTCCGGTCGCGAAGATGATGGCGTCATAGAAGTGGCGGAAATCCGCCAGCGTCAGGTCGCCGCCGTAGTTGACGTTGCCGAGGAACCGGATGTCACCACGGTCCAGGACCTTGTGCAGGGCGTTGACGATCCCCTTGATGCGCGGGTGGTCCGGAGCGACTCCGTAGCGGATGAGGCCGTAGGGCGCGGGGTACTGGTCGAAGAGGTCAATGCTGACCTCGAAGTCCCGGTCGGCTTTGGTAAGGATGTCGGCGGCGTAAACACCGGCGGGGCCTGCGCCGATAATGGCGACCCTCAAAGGACGCTGGGCGCTGTCCGCGGCAGGGTTTGTCACTGATAGTCCTTCTTCTCTTCTGAGCTTCTGGGTGCGCAATTAACACACAGTTGTTTATTCTAAATGCCGGGTTCGCCGTCGTCTAAACGGTCCGGAAAAGCGCCCGGAAGGCCTCCCGGGAATACGCCTCCGCACCTGCGTGTTAAGCACCACGTGCCTTACTCAAAACCCGTGCCCGCCGTCCGTAACGCTGCAGCCGATGCCGGCGTCGTTCCGTCCTCCGGTAGTTCCGCGTCGTCGGGTGCGTTGTCGTCGCCTGATCCGGCGTCGGGAGACCTGACGTCGACCGGGAAGCCGGGGACGGCCGGAGCGCCGGCGGCAGGAACGCCGGCGGCAGGCCGCGAAAACCTGCCCGGCATTCTCTTCGGAGTCGGCGCGTACGGGCTCTGGGGCCTGCTGCCGCTCTACTTCATGGTTCTCAAGCCGGCGGGAGCGGTGGAAATCGTAGCCAACCGCGTCGTCTGGTCCCTGGTCTTCTGCGCCATCCTGCTCACCGTCATGCGGGCATGGAAGCCGATGCTCGCTGCCCGACGAAATCCGCGGACAGTGGGAACACTTGCCGGCGCCGCCCTGCTGATCGCGGTGAACTGGCTGACATATTCATGGGCGGTGCTGAACGAACACGCAGTGGAAGCAGCACTGGGCTACTTCATCAACCCGCTCGTGTCGGTTCTGCTTGGCGTACTGGTGCTCAAGGAAAAGCTGCGTCCGCTGCAGTGGGCAGCCATGGCAGTGGGGTTCATTGCCGTGCTGGTGCTGGCACTGGCGTACGGAACCGTGCCGTGGGTGGCCCTGGCCCTGGCCTTCAGCTTCGGGTTTTACGGACTGGTCAAGAAGGGCATCGGCTCCCGCGTTGACGCGGTCTCCAGCCTGACCATTGAAACGGCGGTCCTCACACCGATCGCCGCGGGCGTCATGATCTGGCTGTCCATGACCGGTGCCGCAACCCTGACCTCCAACGGTGCGGGGCACTTCTGGCTTCTGGTCGCCTCCGGCGTCATTACCGCCGTGCCGCTGATCTTCTTCGGCGCTGCTGCGCGCCGCCTGCCCCTGTCCACGGTGGGACTGCTGCAGTACCTGGCGCCCACCCTGCAGTTCATCCTGGCCCTGACTGTCTTCAAGGAAGCCATGCCGCCTGAGCGTTGGGCAGGCTTCGGTCTGGTCTGGCTCGCGCTGGTGATGCTGACCATCGACATGATCGGCGGTCCGCGGCGCAACCGCAGGCTGCGTGCTGCCGCTGCCGTCTAGCGGGTGCGCCGGGGGCGTGACCGGTCCTCCACAGCCCGCTTCTTCACCGGGCGTCCGCGTTGTTGCCCCCGGCGCCGAGGAATGCGCCCGGCGCCTGCCGGTCGGTGCGTCACGCTTGTCGTATGGCTTTGGAACCATTGAACGAGTTACAGCTGCCGACCGGATTTCCCTCGGTGGATGCATCCGGTGTGTCACTGGTCCACCACACTGAACGAGCCCTTAGCGCAGCGTCTACCCTGCGTGTGGAAGCGACGGAGGAATGGGAGCTTCTCAGCCTTCAGGATGCCGTGGAGTTCGCCTCTGCGGTCGAGGAAATCTCCCGCATCGCCGACTACCTGAAGTTAACCGCCGCTGCTGCCGTTGACCGACAGCGTCCTGCCCGGACGTTCAGTACCGCAGACGGGTTGCGGGATTCCGAAGCGGGGCAGGACCCCGGCACAGCATCCCCTTCCTCCACAGCCAACCCTTCCTCGCCGATGCCCGGCGGGCGATGGCGCGAGTTTAGGAGCACAGCGGATTTTCTTCGTTCCCGGCTGCGCATCTCACGGGGAGACGCTCGTCGCCGGCTGGCTCTGGCCGCGTCTGTCCTTCCCCGGCAGGCACTGACGGGTGAAACACTGCAGCCGGTGTATCCGCTGCTTGCCGGCGCATGCGCCGAGGCTGCCCTGGCGGCCTCGGACCTGGACGTCATTGCCCACGCCCTGGAGGAAGCGCTGCCCCGGCTGGAACCGGAAGCGTTCAGGGCCATGGAGAAGCAGCTCGCGGATATTGGCTCTCATCAAGACCACGACTTCCTCGTCCGCACGGCAAAACACTGGATTGCCCTTCTGGACCAGGACCAGCCGCCCAGCGAGGAAGAGCTCAGCCGTTTCCAGGGAATCTTCCCGGGCCGGCGGCGGAACGGATTGAACCATCTGCACATTTACTGCACCGACGAGCAGCACGAAGCATTAACCACGCTGACCAATAGTGCCGCTAATCCGCACCAGACGGTGCCTGCGGGGAACCCACCCGTATCCAGCGGGCCGCATACGAGTCCAACGGCGGTGGACGCAACCGCCGCTCCCGGGTCCGGCCTTCCGGATCGGCTGCCTCGGCCGACCCGCCCGCAAATGCTGCTGGAGGGGTTGCTCGCGGCCGTCCGCGCGGCTCTTTCATCCGGCGGTCTGCCAGCTGCCGGAGGTCTGCGGCCGCAGGTTATGGTCACCATCAGCCATCAGGCCCTCCTGGCCGGATTAGCGCATGGACCCGACAGCGATGTCGCAGGCAGGAACAGGAAGCCATCGGGACCGGGAAATCCGAAGAATCGGGACGACGCTACCGACCCGGATCATCAGCACCTTCACACCGCCGATCCTGGCAGCACCCCCCACCGTGAACCTTCCGGGGGCCGGAGTACCCGGGAGCGTCCCGTACCCGGCCGCGCCGCCTTCACCGGACCTATCGGGGTAAGAGACGTTCGGAAACTGGCCTGCGATGCAGATCTGATTCCTGTCGTCCTGGGGACCCAGGGGCAGGTCCTGGATCTGGGACGAGCGGCACGACTTTTTCCACCGCACCTGCGCAAGGCACTGCAGGCCAGGGACCGCGGCTGCACTTTTCCGGGCTGCACTATCCCGGGGCCGTGGACGGAAGCTCATCACGCCACGTTCTGGGAGCGCGGAGGAGGCACGGACCTCGGGAATGGAATGCTGCTGTGCTCGTTCCACCACCACCTGATCCACCAGGAGAAATGGCGGGCTTACATGCGGGCAGGAGTTCCATGGTTCGTGCCGCCGCCCTACGTTGATCCGGACCGCCGACCGCTGCGGAACGCCTACTTCCATCCGGAATTCCTCACATCATGAAACGGCTGCCGTGACTGCGTAGGACGTGCGGCGTGCGGTGTGCGGTGTGCGGTCAAGCAACACCCTCTGGCCGCCCATAGCAACGAAGGGGGCACCACAGCCGGAACGAGCCGCGGTGCCCTTGCAGATTGTGGGAGATAGCGCTGCGCAGGCTCCGGCGGACGAGCAGCACCCGCCCCGCAAAACCTGCCTTTCGGCCGAGGAACCCCATGTTGTCCTAAGACGTCCATGGCCTGCGTACAAAAGCTGCCCTTCACCGCCCCGTCGGCAACGGGAGGTGAAGGGCAGCGTTCGCTGTGTTTCTTGTCTATGCCTGGCGCGTGCGGCGCTGGGCCATAACGACGGCGGCGGTACCGGCGACCACCAGAAGACTTCCGAGCACGGCCGTCAGCAGCTGCCAGGAAGCCAGGCCGGTCGCGGCCAGCTCTCCCCCAGCAACGCCGGCGGGCATGGCGGCAGAAACCTCAGCAGTCGGGGCATCGGCTTCCAGACCCGTCTCCGTGCCTGCAGCAGCTCCCAGGACCGTCACGGACTCTTCAACGGAGAAGGACTGCCAGCCGACAAACTCGGCGCCGAGCGTCAACGCAACCCGATGGTCGCCCGCAGGCAGATCTGCAGGAACATCAACAGCAAGATTTCCCGCGGAATCGGCAGTCATGGTTCCGAGATCGATGGCGTTCGAATGCAGCACCACGCGGTAGGCCGCATTCGGTTCCAGGCCGCTCAGGGTCAAGAGGCTTCCACGGGGAGTGGCTACGAAACCGCCGCGGTTGGCCTCGGTGAGGTTCGCCTCGTTCCACTGATCAATCGCGGCCGGGGCCTTGGGTGCGGCCTTTACAGGTGCGGCATCGGTGGCCGGCTTTGCGTCAGCAGCATCTTCTCCGGCTTTCTCATCGACGTTCGCTGTCGGCAGCTGTGCGGGCGCCGGTTCTGACACGGTTTCGTCGACCACGGGGGCTGGCACTTCTACCGGTGCGTCTGTCTCAGCGGGGGCAGCCGGTTCAACAATCGGCTGATTCTTTTCCGCTGCAGCCTCCTCAGCGGCGGCCTTCTCGGCTGCGGCCCTATCAGCCTGTGCCTTCGCGGCGGCGGCAGTCTCAGCAGCGGCCTTCTCGGCGGCAACAGTCTCGGCAGCAGCCTTCTCGGCGGCAGCCCTGTCAGCCTCTGCCTTCGCGGCGGCGGCAGTCTCAGCAGCCTTGTCGGCCTCGGCCTTCTCAGCGGCAGCCTTCTCGGCAGCGCCAGTGTCAGCTCCCGCCTTGTCCGCGGCATCCTTCTCAGCTGCGGCTTTCTCAGCGGCGGCCCTGTCAGCTTCTGCCTTCTCGGCAGCAGCCCTGTCAGCCTCTGCCTTCTCGGCGGCAGCCCTGTCAGCCTCTGCCTTCTCAGCGGCGGCCTTCTCAGCAGCAGCGTTGTCGGCTGCGGCCTTCTCAGCAGCAGCCTTCTCGGCGGCGACCCGCTCGGACTCCTCCCGTGCGGCGGCTTCCTGCTTGGCCTTCTCTGCCGCGTCATCCACCACTGGCTGCGGAGCGGGCGCAACCGGCTGTCCGCCACCGCTGCCCGGATACCTCCCGAAGTCTGCAGTGATCAGATAGGCACCTTCGTTAGGGCCCGCTGTCAGGCGCACCGCCCCTATACCCACGTCCGTGAAGGACGGGTTGAGCATGTTCATGTTGTGCGGTCCGGAGTTTACCCACCAGTAAAACGCCTGGTCGACGTCGTAGTTCCAGACAATGTTCTCCGACCAGCCCTGTGAACCGGCGGGATATCCGGCCGGCAGGGTCGGGTTGTGCCCGTAGGTGTAGGCGCCGGCGCTTTCAGCACCAACGGCGGAACCAGCGGTCCACTCCTGGGCAACGGAACCGATCTGCGGGTTCCAAGCCAGCGGTGCGAGTCCTGACTCCGCACGGTAGTTGTTAATCAGGCTGAACATCCGGCCCGCAGTCTGAGCCTCCGATGTGGCTGCCGACGCGGTAGGAAGCGCCACGAGGGCACTCACCACGGTAATCAGGGCAACCGCCAAGGCGCTTACAGGTTTTCTTACACGCACTACAAAGTCCTCTGCGTCCGGACCCGCAGGGCCCTGGTCTGCCCGCGCTGGAGAGATCAGCAATCGGGGGCGCCCGCCATACCGGGGGCGCCCCGCGAATCTACACGACGTAGATCACACAAACAACACCAGTCACATTGGTGACGCTGCTAAACCCGGACGCCTCTAGTTATCAGAGGCGCCCGCGGACAGCAGTTTCCAGCACGTCCAGTGCGTCCAGCAGCAGGTCGTCACCGATGGTCAGCGGCGGCAGCAGCCGGATCACATTTCCGTAAGTGCCGCAGGTCAGCACAATGACGCCCTCCTGCAGGCAGGCTGCCGCGACAGCCTTCGCCGCCTCGGCGTCGGGCGCCTTGGTACCCGGCCGGACGAATTCCATGGCGAGCATGGCACCGCGTCCGCGGACATCGCCGACGACGCCGCTTTCCACCGCAAGTGCCTGCAGCCGGGGCAGCACAAGCTCCTCGATGTGTCGTGCCCGACCGGCCAGGTCCTGGCTGACCATGGTGTCCATTGCCGCCAGGGCAGCTGCACAGGCCACCGGGTTGCCGCCGTACGTGCCGCCCAGACCTCCCGGATGGACAGCGTCGAGCAGCTCCGCACGCCCGGTAACGGCGGAGAGCGGCATACCTCCGGCAATGCCCTTGGCCATGGTGATCAGGTCCGGAACCACTCCTTCGTGCTGCACCGCGAACCATTCGCCGGTGCGGCAGAAACCGGACTGCACCTCGTCGGCAATGAAGACCACGCCGTTGGCACGTGCCCACTCGGCAAGCCGCGGCAGGAAGCCTTCGGCAGGGACAATGAACCCGCCCTCACCCTGGATCGGTTCAATCAGAAGCGCCGCAAGCTGGTCCGCGCCGATCTGCTTCTCGATGGCCAGGATGGCACGGTCTGCGGCCTCTGCACCGGTGAGGCCCGGGTTCTCCTCGCGGAACGGATAACTCATGGGCATCCGGTAGATCTCCGAAGCGAACGGACCGAAGCCGGTCTTGTAGGGCATCGCCTTCGCAGTCAGTCCCATGGTGAGGTTGGTGCGGCCGTGGTAGGCGTGGTCGAAAGCGACGACGGCGTCGCGTCCCGTTGCCGAACGGGCAATCTTCACGGCGTTCTCCACCGCTTCCGCGCCGGAGTTGAACAGCACTGTCCGCTTCTCGAAGTCCCCCGGAGTGACCTCAGCGAGACGTTCGGCAACGGCCACGTACCCCTCGTAGGGAGTCACCATGAAGCACGTGTGGGTGAAGTGCTCCACCTGTTCCTGCACGGCAGCGACGACGGCGGGGTCGGAAGCGCCCACGCTGGTCACGGCAATGCCCGAACCGAGGTCGGTGAAGGCGTTGCCGTCCACGTCCATAATGATCCCGCCGTCCGCGTCAGCCGCGTATACGGGAACGCTGGAGGCAACCCCCTTGGGCACCACGGCAGCACGGCGTGCCGCCAGTGCAGCGGATTTCGGGCCCGGGAAGGTGCCGGTAATCCGGCGTCGCTGTTCAAGGCGGTAGCTGGGGGTAATAACGGGTGTACTCATGAAGCTGCCTTTCGGAGGTACCGCTGAAGGAGTAGGGAAACGGGCGCGGATCTAGGCGTCCAGTGCGCTCATCACATGCTTGATGCGGGTGTAGTCCTCCACGCCGTACATGGAGAGGTCCTTGCCGTAGCCGGAGCTCTTGAAGCCGCCGTGCGGCATTTCGGCCGTGAGCATGATGTGGGTGTTGATCCAGACCGCGCCGAAATCCAGATCCCGGGACAGGCGCATCGCGCGGCCGTGGTTCGTGGTCCAGACACTGGAGGCCAGGGCGTATTCGACGTCGTTGGCCATGTCCACGGCCTGCTCTTCGGTATCGAATTTCTGCACGGTGATGACGGGACCGAAGGTTTCCTTCTGCACCACGTCGTCATCCTGGCGCGCTCCGGTAATGACGGTGGGTTCGAAGAAGAATCCCTTCGACCCGGCCCTCCGCCCGCCGGTCTCCACGCGGCAATGCGCGGGCAGTGCTTCGATCACGGCATTCACCGAGTTGAAGTGGTTGATGTTGTTCAGCGGTCCGAAGTAGTTTTCTTCGTCGTTGTCGCTGCCGGTCCGAAGTTCCTTCGCCGCAGCCACCAGCTTGTCCACGAGGGCGTCGTGCACGGAATCCTCCACCAGCACACGTGTGATGGCAGTGCAGTCCTGACCGGCGTTGAAGAACGCGAACTCGGCAATGGCTGTGGCAGTCCGGTCCAGGTCGGCATCCGCGAAAACAACTGCAGGCGCTTTGCCGCCCAGTTCCAAGTGGGCCCGCTTGAGGGTCTTTGCGGCGCCGGAGGCCACGGCGACGCCGGCCCGCACGGAGCCGGTGATGGAGACCAGGCCGGGCACGGGGTGCTCCACCATCAGCGCACCGGTCTCACCGGTGCCAAGGACCACGTTGAGCACGCCGGCAGGGAAGATGTCTGCCGCCAGGCGGGCAAGGACCAAAGTGGATTCGGGGGTGGTGTCGGACGGCTTGAGGACCACCGTGTTTCCGGCGGCCAGGGCAGGACCGATCTTCCATACCGCCATCAGCAGCGGATAGTTCCACGGGGCCACCTGGGCAACGACGCCGATCGGCTCGCGGCGGATGAAGGACGTGAACCCCTCCATGTACTCCCCGGCAGACTTGCCCTCCAGAAGCCTGGCTGCACCGGCAAAAAAGCGAAGCTGGTCCGCGCCAACGGCTACTTCCTCTGCAGCAATCAGCGAGCGCACCTGTCCGGTATTCCGGTGCTGCGCTTCCACCAGTTCGTCGGAATTGGATTCCAGGGCATCGGCCAGGCGAAGCAGCATGCGCTGGCGGTCGCTGGGAGTAGTGCGCTTCCAGGTGCGGAACGCAGCGGCGGCTGCGTCCATCGCTGCGTCGACGTCGGCCTGCACGGAGACCGGCGACACGGCAACCACTTCGCCGTTGGTCGGATTCACGACATCCAGTACGTCGATTCCGCGGGAGGGGACAAAAGCCCCGTTGATGAAGTTCTGCAATGTCTCAGCCATGCCGGACGTCCTTTCGGGGCGGGCGCTGCGTAGGTGGTTCCCTCAAACCTACTGTGAAGCACCTCTCACACGAAGGGCCACCTGCACAGCCCCACAGTACGACCGCAGTGCAACCGCCTAAAGTTCTCCACCTATAGTGGTGCAATGCCCATCACACTTTCGGACCTGCTGGCTGCGGGCGGCCTGGAATTGACGAGTCACGGATCCTCCGAGCTCTCCGATGAGCCCATTCAGTGGGTGGCCGTCACGGAGCTGGAGGATCCCTCCCCTTTCCTCGGCGGCGGCGAGGTGGTGCTGACCACGGGGCTGCGCCACCGCAGCAGTGCGGCCCAGCACCGCTTCGTGCAGAGCGTCAAACGCGCCGGCGCGCTCGGGATCGGGTTCGGTACCGGCCTCAGCCATGACACGGTGCCGGCACCCCTGCTGGCCGAGGCGGACCGCTTGGGACTCCCCGTGTTCGAGGTCCCCTACCGCACCCCCTTTATGGCCCTGGGGAAGCTTGTTGCGGATTCCCTCTCCGCCGAGCACGTCACCCAGCTCCACCAGCTGCTTTCCGCCCATCGGGTTCTGGCGGAGGCGCTGCTCAGCGGCAAGGGACTGCCCCGGCTACTGACGGAACTGTCCCGGCTGGTGAAGGCCGACGTCGCCCTGTTCCAATACGGTGCTCCGGTCTTCGCCACAGCCGAGCCGGATGCCTCCTGGCCGCGGATCCCTGTCCCCACCGGAATGCGGGACCGCTGCACGCTGGCCATTGCGGAACCGTCCGTGCAGCCGGACATTGTTGCCTATGCGCAAAGCCTGATCGGGGTGGAACTGAGCAACCAGGCGGCACGGCGGGCCAGCAGCAGGAAGGTCACCGGACAGCTCCTGGGAGACGTGGTGGACGGCCTGCTCTCGGGACAGGACGCAGCTGTGAGGCTTCAGGCAGCCGGCATCAACGCTGACCGGAGGCAGGCCGTGCTGCTGGTGGAGGTGGCCTCCGGCCAGATCCGTGCACTGCCTGCACTGCCGCTGCCTGCAGAATTCAGCGGCACGCCCACAGCCATCCATGAAAGCCGCCTCGCCCTGGTGGTTCCCGCGGCGGAGGCCAGCGGGCTGGCCGGGAAGTTGAGCGATTACCTCTTCGGAGCCGGGCTGACGGCAAAGGTGGGAATCGGCGGTTCCTACACTGAACCCGCGGGACTGCGCTGGAGCTACTTCGAGGCACGGGAGGCGCTGCGGAACGGTGCGTCAGTGAACGAACCCGAGCGCTTGAACCTGACCTCCCTCCTGATGGCCAGCCGTGATGTTCCACTCACCGATCTGGCTGCCGAAGCCCTGGACCCGCTGGTTGCCTTCGACGACCGGCACGGTGCGCACCTGATCCCCACCCTGGACGCGTACCTGCTCCTGAACGGATCAGTTGCCGCCGTTGCCGCGGATCTGGGCCTGCACCGCAACACTGTCCGCTACCGGCTGGCGCAGATTGCGGAGCTCACCGGGTACGACCCGGCGGTCACCGCCGACCGGGTACACCTCTACTTGGCGCTGAACGTCCGCCGTCTGGGCGGTTAACCTGTAGGAATGACTACCACCGCGCAGGCCAGGACCGTCCGCTGGCAGGGTCAGGATGATCCGGACCGCACGGACACTGCAGTGGTGTCTTTCCGGGACCGGGAACTTGCCGCCGCCGGCACCTCGATCACCTCCGAATACCGGGCGGCCTGGACCCTGTCCACCACCCCGGGCTGGGTCACCCGCCGGCTGACGGTGGAGGTGAAGGGCAAGGGCTGGTCGCGAAGCCTGCAGCTCGAACGCAGCACCCAGGGCCGATGGAGTGCCGAGACAACCACATCCGGCCTCACGGACCTGCCCGCCCCCGGTATCGCAGACCCCCGCAGCTTGGATGAGGCCCAGGACTGCGACCTTGGCCTGTGCCCGCTCACCAACACCATGCCGATCCTGAGGCTGGACCTGCTGAACGACTCCGCTCCCCCGGATGAAACAGAGCTGACCATGGCCTGGGTGGAAATGCCCAGCCTGCGGGTGCTCCCCGGAAAACAGGTCTACTCGCAGGTTCGGGCCTATTCGGCGGATCCGGGCCACGCCGTCGTCCTCTACAGCTCGGCTAACCGCGGGTTCACCGCCGAACTCACCGTTGATGCCGACGGCACCGTCATCGACTATCCCGGGCTGGCAACGCGCCTGCCGTAGGTCCGCCGGCGTCCGGACCGGGTCCGCGACCCGGCTAGGATTGGAATACATCCACTCAACGCACGCTTGGAGACCTCATGAGTGAAATTTTCCTGGATCGATTCCGCGCCTTGGTCCCCAAGTATCTTGAGGACAACTGGCGGGAAGAAGACGGCATCCCCGCGCGGGAGCTGGACTCCATGCTGGCCGCCCACGATTTCACCATCCCGCTGGTGCTGCGCGAGTTCTACCTTGCCGTCGGCGGCTGCGAAGACCTCATGGAGGCCTTCCACTTCTTCTGGGATCCGGACGAGCTCGAGATCGAAGACGGCTACCTGCTGTTCCTCGAAGACGAGGATGAGAAGTTTGTCTGGGGCATCCGGGCGGACCAGCTGGACGTTCCGGATCCCATTGTCTGGCGGCGCAACAACGCCCGCGGTGACTGGCAGAGCGAGGAAGGCACCCTCAGCGAGTACGTCCTGGACATGTTCGAGTGGATTTTCGAAGAGGATGAGGACGAGGACTGAGCCTTCAATGAGGGACGTTTTCCGCGAAGAAACCTGGCACAGCCATGCACCCGAGGGCTATGAGTGCCCGTTCTGCGACCTGGCCTCGGGCGAGCTCCGGTATCCCGGCAACCTGTGCGAGCCCGGCGACCTGATCTACTCCGACGACCTGGTCCTTGCGTTCATCGCTTCCCACGGCTTCGACCCGGAGCCGGGACATGTTCTCGTCACGCCTCGGGAGCATTACGAGCTGCTCTATGAACTGCCCGACGACGTCGCGGCGCGGATCATGCTGGTCACCCGGGACATGGCGGTGGCCATCAAGAAAGCCTGGAACCCGGACGGCGTCACCACCCGCCAGCACAACGAGCCTGCCGGCAGCCAGCACGTCTGGCACTACCACCAGCATGTACTTCCCCGCTGGACCGACGACGGCCTGTACTTCACGCCGAAACGGCCCATCGTGCCGCCCGCTGTCCGTGCCCGCAAGGCCGCAGAGCTGCGCGCCGTCCTGGAGACGGCCAACCAACACTGATCCGCCGGGCCGCGAAAGCCCCATGCCCAGCACCCAGATCCGGTCCACAGGCCCGAGGGCCGTCATGCCGGGGCCCGGTCTCGGGGCCCGTCCCGAGACCGCTCCCGCGCACCCGCACGCGGCCAGCGGCACGCGACCGGCCGGGCACCCGGCAGTACCTCTAGACCTCGCGGTTGACGACTGCCCGGGCAAAGGCGGCCAGGGCTTCCTTCACCACGGAGTCCGGCAGCGGCGCCAGGGCGGCAACTGCATCTTCGGACCAGCTGCGGGCCACTTCCCAGGACTGCTCGGTCACAGGGCTGCTGCGCAGCGCTGCTACGGCTTCAGCCAGCGCCTCGTCAGAGCTGAGGTCCCTTTCCACCAGTTCCAGTACGGCAGCGGCGTCGCTGTCCCCGCCGGCAGCAGCACGGCGGAGCAGCAGCACGGGCAGGGTGGGAACCCCTTCACGCAGATCAGTGCCGGGAGTCTTCCCGGACTTGACCTGCACTCCGGTGACGTCAATGACGTCGTCGGCCAGCTGGAAGGCGATACCCACCTTCTCGCCGTATTCGACCATGATGTCAATGACGTCCTGGCCTGCTCCGGAGAACAGTGCACCGAACTGGCCGGACGCGGCAATCAGGGAACCGGTCTTGTCCGCGATGACGGAGAGGTAGTGCTCCAGGGGATCCTGGCCCTCGGCAGGGCCGACGGTTTCATGCAGCTGGCCCAGGCACAGGCGCTCGAACGTGTGGGCCTGGATGGCCAGGGCCGGACCGCCCAGAGCGGAAACCAGACTGGAAGCGCGCGCAAAGATGAGGTCGCCGGTAAGCACGGCCACCGAATTGCCCCAGATTTCATGTGCCGTAGGTGCGCCGCGGCGATACGGTGCTTCGTCCATCACATCGTCGTGGTAGAGCGTGGCCAAATGCGTCAGCTCAACAACCACGGCCGACTGGATGACCTTGTCGGGCGCATCCTCTGCACCGAGATGGGACGCCAGCAGCGTCAGGAGCGGACGGATCCGCTTGCCGCCGGCCTCCACGAGGTGCCGGGAGGTGGTGTCGGCGAAAGGATCGGAGTTCGCGACGGCTTCACGCAGCCGCACTTCCACCTGCTCCAGGGATGCGGCCATCGAAGGGCCGAGCCTCGGGTCCTCCGCCAGCAGGGCGAACCCCGGCGGCAGGGCGGAAGTGCTCGGCGCGGTCTCCGGGCTGGTGTTGGTGGATTCAGTCACTGTTCAAGACTCACTATTTGTCGGAACGGGTGGACACAACAGGCATTGAACGTCACGGGTGCTGCACGGGCTGCCGGGAAATCGCCGGCGTTCCCTGGTTGCTTGCCGCCGGGACCAGCATTTCCAGTAAGGCAATCACTCTATCCTCTATGCCCTTGGAGCTGCGGTCCGTGAGGTTGGCGAGCATCCGCACCACAAACCGCATCAGCACGGGAATCGGCATTCCTGTGCGCAGCGCCAGTTTCATGACGGCCGGCCGGCCGATCATGCCTGCGAAGATACGGCCGAGGGTGAAGTGGCTTCCCCACTCTTCCCGCACGTGTCCGGCATAGCCGCGCAGTTCGACGTCGAACGCTGCACGCGAGGTCAGCAGGCCCGGGACAAGCGCAGCCCCCTGCCCCTCGATGATGTGTTCGGCGGCAAACCGCGCCGACTCCATGGCATAGGAGATGCCTTCGCCGTTGAACGGGCTGACCATTCCGCCCGCATCGCCGAGCAGAAGCAGTCCCGGGGAGTAATGCGGGGTGCGGTTGAAGCCCATCGGCAGCGCTGCGCCGCGGATCTCGCCGACCTGGTTTTCCGGGGTGAAGCCCCACTCCGCAGGCATGCCGGCAGTCCAGTCGCGCAGAACCTTGCGGTAGTCCAGCTTCCCGAATTCCTTGGAGGAGTTAAGGATGCCCAGGCCTACATTGGAGGTTCCGTCTCCCACGCCGAAGACCCAGCCGTAGCCGGGCAGCGGATTACCGGAGGCGTCGGGCAGCTCAAGCCAGCCTTCCATCCAGTCGTCATTGGTGCGCGGGCTCTCGAAATAGGTGCGCACAGCCACGCCCATGGGCCGGTCATCGCGCTTTTCGATGCCCAGGCTCAAGGCGGTACGGCTCGAGTTTCCGTCGGCGGCCAGAACGACGTCGGCGAAGAACTCGCGCCGTTCACCGGTGCGCCTGCCGTTCTCGTCCAGGATGTTGGCGACGGCGCCCTCGACCCGTCCGTCCTCGCCGCGGATGGCGGAGACCACGGTGTGCCGCTCGAGGATCTTCGCTCCGGCCGCCTGCGCGTGGCGGGCCAGGGCTTCGTCGAAACCGAGGCGGGTGCGGATCAGGCCGTAATCGGGGAAATCCGAGAGTACCGGCCACGGCAGCTCGAGTGTGCGGCCGCCGGCGATCAGGCGCAGGCCCTTGTTCCGGCGCCAGCCTTCGGCTTCGTCGTGCGGCAGGCCGAGGTACTGGATTTCACGCACGGCGCGCGGCGTCAGGCCGTCGCCGCAGACCTTCTCCCGCGGGAAGGCGGTCTTCTCAAGAACGGTGACGTCCACCCCTGCAGAGGCGAGGTAGTACGCGGCAGTGGAACCGGCGGGACCGGCACCGACAATAAGGACCTTCACTTTGCCGGATGTCCTCCGGGCTTGACGGCGCGGTGTACGGCCACGATGCCGCCGGTGAGGTTGCGGTAGGCAACGTCCTCCCAGCCGGTTTCGGCGATCCAGGCAGCCAGGCCGTCCTGGTTCGGCCAGGCGCGGATGGATTCCGCCAGGTACACATATGCATCGGGGTTGGAGGCAACCTTGCGGGCGATCGACGGCAGTGCACGCATCAGGTATTCGGTGTACATGGTGCGCCACACCGGAACCACCGGTGAGGAGAATTCCGCAATGACGAGGCGTCCGCCGGGCTTGGTGACCCGGAGCATTTCCGCCAGGGCCTTCTTGGGCTCGTTGACGTTGCGCAGGCCGAAGGAGATGGTGGAGGCGTCGAAGGAGTTGTCCTCGAACGGCAGGTTGGTGGCATCGCCGGCAACGAAGTCGATATCCGGGCGGCGCCGCTTGCCTACCTTGAGCATGCCGAGCGAGAAGTCGCAGGCAACGACGTCGATGCCGGCGTCGGCGTAGGGCTCGCTCGAGGTGCCGGTGCCGGCGGCAAGGTCCAGGACCCGCTGGCCGGGCACGGCTCCGACGGCGTCCACCACAATGCGGCGCCAGCGGCGTGTCTGCCCGAGGGACAGCACGTCGTTTACGACGTCGTATTTAGGTGCCACGTCATCAAACATGGCAGCAACTTCATCCGGGCGTTTTTCCAACGATGCGCGGTTCACTCTGTCATTGTCTCAAACAATAGGAGGGCCGCCGAACAGGCCGCCGCGCTGTCTTGTTCCTCTCAGCCGGGGGCCCCGATATCCGGCGTGCACCGGCGGCGGAGTACTGTGGAACCACTATGACCACCCTGCGTTCTGTGACCGTGCCCGTCGGTGAGCTTTCCGCCACCATTGGTCTTCTGGAGTTCCTGGTACTTGACGAGCAGCTGTGCTGGATCCGGCGCCAGGAGGGACTCATAGGGTTCGGCGAAGCCGCCCGCTTCACCTCCAGCGGCCCTGACCGGTTTGCCCGGGCGCAGGATTGGTGGCGGTCCCTCCTGGCGCAGGCCGAGGTCGACGACCCTCTGGCAGCCCCCGGCACCGGCATCGTGGCCTTCGGATCCTTTGCCTTCTCCAAGCGCTCCCCCTTCGAATCCCGCCTGGTGGTTCCGGAAATCGTCGTGGGCCTGCGGAACGGTGCCGGCTGGGTGACGTACACGACGACGGATCCCGAGGTGAAACTCGACGCCGAGACGGCAAAGGCTGCACTTGCCCGCTATCTGGAGGATCTGCCGCACTACCGTGAAAGCGACCCGGCGGACCAGGTCCTGCCCGGCATGCTGAGCGAGGCGGAATGGAAGAACGCCGTGGCACGCTCGGTGGCGCACGTCGCCGCCGGCGACCTCAGCAAGATTGTCCTGGCCCGCGATATTGCTGTGAAGCTGGCCAGCCCCCTGGTGGCTTCGCAGGTGCTCCGCGAACTGGCCGTGCGTTACCGGGACTGCTGGACCTACTCTGTGGACGGATTGATCGGCTCCACGCCGGAGATGCTGATCCGGGTGCAGGACGGCACGGCGCAGGCACGTGTGCTGGCCGGCACCCTGGACCGCGCCACCGCCCCCGTCGATGATCCCGACTATGCCCAGCGGGTTCTTGCCGGCTCCGCCAAGCAGCAGCACGAGCACCAGATCGCGATCGACTCCCTCACCCGGTCCCTGGAACCCTTCACCTCCTCGATGACCTCCCACACCGAACCGTTTGTCCTCGAACTGCCCAACGTCTGGCACCTGGCCTCCGACGTCACGGCCGAACTCGCTCCGGATCACAACGGAACGGTCCCCACGCCGCTGACTCTGGTCGAGGCGCTGCACCCCACTGCCGCCGTCTGCGGGTTCCCCACCAGCGTGGCCGGCGAACTGATTAGTGAGCTTGAACACATGGACCGCGGTCCGTACGCGGGACCTGTGGGCTGGATGGATGCCGCCGGAAACGGTGAATGGGGCATCGCCCTGCGCGGCGCCGTGATCGAAAGCCCCACCGACGTCCGGCTTTATGCAGGCTGCGGCATCGTTGCCGGCTCCAATCCTGCGGCGGAACTAGAGGAAACCTGGAGCAAGTTCCGGCCAATGCTCGAGGCCCTCGGTCTGGACCGGCCGGGTGCCGTTCCGCTGCGCAGCCCCGATTTCGCATCCTCGCCTGCGGGTTCCTGACCCGTACCGGCACTGCTCCGGACACCCCGCGAGACCGACTGCATAGCCACATGGTTTCTTGCATAAAATTACAGTGAGTAGAATAGAAACTCGGAAGTCGTCTCCGGGCGCTTCCGCGCGACGCCGCTTTGGAGACGGTTCGGTTTCCGCCTGCGGCCCAATCCATTCCTGCCACAAAAAGGTCCTGAAATCGTTATGCCGCACAAAGCCCGCACCACCGTTGCCGCCCTGCTTGCCATCTCGGCACTGTCCCTGACCGCTTGCGGCGGTGGAAGCGACAGTGATGAATCCGGCCTCTCCATGGTCAACGAGGGCACCCTTACGGTCTGCTCCAACGTTCCTTTCAAGCCGTTTGAATACGTGGTGGACGGTGAGTTCACCGGTTTCGACATCGAACTCACCCGCGAAATCGCCAAGGGCATGGGCCTGGAGCATGAGGTGCAGAACGTTGGATTCGACGGCCTGCAGAGCGGAACCGTACTGGCTGCCCGCCAGTGCGACGTGATTGCCGCAGCCATGTCCATCACCGACGCCCGTGCCGAGAAGCTGGCATTTTCGGACCCGTACTATGACTCGCCGCAGACCCTCCTGGTTCCCGCCGATTCCTCAGTCGCCTCCCTGGCAGATCTGGCGGGCAAGAAGGTAGGGGTCCAGCAGGGCACCACCGGCGAGAGCTATGCACGGGAAAATGCCGCCGATGCAGAGATCATGTCCTTCCAGACCGATGCAGAGCTGTTCCAGGGACTGCAGGCCGGAAACATTGATGCGGTTCTGCAGGATCACGCGGTGAACCAGGACCACACCGAGGACGGCAAGTTTAGGATTTCGGCCAGTTTCGAAACGGGTGAGTCCTACGGCTTTGCCATGAAGAAGGACGGCAGTGAGGAACTCGTTGCCGAGGTGAATAAACAGCTTGCTGATCTGCGGGAGAATGGGAAGTACCAGGAGCTCCATGACCGGTTCTTCACGAAGTAGCCACGCCGCAGACCGGGTGCCGGGAGCGGCACGGGGCTTCTGTCCTGTTGCCGGCAGTGGCGGACACGTTACCGAAATATGGACTACGTACGCTCTAGACTGCATCCCAATACCCAGCTACGGGTGAGACTGCTCACTCCGTCCGACGTAAGGTTGTAAACCAATGCCGTACAAAGCCCGCACCGCCGCCTTCACCTTTTTGGCCATCGGCGCCCTTTCGCTGACCGCCTGCGGTGGTGACGACGCCGGAGCCTCCGACGGCGCTGCCAACGGATTCAATCTGGTCTCCGAGGGCACGCTGACGGTCTGCTCGGACATCCCGTACGTACCGTTCGAGTATGAAGAGAACGGCGAGTACACCGGGTTCGACATGGAACTGGTCAAGGAGATCGCGGCGGGTCTCGACCTTGAACTGGCAGTCCAGGACGCCGGGTTCGAGGGAATTGCCAGCGGCACCGTGCTCGCGGCCGGACAGTGCGACCTTGAAGCCAGCGCCATCACCATCACCCCGGAACGTGAAGAGGCCATGGGCTTCGCCGATCCGTACTACGACTCGCTGCAGTCGCTGCTGGTCCCTGCCGGCTCGGACATCAAGAGCATTGATGACCTGGAGGGCAAGAAGCTCGGCGTCCAGGGAAACACCACCGGTGAGTCGTACGCCCGGGAGAATGCTCCCGGCGCGGAAATCGTGGCTTTCCCGAGCGACGGCGAACTGTTCCCGGCTATCCAGTCCGGTAACGTCGATGCTGTGCTCCAGGACCTGCCGGTGAACATTGGACACACGGAGGATGGAGACTTCACCATCGCCGAAGAGTATGAGACCGATGAGTCCTACGGCTTCGCCATGGACAAGGACAACACCGAGCTCATCTCCGCCGTTAACGAGCAGCTCACTGAGCTGCGGGACAACGGCAAATACCAGGAGATTTACGACAAGTACTTCACCGAATAACGCCTAGACCACTGAGTCGTCCCGGGCCGGGTGCCCGGGACGGCCCCTTTTCTTCCCCGGAAGGCCCCCATTTTGAAACCCTCCACCCGTAGACGCCTGTTCCGGGGCGTCCTGTACGCCGTTTTCGTCATCGCACTGGTAGCCGTAGTGCTGGCTGCGGATTGGGAAGCCATCCGCGAGAACTTCTTCGACGCCGAGGTGGCCCGTGAGGCCTTCCCCACCATCATCACGGTGGCGGTCAAGAACACGATTATCTACACCGTCATCGCTTTCGCCGGCGGGCTCCTCCTGGGCCTGCTGCTGGCGCTGATGAAGCTTTCCCCCGTTGCGCCGTACCGCTGGGCCGCCACGGCCTACATCGAACTCTTCCGCGGACTCCCTGCACTGCTGGTGATCTTCGGATTCGCCTTCGCAGTTCCGATTGCCTTTGACTGGCGTCCGCCGGGAGGCAGCGCAGGCGCAGGGCTCCTGGCCCTGATCATTGTCTCCGGCGCTTACATCGCCGAGACCATCCGCGCCGGGATCCAGGCAGTCCCCTCCGGCCAGGCCGAGGCTGCCCGCTCGCTGGGCATGGGTCCGGCCTGGACCATGATCTCCGTGACCCTGCCCCAGGCTTTCCGGATCATCACGCCGCCGCTGACCAACGAACTGGTCATCCTGATCAAGGACACCTCGCTGCTCTTCATTGCCGGCATGGCCCTGCAGGACCGCGAGCTGACCACCTTTGCACGCGACTCCGTATCGCAGACCGCGAACGCCACACCGCTGGTTCTCGCTGCCCTGATGTACCTGATCATTACGCTGCCGCTGACCCAGCTGGTGGCAAAGCTTGAACGACACAACCAGAGAGGCAGGTAGCAGCCATGAGCGTTCCCAACACCAACGCCCCTGCCATCGAGGTCCGCAACCTTCACAAGTCCTTCGGAAGCAACGAGGTCCTGAAAGGCATCGACTTCCATGTAGACCAGGGCGAAGTGGTCTGCGTGATCGGTCCGTCCGGTTCCGGCAAGTCCACCCTGCTGCGCTGCGTCAACCGCCTGGAGGAGCCCACCAGCGGCACCGTTCTGGTGGAGGGTGTGGATATTACCCACCCCGACACGGACCTGGACAAGGTACGCACCCGCATCGGCATGGTCTTCCAGCAGTTCAACCTCTTCCCGCACCTGAACGTGCTGCGCAACCTGACCCTGGCGCAGCGCCGGGCGAAGAAGCGCGGCCAGGAGGAAGCCTCCAAGATAGCCCTGAAGAACCTCGCCAAGGTGGGTCTGGAAGACCGCGCCACGGCATTCCCCGCCCAGCTCTCCGGCGGCCAGCAGCAGCGTGTGGCCATTGCCCGTGCACTGTCCATGGATCCGGACATGATGCTGTTCGACGAGCCCACCAGCGCGCTCGACCCGGAACTCGTAGGCGACGTGCTCGCCGTCATGCGCCAGCTTGCCGAGGAAGGCATGACCATGATGGTGGTGACGCACGAGATGGGCTTCGCCCGTGAAGTAGGCGACCGCGTGGTCTTCATGGACGGCGGCGTCGTTGTGGAACAGGGACGTCCCGAGGACGTCCTGGGCAACCCGCAGCACGAACGCACCCGGGCGTTCCTCTCCAAGGTTCTCTAGAAGGTTCCTGCCGCCGCCGGTTCATCCAGCCCGGCGGCCGGAAGCTAAGCAACACACCCGCCAGCGCGGCCTGCATCTCTAAGGTGCAGGCCGCGCTGTGTTTCCCGGGCTTGGGAAGCCGCTCCACTCAGCCCAGAGCGAGTCCGTGTTCTTCCATCGCCTGCACTATGAGCCGCAGCGTCTTCGGACCCATGCCGTGCAGGGAGGCGAGTTCCGCCTGCGGGACGCCGGTCAGTTTGCGCAGTGAGTCATATAGCCTGCCCCGGCCAGGGCACGGGCAGCCGGCACCCCAATCTTCGGTAAGGCATCGAGCGGGGTAACCATGCAGCGACGCTACGCTTCGCCGGGGCGGGCGTACAGGCCGCCCGGTTAGCTCCGCACCGCTGCACTCACTGCCGCCTGCACCTGCTGATGCAGACCACGCAGCGTTTCCCGTGCCGTGCGTACTTCCAGCACCGACCGTCCACGAACCGGCTCCGCAAGTGCCGCAACAAGTTCATCGGCAGAGCGGACCATCTGGTGCCGGACACCGTAGCCGCGGCACAACGCGGCCAGGTCGGCGCGGTGCGGTGTCCCGAAGAAGCGTTCCACCAGGGCTGTGTACCGGGGGTCCTCCCCCAGTGCACCGTGTTCAAGGACTGAGAAGATGCCGCCGCCGGCGTCGTTCAACACGATCATCTGCAGGTCCGGCTCGTCCTCCCCATTGCCCAGGAGCAGCGCTCCGGCGTCGTGCAGGAACGTGAGGTCCCCCAGCAGCAGCCGGGTGGGAATACCGTTGGCGAGCGCAATGCCCGTGGCAGTGGAGATGGTCCCGTCGATCCCGGCGAGGCCACGGTTGGCGTATACGTCCAGCGGATGCCAGCCCGGAGAGGCAACCAGGTCCATGTCCCGGATGACGTTGGAGGAACCGAGCACCAGGTTGGCGTCTGCGGCATCCCACACCAGGTCGGCGACCTGGAGCCCGGTCAATTCGGTCTGCTGTTCCAGCAGGTTGTTCAGCGTGTTCATGGCTGCTTCCGAGGCCGTCCGCCACTGCTCCAGCCAGCCGGGCGCACCGGTTCCCGCGAACGCGAAGAGCCCGGGAATGTCGCTGATGATGGTTTCCGGACGCCGTCCCTCGGTAAACCAGTTCACCGGCCGGGGCAGGTACAGGGCCTTCTCGACGTCGGTGCGGGCCAGCAGCGCCGCCACCGGACGGGAGAGCGTGGGGCGGCCGAACACCACGACTCGTTCAATCATCGGGCCGAGTTCCGGCAGCAGCAGGCGGTAGGCACCCACGGCGTTGGGACCGATGCGGGCATTGGAGGACGGTTCCGCCAGCAGCGGCAGCCCGGCACGCAGGGCAAAGAGCGCAGCGAGCTCCCCGGCGCCGTCGCCCGCCACCACCACGGTGCGGTGGGTGCCGGGAATCGGCGGATCGGCGGCAGGGATCCGGTCCTCCGCCGGAACCGGAGCGGAGAAGGGCAAAGGCTCCGGAACGGAGCCGGATTCGAGGAACAAGGGGTCGGTCTCGCCGGGGGTCAGCGGATCCCGGAACTGGAGGTTCACATGCACCGGCCCCACGGGAATCCCGTTGCCGAGGCGGGCCAGGGCGGCGGAAATGGCTTCGGCAGGATCGGTGCCGGCCTCCACATCCGCAGCCGTCACCGGGAAGTGGGCAAAGAGGCCCGGCTGCACCGTGGTCTGGTTGGCACCGGTGCCGTGCAGCTCCGCCGGCCTGTCCGCGGAGAGGACCACCAGCGGAACACCGGCATGGTGGGCTTCCATCACGGCAGGCATCAGTTCACCCACGGCAGTGCCCGACGTCGTCACGACGGCTGCGGGACGACGCCCGCCGCGGGCCAGGCCGAGGGCAGTAAAGCCGGCAACCCGTTCATCAATCCGTACGTGCACCCGCATCCGCTCCTGCAGTTCCGCTTCCGCCAGCGCGTAGGCCAGCGGTGCGCTGCGCGATCCCGGGGCCAGGACGACGTCGCGCACTCCTGCGGAAGCCAGGGCGGCGACGGCGGAGCGGGCTGCCTGGAGGGAGCTCAATCCGGTCCGTGCCGCATCCGCCAGGTCAGAGGTGCCGGTCGCAGAGGAGGCAGACGGCCCGGCTGCCGAGGACGGGTTGGGAGACTTCGGGGTTCCGTTCACTCTTCCATCCTAGGGTTCGTCCGGACCGTAGCGCCCGCATTGCAGGGGTCACCGGTGCGTGCTTCCGCTCCGTGCTGCATCCCCAGCCGAATCCCTTCTTTCTGAACGGGGCATCATGCTTTGCCGGGAAGGTCTAACCGTACGTTCATGCCGTCCCTACACTGATGGAACCAGCACCTTGAGACTCGCATGGCGCATGCCGCCGCGACCGGAAGGTCCGCTATGACGCAGACCCACAAAATCGCAACCATTGCCGGAGACGGGATCGGACAGGAAGTGGTGCCTGAAGGAATGCGGGCGTTGGCTGCCGCAGCTGAGGCCTTTGACTTCACCTTGAAGAGCACCGACTTCGACTTTGCCAACGGTGACTATTACCTCAAGCACGGCAGGATGCTGCCGGACAACTGGGTTGAGCAGCTTGAGGGTTTCGACGCCATCTTCTTCGGTGCTGTCGGCTCCCCTGAGACAGTTCCGGACCATATATCCCTGTGGGGAAGCCTCCTCCAGTTTCGCCGCCATTTCGACCAGTACGTCAACCTCCGGCCGGTGAAGCTGCTGGCCGGAGTCCGGAGTCCGTTGGCGGACCGCCGGCCCGGGGACATCGACTTTTACGTTGTCCGCGAGAACACCGAGGGCGAGTATTCCAGCATTGGCGGGCGGATATTCGAGGGCACCGACAGGGAAACGGTGATCCAGGAAACGGTGATGACCCGGACCGGTGTAGACCGCATCCTCAAGTACGCGTTCGACCTCGCCGGCAGCCGTCCCGAAAAGCACCTGACCTCCGCCACCAAAAGCAACGGGATTTCGGTGACCATGCCGTACTGGGACGAGCGTGTAGCTCAAATGTCCGGCAATTACGCAGAGGTGAGGGTCGACAGCTACCACATCGACATCCTGACGGCGCACTTCGTGCTGCATCCCGAAAGGTTTGACGTAGTCGTGGCCAGCAACCTCTTCGGCGACATCCTCTCGGACCTGGGCCCGGCATGCACGGGCACCATCGGCATCGCGCCCAGCGGCAACATAAACCCCGAACGCCGCTTCCCGAGCCTTTTCGAACCCGTTCACGGATCTGCTCCGGACATTGCCGGCCAGGGTATCGCGAACCCCATCGGCCAGATCTGGAGTGCGTCCATGATGCTGCAGCACCTGGGTGAGCCTGCAGCAGCAGCCGCCGTGGTCCAGGCTTTCGAGAACGTGCTGGCCCGGGGAGATGTCTCCCTCACTCCCGATCTGGGCGGCAACGGAACCACCGAGCAACTGGGAAAAGCCATCGCCGATGAAATCAGTGCCGTAGCCGCCGGATGACCCGCAGGGGTTATCCGGCGGTTGTGCCGTTTCAGTTCCACGGCGGCACACCACGGGCCGCGGCCCGTCGAACCGAAAAATTGCACCCGATGTCCGGAGGACGAAGATGTCCCAGAATGCGCCGCTGTCCATGCCGGCCCCGAAGACGCCGGGGTTCACCGACGTCAAAGCCGCCCTGCTGGGCGGGAAAACGTTCCGGAGCCTAAGCGAACAATCCCTCTCTCCCCGCGAGGAAAAGTTTGAGCGGGCACGCCAGACCCTGGGGTTGTTCCTCGCCCCAGCCGTCGCAATCGTCTTCGCACTCCTGCCCACAGCAATGGACCCGACCCAGCAGCTGCTGGCTGCGGTCCTGCTCGGCGTGATCATCCTGTGGATCTGCGAACCGGTGCCCATCCCCGTGGGTGGCCTCATGGGGGTTGCCGCCGTAGTGATCCTCGGGATCGCACCGGCCGCGGAGGTCCTGCAGCCCTTTGGCTCCACAACCATCTTCACGTTTATCGGCGCCTTCATACTGGCCCAAGCCATGCTCAAACACGGCATCGCGCAGCGGCTGGCCTTCGCCGTTCTCTCCGTCCCCGGAGTGGCAAAGTCGACGTACCGTATTATCACCGCCTTCGGAGTGATCACCTGCCTGCTCTCTGCTTTCGTGTCGAACACCGCAACGGTGGCTATGCTGCTGCCTACGGCTCTGGGCATCCTCACGGTCATCGGCGAACTTCTGCAGAACCGTGGCGTCGTCAAGTCCGACTTCGACCCGTTGCGCCTGCGCGTCGGTGCCGCGCTGATGCTGATGCTGGCCTACGGCGCCAGCGTGGGCGGACTGCTCACGCCTGTGGGTTCTCCGCCGAACCTCATCGGCCGCGGCCTGATCGAGGAAGCGACGGGCGTGCGCATCTCGTTTGCCCAGTGGGCCGCCACCGCTGCACCGCTCTGCCTCGCCATGTTCATCGTGCTCGCCCTCGTTATGTTCCTGCTCAATAAGCCCGAGATCCGCAGGATTGAAGGCGTTGACGGGTTCATCAGCGAGAAAAAAGCCGAGCAGGGGAAAATGAAGCGGGCAGAGGTCAACACCCTGATCGCCTTCGGTTTTACCGTCACTCTCTGGCTGCTCCCCGCGTTCGCGAGCCTTATCTTCGGCACGGAATCCGAGCAGTACATCTTCCTGGACGACAGGCTGGACGAAGGCATCGTGGCAGTGCTCGGGGCCTCACTGCTGTTCATCCTCCCCACCGATTGGAAGAAGCGCGAAGCCACCCTCACCTGGTCCGATGCAGCCAAGATCGACTGGGGAACCATCGTCCTCTTCGGCACGGGCATCATCTTCGGTTCCCTGCTGTCGGCCACGGGTCTGGCGGAAACCATCGGAACCACCGCCTCCGACACCCTGGGCGTCACCAGCGTCATCACCATCACCGCCTTCTCAGTGATACTGGCTATCCTCATCTCGGAAACCACCAGCAACACCGCCTCTGCGGCCGTCGTTGTGCCCATCGTGATTCCCCTGTGCGTGGCGATGGATGTGGACCCCTTCATTCCCGCCCTGGCGGCGACTTTCGCGGCATCCTTCGGCTTTATGCTCCCGGTATCGACGCCGCAGAACGCCATTGTCTATGGGTCCGGAACCATACCCATCACCAGGATGATCCGCACGGGACTCGTCTTCGACATCCTCGGGGCAGCGCTCATCATCAGCATTGTCCCCATCATGGTCGGGGTCACCGGCATCGGCGGCTGACGCCGACGCCGGCGTGACATATGTGCGGATCGGCGCCTAGCGCTGCTCCGCCGTCACCAACTGCGCATGCACCCGTTCCAGCCTGTCCAGCCACCACTGCCGGCGCTCCGGTGAGGCGCCATACCGCTCCAGCAGCTCCTCGGACACCGGCACGTCGCGCACGGCCAGGGCACCGCCGTCGGGCAGCAGGGACTCCTCGGTCACGTCCCCTGCCATCAGCGAAAGCGTCCCCAGACCGCAGGCGTAGGGAAGCTCGGGCAGCGCTGCGGCCAGTGCCACTCCGGTGCGGATCCCCACCGAGGTGTCGATGGCGGAGCTCACCACGGCGGGCAGTCCGGCCTGCGCAACGATCTGCACTGCGCGGCGCACGCCGCCGAGCGGTGCCGCCTTGATGATGATCAGATCCGCCGCGTCTTCCCGGGCCACCTTCAGCGGATCGGTTTCCTTCCGTACGCTTTCGTCGGCGGCAATCAGCACCGGAACCCCGCGCCGGCGCAGCTCGGTCCGCACGGCACGCAGGCCCGCAATTCCGGCGACGGGCTGCTCAGCATATTCCAGCCCGGCCTCCGCCAGCAGGGTCAGCGTGTCGACGGCGGTGGGCACGTCCCAGCCCGCGTTCGCATCCACGCGGATACCGGCGTCGGGCAACAGGCGGCGGACCTCGGCCACCCGGGCCAGGTCCTCCTGCGGGGTCTGGCCGGTCTCGGCAACCTTGACCTTCACGGCAGGGACCTTTCCGAACCGGGCCAGCACGGCTTCCACCTCGTTGACTGCGACAGCGGGAACCGTGCCGTTGACCGGGATGGAGCTGCGCACCGGCTCGGGATAGCCCTCCTCCGCGGCTTCCAGGGCGGAAGCGAGCCAGGGTGCGGCCTCGGCGTCGGAGTACTCCGGGAAGGGCGCGAATTCACCCCAGCCGGCCGGGCCCGAAAGCAGCAGGGCCTCGCGGTGGAGGATGCCGCGGAACTTCACCCGCATGGGGATGGAAACAACGCGTGCTCCGGCAAGGAGGACGGACAGATCGGGACTCTTCGGCACCCTGCCAGCCTACGCTTTGACGTCCGGTGCCAAGGCTCCGTTCGACGCGAACAGGTAACCATCACGATGATGTGGCAGTCTGGAAGCGATGGATACTCGCAACTTGCTGGCACAGCGCGCCCGTGCCCAACGACCGGCTGCGCATAATCCGGCTCTCTTCCTTTTCGCCGCCCTCATGTGTGCTGCCGGCGTTGCCGCAACCTACTGGTTCTTCGTCCGCACCACCACCGGCCAGCTCGCCGATGAGTCGGCCTTCAAGGAAGCCGAGCTGATCGCTCCGGCCACGGAACGGCCGGCGATCGCCTTCCTCGACGAGCTGCCGCTGATCTCGGTGTTCATTGCCGTGATCGTGGTCGTGTTTGTGACCATCCTGCGGCACCGGATTTCACCGGCGGTTATTGCCCTGGGCACCTTCGGGGCCGCGAATGTCAGCAGCCAGCTGCTGAAGCGGACCGTGCTGGACCGTCCCGACCGCGGGGTGGTGACGCTGGACTTCAATTCGCTGCCGTCCGGCCACACCACGCTGGCCGCCTCTGCCGCTGCTGCGGTATTCCTGCTCGCCTCGCCGCGCTGGCGGCCCCTCGCTGCGCTTTTTGGCGGCAGCTATGCCGTGCTCGCGGGTGCTGCCACATTCCTGAACCTCTGGCACCGGCCGGCCGACGTCGTCGCCTCGCTTCTGGTGGTGGCGGCCTGGACACTGGTCGGCGGCCTGGTGATGATGCGGACCAATCCTGAGTGGAACCGCTGGCCGGCCAAGGGAGCCGCACAGGGCTCCGCAAAAGCCATAGCCCTGCTCTGCGCCGTACCGGGAGTGCTGGCCACGGCCGCGAGCCTGGGCCTGTATTTCTATGCCCGCATGGATCCGGCGGCTGCCACCACGTCCGCGCCGCTGTATTTCTGGGCGGGCCTGACGCTCATTGTGGGCGTGGGTTATCTGGTCAGCGCCCTCGCCTGCTGGCTTTTCAGCCAGCAGGCCGGAGACCCTGCCCGGCGTTAGCGCAGCACTAAACGGGCAGACTGCGATGTAGAGGCCGGGAGGCCTAAGTGCCGGGATGCTCGCGGAGCGCACGTGCAGGCAGCCCGAGGTGGAAGGTGGGGGCCATGTGCGGCGCTAGCGTCCCCGGGGCAAGGTGGCGGAACCGGCCGCGGCTTTCCGGCCGGGCACCCAGATCCAGAGCACAACGGCGCCCAGCAGCCCCAGGACCGCGGTGGCCCCGATTCCCGCCGAGAGTGACACCAGTGCGGTAACGCCGGAGAGGATGCCGGGCCCGCCCATGGTGCCGAGGTCCGCCAGCAGCCGCCAGATCCCCAGGAACTGCGGGCGTCCGGGTGACGGTGAAAAGTCCGCCCCGAGGGTCATGACAATCCCGGAACCGATGCCGTTGCCGAACCCGATGAGCAGCGCTGCCAGCAGCAGTCCGGTCGCTTCGGACGCCAGCGGCAGCAGCCCGAGGCCCAGCCCCATGATCAGCATGCAGGGTACTGCCACGGAGCGCCGTCCCCAGGTGTCCATCGCTTTGCCTGCGGGGTAGAAGATGAGCATGTCGATGGCCCCGGAAAGCCCGTAGATCAGCGCCGTCTGCGTGGGATCCAGGCCGATGTGCTGGCCCCAGAGCGGAATGACCGCCTGGCGCGTGGCGCGGACGGCAGCGATCAGCAACACCCCGATGCCGATGGTCCGGAACACCCTGGCATGGCTGCGCAGGATGGACCGCACCGTGGGCGCGGGGCCGGCGTCGGCTCCGGAAACCTTCGTCCCGGATCTCCCTGGCCGGACAGCAAGATCGGGGACCTGCAGGCTGAGGATTCCGGCACCGACAGCTGCCGCGGCACCCACCCAGTACGCTCCCGTGGTGCCGAAGAGGGCGATGGCACCGGCGGCGGCGAAGGGGCCGATAAAGACGCCGATCCGGTTGACGCCGCCGAGGGTGGACAGGGCACGCGCCCGGAAGTGCGCCGGGACCGCCTCCGTCAGGTAGCTCTGGCGGGCAAGGCCGAATACCGAGCCGGCCATGCCGACCATAAAGACGGCCAGGGCGAAAACCTCCAGCACCGGGACGGCTGCGGCCAGGACCATTGCCAGCGCGCACCAGGCCGACGCGGCAACCAGCGCCCATTTCTCCCCGAAGCGTGTGGTCACAATAGTGGCCGGCACATTGGTTAGGAGCGAACCGACTCCGGTCAGCGTGATGACCAGGGCAGCCAGCGCCACGGTGGCGCCAAGCCCGCGGGCGGTGAGTGCAATCACCGGCAGGATGGCACCGGTCGCCAGCCCGTAGAGCAGGGTAGGCCCGTAGGCCGGAATGGCAATTTTCCGAAGGCTGAACTCGTCCGCTGGCACGGCCCCAGACTATCGCTGAACGGGTACCGTTCCGGCCCGGACTACTTCTTGAGCCACTTCCACCGGGCGAGGGTCCGCAGGCGTGTGAGCAGTGCGCGGGACTGGTCCGGACCGTACGGCAGGATGGGAATTGCCTTCGTCATGTCCACCGAGGCCTGGTCCATTGCGCTGCGGGTGACGGCGACGGCGGTGCGCATCTTGTTCATCTGGGTGGTGATGAATTCCACGGTGACGGGTTTGCCGTGGCCCGGGACGAACACCGTGTAGAGATCTTCGAGCGCCGCGATCTTCCCCAGGGTGCGGATCCAGTCCTTCGGGAACGCGTCCTCGAAGGCGGGGTCAGCCCCCTGTTCCACGAGGTCGCCGGTGAAGAGGACATCCCCTGCGCCGACCAGCAGGTCGTGGTCCGTATGCCCGCGTCCGAGGTGGAAGAGGGTCACGGAGATGCCGCCCAGGTCAAGGTCCACCGGGGTGTCCTCCACCAGCTTCGTGGGTTCGGCAAGCTCCGTGTTTCCGCCCATGGCCACGGCCATTTCCGGTTCCGCGTCAGCGGCCTGCGGACGGTGGCTGTTCCCGTTTTCCCGGATGCTGGCAGCGCATCCGGCGGTAGCCCAGATATCCTCCACACCATTGGCGAGCATCAGGGCGTTGCCGAAGTAATGGTCAAAGTGCGCATGCGTGTTCACCGCCGTCAACGGCAGGTCCGTCAGCGTCCGGACGGCGTCGTAAATCTCCTGTGCCATTGCGGGGCCTGCACCGGTATCGATGAGCAGGGCCCGCTCGTCGCCGATCACCAGCCCGGTGTTGACGGCGAAGGCAGCATTCGGGCGCACCCAGATCCGGGGCGCCACCTCCTGCCATCCGCGCTGGGTGGTGACGTGCTGCGGTGTTTCGGTCATGTCAGCTTTCCTTTTCCCCGGCCGGATTCCAACCTATCGCGTGCGGCTTCCCATTCCACGTATTACAGGTCCACCAGGATGCGGCCGGGATTTTCGACGGCATCGGCGACGTAGCGCAGGAAACCGCCGGCGGTCGCGCCGTCGCAGACGCGGTGGTCGAACACCAGGGTCAGCTGGGTGAGTCTCCGGACCGCAAGCTGGCCGGAAACCACCCACGGTTTTTCGATGATGCGTCCCACTCCGAGGATGGCCGATTCCGGATAATTGATAATCGCGGCGCTGCCGTCCACACCGTAGACACCGTAGTTGTTCAGGGTGAAGGTGCCCGAGGAGAGTTCGGCAGGTGTCGCCTTGCCTGTCTGGGCGGCCGTGGTGAGGCGGCGGATTTCCGTGTCCAGGCCCCGGGTAGTCAAAGCATCCGCCCGCCGGACGGACGGGACCATCAGGCCGCGATCGGATTGGACCGCAATGCCCAGGTTGACGCCGTCGAAGGCTTCAATCACGGCCTGCTGTCCTTCGCCGCCGTTTCCCGTGTTTTCCCGGGACCTCTCCCCTCCGACGTCCCCCGCAGGGACAAAGCGGGTGTTCAGCTCGGGGAACCGTGCGAGTCCGGCCAAGGTGAAACGGGCCAGGAAGGCCAGCAGAGAGGGGACGTCCTGGCCCTGCTGCGACAGGTCCGCCCGCAGGTCCATCAGGGCCGTCGCATCGACATCCACCCAGACGGTAGCTTCCGGGATGAGGCTGCGGCTGCGGCTGAGGTTGGTTGCTATGGTTCGCCGGAGACCGCGCACCGGGGTGCGCGAGGCGACGTCCAGCCCTGTCCGCGCGTCCGTTGGGGCCGCGGCCGTGCCTGTGTCCGCCGGGGTCGCGGCCGTTCCTGCGTCCCCCGGAACCGCGCCTGCCGCCGGAATCGCTCCCGCAGGAGCCACCATCAGTGCTTCGATGTCGCGGCGCAGGATCAGCCCGTCGGGTCCGCTGCCGGACACATCCGTCAGCCTCAGTCCGGCATCCCGGGCTCTCCGCCGGACCAGCGGAGAGATGCACCGGGGAGCTTCCGTGGGCGCGGATCCTGCGGCATCGGAGCCGGCAGCCGGACCGGCAGCCGCCGCGGCAGCCGCGCCGCGTCGCGGTGCACGGGAACGCCTCGCCGACTGGCCGTTGGCCGGAGTGCCATAGCCGATCAGTACGTTCCCCGACCCGGCTTTCTCTTCCTCCCGGTAGGCCTCCCCCTCCGCAGACGCCGCGGACGCCGCAGACGCCCCGGCCGCCCCCGCAGCCGCCGCAGCGACCACTGCCTCGGCCGCTTCCGTAGGCCCTACAGCTGCTGCAGGTGCCATCGCTTCGCCGCTTCCCGAGACCGTCATTCCGGCGGCGGGCCCGGCTCCCGCCGTTGCGTCAGCGGCAGTCTCCACCGAGATCAACGGACGCCCGACGTCGACACTCTCACCTGCCCGGCCATGCAGCTGCGCCACGCGTCCGGCAAAGGGCGACGGAACCTCCACCAGGGACTTGGCTGTTTCCACTTCCGCCACCGGCTGGTCCACCACCACGGTGTCCCCCACGGCCACCAGCCAGTTGACGAGTTCCGCCTCGGTCAGGCCCTCACCGAGGTCGGGCAGCAGGAAGGTACGCACACTCATCGCGGATCCGTCCCGGTTCCGGCGGCCGCGGTGGAACCGGGAGCATCCGGCTCATCCCACTGCAGCTCATCCACGGCGTCCAGGATGCGGTCCACCCCGGGAAGGAACCAGTGCTCCAGCTTGGGTGCGGGATACGGAATGTCGAACCCGGTCACCCGCAGCACCGGTGCGGCGAGGGAATGGAAGCAGCGTTCGGAGATGCGGGCGGCGATTTCCGAGGCCACGGAGGCGAACCCCGGCGCTTCGGCAACGACCACGGCGCGTCCGGTGCGTCGAACAGAGGCATCCACGGTCGCGTCGTCGTACGGAACGATGGAGCGGAGGTCGATCACTTCCAGGGACCGTCCTTCGGCTTCCGCAGCGGCCGCCGCAGCCAGCGCCGTCGACACGGACGGACCGTAGGCCACCAGGGTTGCATCAGTTCCGGGGCGTGCCACCGCAGCAGTGCCGATACCGCCGGAAATCCGTCCACCCGTGCGCAGTGCCTCGTCGGCGGCACGGCGCAAAGCGGCCAGATCCACCGTTTCCTTGCTCCAATAGAGCTTCTTCGGTTCCAGGAACACCACGGGATCGTTCAGCCGGACCGCATCACGCAGGAGCGTATAGGCATCCGCCACGGTTGCCGGGGCGACGACGGTCAGGCCCGGGGTGTGGGCATAGTAGGCCTCGGAGGAATCGCAGTGGTGTTCCACCCCGCCGATCCCGCCCGCGTACGGAATGCGGATCACCAGCGGCAGTTTCACCTTTCCGCGGGTCCGGTTGGACATCTTCGCCACGTGGCTGACCACCTGCTCGAAGGCAGGGTAGGCGAAGGCGTCGAACTGCATCTCCACCACCGGACGCAGCCCGTTCATCGCCATGCCCACGGCCATCCCCATGATCCCGGATTCGGCCAGCGGAGTGTCGAAGCAGCGGTCGGCACCGAACCGGGCGGTCAGTCCGTCGGTAATCCGGAAGACACCACCCAGCGGACCCACGTCCTCGCCGAAGACCACCACCGTCGGATCGGCGGCCATCTCATCGGCGAGCGCGGCGTTGAGTGCTTTGGCGAAGGTCAGGGTTTCCGGCCCGGAGTCCGTTGCCGCTTCCGGCACCTCCCGTGCCTGGGGCCGGGTGTCCGTGGAGGGTGCCATGATGCTGCCTTTCGGATCGGGAGGGGTCACCGCGAAGCACCTGCAGTGCCGGAGTTGCCGGTAGCGCCGGTAGCGCCGGTAGCGCCGGGAGCAAGTGCGTCGCGTTCCGCCGCGTCCCGCTCCAGTTCGCCGCGCAGCAGCTCGGCCTGCTCGCGCAGCTGAGTGGTGCGTGCGGTGTAGACATGCTCGAACAGGGCCATTGGATCGGGGTCGACGTCGGTGTTCAGTCCGTTCCGCATTGCCGCTGCGATTTCCTCGGCCGCCTGGGCCAGCTCTTCCTCCCGGGCGTCGTCCAGTAGCCCGAGGCCGCGCAGATAGCTCCGGGTCCGGACCAGCGGATCCCGCGGCACCCAGTCCTGCACTTCTTCGGCTGAGCGGTACCGGGTGGCGTCGTCGGCGTTGGTGTGGGCCTGCATGCGGTAGGTATGCGCTTCGACCAGGGCAGGGCCGCCGCCTTCCCGCGCACGCTGGACAGCCGCTCCGAGGACGGAGAGGAGGGCGGCGACGTCGTTACCGTCCACCCGCTCCCCCGGCATCCCGTAGCCGACGGCCTTATGGGCCAGCGACGGAGCCACCGACTGGTTCTTCAACGGCACCGAGATGGCATATTCGTTGTTCTGGATGAAAAACACCACGGGCACATGGAACACCGCAGCGAAATTCAGCGCCTCATGGAAGTCGCCCTCGCTGGTGGCACCGTCACCGCACAGGGCCAGCACCACGGTGTCCTCTCCCTTGAGCTTGGCGGCGTGCGCGACGCCGACGGCGTGCAGCAGCTGGGTGGCCAGCGGGGTGGCCTGCGGAGCCACCCGGTGCTCGTAGGGGTCATATCCGCTGTGCCAGTTTCCGCGCAGCAGCGTCAGTACCTGCAGCGGGTCCACTCCGCGGGATATGACGGCAACGCTGTCCCGATACGTGGGGAACAGCCAGTCCCGGGTTTCCAGCACCGCAGCGGCGGCCACCTGGCATGCTTCCTGACCGTGGGAGGAAGGGTAGACGGCCAGCCGGCCCTGCCGCACCAGGGCGTTGGCCTGGTCGTTGATCCGCCGGCCGGCCACCAGACGGGCATACGCCTCCAGCAGCAGGTCCCCGGCGGGCAGCGGGTACCGGGAATCCCGGTGGGCGGCACCGTCGGCATCTATCAACCGGACGGGAACGTCCGAGGGCAGCAGGGCACTTACGGCACCCGAACCGCTTTCGGCGCCCACGGCAGCCTGCGGCGTCCTGCCGGTAGAGATGGTCATCATGAGCCTCCGTCCGCAGTGCCGCGGCATCGTTGCACGCGGAACTTCTGTCTTGCCAGTATGCTTTCGGGCGCTGAATCGTTACCAGCATTCCCGCAAATCTTGGACGACTGCGGCGTGCGGGGGTAATCTGATGGACACCTTGCAGATGTGACGCAGATTACTTGGGGAGAGCGTGGACATTATGACGACAACGCAGGTACAGCCTCTTGATGATGTTGACCGGAAGATCCTCGCCGTCCTGCGGGCCGACGGCAGGGCCTCGTTTACCGCCGTCGCGCAGGCAGTCCACATTTCCCGGGCGCATGCCTATTCACGGATTGCCCGGCTCACCGAGTCCGGTGTGCTCAGCCGCTTTACGGCACTGGTCGATCCGGAGAAGGCCGGCCTGGGTTCCTCCGCCTATGTGACGCTGAAGGTC
Source organism: Arthrobacter zhaoxinii (assembly GCF_025244925.1). Taxonomy (NCBI): domain Bacteria; kingdom Bacillati; phylum Actinomycetota; class Actinomycetes; order Micrococcales; family Micrococcaceae; genus Arthrobacter; species Arthrobacter zhaoxinii. The sequence goes on from NZ_CP104275.1 coordinate 2,859,238, forward strand.
CGCCAGCATGCCTGGCGGGAGCTGAAGGACCGGCTCAGCGAGGTTCCGGAGATCCACCACATCGCCCTGGTGGGCGGGTCCTTCGACGTTATTGTCCTGGTCCGCGCCGAGGACAACATTCATCTGCGCCGCGTCATTTTCGACCAGCTGCAGTCCATGCCGGGAGTCCTGGACACCCAGACGTTCCTGGTGTTTGAGGAGCGCGATACCCGCTAGCCGCGCAGCGGGACGACAAAAAAGCAGGGCCTGCAGCTGCAGGCCCTGCTTTAGCGATCGGGCGGGCTCCCACCGCCGGGCGCCGGCCCGGTGGGCGGCTCCATCGCCGGCCGCCGGTGTTCTGCAGCTTAGTTTTCGTCGTGGCCCTGGTCGGTGCTCATCTGGTCCTCTGCCGGAGGGGTCTCTCCCGGAGGAACACCGCCGCCGGGCTCGAGGCCGGTGATGTTGCCGTCCATCGGATCAGGATTGGTGCTTCCGGCCTTGGCCTCGCTGTGGGCGTGGTTGCCGGTGCCCTCCTGCGTATCGGAGCCCTTTTGCGCATCCTTCGGCTTATCCGGGTTCGCCGGGTCATTGTTCGGATTGTAGCTGTCGGCCATGTTCCGCCTCCTCGGTGTCTCAGGGTTCTCTAGCGCAGGCAAGCACCTGTTGTAAGCATGCTTACGAGTTAGTTCCAACCTAGTCCGGTGTCCGCCGCATCACAAGCCGACCCGGAACGGCCCCGGCCAGCCATCCGGCCGGCCGGCTATCCGGCCAGCTATCCAGTCAGACGGGCCGGTGAGACCGCCGGCCAGCTATCCGGTCAGCCGTCCGGTCAACCCTGGAAAACCGGCCTGCGCTTACCCAGGAAGGCGTTGATCCCCTCCGCATAGTCGGGGGTGCCGCTGAGTTTTTCCTGCACGGTGTTCTCGGCCTCCAGCGCCTCCCAGAAGCCCAGCCGCCGGTCCCGGATCTGTGCCACCAGTTCCCGGGACGCGGTGAAGGCCTGGGTGGGGCCCGCCGCGACGCGCACGGCCGTCACCCGGGTGCTCTCCAGCAGATCTGCCGGGTCCAGGGCACGGCTGAACAGGCCGCCGGCTACGGCCTCGGCGCCGGTCATCAGGTCCGCGGTGTAGATCAGGTCCAGGGTGCGGTGCGGTCCCAGCCGTTCGGTGAACAGCCAGTGCCCGCCCGAATCCAACGCAGCGCCCAGGTTCGCGAACGGCGAGCCGATCTTCGCGTCGGCAGCCACATAAACGACGTCGGTGGCCACCAGCAGTCCGAGCCCTACTCCCAGGCACGCACCCTGGGCTGCGGCGAAGGTCGGAGCCGGGAAGTCGGACATCTTCTGCAGCAGCGGCAGCAGGTCATCCACGAGGTAGCCGCGGGCGTCGTCGTGTTCCGGGGAGACGGTGGAAAGGTCCCGCCCTGCACAAAAGCTCCTGCCCTCCCCGCGCAGCAGGAGGGCCCGTACCCCGGCGGCCGCGGCGTCGTCGTAGGCCGATCCCAGCTCCCCCAGGGCGGAACCGTCCAGTGCGTTGAGTTTTTTCGGCGCGTTGAGGACAACTTCGGCCACGCCGTCGGAGATGGTCAGGTCGATCATTGGGTGCTCCTAGGCGTCGTAGTCAACGGTCACCTGCGGGCTGGTGGGCCGGCTCTGGCAGGTCAGGACGTAGCCGCGTTCCAGTTCCTCGGGTTCCAGCGCATAGTTTTCCTCCATGTCCACTGTGCCGGAGACCAGTTTGGCCCGGCAGGTTCCGCAGACCCCGCCGGCGCAGGCGAAGGGCACATCAGGGCGTACGCGGAGGGCCGCATTGAGCACGGATTCGCGGGCATGGACGGGGCTGGCCACCTTGCCCTGGAGCCCGTCCAGCCGGAAGGTGATGTCGTAGTTCTCCCCGGAGCTGTCGGGGAGGACCGGCCGCCCGGCGGAGCCTTCCGGTCGGTCGGGCCGCCCGGTGGTGAACAGTTCAAAGCGCACCCGGGCGGGGTCGACGCCGCGTTCGGCCAGGGCATCGCGGCAGAGCTGGACTAGGTCGAACGGGCCGCAGAGGAACCATTCATCCACCGTGGCGGCCGGCAGCACGGAGTCGATCAGGGTGGTGAGTTTGCCGGCGTCGAGCCGTCCGCTGAGCAGCGGCGAGATCCGCTGCTCGCGGGAGAGGACATGGTGCAGGGCGAACCGGGACGGATAACGGTCCTTCAGGTCCGCAAGCTCCTCCAGGAACATCACGTCCATGGCCGCCTTGTTGGCGTAGACCAGATCGAAGCGCGTTGTGGTGGAGGAAGCCAGCACGGTACGGGCAATCGCGATCACCGGGGTAATGCCGGATCCTGCGGCGACCGCGGCAAACACCTGCCCCGAGGCCGGACCCAGATCCGGGGTGCCGGGCGCATGCCGGGAGGTGAAACTGCCGGCCGGGCTCATCACGTCCAGCACATCCCCTGCCTTCAGGTGTTCATTCACCCAGGAGGAAAACAGCCCGCCCAGGTCCCGCTTGACGGCCACCCGCAGTTCGCCGGGTCTCGGCTCCGCGCAGATGGAGTAGCTGCGCCTCAGTTCCGTGCCGTCCAGCACCGTGCGGAGGGCAACGTATTGTCCCGGGAGATAGGAGTAGGCCTCCACAAGCCCGGACGGCACCGCGAAGGTGACCTCCACGGCGTCGCCGGTCAGCCGGCGCACGGCGGCAACGGTCAGGGGATGGAAGGCTCCGCGGCGGGGCGGGGCATCGGGAAGAGCGGTCATCGCTTCAGAGCACCTTGAAGTAGTCGAACGGTTCCCGGCAGTCGCCGCACACCCACAGCGCCTTGCAGGACGTGGATCCGAACCGGGTCAGCTCGCGGGTATTCAGGGAGGAGCACTGGGGGCATTTCACGCTCAGGCCCACCCGGACCGGACCGGCGGTAGCCCGGCCCGACGGCGGCGCGATGCCGTAGGCGTCCAGCTTGGCTTTGCCGGCGCTGCTCATCCAGTCGGTGGTCCACGCCGGCGCCAGCTCGAGGGAAACCTGCACGCTGGGATAGCCTGCAGCGCCCAGGGCAGCGGTGACGTCCTGTCGGATGGCGTCCATGGCGGGGCAGCCCGAATAGGTGGGGGTGATGGCCACGTGCACTCCGGCATCGGAAAGTTCCACCCGCCGCAGCACACCGAGGTCCTCGATGGTCAGCACGGGAATCTCCGGATCACACACCGTGGCGGCGACGTCCCATGCAGAAGCAGCCGCGGGGTCCGCCGGGCGTTCTGCGGTGTGCTCGGCCGGATGTTCCACCGGATACTCCCCGGCGTGCTCGGCGGCGTGGCCCGGCGGACGTTCACCGGGATGTTCAAACCGCTCGGCGGCACGCCCCGCTGAATGGTCCACGGAACGGAACGGGGACGTCACGGCCGTCACCATGTGGCACCGGGGTGTTCGCGGGCCAGGACCTGCATTTCGGCCAGCAGGTACCCGAGGTGCTCGCTGTGCTGCCCCCTCCGGCCGCCGCCGGGAGCGGCCGGCACCGCAGGCACCTCCAGCTCGGCCTTGCGTAGCACGGCGGTGATGCCGCGGTCGAAGGCCGGCTTCAGGGCCGAGGGCAGGACCGCCCGGCCGCCGAGGATGCGCACCAGCTCGTCGTCGTCGAACAGCTCACCCACATACGGCCAGGTCAGTTCCAGCGCCCGGATCATCCGGCGTCGGGATTCGTCCGTGCCCAGGCCGAGCCGGAGCACCCACTGGGCGCTGTGGTCCCGGTGGTAATCCACTTCCTTGACCGCCTTTGCAGCGATCGCGGCAAGGGTCGGGTCGGCGGAGTGCTGCAGGGCGGTGTACAGCTCGAAGGAGTAGAACGAGACGGCCAGCTGCCTGGCGATGGTCCGGGCAAAGTCGCCGTTGGGCTGTTCCATCAGGTGCGCGGACCGGAACTCGGTTTCCTTCCGCCAGTACGCGAGGTCGTCCTCGGTGCGGCCGTCCGCGCTGCCCGCATAGCTGAGGAAGGAGCGGGCATGGCCGATCAGGTCCAGGGCGATGTTCCCCAGCGCCACGTCCTCTTCCAGCTCCGGGGCACGGGAAATCCACCAGCCGAGCCGCTGCGCCAGAACCAGCGCGTCGTCGCCCAGGCGCAGGGCATAGGCGGCAACGTCCGGGTCGGCACGCGTTCCGGCGGCGGCAATGTCCTCAGGCCGCAGCGCGTTGCCGGGCGTAATGCGGGTGGCACTGTCCGAACTCACAGGTGCTTCACCCCTTCCGACTTGGTGTAGTAGGTGGCGTGCCGGTAGTCCTTGCCCTGCGGGGATTCGAAGAACTGTCCCTTGGCATCGGGGTCGCTGGCGATGATGGCCGACGCCGGCACCACCCAGAGCGAAACGCCTTCGTTGCGCCGGGTGTAGAGGTCACGGGCATTGCGTACGGCCATGTCCGCGTCCGGTGCGTGCAGGGATCCGGCATGTACGTGGGAGAGACCGCGGGAGGAACGTACGAACACTTCCCACAGCGGCCAGCCCGCAGCCGGGGCGGGAGCGGGGGCTGCGGGTGTTGTGCCGGCGGCAGGTGTTGTGCCGGCGTCAGGGGGCGTACCGGCGTCCGTCGCCGTGCCTGCCGTGACCGGAACGGAACCGTCGTCGCCCGTTGTTGATCCACCCGTCATGGCTACGCCGCCCCTGCTTCTTCAGTCGAAAGTGCATTGTCCCGGGCGGTCTGCCGCGCGGCGTAGGCTGCCGCCGCTTCGCGTACCCAGGCGCCGTCTTCGTGGGCTTCGCGCCGACGGGCCAGACGCTGTGAGTTGCAGGGCCCCCGCCCGGCGAGGACTTCGGAGAATTCATTCCAGTCCAGCGGCCCGTGTTCCCAGCGTTCTGTCTCTTCGTTGTACCGGATCTCGGCATCGGGAAGGGTCAGTCCGAGGACCTTCACCTGCTCCACGATCATGCCGACAAACCGGGAACGCAGTTCGTCATTGGAGAAGCGTTTGATGTTCCAGGCCATGGACTGCTTGGAGTTGGGCGAGTCGTCGTCAGGCGGGCCGAACATCATCAGCGACGGGGCATACCAGCGGTTGATGGCGTCCTGGGCCATTTCCCGCTGCGCCGGGGTGCCGTTGGCCAGTTCCAGCAGGATTTCGAAGCCCTGCCGCTGGTGGAAGGACTCCTCCTTGCAGACCCGCACCATGGCCCGACCGTACGGGCCGTAGGACGCACGGCAGAGCGGGACCTGGTTGCAGATAGCGGCGCCGTCCACGAGCCAGCCGATGGCGCCCATATCCGCCCACGTGAGCGTGGGGTAGTTGAAGATGCTTGAGTACCGCGCCTTGCCGGCAATGAGGTCGGCGGTCATCCGGTCCCGGGGAGTGCCCAGGGTCTCGGCGGCGGAATACAGATAGAGTCCGTGGCCCGCCTCGTCCTGGACCTTGGCCATCAGGATGGCTTTGCGCTTCAGGGAGGGCGCACGGGTAATCCAGTTCGCTTCGGGCTGCATGCCGATGATTTCCGAGTGCGCGTGCTGCGAGATCTGCCGGACCAGGGTCTTGCGGTACCCCTCCGGCATCCAGTCGCGCGGCTCCACGCGGGCATCCGCCGCTATCAGCGCATCAAAATGCTCCTGCCCGTTCACGGTTTCTCCACTCATCGGTTACCTGCCTCATCGCTGCTTGTCGGGCCGCCTCAAATATTTACCGACCGTTCGTTCAGAATATGGAGGCCGTGCGTGCAGGTCAAGGGCCCCGCTATGGAAAACTGGAGAGCAGTAACGGTTCGAAAGGAGGGTCATGGGCAACCCCCAGCCCGACGCCGACAGCCGGATTTTCTCCTCCGGCAAGCCTTCCGGCGCGGCTTCCGACGCGGCTTCCGACGTCGCTTCCGACGTCGCTTCCGACGTCGCTTCCGGCGAAGCCTCCGGCACGGCTTCCAGTGTCGCTTCCGGCAGCGGCGAACCCTGGGCCTGGCAGGCAGGAACAGAGCAGGCAGAACCGGGACAGGCAGCGCGGCCTTCTGTGGCTGCCGTTATCGTGCCCACACTCCTGGGCCTACTGGGCTTTGTAGCCGTGGCGGCCGCCGTGACCGCTGATGCTGCCACGGTCAGCGTCACCGTCCCCGGACTGCTCCTGGCCCTCACCGCGCTGGTGGTGGCCGGCGCCAGCCCCCTCTATGCAGGGAATCCCACCTGGGCGTCCCTGCGGCGGCCGGTCTTCGTGCTGGCCATGTGTCTGGTGGCGGAAGCCGCGCTGTTCCTGTTCGCTCCGCAGCTGATCCTGTTCTCCGTTCCCGCATTGCCCCTGGCCCTGGGCGGAGGAGCGGTCCTGATGTCCACCAGCCTGTGGGGCCAGTTCCGCAGAGGCCCCGTCCCGGAACCGGTCCTGCTCCCCCGCCGCGACGCGGCGGCCCGTCCCTTCGCCTCCACCCTGCTGGTGGTGGCGGTGAACTGGGCCCTCTTCCTTGCCGCCGGAGCTTTCTGCGCGTGGCTGCTGCTCGGAGACTAGGACGCACTAAGCCGCGAGCATAACGCCAGCGAGGTCCTTCGACGCCGTCGCCCGGATCGATATATTCGAAGTATGACTACTCCTCAGCCCCCGGTTGCCAAGAAAGTCCCCACCGAACGTACCCGCCACGGCGACACGTTCATTGACAACTACGAGTGGCTCCGGGAGAAGGAAAACCCGGAGGTGGTGGAACACCTCAAGGCGGAGAACGCCTACGCCGCAGCAATGACCGCGGATCAGGAAGAGCTGCGCGGGGAGATCTTCAACGAAATCAAGAACCGCACCGAGGAAACGGACCTGTCCGTCCCGGCACGCAAAAAGGGCTGGTGGTATTACACCCGCACCGAGGAAGGCAAGCAATACGCCATCCACTGCCGCACGGCGGCGCAGGACACCGGGAACCTCGACGCCGACTGGACGCCGCCCGCCGTCGTCCCCGGCGTTCCGGTTCCGGGCGAACAGATCCTTGTGGACGGCAACGCTGAGGCCGAAGGCAAGCCGTTCTTCTCGCTCGGCGGACTCGCTGTCACAGAAGACGGCAATCTGCTGGCCTACTCCGAGGACAACGCCGGAGACGAGCGATTCACCCTGCGGATCAAGGACCTGCGCACCGGGGACCTGCTTCCGGATGTCATTTCCAATGTTTTTTACTCCCTGGCCTTCTCCCCCGACGGCCGCCGCGTGTTCTACACAGTGGTGGACGATTCCTGGCGCCCGTACCAGGTCAAGGCCCACACGCTCGGCACCCCGGTTCAGGACGACGTCGTCATCTACCAGGAAGACGACATTGCCATGTGGACCGGCTTCGACCTCTCGGCCGACCGCCGGCAGCTGCTGATCGGCATCAGCAGCTCCGAGTACAGCGAATACCGTGTCCTGGACTTCGACGACCCCACGGACACCGTCCGCACCCTGATCCCCCGCAGCGAACACATCCTTTACGAAGCCGAGCCGCTGACAGTCGACGGGACGCGCCACTACCTGCTTACGCACAACCGCAACGCCCTGAATTCGATGCTTTCGCTCGTCGCCGAGGAGGAATTCTCCAAGCCGCTCGAGGAGCAGCACTGGCAGACCGTCATTGCGCATGATGACACCGTGCGCGTTAACGGAGCCGCAGTAACCCGGTCCCATGTGCTCGTCTCGGTCCGCAAGGACACCACCGAGCGGGTGCAGATCCTTCCCGTGGACGGTCTCGGCACCCCGGCGCAGGGCACTCCCGTGGAACCGGCCTTCGACGAAGAGCTCTACACGGCCAACCTAGCCAATGCCGAGTTCGATTCCCCGATCATCCGGCTCAGCTACACGTCCTTCCTCACGCCTCCCCGGGTCTACGACTATGTGCTGGCCACCGGTGAGCTGGAGCTGCGGAAGGAAACCCCGGTGAAGGGCGGCTACCGTTCCGAGGATTACGTGGCGGAACGGGAATGGGCGACGGCGGCGGACGGCACCCGCATTCCGCTCTCGGTCATCCGGCGGGCAGACCTGCAGAAGGACGGCAGCAACCCCGCCCTGGTCTATGCCTACGGCAGCTACGAACTGAGCATGGACCCGGGATTCAATGTTGCCCGGCTGTCCCTGCTGGACCGAGGCGTGGTCTATGTGGTGGCGCACATCCGCGGCGGCGGCGAGATGGGCCGTGCCTGGTACGACGACGGCAAGAAGCTGAACAAGAAAAACACGTTCACCGACTTCGTGGATGCCACGGACTGGGTAGCCTCCTCCGGGTGGGCGGATCCGGACCGGATCGCGGCCATGGGCGGCTCCGCCGGCGGTCTGCTGATGGGCGCCGTCGCGAATCTTGCCCCGGAGAAGTACCGGGCGATTGTGGCGCAGGTGCCCTTCGTGGATGCGCTGACCACCATTCTGGATCCGGACCTGCCGCTCTCGGCCCTGGAATGGGAGGAATGGGGCAACCCCATCACCGATCCCGAGGTCTACCGGTACATGAAGGAGTACAGCCCGTACGAAAACGTCCGGGCCGTTCAGTACCCGCAGATTGCCGCGGTCACCAGCTTCAATGACACCCGGGTGCTGTACGTGGAACCGGCCAAGTGGGTGGCGCAGCTGCGTGAGACCACTACCGGCAGCGAGCCGATCGTGCTGAAGATCGAGATGGACGGCGGCCACGGCGGGGCGTCCGGCCGGTACGAAGCCTGGAAGGACCGGGCGTGGGACTACGCCTTCATCCTGTCCGCACTCGGCGCACGGGAACTGCTTCCGGCCGCCAGCCGGGCGGACGCCGCCTAGGCAGCCGGGCAGCCGTCCGGGGGCATGCCGGGACGAAGCTTAACGCGAGCAGGTCCGGACCTTTCGGGGTCCGGACCTGCTCGTTTATCGATGCGGGTTCTGTGGCGAATCCGCCGGGGGCGAGGACTATTCGGCCGCGCCTTCGGCTTTCGGCTTCGGCGTGACGAGACGGCGACCGTCCGCCGCGGCGGTGCGGCGGCCCTCCGCCGGTGCCGTGGAGCGGCCTGCACCCTCGACACCGTTGGGAGCGCGTCCGGCGTCGGCGGTGCGTCCGGCGTCGGAGCTGCGGACGGGTCCGGCGTCGGCTGCGGGGGCAGCCGCTTCAGCAGTGCCGTCCGTGGCGGCGTCATCCTCGTCGGAATCATCTTTGCTCACCGCTTTGTGGGACTGGCGCACCACCTCAATGACGATCGGGATCACGGAGAGCACCACCACGGCCACGAAGATCAGGTCGAGGTTCTCGCGGACAAAGGGCACCCGGTCACCGAGCACGTAGCCCAGCAGGGTCACCCCCACACCCCAGACGAAGGCACCTACCGCGTTGAAGGAAACGAACGCCTTGTAGTTCATCTCTGCAACGCCGGCCACCACCGGAGTGAAGGTCCGGACCACAGGTACGAACCGGGCCAGGATCACGGCTTTGCCGCCGTGGCGGTCAAAGAACACCTGGGCGCGCTTGACGTTCTCGCGTTTGAAGAGCCTGCTGTCCGGCCGGTTGAAGACGGCGGGGCCGGCCTTCCTGCCGATGTAATAGCCGGTCTGGTCGCCCACGAAGGCGCTGATGAAGACCAGGACTGCAAGCAGCCACACGTTGATGTCGATGGTGCCCGTCGCCACCAGGAGCCCGGCAGTGAACAGCAGGGAATCCCCCGGCAGGAAGAAGCCGATCAGGAGCCCGGTCTCCGCAAACACGATGCCGCAGACCATCAGGACCACCCACGGTCCGAGGGCCGGGTCGGCGAGGAATACCTGGGGGTCCAGCCACTCAGGCAAAAGGGAAGATGTTGGAGGGCGGACAGGACCGGAGACGGCTGTGGCCGCAGATAGAGTCACCCCACTAGGGTACGTCATGGCCCCCGGTTGCCTCCGGCTGATCCGCAAGTCCTGCCCGTCGCCGGAGCCCGGACCAGAACGATCCAAGGGCGGAACCGGCGCGACGCGGCGGTCCTTGACAGCCGTCCCGTATCCGGATTACCTAATGAACATTCGGTAAAGAAAAGAGGTCCCATGGCTGACACCGACGTCACCCGGGGCACCGCCCCTGCCCACCCCATCCTGGTTGACGACGCCGCTTCGGCATGGCTGGGCATCGACGTTTTGGACACCGGCCCGGGGACGGCGCGCATTTCCATGCGCCTCCGTCCCGAGATGCTGAACGGGTTCGGCATGGGCCACGGCGGGATGGTCTTCGCGTTCGCCGATACCGCGTTCGCACTGGCCTGTAATCCGGAAGGCGGCGGCTCTGCCTTGGAACGGGAAACCATCACGGTCGCTGCCGGCGCCGACGTCACCTTCATGGCGCCCACCATGGCGGGCGACCTGCTGACCGCTTCCGCTGAGCACCGTGCCGGCAACGGCCGCAGCGGCGTCTACGACATTGAGGTCCGGTCCGAACGCCCCGACGGCACCGCCGCCGTCGTCGCCCTCTTCCGCGGACGTTCACGCACCATCCGCAACCCCGCCCGGACACCGTCTGAGAGCCCGACAGAAAGCCGCGCATGAAAGCCACAGCCGCTCCGATCAAGTCCACCGCCGCAGACTCCTCTATGTGGGACCCGGAGGAACGCATGAGCCGCGACGAGCTGGAGGCCCTCCAGCTGACGCGCCTGAAGCAGACCCTCGCCTACGCCTACGAACGGGTTCCCCTGTACCGGAGCAAGTTCGACGACGCCGGCGTGCACCCCTCCGACCTGCACGAACTGGGCGATCTGGCCCGGTTCCCGTACACCACGAAGGAAGACCTGCGCTCAACCTATCCGTTTGGCATGTTCGCCGTTCCGCAGCAGCAGGTGGCCCGCATCCATGCCTCCTCCGGAACCACCGGGCGGCCCACCGTCGTCGGCTACACCTCCGGCGACGTGGACCGTTGGGCGACGCTCGTGGCCCGTTCGCTGCGCGCCTCGGGAGTGCGCCCGGGGTACAAGGTGCACAATGCCTACGGCTACGGGCTCTTCACGGGCGGGCTCGGAGCGCATTTCGGCGCGGAGAAACTCGGCTGCACGGTGATTCCCATGTCCGGAGGACAGACGGAACGGCAGATCCAGCTGATTCTGGACTTCGAACCGGACACCATCCTCTGCACTCCGACCTATCTGCTGGCCATCGCGGACGCGATGACGGCAGCGGGCATCGATCCGCGCTCCACTTCGCTGAAGAATGCCGTGCTGGGGGCCGAGCCGTGGACCGAGGAAATGCGGCACGAACTCGAAACACTGATGGACCTGGACGCCTGCGACATTTACGGCCTCTCGGAGGTCATGGGCCCGGGCGTGGCCGGCGAATGCGTGGAAAGCAAGGACGGTGCACACATCTGGGAGGACCACTTCCGGCCCGAAATCATCGACCCGTTCGATGACACCCGGGTTCTGGGCGACGGCGAACCCGGCGAGTTGGTCTTTACCTCCCTGACCAAGGAGGCCCTGCCGATCATCCGCTACCGGACGCATGACCTCACCCGCCTGCTACCCGGCACCGCCCGGCCGTCCATGCGCAGGATGGGACGCATCACCGGCCGCAGCGACGACATGATCATCCTGCGCGGAGTGAACCTTTTCCCCACGCAGATCGAGGAAATCGCGCTCCGCATTCCGGCCCTGAGCCCGCACTTCCAGCTCGAAATCACCCGGCCGGGACGCCTGGATGAGCTCACGGTGCGGATCGAGCGCCGGGAGGACTCCTCCACACCGGAGTCGGCGGCGGCTGCGTTGGAACTGTCGGCCCAGATCAAAATGCACGTCGGCTCCACCTGCACCGTTCAGATAGTCGAGCCCGGAACGCTGGCACGCTCCAGCGGCAAGCTGCGCCGGATCTACGATCTGCGCCGCAACACCGATCCTGCCCCGGCACAGGGAAGCGCCCGTTGACGTGGGAAAATGGCGCCATGCCTGCTGTCTCTTCCGGGTCGTCCTCCGACCCTGCCCCCGTTCCCGCTGTTGACGCCGGACCCGCTGAGTCTGCAGCAACCGGTGAGCCCGCGGCCGCCGTCGCCCCGGTATCCGATCCGGTGTCCGGTCCGCGCCGGGGCCGGCCGGGATATGACCAGCAGACAGTGCTTAACGTGGCTGTGGACGTCTTCAACCGGCACGGCTACGAAGCCACCTCGATGGGTATCCTGGCCGAGAACCTGGGCATTACGAAGTCCGCGATCTACCACCACGTAACCTCCAAGGGCGATCTGCTCCGGCTGGCCCTGGACCACGCGCTGGACGGGCTTGAGGCGGTGCTGGACGATCCGCGGGCCTCGTCCGGTGCTGCGGATGCCCGGCTGGAATTTGTCCTGCGCGGCACCATCGAGGTGCTGACGGAGCGGCTCCCGTTCGTGACGCTGCTGCTGCGCCTGCGCGGCAACACGGAGATTGAACGCAGCGCCCTGGCCCGCCGCCGGGAGTTCGACCACCGGGTGGCCGGGCTCGTGGACGCGGCGCGCAGCGAGGGATCGGTACGCAGCGACATTGATCCGCGCACCACCACGCGCCTGCTGTTCGGCACCATCAACTCGATCGTGGAATGGTATCGGCCCGGCGGGCCGCTGCCCGCAGAGAAACTCGCGGACAACATCATCACCATGGTCTTTGACGGGCTGCATACCCGCCGGGCCTAGCGGATCCGTCTGCGGAAATCGGCTCCGGGCTCCGGCGCCGTCTGCGGAAAGCTGCTCCGGTCGTGGCCTTGAAAATCAGCGTCCTGCCTATCCGCGCCGCAGCCGGACCCCCGTGCAAGGATGTGCCCATGACGAAACCGGCGGAACTGCTCCTGGAAGGACCAAGGGGCCGGCGCCTGTGCCTTGAGCTTGCAGCCGAGTTGAACCAGGACGTCCGCTCGGCGGTGTTCTGGCTGGGCTACGAACTCGACCCGGGCAAAGGAACTTCAACGGTATTGTTCGGCTCCGCCGGCCCCGGTGATTTGCCCTCCCTCGAACACCTGGCCGGCACTATTGTGTCCGTCGACCTCCAGCAGATGAACGACGAGCAGATCCAGGCGGCCCTCCAACGGTCCGTCGACACGGCCCGGTACTGGCAGGAACCCGACGGGGAGGATGCGCTGGCGGCGCTTCCGGTCATCCGCAACGCCCTTCACCACGTGGCTGAACGCGTGCTGGACGCACCCGCAACGCAGGCGTGGGATTCCCCCGGCCCGCTGGAACAGTGGGCCATCGACTGGCGGCCGGGTGCGGACCCGGCACCCCTGCCCCGGGACCCCCAGAGCACGCTGCAGAAGTGGGGTGTGGCTGTCCGCACCGAGGAAGCGCTGGCCGCACAGGACCGGCCGCAGGATCCGCGGGCACCTTTCAGCGGAAGCTGGTGGTCCATCCCGCTCGGGCTGGTCCGCACCGTGGGGCAGATTCCGGCCGGGTTGAGCCTGATCGAGGACTCGAGTGATGTGGAAGAAGCGACCGCCATTCCGGTCAGGGGCATCGGCAGGATCCTCCACATCCGCTCCCCCGAAGACTGGACAATGCTGTGCCGTGCCTACCCGCTGGAGGTCACCGCCTCCCGCAGGCATAACTGGTTCCAAACCACGGGACGCATTGGCCGCTGGGTGATCCCGGACTGGGAACGCGCCGCCGGACAATGGGACGCCGTGCACCTGACGGTCCTGGGCTACCTCAGCGGTGCAGGGCACGCCCTCCCCGTCGACGCCGGCACCGCCTCAGTGATTGCCGGCTGGGACCCAGACAGCACCATGTGGCTGACCGACCGCGTCCGTGAGGTCGAGGGGCCGCGGCAGGTTTGGCGACGGACGCAAATGGGCGATATCTGGCTCCGTGTCACCTGACCCTAGGCCCGCCCCCGCAGGCCGGGAGGTTAGGCGGCGGCCGGGACGGGGATGGTGCGGAGCCGCAGGAACGCCGGGGTGAGCATCGGCAGGGCAGAGAGCACCAGCCCTGCGGCCCCAATCAGGACCCCGGCGCGAACCCCCAGTGTTTCGCCGACGACGCCGGCCAGCAGGGCTCCCAGCGGAATGGAGCCGTACATCACCTGGGTATAGGCACCGGCGGATCGCGTGAGCTCCTCCCGCGGAATGAGCTGCTGACGCATCGTCAGGGAGTAGATATTGGCGTTGCCCTCCCCTATGCCCCGCAGCAGCATGACCCCAGCAATGACAGCTGCCAGAGTCCACCCGGTGACCGGCCAGACCGGCAGCAGCAGCGGTACCGCACAGGACAGCAGCAGTGAAACGGCGAAGGCCGGCCCAAGGCCTGCCTTGTCGGCCAGGTGGAGCGCAGTCAGTGTCCCGAGCAGACCGCCGATGCCGGCTCCGGCCAGGGCCAGACCATAGGCGCCAACACCAACATCCTGCTGTTGCACCGCCCAGAGAATCAGGTTCAGCATCAGGATCTGTTCCGCCGCGTTATAGGTCGCCGCATGGACGGTCAAGGCGCGCAGGTGGCGGTCACCGAACAGGATCCGCAGTCCGGTGAGGAGGGTGGGCCGCTTCTCCGGAACCGGGTTCCGGTTCTCCTTCCCCGCAGGCATCGAGGCCCCCGACGCCGGAGCCGCCGCAAGGGAACGTTGTTCCCGCGGGCGGCTCGAGGCTACTCCCGCAGCGGAAGCCAGGTGCCCAAGCATGGTGGCAATCAAGGCGCCGGGAGCACCCACCGCCGCGACCAGCAGACCGGCCAGTCCCGGGCCGCTGATCTCCGTGACGGTCCGGGTGGCCTGGACGGCACGGTTAGCCGGCGCGAGGTCCTGATCCGCAACGAGCGCGGGTACAAAGGCAAAGGCGGACAGCCCGAAAACGAGCGCACAGCAGCCACTAAGGAAGGTAATGGCTGCGAGCAGGGGGACACTGAGCCATCCTCCGGCCCAGGCAAGCGGGATCTGGGCCAGGAGGACGACCTGGGCAAGATCGGCCGCCACCATGGAGCGCCGCTGGTCCCGCCCCTGCAGGAGATGGCCGGCCAGCAGCGAGAACAGCAGGTACGGCAGGGTGCCGGCCGCGGCTACAAGGCTGACCGCCGCCGGGCCGGCATCGAGGGCGATCGCCGTCACCAGCGGAAGAGCGATACCCGTGACCTGGGCCCCGGCACTGGCAGCGCCCTGCCCCAGCCAGTAGCGGCGGAAACTGCGGTCGGTGCGCAGCAGCACCCAGCTTGGGTCCTTCACGCCGCGACCATCGACTGTGCGGCGGCTGCGGGCGTGACGGGCAATAATGAAGGCATGTGCCGGATATGGAGACCCGCTGCGACGTGGAATCGAGCCTGGCCGTTGGGACGACGAGCCATCCACAATCGAGTTGATGAGTGCATCGCTGGGTCCCCTGCCAACTCGTCCTTTTCCGCTGCTCCGGCACACGTTACCGGCAATCAACTATGAGTGGTAACAGTTCGGAACAAAACGTTCCCGCGGACAGCGGATACCCGGAGCCGGGCGGGCGCGCACCGGCCCCTGCTCCTCTGCGGCTCCTCCAGATGTTCGTCAATACTGCTGACCGGGAAGCCGGAAAGGACGCCCTGGACAGCCCCGGCGGACTGGCCGCATGGCTGTCCGGCTATGGGCTTGTCGGGGCAGGCACGCAGGCTACTGATGAGGATCTTGCCCTGGCGATCGATCTTCGGGAGGGGCTGCGCTCCCTCTTCCTCACGCACCACGACGGCGGGTACAGCGAGGCTGCGCACCACGACGGCGGGGACAGCGAGGCTGCGCACCACGACGGCGGGGACAGCGAGGGCACGCACGACGACGGCGGAGCCCCGCACGGCGCGCCGGCTCCCGGCGTCGTCGTCGGCCTGCAGCGCCTGGACCGTGCCCTGGAGCAGCTTCCCGTTCGGGTCGTGCTTTCCGGAGGGATCCCGCGCGTCGAACCCGTGCCCCGGACTGCCGTCCGCGAGGCACTCGCCCGGATCGGAGCGGTCCTCGTCCATGCCGATCCGGCCCAGCTTCAGCGCCTGAAAGCGTGCCGGCGGGATGTCTGCCGCTGGGTCTTCTTCGATACTTCCCGCAACCGGGGCGGAACCTGGTGCGCCATGGATATCTGCGGCGCCCGCACAAAGATGCAGGCCTACCGGAAGCGGAATGCCTAGCCCGACCTCCTAGCCCTGCCGCCTCCGGGACTTACTTCTCCACCAGGGTCAGCACGTCGTAGGTGGCCACCAGTTCGTCGTTCTGGTTGGTCAGCACGGCATCCCAGGCCACCTCGCCGTACTCGTCCGTTTCACGCGGCGTGATCTTCTTGGCGGTCAAAGTGACGCGGATGGAGTCCCCGGCTGCCACCGGAGTGAGGAACCGCAGGTTCTCCAGCCCGTAGTTGGCCAGCACCGGCCCCGGTGCGGGATCCACGAACAGGCCCGCACCCCAGGACAGCAGCAGGTAGCCGTGCGCCACGATGCCCGGGAAGAACGGATTCGCCTCCGCGGCTGCAGCGTCCGTGTGGGCGTAGAACGTGTCCCCCGTCGTCTCCGCAAAGGCAGCGATGTCCTCAAGGGTCACTTCCCTCAGGTCCGACCGCACGGCGTCACCCACCCGCAGCTCACTGAGCGGTTTGCGGAACGGATGGCCGGCGTCGAACCGGCGGTCCCCCCCCGAATGCCAGATACCGGTGAGGGCGGTGAGCATATTCGGTGAACCCTGCACCGCGGTCCGCTGCATGTAGTGCCGCACCGCACGGATGCCGCCCAGCTCCTCGCCACCGCCGGCGCGGCCCGGCCCGCCGTGCACCAGGTGCGGCACCGGTGACCCGTGGCCCGTGGAACTCCGGGCGTCTTCACGGTTCAGGATCAGCACGCGTCCGTGGTGTCCGGCGATGCCGGTGAGGATCTCCCGGGCGGTATCCGGGTCATTGGTGCAGACCGTGGCGACCAGCGAACCTCCGCCGCGGGCGGCCAGCCGGACGGCATCGGCGACGTCGGTGTAGCCGACCACCGAGGCCACGGGTCCGAAGGCCTCGATGCTGTGCAGGGCATCGGCGTCGCTGTCCGGCCAGGAAAGCAGCAGCGGCTCCATAAAGGCACCGCCCCCTGCAGGTCCCGTGCTTCCGTCGGCACGGACGACGTCGGGAGCCTCCAGGGACCCCAGCGCCAGCTGCGCGCCGGCAGCCAGCATCCGCTGCACCGCTTCCCGGACGCCGTCGAGCTGTTCCCGGGAGGCGAGGGCGCCCATGGTCACGTTCCCGGCGCGGGGATCGCCCAGGACCACGCGCGCACGGATGCGGTCCGCGGCGGCGGCAACCACTTCATCGACCAGCCCGGCAGGGACGATGGCCCGGCGGATGGCGGTGCATTTCTGGCCGGCCTTGGCCGTGATTTCGGTGACCAGGGAGCGGATGAAGGCGTCGAACTCGGGGGTGCCGGGAACGGCGTCCGGACCCAGAATGGCGGCATTCAGGGAATCAGTCTCGGCAGTGAAGCGGACACCTCCGACGGCGATCTGCGGATGCGCACGCAGGCGTTCGGCGGTCGAAGCCGAACCGGTGAAGGAGACCATATCCCGGTAGTCGAGGTGGTCCGGGAGGTCCCGCGCGGAGCCGGAGATCAGCTGCAGGGATCCGGCCGGGAGGATGCCCGAGTCCACGATCATCCGCACGGCCGCTGCCGTGATGTATCCGGTGGGGCTGGCGGGCTTGACGATGCTGGGCACTCCGGCGAGGAACGCCGGGGCCAGTTTTTCCAGCATGCCCCAGACCGGAAAGTTGAAGGCGTTGATCTGTACGGCGACGCCGGGAATGCGGGTGTAGATGTGCTCGCCGAGGAACGAGCCGTCCTTAGCGAGCTGCTCCACGGCGCCGTCGATGATCACGGTGGAGTTCGGCAGTTCGCGGCGGCCCTTGGAGCCGTAGGCAAACAGAACGCCGATCCCGCCGTCAATGTCCACCAGGGAATCGGTCCGGGTGGCGCCGCTGCGGGCGGAGACGGCGTACAGCTCCTCGCGCTGTGCATTGAGGTGCATGGCGAGTTCCTTGAGCAGCAGCGCCCGCTGGTGGAAGGTGGACTTCCCCAGTTCGGCCTGGCCCACGGTCCTGGCATGTTCGACGGCGGCGGCGGTGTCCAGGCCTTCGCTGCTGACCAGGGCCAGCAGTTCGCCGGTGCTGGCATCATGCACCTCGGCGCCGCGGGCGCCGGCGGGATCCGGCATCCACCAGGCGTCCCTGACGTAGCTGGGAACGGTTTCGACGTCGATGGCGGTTGCCGTCATTTCGGTACCTTTCGAAACGGGGAGAAACCGCAGCCGTCCTCCGGCAGGCATCCTTGCCCGTCGGATTACTGACCATGCGGTCGGTATATCGCCAGCGTAGCCGAAAGCAAGGAGGAACACACCCGTCTCGCTGAGGCTGAAATCCTCCCCCTGCACCCAATAGCCGGGTCTGCGGTTGCCGCGGAAAATCCGCTGCGACAGACTCGTGCCCTCGAACGTTTGCAGTACCCCCGCCAAGGAGCACGATGATGAGCCCCAAACCGCTGCCTCTCCGCCGTCTGGCTGTCCTGACCCTGACTACCGCCGCCCTCCTGGCCGGAGGCGCTGTCCCGGCGAGCGCCGGCGGCGCCCATGGACCTGATTCCCGCAGCGGGCATTCCCTTGAGCACCGCGACGGCCACGGGCACGGCGGCAAACCCGGCGGTCACGAGCACGGCGGCGGGCATGGCAAGGGGAACGGCAGGGTCGACTACGTGGCGTTCGGTGACTCCTATGCCTCCGGCTTCGGCGGCGGCCCCGTGCTGGACACCTGCGGCCGCACCGCGCAGGGCTACCCCGCGCTTCTGGATACCCTGGACCGGGTGGAGCTGGACGGTAATGTCACCTGTTCGGGCGCCACTGCCCTTCCAACCCCGCTCGACGCGCCGGTGGACCTTCCCGAGCAGATCGACGACGCCGCTGCCCGGGGTCTGCTGAATCGAAGGACGGACACCGTCACGGTGACCATCGGCGGCGATGACGTCCGGTTCGTTTCCGTGATCCTCGCCTGTGCCGGGCCGCAGCTGCCGGCCACCTGTGCCCCGGCCATCGACTCCGCTGTCGCCTATGCACAGACCGTCCTGGCACCGCAGCTGGCAGCGGAGTTTGCCCGCATCACTGAACTGGCTCCGAAGGCAACCCTGGTGGTGACCGGGTATCCGCACCTGTTTGAAGCCGGAACCCCCGGACCGATCAGTACCGAGGGGCAGACCCTCCTGAACGAGGGAACCGATGCCTTGAACGCGGTCATCGCCGGTCAGGTTCCGGACAGCGGAGTGTTCGTGGATGTCGTGGACGAGTTCGCCGGGCACGGTGTCGGTTCCGCCGATTCCTGGATCATCTTCGAGGGCGGCCAGTTCGACCTACACCCCACGGAAACGGGGTACCGCGAGGGTTACACCGCCGCCATCCTCGAGGACGCGGGCAGCGAGTTCGGAGCCGGCTGCCGCGGACGGCGCTAGACCGGCAGCGGAACCGTGTGGCCGAACCGGAAGAGGTTCTGCGGATCGTAGGCGGCCTTGGCTGCCTGCAGCCGCCCGAAAACCTCCGGATCCCACGCAGGCTGGGCGCCCGCCGCCGTGCGTGCCGGTCCGCGAAGGTTGATCAGCGCACCCGCTGTGTAGGGGCCGACGACGACGTCGAGCCGATCCAGGGCTGCTGCTGTGACGTCCGCAGCCGGCGGAACATTGAGTCCCACGGAGTAGAGGTTGTAGGCTGCTTCCCGGCCGGACACAGCATCCTCGAACGGAGGATCCAGGGCCAGTGATCCGCCCATCAACCGGAGTTCCGTCATCATCAGCGGCGTATGCGATCCCGGCCCCACCTGGCCCAGCAAACCGGCCGCCAGTTCATCGGGCAGCTCGGCCAGCAGGGTCCCGCGGTCCAGGCTGGGCACCGGTTCGTCCGGATCCATGTGGATGCTGCCTACCGCCCCGTAGTCCATCGGTCCGGCGGTATCCATGAAGGGCGCGGATACATGCCGCATGGGTTCCAGCAGAGTGTCGCCCTCTTCCCGGCTGCCGAACACCGCGAACCGCAGGTGCACCGGCGAGGTACCGCGCAGTTCCTCAGGCAGGAACGGGACATCCGGCAGGTGCAGGAACGCCAGGGACGCTGAAACATCCGTCGGCAGCTGGGGTGTCCAGGCGCGGAACGCAGCCAGGGCCTCCGTGCCGGCATCTTCCGGGTACATGATGCCGCCGCCGTAAAATTCTTGGAACGGGGTCAACCCGAGCGTCATGGACGTGATGACGCCGAAATTGCCCTTGCCGCCGCGCAGCGCCGCGAACAGCCCGGCGTCTTCGGCACTGCCTGCCTCGAGGTGCCTCAGGCTGCCGTCGGGAGTCACAACATCGATCGCCTGCACATGGTCGCTGGCGAATCCCAGCGCCCGGCCCATCAGCGGCAACCCTCCGCCTGACGCGTAACCCGCCACTCCTACCGTTCCGGAGGAGCCATGCGGGCCGGTAAGCCCGAGCAGCACGGTCTCCTCCAGCACCGCGCGCCAGCGGACACCGGCACCCACGGTGACCGTGCCGGCGTCGGGGTCCACCGCCAGGTCCTGCAGCCGGGACGTGTTGATCAGCAGGCCCTCGTCCATCGCGGCCGCGGCACCGTGGCCGGTCGCCTGGATCCCGACAGGAATGCCGCGCTCAGCTGCCCAGCGGACGGCGTTCTGTACATCCTCGACGGCGGCTGCACCGAGCACCGCATCGGGACGCTGGATCACCGAGGGGTTGAAGCCGGCGGTGTCGTCGGCGTACCCGGGTTCCCCGGGACTGTTCAGCGGGCCGTGGACAACCTTGCGGAGGGTTTCGAGGTCGGCTTCCTGGATCATCTTCGGCTCCTTGTGGGCGGGTGTCCGCGGCCGCCGGTCCCGCGGACCGGAGATGCTGCCAAAAAATGCTAGGCATCGAAGTGCTGCCCTGCCTAGCCCCGCCGGAAAACTTCCGCTAGCTGCCGAGCACCTCCGCCAGATCGAACTTCACCGGTTCCTCCAGCTGCTCATAAGTGCAGGATTCGGGCGTGCGGTCCTGCCGCCAGCGGGAAAACTGGGCCACATGGCGGAACCGCTCCCCCTCCATGTGGTCGTAGCGGACCTCCACCACCCGTTCGGGGCGCAGCGGCACAAACGAGAAGTCCTTCTTACCGCTCCAGCGGCTGCCCTCGGAGTTGCGCGGGGTGCGGGTCCCGTTCTCCTGCTCCCCCTCGGCCCAGGGATGTCCGTCCTCGACGGCGACCAGCGGCTGGAGTTCCTCGAACAGCTCCCGACGGCGGTCCATGGAGAACGAACTAGCCGCGCCCACATTCACCAGCACGCCGTCGTCGTTATAGAGCCCCAGCAGCAGGGAGCCGATCAGATCGGGGCCGGACTTGTGGACCCGGTAGCCGGCGAGCACGCAGTCCGCCGTGCGTTCGTGCTTGAGCTTGGCCATGGTGCGCTTGTTCGGTGCGTACGGGCCGGCCAGGGGTTTGGCCACCACGCCGTCCAGGCCCGCACCCTCAAAACGGCCGAACCAGTCCTGCGCCAGGTCGGCGTCGTCGGTGGCTGCGGTGACGGACACCGGTGCCTGCGCCGTTTTCAACGCCTCGACCAGGGCCTCCCGGCGTTCGGAGAACGGCCGGTCCCGGTAGTCGACGTCGCCCAGGGCCAGCAGGTCGAAGGCCACGAACCGGACCGGGGTTTCCTCCGCGAGCAGTTTCACCCGGCTGGCGGCGGGATGAATCCGCTGCTGCAGCAGTTCGAAGTCCAGCCGTTTGCCGTCCGGGGCCACCATAACGATCTCGCCGTCCAGCACGCACCGCTCCGGCAGGTTCTGCCGAAGGGCGTCGACGAGTTCGGGGAAGTACCGCGTCATCGGCTTCTCGTTCCGGGAGCCGATCTCGACGTCGTCGCCGTCCCGGAAAATGATGGACCGGAATCCGTCCCATTTGGGTTCGTACAGGTAGTCCCCGCGGGGCAGGGCGCTGACGGATTTGGCCAGCATCGGGGCAACCGGGGGCATCACGGGAAGGTCCATGTGCCCATTCTTATCCGATGGCGGCCGGTTCCCCCAGCCCTGCGGTGAACGCGGTGAGCAGGTCGCGGCCCTGTTCCCAGTAGCCGACTCCGCTCTTTTCGTTGATGTGGGCGAGCTCGCCGGCGTTGATGACGGGCAGTTTCCAGGCGGCGGCGATGGCCTCTGCCGCCGGGAGAGCACAGTACGGATCGCTCTCGCTGGCAATCAGCAGGCCGGGCACGGGCAGCTCCTGCAGCCGCGGATTCCGGAATGTTGCGGCGGCCTGCGGAAACGATGCGGCAACGGGATCCGGCGGGCTGACCAGGAAAACCCCGCGGGCGCCGTCGGGGTTCCGCAGCAGCCACTCGGCCGCAGCAAGGCAGCCCAGGCTGTGGGCCACCAGGACTGTCTGCCCGTTCCGGGCTCCGGCTGCCCGGTCCAGCGCTGCCATCCAGTCCTCCAGTTCGGGTTCATCCCACGACGACGGCGCTATGCGGGTGACGTCCGGCAGGTCCGCCTCCCAGCGGCTCTGCCACTGCTCCGGCGGCGAGCCCTGATAGCCCGGGATCATGGTGATATGCACTGAAGCTGTATCCTTTCACTGGTTCGGCGCATGTGGGCGGGAATACTGCCGGCCCCTCAGGCGCTGGAGCTTTTATGAAGAAAATAGGGTTCCTGTCCTTCGGACATTACCGGAATGCCATCGGGTCCCTGACCCCTTCCGCCGGGGACGCGCTGCGCCAGCAGGTCGAGCTAACCGTGGCGGCGGAAGAGATCGGCGTCGACGGCGCGTACCTTCGGGTCCACCATTTCGCTCCGCAGTTCTCCGCACCGTTCCCGCTGCTGGCGGCCATGGCTGCGCGGACCAGCAGGATCGAGCTGGGTACGGGCGTGATTGATATGCGTTACATGAATCCGATCGGGATGGCCGAAGATGCTGCCGCCGCCGATCTGATCAGCGAGGGCAGGCTGCAGCTCGGCATCAGCCGGGGATCCCCCGAGCCCGCCCTGCGCGGATATGAGTCCTTCGGTTACGTGCCCGGGCCGGATTTCTCCGACGCCGAGATGGCCCGCCAGCACACGGAAGTCTTCCGGGCAGCCATCGCCGGAGCCGGCGTGGCACAGGCAGATCCGGCAATGACCGGCAGCACCGGCGCCATGGCCGTCGATCCCCTCTCCCCCGGTCTGCCGGAGCGTATCTGGTGGGGTTCCGGAACCCGGGCCACCGCCAAGTGGACCGGCGAACAGGGCATGAACCTGATGAGCTCCACCCTCCTGACCGAGGACACCGGCGTGCCGTTCGATCAGCTGCAGGCTGAGCAGATAGCGGTGTACCGGAAGGCCTGGGCGGACGCCGGACATCAGGGCACCCCGCGGGTGTCCGTCAGCCGCAGCATCATTCCGCTGGTCACCGGGCAGGACCGGCACTACTTCGGGGTGCGGGCGCAGGCCGAGGGCCGGGACCAGGTGGGGCACCTCGACGGCGGACTGGCCCGGTTCGGGAAGAGCTACATCGGCGAACCGGACGTTATTGCCGCCGAGCTGGCCGCCGACGCTGCGGTGCAGGAGGCCGATACCGTCCTGGTGACCGTGCCGAACCAGCTGGGCGTGGACTACAACGCGCATCTGTTGGAGAGCATCGTGAAGCTTGTGGCTCCGGGGGCCGGCTGGCGGTAAGGAACCTTGGCACCCTTCGGGGCCTGGATCCGGCGGCAACGAAATTCCCCGCTCGCAGAGCTCGCGGAGAATATTAAAGCCGCCTTCTCCAGGCCCCTTCGTGCGTCCGTCACCGTCCACCAGGCGGCGGGTACCGTTGCATCGTGGTCCCTCGAGGGCTCCGTCTCCCATAGCGATGTACCACCCGAAAAGACGACCAGTGCCACTCAGCACTTCGCGGATATCGATCGTTGCAGACCTCCGTTCCTACGGTGAGGAAGCAGCTGCAGAATGGGCATGGGAAGCACCCCCGGAGACTCTGCAGGATGTTCTGACCGTTGCAGATTGGATGCTCTATTACGGTCCCGGCCTCCCCAGCGGGGCATCCTTGACCATCAGCAAGGCGGTCGCACTGGGCGGAATATATATTCATGAGTCCCGTCCTCGGGACCTGCGCCGCAAGCGAAGAGACTTGAAGGTTTGGTATTCAACTGTCGCCGCCAATACCCCATACGCGCAGGAACGCTTCCTCGGAAGCAGTGACTATGCTGTGGTCGGCCCAGATGCACGTAGCTATTGGGGACGAGAAAATAAGCCTTAGTCACCTTTGGTGTGCAGCTGTCCCCTGTCCTGCGCCGGGCGGAAGGCGAGGTGCAGGTGCGAACGGGAGTGCCGGACGGGCCGGGTTAGGCGGCTTTAATAATCCTTGCGAGCTCTGCGAGCAGGGATTTTCGTTGCCGCCGTTCCGGTCCGCCCGGCGCCCACCCACACGACGCACGCCCACCCAGCGCACCTCGGAAACAGCCCACTGTCGAAATGTCAGTGGCCTCCGCTAGAGTAGTTTTCAGCTTCACGAGATGTGGCCTTCGCCCGGCACCCCCGGGCACAAAAGCTCCGACTGGCCCCACACCAACCCCACTGTTCGGCGGGTGGTTCGGATGACGAAGCGGCCTGCGTCATTCGTCGCAGGCAAGGACAACCTGCAAAGGAACCCACTGTGAGCATTTCCAGTGTCAGCAAATCCGGCCTCAGCAACTGCAGCGGCTTCGCCCCGGGGCACAACATCCATTGGATCCACGCCCGCCGCCTCGAGGGGTGGGAGCAGTGGTCGGACGTCGAAGTCACGGCCGATCCGCAGCTGGACCTCATCTATCTGGTGTCCGAAGGCACCCAGCAGCTGATGTGGTTCCACAATGTCGGGGCCGTCGCCACCGCGCTCGCGGCCGCCGTCGACACCCCGCAGTGGTGCCAGCGTTATTCCACCCTGATGGTGCCGGGCGGATTCGATTCCGATGCCCGGAGCTCTTTTTTCTACTTGGCCCGGCCGGAACGGGTGGTTCCCTGCAACGGCTCCCTGGTTCGGGCACCGGAAACTGAGCGGATTGAAAAAGCCGGCTCCTAGCTGCTGCCCCGCCCTGGAATTCCGACGGATTCCGGGGCGGAGCCAGCCCTGTCGGCGCCGGCCGAGACGGCAGCTACTGCTGCAGCAGCTCCGGCGGCACGGTGTAAATGAGGATGACACCCAGCAGGTTCTTCGCGGCGTGCACGCCGTAGGACAGCATGAAGTTGTTGCCGGCCCAGACGTAGATGCCCACGAGAGTGGCACCCATCGCCAGGTAGGGCATCAGCACCGGAAGGGACAGGGATTCCTTGCCCACAATGTGGATGGAGGCGAACAGCAGGACCGACAGGATGCAGCAGCCCCAGAGGTTCCAGTACCGGCTGAGTTTGCCGATCAGCAGGTGCCGGAAAATGTACTCCTCGACAAAGGGCGCCAGCACCACCAGCAGAGGTACCACCAGCCAGGGCGACACGGATCCCACGAATCCCTCTACGGCTTCCTGGTTTACCGCCGTTTCGACCTGTCCGGTCAGCAGTGCCCCGATCATGGTGACAATGAGCATAGCGATGACGCCGACAGGAATCAGGGACAGGGACAGCACCGGCCGCGTGGCAAGGATCTTCGTTTCCCGCACCACATAGGGCCGGGCCGCGACAAAGGCCAGCAGGCCGGCAACCCCGTAAAACGCCAGGTTCAGGACGTAGGCGGCGGCCACCGGATCCGGAACCAGCATCACCAGGACAGGCATGACAAGTCCGGGCGCAAAGCTCAGGACCAGCAGGAACACTACGTAGAAGCCCGCTGCCACGGCGTCGCGCCGGGTGTAACGGTAGGAAAGCCAGGGGATCTGCGCCGCAGGGCGCCCCGAGGGGCCGGTCCGGTATTCGTTGGCAGTCATCACCTCAGGATATGGGCCATTCCCCCGGGTTACACCCTGTGCTAGTTCAGCTCCGCGATCACCGGCGGCATCGCTTCGAGCAGTTCCCGTGCCAGGAAGCTGAGCGGACCCCGCGAGGCGGAGAGCCGGTCCCCGCTGACGGCATGCAGGTACGTGCCCCAGCAGGCCGCCTGTTCGGGCGTCGCCCCGCGGGCCAGGAATCCGCCCACCGCACCGGCCAGGACATCGCCGGAGCCCGACGTCCCCAGACCGGAGTTCCCGGCAGGCACCTCCCAGCTCCTTCCGTCGGGAGCGGTAATGACGTTGTGCGCGCTGACCACCGCGGAGTATTTCCGGGCCACTTCCAGGGACGCTTTCGGCAGGTCCAGGGAGTCTTCGTCGGCATCCTCGTCCTCGAGGAGGCGCAGGATTTCGGCGCCGTTCGGGGTCAGGACCAGCCGTCCGGCCAGGGCATCGTAAAGTTCCGGCAGCCCGGGCAGCACGCCGAGAGCAAAGGCATCCAGTACCACCTGGGTCTTCTCCCCGAGCAGCGGAACCACTGACTGCAGGAGCGCTGCTGCCTGCTCGGCGTCATCCAGGCCCGGGCCGATCACCACCGCTGACGCCGTTGAAAGTTCGGATTCAAGCACTTTGCCGGCCGCGCCGCCGTCAATGCCCCCGTCTTCCTCGGGCAGTCCCACCACCCCGGACTCGGGGATGGCCACGGCGACGGCGATAGCTGCCGAATCCGCCAGCGCCATGGTCAGGCGGCCGGCGCCGACGCGCAGCCCGGCAAGCCCGGTCAGCATCACCGCTCCCGGCGTGCTGCGGGCTCCGCCGATCACCAGCACGGTGCCGCGGTCCTCCTTGCCGGAGGCCTCGGTGGAGAGCCGCCAGCCGCGCAGCAGCGCGGGGGTAACAAGCTCAGCGGGGGTGGATGTCATCAGTTTCTCCTGCATGTTCGGTTACGGGTGCTCCGCCGTCCTGCAGGTGGAGCACGCTGTTAAAGGTGTGCAGCTTCCAAGGCCCGGTGCCGTCCGGACGCACAAGTCGGGTCACGGAGCCGTTGCGCACGCTGTTCGCGGCTGCGGTGTCCAGCAGTTCCTGCTCGCTCATCCGTTCCAGCACGTAGCGGATCAGCAGGATCACGGCGTCGTGGCAGACCACGGCCACCCTTTTGCCGTCTTCGTCGTCGTCGAGGTCACGGAACACGGAGCGCAGCCGGAGTGCGACGTCGGCCCATGACTCGCCGCCCGGCGGCCGGTACGCGAATTTGCCCAGCCAGGACCGTCGTTCGGCTTCCTCGGGGAAACGTGCCGCAACGCCGGCGGAAGTCAGCAGGTCCAGGATCCCCAGTTCCCGGTCCCGAAAGCGTTCATCGACGCGCATGCCGCCGGTGATGCCGGGAAGCCCCGCGAGTTCGGCCGTTTGCCGGGCCCGCAGGTAGGGCGAGCACCAGACGGAATCGGGCAGCTCGTCGGCAGGCAGCCCGGCAATCCACCGGCCAAGCGCCGCCGCCTGCTGCTCGCCGTCGGCGCTCAGCGGGACATCGGGGTCCCGCCAGGGAAGGTCGATACGTTCGGCGCCCTCGCGGTCGGCGCGGGTAGCGGCCACATTGCCGGCAGATTCGCCGTGGCGGACCAGAATCAGTTCAGTTGCACCCATGCTCCGACTCTACCCGCCGGGCTCCGAAGGCCAAGGGCTCAGGTACCGGAGCGAGTGTCCACCCGGCCGCCGTTGCGCACCGTGAAGGTCAGCAGCAGGGCGACGGCGGCGAAGGCTGCGAGCAGCATGAGGCCCACGAAATAGCTGCGGTTCGCCGGATCATAGGTTGCCCCCATGACCAGCGGCGGGAAGTAGCCGCCGAGCCCGCCGGCGGCGGCAATAATCCCGCCGACGGTACCCACGTCCTTCGCCGGAGCGGCACGGCCCACCCAGGCGAACACTCCGCCGGTGCCGAGCCCCAGGAACAAGGCCATCAGGATGAACGCCGTGCCGTAGACCTCCTCCTCCTCGGGCCGGAGGGCAACAATGACGGCCAGGACCGCCGTGCCGGCAAAGGACGCGAGCGTGACCAGCTTCGGCCCCACCTTGTCCGCGATGGTTCCGCCGATCGGGCGGGCGATGACAGCGGCCACGGCGAAGCCTGCGGTCCGGGTTCCTGCCGCGGTCGCGTCGTAATCGTAGACATTGCCCAGATACGTGGGCAGGTAATTGGAGAACGCCACAAACGCACCGAACACCACCCCGTACAGGAAGCACAGCTGCCAGGTGACGCGCAGGGTGAAGGCGTGGGTGATCTTCGGCAGCACCGGTTCCGTGGGTTTTGACCAGGCCGGGGATTCACGGAGGATCAGCCAGCTCAGCACCGCCATGGCTGCGACGACGACGGCGATGGTGATGTGGGTGCCCATGTAGCCGACGGCGGCCACCAGCCGCGGGGTGAAGAACGCCGACACGGCCGTCCCCACCATGCCGGCCCCGAACACCCCGGTCGCGAAGCCCTTCCGACTGCGTTCGTACCAGGCGGAGCAGAAGGGGATGCCGATGGCGAAAACGGTCCCGGCGATGCCGAGGAAGAACGCGATGACCACCAGGAACGGGAAGTTGCCCTGCTGGCCGACGATTCCGGTGAGCAGCACCAGCGGCGCCGTCACGCCCAGGATCACGGTGAACATGACCCGGCCGCCGTAGCGGTCCGTCAGGGCGCCGACGGGGATCCGGGCCACCGAGCCCACCAGGATGGGCATGGCCACAAGGACCGAGGTCTGTCCGGCGCCCAGGTCCATGTCTGCGGCGTAGCGGCTGGAGAGCGGCCCGATGATCGTCCAGGCCCAGAACCCCACTGTGGAGGCAATGGTTGCCACGATCAGGTTCCGCAGCTGGCCGGACCGGAGGTCCGCGCCTGCGGCCGGAGGAGAAGATGCTGTGGACATGGGCTGCCTGCCTTCCGCCGGATGAATTCAGTTCCTAAGGACCGCCCGGACGGTCCCGATCGGGGGTCCCCACGGGGTCCCAGCCGCCGCGGGGCGTCCTCGACCCCGGAACCGGCCGCCGGCCCCGTGAGCGGTAGACGATGTAGGGCCGGAACAGGTAGTGCACGGGCGCGGTAAACGCATGGACCAGGCGGGTGAAGGGCCAGAGGGCAAAGAGCACCAGCCCGAAGACCGTATGGATCTTGAAGGACATGGAGGCAGCCGTCATTCCCGTGATGTCGGGCTGCAGGATGAAGACAGAACGGAACCACGGCGCCACGGTGTCCCGGTAGTTGACGATGTTCGTGTCGAAAACGGAAAAGACCGTGGTCGCCAGTCCGGTCAGGATCGCCGCCAGCAGGAAGATGTACATCCCCTTGTCGTTCCGGGTGGTGGCCATGAAGACCGGGCCCGTGGCCCGGCGTCGGTAAATCAACAGCACTATCCCCACCAGCGTGGCTACGCCGGCCAGGATGCCCACGCTCAGGGCGAAGAAATGGTAGGTGTCCTCGTTGAGTCCGATCGCGTCCATCCAGGTTTTCGGAATCACCAATCCGACGAAATGCCCCACAATCACCGCCAGGATCCCGAAGTGGAAGAGCGGGGAAGCGATGCGCAGCAGCCGTGACTCGTAGAGCTGGGATGACCGGGTGGTCCAGCCGAACTGGTCATACCGGTACCGCCAGATGGAGCCGAGCACCAGGATGGCCAGCACCAGATAGGGCAGCACTCCCCACAGCATGACGTCGTCCACGCCCACCTGCACGTCCCCCGGCGGCGGCACGTCCCGAGGCGCAGGTACGGCAGTCACGGGTGGCTCCTTTCGCTCACCGGGAGCAGCCGTGAGCTGTACGGTTCCAGGCCCACGGTTTCGGTCGGCGGGCCGTAGCCCGCCGTTCGCATCACGGCGGCCTGGGTCTCGGGCGAAACACCGGGAAGGGTGGAGCAGACCAGGGTCAGGACGCCTTCGTAGGGCAGGCTGTCGTCCCGCAGGGCCAGCCGGAGCAGTTCCACTGACGGACGGTAGCGCTGCAGCAGTTCGTACCCGTCCTCCGGAGACACCTTGGCGGCGAATTCCAGCACCAGGGGCAGGTAGTCCGGCAGCTCGGTGCCTTCCGGCAGCACGCCGTGGGAGCGGTAGATCTCCTTGAAGGCAGCGAGCGCCTCGCCCCGGCGCCGGGTATCACCGTCGGTCCAGTAGGTCAGGTGCAGGCTGTGCCGCTTGGACAGGTCGAATTCCTGCACATAGGCCGCCTGCACGTCCGGCAGCGGCCGGGACGACAACCAGGCGAAGAGAGGTTCCAGCTCCCCGGCCGGCGCCCCGGCTTCGGCCAGGGCCGCGCGGATTCCCGGGATCAGCTCCACCAGCTGCTCGTCGGGGTATTCGAGCAGCAGGGCCGCGGCCTGCCGGATCACCCGGCTGCGGCCGGGCCGGGCATCGGCGTAGGGCTCGGGCGCGAGGGTGCCCTTCCCGGGTTTGCCGAGCAGCTTCTCCAGCAGGCTCATTTATCCGCCCTGCCTTGATCCGAGCCAGGCCCGTCGCCCTCTGCCTGGTCGTATCCCGCACCCAGGCCCTCACCGGCACCCTCATCGGGTGCGCCGCGGTTGTTATTGGCCGGAAACAGCCCCTGGGGGGAGCCCCGCCCGTCCCAGTTGAGCAGGTTCACCCGCCCGCCCAGGTTGCCGTTGCCCGTCGGGTCCTCCCCGCGCTGCCGGGCCTGCAGGGCTTCGAAGTTCTCCACCGCCACGGGCATCGGCCGCCCGGAAGCCTCACCGAAAACCCCTGTCTGTCCCATCCCGGGGCCGCCCTCCACGTCCAGCGAACAGCCGATCTCCTCGAGGTTGTGCGCATCCTCCGCGTGCGCGGCGGGAATCACGTACCGCTCCTCGTACTTCGCAATGGCCATCAGCCGGTACATCGCAACAATCTGCGCGCCGGTCATACCGACGTCGGCCGCAATCTGCTCGTCAGGCTCATCGCCCAGGGTGATGTTCCGCATGTAGGCGCGCATGGCGGCAAGCTTCCGCAGCACTGCGGTGACCAGATCGGTGTCTCCGGCAGTGAACAGTTCGGCGAGGTATTCCACCGGAATCCGCAGGGCCTCGATGGCGCCGAAGAGATTCTCCGCCGCTTCGCCGTCGTGCCCCTGCTCCTTCAGCACGTCCACGATGGGGGACAGCGGCGGCACGTACCAGACCATCGGCATCGTCCGGTATTCGGGGTGCAGCGGCAGCGCCACCCGCATTTCCTTGGCCAGGGCGTAGACCGGCGAGCGCCGGGCTGCGTCCAGCCAGTCCTCCGGGATGCCTTCGGCCCGTGCGCCGGCAATGACCTCCGGATCGTTGGGGTCCATCATCAGGTCCAGCTGGGCCTCGTACAGGTCCTGCTCGTTGGGCACGGATGCGGCGGCAGTGACCCGGTCGGCGTCGTACAGGAAAATCCCGATGTACCGCAGCCGGCCCACACACGTTTCGGCGCAGACCGTCGGGATGCCCACCTCGATCCGCGGATAGCAGAACGTGCACTTCTCCGCCTTGCCGGAGCGGTGGTTGAAGTACATCTTCTTGTACGGGCAGCCGGTGATGCACTGCCGCCAGCCCCGGCAGCGGTCCTGGTCCACCAGCACAATGCCGTCCTCTTCGCGCTTGTAGATTGCACCCGAAGGGCAGGAGGCCATGCAGGAGGGATTCAGGCAGTGCTCGCAGATCCTCGGCAGATAGAACATGAAGGTGGAATCGAATTCCAGCTTCACCTTCTCCTCCGCGTCCCGGCGCATCTTCTCCAGCACCGGGTCCTGCCCGCCGGTCCGCTCGGACCCGCCCAGGTCATCGTCCCAGTTGGCCGACCAGGTGATTTTCATGTCCTTGCCGGTGATCAGGGACTTGGGCTTGGCCACCGGAAAGTCGTTGCCGGCCGGTGCGTTGATCAGGTTTTCGTAGTCGTAGGTCCAGGGCTCGTAGTAGTCGTTCAGCTCCGGCTGGACCGGGCTGGCAAAAATGCCGAAGAGCTTGGCCAGCCTCCCGCCGGCTTTGAGCTTCAGCCGGCCGCGGCTGTTCAGCTCCCAGCCGCCCTTCCACCGCTCCTGGTCTTCGTACCTGCGCGGATACCCCTGCCCCGGCCGGGTTTCCACGTTGTTGAACCACACGTACTCGGTGCCGGCCCGGTTGGTCCAGGCCTGTTTGCAGGTCACCGAACAGGTGTGGCAGCCGATGCACTTGTCCAGCGCCATCACCATTGCTGTCTGCGCCATGATCCGCATCAGTACTGCACCTCCTGGGAACGTTTGCGCACCACGGAGACAATGTCCCGCTGGTTGCCGGTGGGGCCGAGATAGTTGAAGGCCCAGGACAGCTGGGCATACCCGCCGATCATGTGGGTGGGTTTGACCAGGATCCGGGTCACCGAATTGTGGATGCCGCCGCGCCGGCCGGTGGCCTCGGACTTGGGCACGTCGATGATGCGTTCCTGCGCGTGGTAGACGTAAATCACTCCGGCCGGCATCCGGCTGCTGACAATCGCCCGGCCCACCAGCACCCCGGAGTTGGACACGCATTCCACCCACTCGTTGTCCGATACCTCGATCAGCGCGGCGTCCTGCGGGCTCATCCATACCGATGTTCCGCCGCGGGACAGGGAGAGCATCAGCAGGTTGTCCTGGTATTCGGAGTGGATGGACCACTTGTTGTGCGGGGTCAGGTAGCGCACGGCCACGGAGAGCTCCCCTCGGGTGCCCAGCTGCGGTTCACCGAACAGGCGGTGCATGTCCAGCGGCGGCCGGTAGATCGGCAGGGCCTCGCCCATGTCCAGGATCCAGTCATGGTCGAGGAAGAAATGCATCCGACCGGTGAGGGTGTGGAAGGGTTTGAGCCGTTCGATGTTGATCGTGAACGGCGCGTAGCGCCGGCCCCCGGTCTCGGAGCCGGACCATTCCGGGGAGGTCAGCACCGGCGTCGGCCGGTCCTGGGTGTCGCGGAAGGTGATCTGCCGGTCCTCGGCGCCCTCGGCCAGATCCGCCAGCGGCGTGCCGGTCCGTTTCTCCAGGGTCCGGAAACCCTGCAGTGCCAGTTCCCCGTTGGTGGTACCGGAAAGCAGCAGGATCGCTTCGGCCATGCGCGCATCGGTGTCCACCGCCGGGCGGCCCGCCGCCGCGCCCCGGTCAAAGACGCCGTGCTTGCGGGCCAGCTGCGCCAAAGGCCGGGATACGTCGTACTTGACGTATTTGGTGGTGAATCCCAGTTTGTCCGCCAGCGGCCCGACGGCGGCGAACTTCTCGGCGATGGCCGTATAGTCCCGCTCCACCACGGCAAGGGAGGGCAGGTTCTTTCCGGGGACCGCGGGGATGTCCGTGCCCTTCCAGTCCGGGGCGTGCCCGCCGGGCTGCGCGATCTCCCCGGGAGTGTCATGGGTCAGCGCCGTGGCCACCAGATCCTTTCGCACGCCCAGATGCGTCGCGGCCTGCCGGGAGAACTCCTCCGAGAGCAGGCGGAACAGATCGTAATCCGTCTTCGCTTCCCACGGGGGCGGGATCGCGGGCGTGAACGCGTGGACGTAGGGGTGCATGTCCGTGGAGGAAAGGTCGTATTTCTCGTACCAGGTGGCAGCGGGAAACACGACGTCGGACAGCAGCGTGGAGCTCGTCATCCGGAAGTCGGCGGAGACCAGCAGGTCGAGCTTGCCCTGCGGTGCTTCGTCGCGCCAGACGACGTCGTGCGGCCGGGACTCGCTGTGATCCGCACCCATCACATTGTTCAGCGTGCCGAGCAGGTGTTTCTGGAAATACTCCTCCCCCTTGGCGGAGGAGCCCAGCAGATTCGACCGCCACAGGATCAGCGTCCGCGGCCAGTTTTCCGGGGCGTCCACGTCCTCCACGGCGAACCGGAGCCGCCCGTCCTTGAGTTGCTGCGCCACCCACCCCGGCTCGTCGGTCGCCTCGCCCCGGGCCACCCCGGCAGCCGCCTCGTCGGCGACGTCGAGGGAGTTCTTTGCATCGAACTGGGGGAAGAAAGGCATCCAGCCCATCCGGGTGGACTTCGCGATGACATCGGCGGTGTGCAGTCCGCGCAGGTGTCCGCTGGCCAGGGGTGACTGCATCGAATCGGAGGAGTAGCCGTCGGAACGGAACTGGTCGGTATGCATGTACCAGAACGCGGTGCCGATCATGAAGCGCGGCGGCCGGTTCCAGTCCCCGGCCGAGGCCATGGCCGCCCAGCCGGTGATGGGCCGGCACTTTTCCTGGCCCACGTAGTGGGCCCAGCCGCCGCCGTTGCGGCCCTGGCAGCCGCAGAGCATCAGCAGCGCCAGGATGGCCCGGTAGGTCACGTCCCCGTGGTACCACTGGCAGATGCCGGCGCCGAGGATAATCATGGACCGGCCGTTCGATTTCTCCGCGTTGGCTGCGAAGTCCCGGGCCGTGCGGATCACTGCTTCCGGGGCCACGTTGGTGATTTCCTGCTGCCACGCCGGAGTGTAGGGGGTGCCGGCGTCGTCGTAGCCCGCCGACCAGTCCCCCGGCAGGCCGTTCCGCCCGAGTCCGTACTGGGCGAGCATCAGATCGAACACGGTGGTCACGGTTTTCCCCGCCACGGTGGTCACCGGCACGCCGCGGCGCAGCACGGACCCCGCGCCTCCGGGGTCCGTAAAGGCGGGCAGGTCCACCCGGCTGGTCCCCTGCCGGACGGTAGCGGCATCTGCGATGGACAGTGCCGGCACCACACCCTGCAGGTCCAGGTTCCATTTGCCGGCGTCGGCCTCGTTGTACCGGAATCCCACCGATCCGTTGGGCACTACCGGGGTGCCGGCACCGCGGTCCAGCAGGACCGTCTTGAACGCGGAGTCGGAGGCCTTGGCTTCGCGGCGTCCCAGGTCCGCGGCAGTGAGGAACTTCCCGGGCACCACGGTGCCGTCGTCCCGCTCCTCGAGCGTGACGAGGAACGGCAGGTCGGTGTACTGCAGCACGTAGCCTTCGAAGAACGGCACGCGCCGGTCCACGAAGTTTTCCTTGAGGATCACGTGTCCCATGGCCATGGCGAGCGCGCCGTCGGAGCCGGCGGCGGCAGGCAGCCATTCATCCGCGAACTTCGTGTTGTCCGCATAGTCGGGACTGACGGAGACCACCTTGGTCCCGCGGTAGCGCCCTTCCACCATCCAGTGCGCATCCGGGGTGCGGGTCACCGGGATGTTGGACCCCCACATCATCAGGTAGGTGGCATCCCACCAGTCTCCGGATTCCGGGACGTCCGTCTGGTCGCCGAACACCTGCGGGCTGGCCACGGGGAGGTCCGCATACCAGTCGTAGAAGCTGTTCATCACCCCGCCGATGAGGTTGATGAACCGCGCTCCGGCCGCGTGCGACACCATGGACATCGCCGGAATCGGCGAGAAGCCCGTACAGCGGTCCGGCCCGTAGTTCTTGATCGTCGAAATGTGCGCTGCGGCCGTCATCTCCAGGGCTTCGGCCCAGCTGGAGCGCACCAGTCCGCCCTTGCCGCGGGCCTGCTGGTACGTCCGGCGGCGCTGCGGGTCGCGGACAATCTCTTCCCAGGCCAGCACCGGGTCTCCCGTACGCCGTCTGGCCTCCCGGTACATTTCCAGCAGCACCCCGCGGATGTAGGGGAACCGGACCCTGGTGGGCGAATAGGTGTACCAGGAAAAGGCCGCACCGCGGGGGCAGCCGCGGGGCTCATACTCCGGCCGGTCCGGCCCCACCGAGGGATAGTCGGTTTCCTGCGCCTCCCAGGTGATGATCCCGTCCTTGACGTACACCTTCCATGAACAGGACCCGGTGCAGTTCACGCCGTGGGTGGAGCGCACCACTTTGTCGTGGCTCCACCGGTTCCGGTAGAAGGCGTCTCCCTCACGGCCGCCTTCGCGGAACACGGCCCGGCCGTCACCCGTTTCGTCCCACCGGGTGAAGAACCTGCCGAGAGAGAGCATTGCATCGGATGCGGGGCCATCGATCCCCG
This sequence comes from Arthrobacter zhaoxinii, assembly GCF_025244925.1. NCBI lineage: Bacteria > Bacillati > Actinomycetota > Actinomycetes > Micrococcales > Micrococcaceae > Arthrobacter > Arthrobacter zhaoxinii. Next base: position 2,894,829 of record NZ_CP104275.1, read on the forward strand.
AAACGGAACCAGCCATACCTCCAAGCTTGGGGCAGGGGTGCCCGGAGCCGACAGGGGTAAGCGGAGAACTGCCTCCGGACGGGGGCACACCGGCGCCCGGCGGGTGCTTTTGGCGAGCGGGAGCCCGCCGTCCGGCGGTTTTGTCCACTGGCGATAAACTCGGTTTGTGAGCACAGAACTTCCAACACAGGTGTCCGATATCTTCGACCCGCAGCAGTGGCGTCTCGTTTCCGGGTTCGAGGACCTGCAGGACATGACGTACCACCGCCAGGTGGAGCGCGACGCCGACGGCGGCGTTGTGCGTGACCTGCCGACCGTGCGCATCGCGTTCAACCGTCCGGAAGTCCGCAACGCCTTCCGCCCCGGCACCGTTGACGAACTGTACCGGGCCATGGACCACGCCCGAATGACACCCGATGTTGCCACCGTGCTGCTCACCGGCAACGGCCCCTCCCCCAAGGACGGCGGCCACTCGTTCTGCTCCGGCGGGGACCAGCGGATCCGCGGCCGGGACGGGTACCGTTACGCCGAGGGTGAGACAAAGGAAACCATCGACCCGGCACGCGCCGGCCGGCTGCACATCCTGGAGGTGCAGCGCCTGATGCGCACCATGCCCAAGGTGGTCATCGCCGTGGTCAACGGCTGGGCCGCCGGCGGCGGGCACAGCCTGCACGTGGTCTCGGACCTGACCATCGCCTCGCGCCAGCACGGCAAGTTCAAGCAGACCGATGCAACCGTGGGCAGCTTCGACGCCGGCTACGGCTCGGCGCTGCTGGCCCGGCAGATCGGCCAGAAGAAGGCCCGCGAGATCTTCTTCCTGGCCCGGGAGTACTCCGCCGAGGACATGGTGGCCATGGGCGCCGTCAACGAAGCAGTGGACCACAAAGACCTCGAGAAGGTCGCCCTGGAATACGCCGCGGACATTGCCCGGCAGTCGCCGCAGGCGATCCGCATGCTCAAGTTCGCGTTCAACCTGGCCGACGACGGCCTGGCCGGGCAGCAGGTCTTTGCGGGCGAAGCCACGCGGCTGGCCTACATGACGGACGAGGCGGTGGAGGGCAAGGAGGCATTCCTGGCCAAACGCGACCCGGACTGGTCCTCGTTCCCCTACTACTTTTAGGACCTCCTTGGAACTGCTCCCAGTCCTGATTACCCCCGGCTTCGACGCCGGCATGCTGCTCTCCCCGCTGGCCGACGCGCTGGCCGGGGAAGGCCCCGCGGTGGCACCGCACACCGATCCGGCCCAGACCTTCACCGGTGAACTGCCCAATGACGACATTGCCCTGGTGGTCAGTACCTCCGGCTCAACCGGCACCCCGAAGCAGACCATGCTCAGCACGGACGCGCTGGCTGCATCCTCGATGGCCACCGCCATGGCCCTGAAGTCCGACGGCCAGTGGCTGGCTGCCCTGCCGGTCAATTACATTGCCGGAATCCAGGTCCTGGTCCGCTCCCTGTATGCCGGAACGCAGCCGGTCTTCATGGACCTGTCCGTGCCGTTCAGCGCCGAGGTGTTCACCCGGGCCGCGGAAGACATGACGGACCGCAACCGCTTCACCTCGCTGGTACCCACCCAGCTCCACCGCCTGCTGCAGGATCCGGCGCCGGAAACCCTGCGCGTGCTGCGCCGGTTCAACGCCATCCTGCTCGGCGGCGCACCGGCCGGCGCTCCCCTGCTGGAAAAGGCCCGAGGCTACGGGCTGAACATCGTGACCACCTACGGAATGAGCGAAACGTGCGGCGGGTGCGTTTACGACGGCGTGCCGCTGCCCGGCGTCGACGTCATCCGGTGGGAGGGGCGCCTCTGGATTGCCGGTGACGTCCTTTCGGACGGGTACATGGGCCGGCCGGACCTGACCGAGGACCGTTTCCGGTTCAACTCCGGACGCCGCTGGTTCCGCACGGATGACACCGGCACAGTGGACGACGCCGGCAAGGTCACCGTCTCCGGCCGGCTGGACGACGTTATTGTCAGCGGCGGGATCAAGATCTCCGCGCAGGCCGTGGCCGAAGCCGTGGAGACTGTGGACGGCGTAGAACAGGCGTTTGTTCTGGGTCTGGACGACGCCGAGTGGGGCTCCCGTGTGGGCGCCGCCGTCGTCGGCAGCGTGGATCCGGAACTGGTCCGCAACGCCGTCCGCTCCAGGCTCGGCGCCGCCGCGGTCCCAAAGGTGGTCCTCCTGCTTGAATCCCTGCCCCTGCTGCCCAACGGCAAGGCGGACCGAATGACCCTGCTGCGGCTGCTGGCCGCCGCGCAGCACTGAACCGCCGCTTTCCCCACCTGTCTCAACTCAAGAACTAAGGAAACAACACCGTGGCTACAGCCGCCCAATGGTTAGAAGGCGCCCGTCCCAGGACGCTGCCGATGGCGATCGCGCCGGTCATCATCGGATCCGCCGCCGCCTACGATCTCGGGGACTTCCACCCCGTCCGGGCCGTCCTGGCTGCCCTGATTGCCGTGCTGCTGCAGATAGGCGTGAACTACGCCAATGACTATTCCGACGGCATCCGCGGTACCGACGACAACCGGGTGGGCCCGCTGCGGCTGACCGGTGCCCGGCTGGCGTCCCCGAAACAGGTCAAGTACGCGGCGTTCAGCTGCTTCGCCGCGGCCATGCTGGCCGGAGTGGCCCTGGTGCTCCTGGCCGGCACGCCGTTCCTGATCCTCGTGGGCGTGGGCTGCGTCGCTGCCGCCTGGGGGTACACCGGCGGCAAGAACCCCTACGGATACCGGGGGCTGGGCGATGTGTTCGTCTTTATCTTCTTCGGGCTCGTGGCCACACTGGGCACCACCTACACGCAGGCGCTGGAAATCAACACAGCCGCGGTGCTGGGCGCCGTCGGTACCGGCCTGATCGCCATGGCCCTGCTGATGGCCAACAACGTCCGCGATATTCCCACGGACCGGGTGGCCGGAAAACGGACCCTCGCGGTGCGGCTGGGTGACGGCGGAGCGCGGATCAGCTACGTGATGATGCTGGCCCTGGCACTGCTGCTGCCGCTCTTCATCGCAGGCAGCTACCCGTGGATCCTGCTGGTGCTGCTGCTCATTCCGGCATGTATCCTGCCCTGCGGGCTGATGCTCACCGGCAAGAAGGGCTCCAGCCTGATCCCGGTCCTGAAACACACCGGACTGATCAACCTCGGCTTCAGCGTGCTCTACGGCGCCGGACTCGTCATCACGCGGCTGCTGGCCTAGCTTCCGCCGGCGGGCTACGCCTCGCGGCGGCGGTCGTTGTCGATCCGGACGTCCGGGTTTTCGGCCACCAGGGTGTCCTCGGCCGCCGAATCGTCCAGTTCGCCGCGGTTGCGCTTGGGTGCGCGTTCCTCAGTGAAGCGCCGCTGCACGGTACGGGCTGCTTCGTCCCGCATATCGCGGGCAAAGAGGTAGGTCACGCACCAGGCCAGAACTGCGGCGGCAAGCGCCGAGAGCAGGAGCCCCAGCTGCAGCAGCATGCAGATCACAAAGAAGACGGCCACCAAACCCAGGCGGAGAGCAGTAAATTTCCAGAAAGCCACGCCTTCATTCTAGGCGCTCGGCGTCCTGAGCGTTCCTTCGGTTCATCCGGCGCCGCCGGTGGCGGGCTCCACTACAATGTCCGTATGCCCCGTCTAGTCTTGTTCGGCGTCATCATCGTCGCTGCTGTGATCATTTACGCCGTCATCGACTGCATCATGTCCCGCGCCGATGAGGTGCGCAGCATCTCCAAAGTGTCCTGGCTGTTCACCATCATCCTGATTCCGGTCCTGGGCGCGCTCCTCTGGTTCCTCTTCGGCCGCCCCACCGGCGGTTCCAACGGAGGTTCCGGCCCGCGTGAGCCGCGGCGCCCCTCGGCCCCCGACGACGATCCCGAGTTCCTGCGCAACCTGGAGATCCGGCGCCGCCAGGAACAAAAGGAAGCCGAACTGCGGGCCCGTGAGGCCGAGCTGCGGGCGAAGGAAGGCCGCGGCACACAGAACGACGACGACAAGCCCGGCACGTAGGGGCCCGTTCAACGGCGGGCCTTGCCGCTTCCGACGCACCGCCTCTGCAGCCGATCAGCCCGTAAAAAAGACCCGTTCCGGATGGTTCCGGAACGGGTCTTTCTTTGTACTGCTGCGGGCGGCTCTGCCCCGCGGTTTAGACGCCGGAGTAGCTGTGCAGACCGGAGAAGAACATGTTCACGATCGTGAAGTTGAAGACCACGCAGAGGTAGCCGACGATCGAAAGCCAGGCGGAACGGGTGCCCGTCCAGCCGCGGGTGGCACGGGCGTGCAGGTAGCCGGCGTAGACCACCCAGATGACGAAGGTCCACACTTCCTTGGTGTCCCAGCCCCAGTACCGGCCCCAGGCCTGTTCGGCCCAGATTGCTCCGGCCATGAGGGTGAAGGTCCACAGCACGAAGGCAACGGCGTTGATCCGGTAGGACAGATTCTCCAGGCTCTGCGCAGAGGGCACGATGCGCATGAACGGCAGCCGTTCCTTGCGGCCGGAGCGGATCCGGGTCTCCCGGTCCGCCTGCAGCAGCTGCAGCACGGACATGGCGAACGTCAGGGTGAACAGTGCCGAGGCGATCACGGCCACGGAGACGTGGATGATCAGCCAGTAGCTCTGGAGCGCGGGAACCAGGTGGGCCACCGGCGTCGGGAACCCGATGGTGGCGGCCATCATCATGACCAGCACCAGGCCGAGCACCACGGTGCCGAGGAAACGGAGGTCGCGGCGGGTCAGCACCAGCAGGAACACCACGGCGACAACGAGGGCGCCGGTGGTGCAGAACTCGTACATGTTGCCCCACGGAACCCGGTGCGCGGCCATGCCGCGGGTGATGACGCCCGCCGCGTGGATAGCGGCGGCGAGCACGGTCAGGGCCACGCCCACCCGTGCTGCGTTGCGGCGCGGACCGGTGTAGCCCATGGCGCTGTCGGCGGTCTGTGCTTCCCGGCTGCCGTCCGCGTCCCAGTCCCGGGCCGAGCCGTTGCCGGCCCCGGCGGGGACGGTTTCCCGCACGGCGGTCTTTTCTTCAAGCCGGCTCTCCACCGCCCGGATGGTCTTGCTGCTCTTAGCGAGGTCCCACGAGAAGGCCAGGAAGGCGATCGTGTAGGCAAATGCCGCCAGCAGCATAAAGAGCTCGCTGTAACTGGCGAGGGTGTAATCGATGGAGGGCATTACCGGTCCTTACGTGATTCTTCTGCGGCGCTGCTGTCCGCCGATGCGTTTGCGGGTACGCTGACCCGCCCAACATTGTGTGCCTGCGGGTCCTGCGGTGCCAACCACTTCGCGGCAAACAGCCCGCGGAGGGCAGCGGCTTCACTGGTGAGCCGGGGATCTTCGCCCCGGGCCAGGAGCCCGTATTCAACCATGACCCGGCCGTCCGGATGCTGGCCTGCCCGGACCCAGACCCGCCGGCGCGCCAGGAACAGCGACGCCGCGAGGCCGGAGAGGGCAAGCACCGCAAACACGAGGACACCGGTTTTCGCCGGGTCGTAATGGATGTCCAGTGCGGCGTACCGCTTGAGGCCGTCGAAGGTGATTGAGCCCTTGCCGTCAGGCAGTTCGTAGGTCTCGTTGGCACCCAGGACAATGCCGCCGGCGTCGAGGTCGCGGTTATTCAGCGGCGTCAGGTCTTCGGTCTCCAGCACATAGACGTTGGAGGGCACGCCTTCGTCCAGCCCCAGGTCTCCGAAGTAGGAGTTGAGGTTCAGCTGGGGGTTGATCGGATCGGGATCACCGGAGTAGCTGACCCCGGCGTCGTCAATCATGGCGGTCGGCAGGAAGAATCCGACGAAGCCCAGCTGGTCGGGCTTGGCGTCCGGCGCCTTGATCACGGCGAGGGAGGTGTACATGGCATCGGTGGGCACCGCTACAACCGGGCCTTCCAGGGCCACGTTGCCCTCGCCGTCGCGCACGGTCACTACCGGAGCGTAGCCGTTGCCGACCAGGTACACCCGGGTGCCGCCCAGAGTCAGGGGTGAGTTGACCTTCAGGACCTGTTCCTCCGGCTCGGCGTCCGGGTCTTCCTTCACCGTCACATTGGCGGTGAAGTCCAGGGGCTGGCCGTAGTGGGTTTCGGATTCACGGTCGAATTCAATGTCGAACTTATCCAATGTCAGCGAGTACGGGCTCAGCTGGCTTTCGGAGAAGTTGGAGCCGGGCGTGAAGGTGTCATAGCTGACCAGGGTGTTGACGAAGGACTCGCCCTCCACCACGATCTTCTGCCCGCTGTAGCCGAACAGCCCGCCCAGGGCCACGCAGGCCAGGACACCGATGAGGCTGGTGTGGAAGACCAGGTTGCCCAGTTCCTTGGCGAACCCGCGCTCGGCGCCGACGGAGGGCCGGTCACTGTCCGCATCCCTGACATCCACGCGGTAGCCGCGGCGGCGCAGGATCTTCGCGGCGTCCCGCACGGCGTCCGCCGGGCTGAGCGACGCGTGTGCCGGAACTGCCAGCGTGCCGTATTCGGGCATCCGGGAAAGGCGGCTCGGCGTGCGCGGCGGCTTGGAGCGCATGGCCTTGTAGTGCGCCTTCGCCCGGGGAATAACGCAGCCGATCAGTGAGATGAACAGCAGCAGGTAGATGGCCGAGAACCAGACGGAAGAGTACACGTCGAAGAGCTGGAAGCGGTCCAGCCACGGTCCTGTTTCGGGGTTGTCCTTGAGGTACTGCGTCACCACCGAGGGATCGGCGGGGCGCTGCGGAAACAGTGATCCCGGCACGGCGGCGACGGCGAGCAGCAGCAGCAGGAACAGCGCCGTCTTCATGCTGGTCAGCTGGTTCCAGGCCCAGCGCAGCGTGCCAAGCAGCCCCAGTGCGGGCAGCGCGACGTCGTCCCGGCGTCCCTTGGCGGGGCGGGGGTTGGACGGGCGGGGCGTTGTTGCTTTGTCTGTCACGTCATCCGGTTCCGGGGTCAAAGTGTTCTCATTGGTCGTGTGTTCTTCACTGGTTTAGGCATCAGATCGGCAGGGTCACGTTACCCAACCAACCTTGGAGCTGGTTGATCCACAGGTTCCAGACTCCGCTGACCATCAGCAGGCCGAGGGCAATCAGCATGCCTCCGCCGAAACGCTGCAGTGCCAGGCGGTGGCGGCGGAAGATGCCCAGGGCACCCATTCCCCGGCGGAACCCGATGGCGATGAGCAGGAACGGCAGCCCCAGCCCGAGGCAGTACACGAAGGTCAGCAGTGCGCCCTTGGCGGCGCTGGCGTCGCTGCCGGAAAAGGAAAGCAGCTGGACGGCGGAGAGTGTGGGGCCGATGCACGGCGCCCAGCCCAGGCCGAAGGTGATGCCCAGCACCGGGGCACCCCACAGTCCGGCCGGAGGTTTGGCTTCGATCTTGCGGTCCCGCTGGAACCAGCTCATGCCGCCCATAAAAACTATGCCGAGCAGGATCACAACGAGACCGAGGACCTGCGAAATCCATGCCTGTTCGGAGCCTTTCAGCCATGCGCCCAGCTGCCCGATTCCGGCGCCGAGCGCAACGAAGACCACGGAGAACCCCAGCACGAACAGTCCGATACCCGCGAACATCCGGCCCCGGCGCTGCTTCTGCAGGTCAACACCGGTGAGTCCCGTGACGTAACCGAGGTAGCCCGGCACCAGGGGCAGCACACAGGGGGAAAGGAAGGATACGAGCCCGGCCAGGGCCGCCACCGGGATGGCCAGCAGCACGGAGCCGTTGAGCACGGTATCGGCAAACGTATTGGCAGTGGACTCGGCCACCGGGGCCACGACGGCGGGGAGGAAGGACACTGTCCCTACGCTGCCAGCGCGTCGGTGATGAGGGCCTTCAAGGTGCCCTTGTCCGCCAGTCCGAGGATGCGGGCCGCCACACGGCCCTGCCGGTCCAGCACCAGTGTTGTGGGTACGGCCGACGGCGGGACGAAGTTGGTCATGGCCAGCAGCACGCCGCCGTCCTTGTCCCGGAAGCTCGGGTACGGAATGTTGAAGTTCCGTTCGAACGCTTCCGCGGTTGCCTTCTCGTCCCGAATGTTCACGCCGTAGAAGCGTGCGCCGTCGCCGGCAAAGTCATCATGCAGCTCCACCAGGTCCGGGGCTTCCTTCCGGCAGGGAGCGCACGCGGCGTACCAGAAATTGAGCACGACGACGTCGCCGGTCCAGTCGGAGGATGCCACCTCGGTGCCGTCGAACAGGGTTCCCGTGAGCTGCACGGCTTCGCCGCGCTCGGAGGGATCGTATTCGGTCACCGAGCCGTCTCCGGCAATGTAGTTCTTGTTGTCTCCTGCGTTTGCCTGCTCGGCCAGCGGGTCATCCGTGGAGCAGCCGGCAGCGGTTGCGGCAAAGGGGACGGCAAGGGCCAGTCCGGCACCGAGCCGGAGGAAGGAGCGGCGGCCTAAGGACTCCGGTTCAGCAGGGCGTGGGCGGTTCTTCAAGGATTTCCAGCTTTCATCGCGGCAGGGAGAAGCCACTTCTACAACGCGTAGTAATTCTATTATGCTCCCGGAACATTCGCTGCACCGGGGAGGAGGTCCTCGCTCGGCTCTGCGTAGCGCACGCCGGTGAGCACGGCGCCGTCGAACTCCAGGGTGGTGACGGAGGTGAGGGTGCACTCGCGCTGGCGGGGATCGTGCCAGAGCTTTTTACCCTCAGCTGCCAGCCGGGTGACCCAGATGGGCAACTGGTGGCTGACCAGAACGGCTTCGGCGTTGTCTCCGCCAAGTTCCACGGCGCGCAGTCGTGCGTCGTCGACGGCGGACATCACGCGGGCCACCTGCTTGGCATACGGCTCACCCCAGGACGGGCGCATGGGATTGCGCAGGAGCGGCCAGTACCGCGGGTTGCGCAGCTGGCTCTTGATGCGGGACATACCTTCAAAGCGGTTCTCCGCTTCGAGGATCCGCTCATCAGTGACGATTTCGAGGTTCAGTGCAGCTGCCAGCGGCGCCGCCGTTTCCTGGGCGCGGGTCAGCGGAGACGCGGCCAGGTAGACGAGGTTGGCCCCCTGGCTGCGCTGTTCGACGAAGTGCTCCGCAACCCGGTCCGCCATCTGGCGTCCCAGGTCCGACAGATGGAACTCCGGGAGGCGGCCGTACAGAACCTTGTCGGGATTGAAGACTTCACCGTGGCGCACGAGGTGTATGGATGAGCGGGACATGTGTCCCAGTTTCGCAGAGTTGGGGCCAGCAGCTAAATTATTGGATCTCGCCGCAGATTTCACTTGAACCTTTAACCAAACCGTGCAACACTGTATGCAAATGCATGAATATGCCGCCCGGGAGCCTCCCGCCGGCACAGCAACCATAAGGAGCTCTCCATGATCCCCAGCGGCCTCACCACCGGAACCTGGAATTTCGACGCCTCCCACAGCGAAGTCGGCTTCACCGTCCGTCATGCCGGCATCAGCAAGGTCCGCGGCAACTTCGACAAGGTTGAGGCTACCCTTACGGCAGGCGAGACCCTGGCGGAAACCACGGTCACGGCCGTGATTGCCGCTGATTCCTTCAACTCCAACGATGCGAACCGCGATGGCCACGTCAAGGGCGCGGACTTCTTCGACGTCGAGCAGTTCCCGGAACTGACCTTCACCTCCACCGGCATCGAGGGCTCCGGCTCCGATTTCAAGGTCACCGGCGACCTGACGATCAAGGGCATCACCCGCTCGGTAGTCATGGATGCCGAGTTCAACGGTGTGGCCGTGGACCCCTTCGGTGCCACCCGCTCCGGTTTCTCCGCCAGCACCGTGATCAGCCGCAAGGACTTCGGCCTGACGTGGAACGCTGCACTGGAAACCGGCGGCGTGCTGGTAGGCGACAAGGTCACCATCAACGTTGACGCAGCCTTCGTGGCTGCCTAGCAACCTCCCCATTCCCCCCCCACAGGGCAGCCCCGGACCTCTCGGTCCGGGGCTGTATTTTTTGCAGCCATCTTTCCGGGACCCCTGACCCTCCGAAGCCTGCGGCGCTACGCTGGTTACTTGGCTGCGGGGGGCGCCCCCGGCCATTTCCCGCCGATGGCACACCCGTCCAGCCGCTCCAAGCCACCAACCAGCAGGCAGGCGGACATGAGTACACCAGAGAACACTCCCGAGCCAGGCCGCGACCCGAATTACCCGAATAACCCCCAGGTGCCCGGCCGTTCCGGGGCTCCCGGCGGCCCCCCGGTGCCCGGCGGTTCCGGGGCTCCCGGCGGACCTGCTGATCCCGCGCCTCGTCCAGTCCCCCAGTACGGCCAGTATGCTCCAGGCCCCTACGCCTCCGGCCAGGCCTCCTATCCGACGCCGCCGCCGGTCAACCCTGCAAAGGGCGCCCCTCCGCGCGAGGTCGTCACCGGTTCGTGGCTGATCATCGCGGCAGGTGTGTTGAGCCTTATCAACAACGTGATCACGTCGTTCAGCCTTCCCTCCCTGCTGACGTCCCAGGAGCAGCAGACGTTCAACGACGCCGGATTGGATGAACGGAGCATGACCACCTTCCTTATTGCCTTCGGCATTGTCGTAGCGCTGATCAGCTTCGGAATCTACGTACTGATCGCGCTCTTTGTCCGGCGGGGAAAGAACTGGGCCCGTATCCTCGGCACCGTGTTTGCCGCCTTCTCGCTGATTGGCATCTTCACGATGCTCGGCGCCTACTTCACCTCACCGCTGAGCCTGATCTCGCTGGCTTCCAGCCTGCTGGGAATTGCGGGCATTGTGATGCTGTACCTGCAGCCGTCCAATCCGTACTTCCGCAAGGCTCCGCTGTACCCCTACTAAGCAGGCCTACTGAGAAGTCCCGGCGGTATCCGCCGGGACTTCTCCCCTGCCGGGCCGGGTTCTGCGGAGTAGGGGTCACAGGCCGGTCTTGCCCGCGTAGCGTTGTGTTCTCTTCCGGCGATGGGTTGCTTCCGCAGGGCGCGCCGGAGGATGCCGTTCCGCCGTGAAGGGGAGGACCATGGCCGCACTGCTTCCCAACCCGCCACACCAGAAGAAGCGTCTGCCGCTGCGCTATCTGCACCCATCAGCCGGTGCTCCGGGCAATGCCGGGCCCGACATTTTGATTCCCGAACCGCCGCCGTATCCCCCGGCAGTATCGGGGAGTACTACAGCATCCGGCGGTTCAGGTGAATCCAGCGTGCCTGCTACCGGCGCCGGGCCGGACAGCGGCAGGCATGGCGCCTACCTTTGGCTTCAAGCGGGCCTGCGCGGTGCCTTCGCCTGGCTGGGGACAGGGCTGCGCGGCATCTTCGCCTGGCTGGGGACAGGGCTGCGCGGCATCTTCGCCTGGCTGGGGACAGGGCTGCTCGGCATCTTCGCCTGGCTTGGGACAGGGATACGCGGCATCTTCGCCTGGCTTGGGACAGGGGTGCGCGGCGTCTTCGTTTGGGTCCGTGCCGGGGCGCTGGGCACCTATGCCTGGGTCCGCAGCCTCGCTCACCGTACGTCCGATCACGTCCACTCCGGGGCGCATGCCGTCTCGCTGCAGGTCCAGGCCGGAGCTTCCGCGACGACAGCGGCAGCACACACCGGCGCTGTTCGGGTACGCAGCGGGGCGCACGCTGTCTCGCTAGGGGTCCAGGCCGGAGCCCGCACAACCTCCGCCGCAGCTCATGCCGGAGCCAACAGGGTTACCAACTGGGTCCGCACAGCGACCCGCACCGTCTGGAGTTGGATCCAGGCCGCCGCACACGGCGTATCGGAGGCTGCGCGGACCGTGGCGCACGCCGTCGTAGTCTCCGCCCAGGCCGCTGCGCACGCCACCGCCGTCGCAGCCCGCACCACAGCCCACGCCGTTTCAGTCTCCGCCCAGGCCGTCGCGCACGGCGTATCGGAAGCTGCGCGGACCGTGGCCCACGCCGTTGTTATCTCCGCCCAAGCCGTCGCGCACGCCACCACCGTCGCAGCCCGCACCACAGCGCACGCCATTTCGGTCTCCGCCCAGGCCACCGCGCACGCCGTATCGACAGCTGCCCGGACCGTGGCCCGCGCCGTCGTCATCTCCGCCCAGGCAACCGCGCACGCCACCGCCGTCGGAACCCGCACCACAGCCCACGCCGTCGTCATCTCGGCCCAAACGACCGCGCACGCCACCGCCGCCGCAGCCCGCACCACAGCCCACGCCGTTTCAGTCTCCGCCCAGGCCACCGCGCACGCCGTATTCATCGCGGCCCGCAGCACGGCACTCTTTGTGTGGGTCGTAGTTCGCACTATCGCCCGCATCGTTGCATTTGCTGTCCGTATCAGTGCACGCGCCGCCGCCATGCTGGTCCGCGCTGTCCAGCGTCATCTGCCGGCAAACACCGGCAATCCCGTTCCTGCCATAGCTGCCGCTTGTGTCTTGATCGCAGGTTCCGGGCTGGTCAACCTTGGCGGCACTCTCTCTACGGTTTCCCGCATGGCCGTACCCGAGTCGCTGCCGCCGATGCTGGCACTCCTCGAACGATACGGAGTCACCGGCACCCACTATGTCAGGACCATCGCCGCCGTCGAAATCGCGTATGCCCTGGTGATCCTCGGAATTGCACTCCTGCTTGCGGTTACCCTCCGGGACAAGCGCCGCTGGGCGCGGATCGTCTCGGCGCTGCTTGCGGGAGCAGCACTCTTTTATGCGCTCAATGCGGGAACGGGGACCCAGGCGGCGGCGGCAGCCCTCGCCGCGGCAGGAGCCGGCATCACCTTTACCAAGGGAGCAGCTCCGTGGTTCCGCCGGCGGACCTACGAAAGCGAACCGGTCCCGGACGAGCCTTTCCCGACGGATCAGATCCCGGCCGAGCTGCTCCGGGCAGATCGGTCCTAGCGAGCCAGGCGTGCCCGGGCGGCGATCTGCGATGCCTGGGCACGCTGTGCGTGGTACGCCAGGATCTGGAGTTCGGTTGCCATGTCCACCTTGCGGATCTGGACATTCTCCGGTGCCTGAAGCACCACGGGGGCAAAGTTGAGGATGCTGGTTATGCCTGACTCCACGAGTCGGTCGCATAGGTCCTGGGCCACCTCGGCAGGCACCGAGAGCACAGCCATGTTCGCCCTCGTCTTTGCCAGTACGGCTTCAAGTGAGTCCACCGGGCTGATCCTCAGCCAGCCCACTTCCTGGCCGATCACCATCGGGTCGGCGTCGAACAGTGCCACCACCTCGAAGCCCCGGGAGCCGAAACCGGGATAGCCTGCCAGCGCCCGGCCCAGGTTGCCTGCACCGACTATGGCCACCCGCCAGTTCAACGTCAGGCCAAGCGCGGCGGAAATCTGTCCGCTGAGATACAGAACGTCATACCCCACCCCCCGGGTCCCGTACGACCCCAGATAGGACAGGTCCTTCCGCAGCTTGGGCGAATTCACGCCGGCGGCTTCGGCAAGCTCCTCCGAGGACACCCGCTCCCTGCCGTCACTGAGCATGGCGGTCAGCGCACGGAGGTATATGGGCAGGCGGGCCAACGACGCCGGCGGTATATGCCGCTGGGCAGCGGCACCTGCCGCCGAGGTTCCGGCAGATGATGATTCGCCGTTCTCTGTTTCCCGCTCCAGCTCCGTGGGCTTTGAACGGATCTCTTCGGGTGCCATTACGCTCCCAGCAGGCGCCGCAGCCGTGATTCGTCGATTGTCCAGAAGTCCCGCTGGACTCCGTCGATAAACAGCACGGGGATCTCCTCGCCGAAGCGTGCGGCCAGTTCCGGTTCGTCTTCGGCGCTGCGTTCCTGCCACGCAACACCAAGGTCCTCCCCCACGCGCTTGAGCACCAGCCTGGCATCTTCACACAGGTGGCATCCCGGTCGGGTAAGGAGGACTACTTGCGGTCCGGCGGATTCGCTCATACCTCCAAAATAGCCCCATATCGTCCTATCACCGCGCCCGGGACGGGTTTTGCGTAGACTCGGACCATGCCCCGAGCCACTGTAGTCCGAGCCACCGGAACTACTCATGCGGCGGGCAAACCCGGCGAGGCCGCCTTTTTCGACGTCGACAATACGCTGATGCGCGGCGCGAGCCTGTTCCACGTGGGCCGGAAAATGTACCAGCGAAAAGTCTTCACGATTCGTGAAGCGGCCGGATTCGCGAGCAAGCAGCTGAGATTCATGCTGCAGGGGGAAAACCTCAAGGACGTCCACTCCGTCCGGGACGCTGCACTGGCTTTCGCCACCGGACTCTCCTCGGAGGATGTCCGCACGCTCGGCGAAGAAGTCTACGACGAGATGATCGTGTCCAAGATCTGGCCCGGCACGCGGGCACTGACCCAGCAGCACATGGAATCCGGCCGGCCCGTCTGGCTGGTGACCGGAACCCCCATTGAAGTGGCCTCCGTCATCGCGAGCCGGCTTAACCTCACCGGTGCCCTCGGCACCGTCAGCGAGGTCACCGACGGCATGTACACCGGACGCCTGGTCGGCGAATTCCTCCACGGACCGGCCAAGGCGGCCGGGGTCCGGGCGCTGGCGGAAAAGGAAGGCCTGGACCTGCAGAGGTGCTGGGCGTACAGCGATTCCTACAACGACGTTCCGATGCTGAGCCTGGTGGGGCATCCGGTGGCGATCAATCCGGATGCCCGTCTGCGCCGTCATGCCCGCGACCGCAACTGGCCCGTGTATGACTTCCGCTCCGGCCGCCGGGCGGCGACGCTGGGCCTGAAGTCGGCCACCGTCGCAGGGGCCGGCTACGGCCTGTGGCGGGGATTCTCCTGGGTCCGGGACCGCTGACCGTTAGGCATCACGCGTTAAAAACCGGAGCCCGCCTATCCGTGAGGACTGGCGGGCTCTGCCGTACCGGATCCGAGACTGCATTTGCAGGCGCGGAACCGTTACAGCGGTCGCTGAGAAGGGTCTACTTCTTATTGCGACGCTGGTGACGGGTCTTGCGAAGCAGCTTGCGGTGCTTCTTCTTGGCCATACGCTTGCGGCGCTTCTTGATTACTGAACCCACAGAGTCCTCACAAACTTATTAGGAGTCACCGGCCTTCATCCCCTGCTGCCGTGGGCGCAGAGGCTAAATGCCGGTAGTTACTGGCTTTCGATTAAAACGTTCCTTAACAGGGTACAGCTTCGACGCTGTGGAATTTGACAGCCGGCAAGTGCAGCCGGAAACAGCCGTTCCCGCACTGTTCATCGGCGCCGTCCACCGGCAGCAGCGCTAGGCCGAGTCCGAACGGCGGTCAATGACGGCGTCGCGCAGCACCTTCTGGACAGCCGATTCCGGTACACGGTAAGACCGGCCGAAACGGACCGCCGGCAGTTCGCCGGAATGCACCAGGCGGTACACGGTCATCTTGGAGACGCGCATAACACCGGCGACTTCCGATACCGTCAGAAACCGCACATCCGAGAAGTTTCCCTCGTCTGCCATTTAGTCCCGTTCCTTTGCTCATTGCCGCTGCTCCCCGCAGCAAGCCAATGGGAGCACCTGTGGCTGAAGGACATCGCCTTACCGGCCTGTTGCGACGTGCGTCACTGATGGCCCCGTATGGACCCTACTGTAGTGGCAGGAGTAACCATAGTGGAAGTTCTTTCGGCAGCCGCGGGCAGGGAGGGACCAAGCCGGTCCTAGATCACGCCCTGGGCGAGCATGGCATCGGCAACCTTCACGAAGCCGCTGATATTGGCACCCACCACGTAGTCACCGGGCGCACCGTATTCCTCGGCCGTCACGGCACACCGTTCATGAATATTGACCATGATTTCGCTCAGCCGGCGTTCCGTATGCTCGAAGGACCAGGAGTCCCGGCTCGCATTCTGCTGCATCTCCAGGGCGGAGGTTGCGACGCCGCCGGCGTTGGCGGCCTTGCCGGGACCGAACAGCACGCCGGCGCTTTGGAAGGCGGCAATGGCCGCCGGGGTGCACGGCATGTTCGCGCCCTCGGCCACGGCCCGGACCCCGGACTTGATCAGTGCCAGCGCGTCCGTTTCGTCCAGTTCGTTCTGGGTGGCGCAGGGAAGTGCGACGCCGGCACCCGCGTTCCAGATGGATCCGTCCGCCACGTAGCTCACGGAATGTCCACGGCGCTCGGCGTACTCCGCGATCCTTCCCCGCTCCACTTCCTTGATCTGCCGCAGCAACGGAACATCGATGCCCTTTTCATCCACGACATACCCCGAGGAATCCGAGCAGGCCACCACCGTGGCGCCGAGCATCTGGGCCTTGTCTATGGCGTTGATGGCCACGTTGCCCGAGCCGGAGACGATCACACGCTGCCCGTCCAGGCTCATGCCCTTGGTCTTGAGCATTTCCTCGACAAACATCACCGCGCCGTAGCCGGTAGCCTCGGGACGGACCAGGGACCCGCCCCAGCTCACGCCCTTGCCGGTAAGGACGCCCGATTCGTAGCGGTTCGTGATCCGTTTGTACTGTCCGAAGAGGTAACCGATTTCGCGGCCGCCGACGCCGATGTCCCCGGCGGGAACGTCCGTATACTCACCGATGTGCCGGTACAGCTCGGTCATGAAGGACTGGCAGAAGCGCATTACCTCGGCATTGGATTTGCCGCGCGGGTCAAAGTCGGAGCCGCCCTTGCCGCCGCCGATGGGCATGCCGGTCAAGGCGTTCTTGAAGATCTGCTCGAACCCAAGGAACTTGATGATGCCCAGATACACCGAGGGGTGGAACCGCAGTCCGCCCTTGTACGGGCCCAGCGCGGAATTGAACTCCACCCGGAAGCCCCGGTTGATCTGCACCTGGCCCTTGTCATCCACCCAGGGCACCCGGAAGATGATCTGCCGTTCGGGTTCACAGATCCGCTGGAGGACCGCTGCTTCGGCGAACTCGGGATGCTTCCGCAGCACGGGTGCGAGGGAATCGAACACTTCCACCACTGCCTGATGGAATTCCGTCTCTCCCGGATTGCGGCGGAAAACGTCGTCGCGTACGCGTGTCAGTACACGTTCCATGTGCTGCTCCTTAGAGGTAGGGCTCCCCCGCTAAGGACTACGCTAGCCCCGCGGGTACTGGCGAAGCGATACAGGACAGGCCCAATGGTCCGGCGGCCTCGTCCCTAGGGCCGGCGGCGGCGGAACTTGGGCAGCTGGCCGAACAGGTCTGCTGCCCGTTCCGCTGCGCGGCCCACGGTACGGCCGAGGTTCTGCACGCCCGCATCCGCAGGCAGCGGCGGCCGGGTTTCGGCAGCACCGGGCACCAGCGCACCGGCGGCAACGGCAGCAGCCGTGGCGCGCGGCGGCGTGGCCGGAACGGAGGCAAGGAGCGGCGTCGTATCCGTGAGGGACGGGAGGTCGAAGGCCCGCAGCCACAGGACCATTTCCTCCAGCGGAGCAGTCTCCAGGGAGTAGAACCGCCGCTGGCCTTCGGCGCGCATGGAGACGAGCCCGGCTTCACGCAGCACCTTGAGGTGTTTGGAAACCGTGGGCTGGCTGACCTCGAGCTCCTCCACCAGCGTCCCTACGGACTTGTCGCCGGTACGCAGGGCACCCAGGATTTCGCGCCGCGTACCTTCCGCGATTACTGCAAACACATCGTCACACACCATGGCATTTACCCTAGCGGATCCGGGGCCCGGAGCCTCGCGAGGGAACGAGGCTAGTCGAACCACGGATCTAGCCCGTGCAGCGGGAACAGCTCCTTGCGGGTAGCCATGACGGTCCGGTCAATCTCGTCATTCGGGTCGTAGCCCACTTCCCAGGACCGCCACCAGATATCAGCCCCGTCGCCCAGCGTCTCGCCGGACTTCACGCCGTGCTTCTCGAGCACGTAGGTCCGCCAGGCCTCGGGCAGCGGGGTTGCGGGACGCACCCGCCCGTTGGCGGCCACCGACATCAGCAGCGCCCAGGACCGCGGCACCACGGAGGCCACGTTGTAGCCGCCTCCCCCGGTGGCGATCCAGCGGCCTTCGCACAGCCGGCCGGCCAGGTCGCTGATGGTCAGGGCAACCTGCCGCTGGGCCTCCACGCTGATCCGCAGCGCGGTCATGCGATCATCCTTGTGGCTGTCGCAGCCGTGCTGGCTGACAATTACTTCCGGAGCGAACGCTTCGGTCAGCTGGGGAACCACTGCGTGGAAGGCCCGCAGCCACCCGGCGTCGGTGGTGCGTGCCGGGACGGCAATGTTGACCGCGGTTCCTTCCGCTGCCTTGCCGCCGGTTTCATTGGCGAATCCCGTCCCCGGAAACAGGGTCAGTCCGCTTTCATGCAGCGAAATGGTCATCACACGCGGATCGTCCCAGAAAATGTTCTGCGTTCCGTCGCCGTGGTGGGCGTCAACATCGATGTACACCACCCGCTGCACGCCGTTCGCGAGGAGCCGCGCGACGGCGGCCGCGGCGTCGTTGTACACGCAGAAGCCGGACGCTTTTTCATAGCCGGCATGATGCATCCCGCCGGCGAAGTTCACCGCGTGCGTCGCCTCGCCGGACAGGATGGCGTCGGCGGCGGCCAGGGAACCTCCGACCAGCCGGGCGCTGGCCTCGTGCATGCCGGCGAAGGCGGGGGTGTCCTCGGTGCCCAGCCCCAGCAGCGTATTGCAGTTCGCCGGATCGGCGCCGGCGGCCTGCACGGCGCTGATGTAGTCGTAGCCGTGGACGGTCAGCAGATCGGCGGCGGAGGCGACATAGGGTTCGGTCATCCGGACGCCTTCGAGGTCGAAAAGCCCCAGTTCACGGGCCAGCCGGGCGGTAAGATCCAGGCGCACCGGGCTCATCGGGTGGCCTGCGCCAAAGTCGTAAGCCAGCATGGATTCATCCCAGACAATGCACGTCGGCATAATGGGAAGGCTTAGCCCGGAACTGATCATGCAGACAGGCTACGTGATGCGGGCGCTACTCTGATATTGGTGTCCGCGCCCATCTCACGGATAAGTACTCCTACTGTGCGGAACCACCGCGGAAAAGAACTGACCACTATGGCCTTCCCACGGCAATCCCTGCTGGAGAAAGAGCAGCACCGCGGTTACGCCATCGTTGCCGGGATCCGCGGGTTCGTGGGCGGGATGGTCACCGGCCGGCCCGCGCGGCTGGCGCTGATCGTCTTCAGCCTGGTCATCCTGCTGTTCACTGCCCTGCTAAGCCTTCCGGCCGCCTCCAGCAGCGGAGAATCCGCACCGCTGCACGATGCCTTCTTTACCGCTGTCTCGGCGGTCTGCGTCACTGGGCTGACGGTGGTCTCCACCGCCACCTACTGGTCCACGTTCGGGCAGGTGCTGATCCTGATCGCAATCCAGGTGGGCGGCCTGGGCATCCTGACCCTGGCTTCCCTGCTGGCCCTGGCCGTGAACAAGCGGCTCGGCGTCCGTGGCAAGCTCATGGCGCAGGAGGGCATGAACACCGGCCGGCTCGGCGAGGTAGGCCACCTGCTCCGCATTGTCTTCAGCACCGCCGTCGTTATTGAGCTGGCCCTGGCCCTGGTCATGGCGCCGCGCTTCATGATCCTGGGCGAGTCCCCCGGCCAGGCCATCTGGCATGCGGTCTTCTACTCGATCTCTGCGTTCAACAACGCCGGTTTCACTCCGCACTCCGACGGCCTGGTGCCGTATGAAGAGGACCTGTGGATCCTGGTGCCGCTGATGCTGGGCGTGTTCATCGGCTCGCTCGGCTTTCCCGTCATCATGGTCCTGCTGCAGACGCGTGCGCGGGTCAGCAAATGGAACCTGCACACCAAGCTGACCGTGCTGGTGTCCTCCATCCTGCTGGTGGCCGGCGCCGTGATCTGGGGTGCATTCGAGTGGTTCAACTCCCGCACCATCGGGGACCTGTCCCTGGGCGACAAGATCATCCACTCGATCTTCGCTTCGGTGATGACCCGCTCCGGCGGCTTCAACCTGGTTTCCATGACGGATCTGGACTCCAGCACCCTGCTCATCACCGACATGCTGATGTTTGCCGGCGGCGGTTCCGCCTCAACGGCGGGCGGCATCAAGGTCACCACCATCGCGGTCCTGTTCCTGGCCGTGGTGGCCGAAGCCCGCGGCGACGCCGATGTCCGCGCCTTCGGCCGCACCATCCCCCAGGGCGCCATGCGGGTCGCCATCTCGGTGACCATCCTGGGCGCCACACTGGTTGCGGTCGCCACGTCCGCAATCCTGGTCATCACGGAAGAGTCCCTGGAGCCGGTTCTCTTCGAGGTGATTTCCGCCTTCGCCACGGTGGGGCTGAGCACCGGCCTCAGTGAGGCGTTGCCGCCCTCGGGCAAATACGTCCTGTCGATGCTGATGTTCGCCGGACGCGTCGGCACCATCACCCTTGCCGCGGCCCTGGCCGTGCGCCACCGCAACACCCTTTACCACTACCCCGAAGAAAGGCCGATCATTGGCTGACAGACCCCCCCACAATGCCCCGGTGCTGGTCATCGGACTGGGCCGCTTCGGTGCAGCCACCGCCGAGCAGCTGGTCCGGCAGGGCCGCGAAGTCCTGGCCGTGGAACGCGATCCGGCGCTGGTGCAGAAGGCCTCGGGCCTGCTCACGCACGTGGTCCAGGCGGACGCGACGAACATCGAGGCACTCAAGCAGCTGGGCGCCGAGGATTTCTCTGCCGCCGTCGTGGGCGTGGGAACCTCGATCGAGTCCAGCGTGCTCATCACCGTGAACCTGGTGGACCTGGGCATCGAGCACCTGTGGGTCAAGGCCATCACCCCGGCGCACGGCAAGATCCTCACCCGCATCGGCGCCAACCACGTGATCTATCCGGAGGCCGACGCCGGCCGGCGGGCCGCGCACCTGGTGGGCGGCCGGATGCTGGACTTCATCGAGTTCGACGACGGTTTTGCCATCGTGAAAATGTACCCGCCGAAGGAGACGCAGGGCTTCACGCTGGGCGAGTCCAATGTGCGGGCCAAGTACGGCGTCACTGTCGTCGGGGTGAAATCCCCCGGCGAGGACTTCACCTACGCGCAGCCGACCACCAAGGTCTCCAGCCGCGACACCCTGATCGTGTCCGGCCACGTGGATCTGCTCGAGCGGTTCGCCGCACGGCCGTAGGGTTCATGCGCTGCAGTGCCTGCCCCGGTGGTCCTGTGCGGCTACCGTGGTGGGTGCTGTGGTCGCCTGCTGCTGGGCGGTCCGCCTACGGGTCTGGCTCCGGCGGCAACGAAATTCCTACGCTCGCAGAGCTCGCTTGGAATATTAAAGCCGCCTCCGCCAGACCCTGCGGCGGCACGGTGCCTGCACACACCCTGCGGTGGCGGGACGGTGCCTCTCGGTGCGGGCGCAGGTCCTGCACCAGAGCCACGCGGTGAGCTGCTTTCGTGGTTTCCCGGGTGCGGATAGACGAAGGCCTCGCGGGGGCGGGGGCGGGGACGGTGATGCTTGGTAGGTTCAGGTCATTGAAGGTCCGGATGACTGCTCCGATGTCCCGTTGGACCTGGTGGCCCGGCAACAATCCGTGCTCGACCGAACGCAACAACGTCCGCACCCTTCAACGCACGTCCCTTCAACGCACGACGGCGGGTCCCGGGCTTCCGGGGTCCGCCGTTGTGCTGTGCACGGCGGGGTGCTGGTGACGTGCCGGCACGGGGTTTCTGAGCGGATCGGCATCCCGGATCTACTGAGCAGATAACGGGGTTATGCGCCGGGGTTCCGGATCTACTGAGCAGATAACGGGGTTATGCGCCGGGGTTCCGGATCTACTGAGCGGATAACGGGGTTATCGGGCGGCTATAAGCCCATTATCTACTCAGTAGATCGTTGCAGGACGGGGAAGCGTCTGGATGGCCAGCACAGGGTCCCACCGGGTGGTGCTCATGTTGTTGGTGGGACCCCTTGTGCCACAGCAGCACCAAAGGGTGGGATAGCCTGTCCGCTGCCGGCGGACCTTTTGTGCAATTCCCTGCGGTTTGTACACTTTCCTACGCGGCGCGGCGAGGGGATTGCCACAAACCGAAGGGATCCTGACGCGGTGCCTACCTTGCAGCATGTCCGACCGGGCCAAAGGCTCTGGCGCAGGCTGCACCGTGTCCGACCGACCATAAACTTTGGTGCCGGCGGCTCAACCCACCGGACCGCAGGGCCTGGCGGAGGCGGCTCAACCCACCGGACCGCAGGACCTGGTGCCGGCGGCACGACCGTCCGACCGCAGGGCCTGGCGGAGGCGGCTTTAATATTCCGAGCGAGCTCTGCGAGCGTAGGAATTTCGTTGCCGCCGGAGCCAGGCCCGGAGGCCGGGCCTGACCGGCACAGTCGGCCCGTCCACCAGGCCCAGCCAGGCACCGGAGCTACGCGGTCAGTTGCTTCGTGATTTCCTGGGCACGGGCAGCTGCTGCGCGGGCACCGGATTCGATGATGCCGGGCAGGTTCAGCTCGTCGAAGGTCTTGATGGCCGCTTCGGTAGTGCCGTTGGGGCTGGTAACGCCGCGGCGCAGAGTGGGGGCATCGGCGTCGGGCTCGGCCAGCATGAACCCGGCACCGGCCACGGTTTCGCGGGCCAGAAGCGCGGAAAGGTCAGCGTCCAGGCCGAGCTCGACGCCGGCACGGGCCATGGCCTCGGCCAGGTAGAACGCGTAGGCGGGGCCGGAGCCGCTGACGGCGGACACCGCGTCCACCTGCTCTTCGGGAACCTCCACCACCGTGCCGGTGGCGGACAGTACCCGGCGGGCCAGTTCCATGGCCTCCGGTCCGGCGGAGCTGCCGGCGGAAATGGACGTGACGCCGCGGCCAAGGCGGGAGGGGGTGTTGGGCATCGCGCGGATCACCGGCTGGCCGTCCGGCAGCAGTGACTCCATCAGCGCGAGCGGCACGGCTGCCGCGACGCTGAGCACCACGGCACCGCGGGGCAGGTCCGCCGCAATCTGCCGCAGGAGATCCGCTACCTGCACGGGCTTGACGCCGACAATGACCAGGTCCGCGCCGGCCACGGCTTTCCGGTTCGCGTCCGCATCCTCGCTGCCGGCAAGGACGGTGATGCCGTGGGCGGCGCGGAGCTCTTCGGCCCGCTCGGACCGCCGGACGGTGGCGGTTACCTGCTCGGCGGCAAGGCCGCCGGCGAGGATTCCGCCGAGGATGGCTTCGTTCATCGAGCCGCAGCCCAGGAAGGTAAGTCGGGGATTCTGTGCGCTGTCCATGACTCCGATTCTGTCATGCTGCGCGGAGGCCGGACGGCGCGGAGCCCGTACTACAGGACGTACCGGTACTACTGGGAGACTATTGGGAAGAGTGTCCGGCCAGGACGGCCTTCGGACCCAGGTGCTCCCGGGCGAATTCCAGAGTCTGCTTCAGCTGGTCCTCCCGCTCCCCCGGCCCCCGGGCCTTCCGGGTGCTGACTTCCACGGCCACCACGCCGGTGAACCCGGCACCGGCCAGATAGGAGAGTGCCTCCGCGCAGCGCTGGGTGCCCTCGCCGGGAAGCAGGTGCTCGTCCTTGCCGTTGCCGGTTCCGTCCGTCAGGTGGACGTGCCGGAGCCGTTTGCCGAGCCGGCGGATCTGCTCGAACGAGTCCATGCCGGCGATGGCCGCATGGGAAAAGTCCCAGGTGACGTTTTCGTACGGTTCCGGAACGGGATTCCAGTGCGGCAGGTAGGCCTTCGCCTCACGGCCGCGGACCCGCCACGGGTACATGTTCTCCACCGCGATGGTCACACCGTACTGTTCGGCGAGGGCCTGCACGCCCTCGGCGAAGTTCTCGGCATATCCCGTCTGCCAACGGAACGGCGGGTGCGTCACCACTGTGGCAGCACCCACTTCCGCGGCCATGGCCGCCGACAGCTCGATCTTGGTCCAGGCCGCACCCCAGACCTGCTGCGTCAGGAGCAGGGTGGGGGCATGGATCGCGAGGATCGGCTGCTGGTACCTTTCGCTCAGTTCCTTCAGCGAATCCGGGTCCTGGCTCACCTGGCTGTTGGTGACCATGATTTCGACGCCGTCATAGCCCAGGTCATGGGCCACGGCGAAGGTGTCATGCACGGACAACGGGTAAACGGATGCGCTGGACAGTGCCACCGGGATGGCGGCGTGTCCGGATGACGGCAGGGACGTCGGCATGTCAGCTGGGCTCTCCATTGGCGGAAGGACCCGCCCCGGCAGCCACGAGGAATTCTTCCCCGTCCGCAGGCCCGCGGGGCAGGTCACCGGTGGTTTCAAAACGCAGGGTGTCGAACCGGCGCAGGATCAAACCCTCGCGCAGCGCCCAGGGGCAGATCTTCAGCACCGGCACGTCGAAGGCTTCCATGGCGGCCTGCGCCACGAGGGCACCGGCAAGCATCTGCGGCGCACGCAGCGCGGAGACACCGTCCAGTCCCGCACGGTCCCGGGAGCTCAGTGCACCCAGCCGCTTGGTCCAGAGGGACAGGTCCTCCAGGGTTAGCACCCGGGGCACAAACGGACCGGCGGCCGACGGCGCGGCTCCGGCAATGCGGGCCAGGGAGCGGAAGGTCTTGGACGTTCCGGCCACGAGGTCCGGGCGTCCGAAGCCGGCGAACTCCTCTGCCGCCTCCCCCACCATGCCGCGGATGTACTTGCGCAGCTTCTTGATGCTCTTGGGCGACGGCGGATCCTCGGGAAGCCAGTCCCGGGTCAGCCGGCCGGCACCGAGGGGCAGTGACCGGGCAATCTCCGGAAGCTCGTCCTGGCCCAGGGCCATCTCGAACGAGCCTCCGCCGATGTCCAGGTCCAGGATGGACCCGGCGCCCCAGCCGTACCAGCGGCGTACGGCCAGGAAGGTCATTGCCGCTTCGTCTCCACCAGAGAGTTCCTCCAGCCGCACCGGGGTTTCCCGGTGCACCCGCGCCAGGACCTCGGCGCCGTTGGCTGCCTCCCGGATGGCCGAGGTGGAGAAGGCCAGCAGGTCCTGGGCGCCGTGCCGGCGGGCAAAGTTCCAGGCCTCGTTGACGAACCCGATGAGTTCATCCTGCCCGGCCACGCTGATCGCGCCGTCGGCGTCCAGATAGGACACCAGCTGCAGCGGCCGCTTGTGCGAGGCGAAGGGGAAGGGACGGGCACCGGGATGCGCGTCCACCAGCAGCAGGTGGACGGTGTTGGACCCGATGTCGAGGACGCCTAGGCGCATGATTCCATTATCGCTCTACCGGTCCCTACTTCTTCGCTGTAGCTTTCCGCGGGGCAGCGCGCTTCTTCACAGGCTTCTTCGCAGGGCCCTTCTCGCGCTTCTCCGCCAGCAGTTCAATGGCCTGCTCGCGGGTCAGCTCCTCGATGGCCGTGGAGCGGGGCACCGTGATGTTGGTGATGCCGTCGGTGATGTACGGACCGAAACGGCCGTCCTTGACCACAATCGGCTTCTCCGACACGGGATCCGCACCGAACTCCGCCAGCGGTGCCGCCGCCTGCCGCCCACCGCGCTGCTTGGGCTGGGAGTAAATCTCCAGCGCCTGCTCCAGCGTGATGGTGAAGATTTCCTCTTCGGAACCGATTGAGCGCGAGTCCGTTCCCTTTTTCAGGTACGGGCCGAACCGGCCGTTCTGGACGGTGATCTCGTTGCCCTCGGCGTCGGTGCCCAGGACGCGCGGCAGCTTCATCAGCTTCAGCGCCTCCTCCAGGGTGACCGTTTCCACGCTCATTGACTTGAAGAGCGAACCGGTGCGCGGCTTGACCTTGACCGGCTTCTTCGGAGGCTTGGGCTTGCCGTTCTTGTAGTACTCCACCGGCGCGTTGGCCAGGTCCTCTTCGGTGGGTTCCGGGATCAGCTCGATCACGTACGGGCCGTAGCGGCCGTTGCGGGCCACGATGGTCCGGCCCGTCTCCGGGTCGGTGCCGAGCACGCGTTCCTCGGGAGCTGCGGTCTCCATCAGTTCCACGGCCTTCTCGGCCGTGAGTTCGTCCGGGGCCAGGTCCTCGGGGACGTTTGCCCGCTCGGGTTCGGTGCCTTCGGGGGCGTCGGCGGGCAGCGGACGTTCCAGGTACGGGCCGAACTTGCCCACGCGCAGCACAATGCCGTCGGCAATCTCGATCGAGTTGATGGCCTTGGCGTCGATTTCGCCGAGGTCATTCACGATGGTGTGGAGGCCCGTTTCTACCCGGTCGCCGTAATAGAACTGATTCAGCCACTCCACGCGCCCGGCCTCGCCGCGGGAAATGCGGTCCAGGTCCTCTTCGAGTTCTGCGGTGAAGTCGTAATCCACGTAGTCCGTGAAGTGCTCCTCCAGCAGGCGGACCACGGAGAACGCGATCCAGCTCGGCACCAGTGCCTGGCCGCGGCTGGTGACATATCCGCGGTCCATGATGGTGGAGATGGTGGCGGCATAGGTGGACGGGCGGCCGATGCCGAGTTCTTCGAGCATCTTCACCAGCGACGCTTCAGTGAACCGCGGCGGCGGGGAGGTCTCGTGGCCGCCGGCGGCAATGTCCGCTGCGGTCAGGGTGTCCTGGGCCTTCAGCACCGGCAGGCGGGCGCCGTCGGTGCCCTCGGCCTCGTCGTCGTCGCGGACGGCGTCGCGGCCTTCTTCATAGGCAGCCATAAAGCCGCGGAAGGTGATGACCGTGCCGGACGCCGAGAACTCGGCGTCGCGCCCGTCGGTCGAGACGGCACCGATGCGCACGGACGCGGTGGATCCCTTGGCGTCGGCCATCTGGGAGGCGACGGTGCGCTTCCAGATCAGTTCGTAGAGCCGGAACTCGTCGCCGCGCAGCGAGGAGGCCACCTGCGCCGGGGTGCGGAAGGAGTCACCGGCGGGGCGGATGGCTTCGTGCGCTTCCTGGGCGTTCTTGGACTTGCCCTTGTAGACGCGCCGCGCTTCGGGCACGTACTCGGGGCCGTAAAGCTCCGAGGCCTGGCGGCGGGCCGCGTTGATGGCCTGGTCCGACAGCGCCGGGGAGTCCGTACGCATATAGGTGATGTAACCGTTTTCGTACAGCCGCTGGGCCACCTGCATGGTCACCCGGGAGGAGAAGCGCAGCTTGCGGCCGGCTTCCTGCTGCAGGGTGGAGGTGGTGAACGGCGCCGCCGGACGGCGGGTGTACGGCTTGGTGTCGACGGAACGGACGCTGAACGCGGCCGATTCCAGGCCGGCGGCCAGCGACACGGCCGCGGCTTCGTCCAGGTGTACGGCGGTCTTGGACTTCAGTTCGCCGCGGTCGGTGAAGTCCTTGCCGGTGGCGACGCGGGCGCCGTCGACGGACACCAGGCGGGCCTTGAATTTCTCGGCTGCCTCGGTGGCGAAGGTGCCCACCAGATCCCAGTACGACGCCGGGCGGAACGCCATGCGCTCACGCTCGCGTTCGACCACCAGGCGGGTGGCGACGGACTGCACGCGCCCGGCGGACAGGCCGCGGGCCACCTTGCGCCAGAGCACCGGGGAAATCTCGTAGCCGTAGAGCCGGTCAAGGATACGGCGGGTTTCCTGGGCGTCCACCATGGCAACGTCGACGTCGCGCATTTCCAGCAGGGCGCGCTGGATGGCCTCGCGGGTGATTTCCGGGAAGGTCAGCCGGTGAACGGGGACCTTGGGCTTGAGCACCTGCAGCAGGTGCCACGCGATGGCTTCGCCTTCGCGGTCACCGTCAGTTGCGAGGTAAAGCTCGTCGGCGTCCTTCAGGGCGGCCTTGAGTTCGGCCACCTTCTTCTTCTTGTCGGCGGACACCACGTAATACGGCTCGAAGTCGTTGTCGAGGTCCACGGCGAACTTGCCGACGCCGGTCTTCTTCAGCTCGGCGGGCAGGTCGGAGGGCTGCGGAAGGTCGCGGATGTGACCCATCGACGCCGTCACCTCGAAGCCTTCGCCCAGGTACCCGGCGATGGTCTTGCCCTTGGCCGGAGACTCGACAATTACAAGCTTCTTGCCGGTCTTCTTGTCCGTTGCCTTAACTGGCACTGTTCTCCTACGTAACGGGTGGTTCAAATGAATTAGGGCGCTTCGTTCCGGGCGCTTGCGGTGCATCCGCAGTCCGGTACATCCACAGACAGTATGCGCGATGCCCCAGCACTAGGGTAACCGGAAAGCATCGCAGGCCTTCACCCGCCCGAGGGTTGGCCCGGGGCCTACCAGCGGTCCGGAATGAGGAACCCGTCCAACACCAGATTACGCACTTCCGAGATCAGGTTTTCGCCAAACTCCGGATCCGGGCGGTCCAGCAGTGCGGCCAGAGCCGCCACTATCTGCCCCACGGAGAGCTCCCCGTCACACGCCGAAACGAAACCGGTGAGCTCGGTGCTCATGAGGTTGGTCCGCCGCAGACCGGCGCCCTGACGGAGCAGGATCACTCCCGGATGCTCCGCCCCGGGGCGCTGATGGCGTTCCTCCGTGACGTCGTCGGCGACGCGGAGGTGCACATCCGCCAGATTGGTGCAGGCACTGACCCAGTCGAACCGGCGGACGGCAGCATCCAGGTGCGGCCCCACAGGCTGTTCGATGGGGTGGGTGATGTCCTCGAACCGGCGCAGCGGCTCGGCGCCGGGCTTCCGGCGCCGCAGCCACAGTGAGCCGAAGCCCACAGTTCCGACGTCCCGGGAGGCGAAGTCCTCCAGATAGCCGGCGTAGGCCGCCGCGTATTCCTCGCGTTCACGGCCCTGTGCGGCGTCGCGCAGCCACATTTCGGCGTATTCGGGCGGGGTCAGGGTCTCCCGCTGGATCACCCAGGCGTCCGTTCCGTCCGGAAGCCACTCTTCGAGACGGGCGGACCAGTCCTGCTCCCGGCCGGCGGGGATCTCCCAGTTGCCCAGCATCTGGGCGGTGCCGCCCGGCCGCAGGACTGCTTCCAGACCGGCGACCAGGGCGGCGACGATGCCGTCTCCGGCCAGTCCGCCGTCGCGGTATGTGTACCGCTCGCCTTCCCCGCCGGTACGCGGGGTGATGACGAAGGGCGGATTGGAGACCGCCAGGTCAAACTTCTCTCCTGCCACCGGCTCCAGCAGGCTTCCGAGCCGAAGGGTGAACCGTTCCCCGGGCTGCTCCGGGTTGATGTCCAGCTGGGGTGCGTTGAGCATCAGGTTGAACCGTGTGAACCCGAGGGCACGCTCGGAAATGTCGGTGGCTGTGACGTGGTCCGCGTGCCGGAGCAGGTGGAAGGTCTGGATGCCGCACCCGGTGCCCAAATCCAGGGCCCGGCCCACGGGGGCACGGACAGTGAGCTGGGCCAGGCTCAGGGATGCCTGGCCGATGCCGAGGACGTGGTCGCGGCGCAGCACGCCCGGGCGCTGGTGGCTGCCCAGGTCACTGGCCACCCAGAGGTCGCCGTCGGGATTGCCGGCGGAACCGGTGCCGCCGTCGTCCGTGCCGTAGGGACGCAGGTCCACGGCGGCGCGGAAGGTACCTGCAACCCGGCCGCGTTCAATCAGCCCGAGTTCCAGGAGGCCTTCGGTGCCGGTGCGGGGCAGTGCCGCGTCCAGCTGGGCGCGTTCCACTGTTTCGCCCAGCAGCCAGAGCTGGACCGGAACGGCTATCCGGCGGGGAGCTGCCGCTTCGGCCTCGGCCCGGCAGGCCAGCAGGGCAGGGACCAGCTGGTCCCGTTCCAGGGCCGCCGCCGCGTCCTCGCCGAGGAACGCGGCCACACCGTTCACGGTGTATTCGGCCTCCTCCAAATCGGCGGCGAGCGCCTGAAGCAGCCAGATGTCGCGGCTGCGGGGTGCGGAAGGAACAGAAGAGAAATCACTCACATTCCCAGTCTATGGCCGCGCTATCGGTGCTCCGAACGGGCACTGTTTCGGGTGCCCGTTCGGATTCCACCTGCCGGTTGCGCTTACCTACCGGACCGTTTCCTGCGCCGTCGTGTCGGCGGCCGCAGCGCCTGCCGGCACGGGGACCGGTTCGGCCGCTGCTGCTTCCGCTGACTGCGCGGAGGCCGGGTCGGCTGCCACTGCCGCCACTGCCGGCGCGGAGGCGCGGTCCGCCGAAGCCTGCCCGTAAGCAGCGGCGTGCCGGGCCGCGCGGTAACCGAAGACGACGGCAGGCGCGATGGTTGCCCCCGCTCCGGGATACGTGCGGCCCATCACGGAGGCGGTGGTGTTTCCGGCTGCATACAGGCCGGGGATGATGCTGCCGTCCTCGCGGAGCACGCGTGCATCGGCGTCCGTGACCAGCCCGCCCTTGGTACCCAGATCTCCCGGGTACAGGCGGACGGCAGAGAACGGACCCTTTTCCAGCGGTCCGAGGTTCGGGTTGGGCTTGACCCGCGGGTCGCTGTAGTAGTTGTCGTAGACGGTGTTGCCGCGGTGGAAGTCTTCATCGATTCCGGTCTTCGCAAAGCCGTTGAACCGTTCCACGGTGGCCTCCAGGGCGCCCGGCGGAAGACCCATCTTCTCAGCCAGGCCCGTCACCGTGTCGTCCCGGAGCAGCAGTCCCTGCCGCGTCCAGTCCTTACGCCCGATCAACAGGGCGTTGAACAGGTAGCGGCGGGCGTGCCGGGCTTCGAACACCAGCCAGGCGGGATCCCCCGGCACTTTTTTGTTGTTCTCGAGCATGTGGTGGCCGAAATCCACGTAGGATTCGGACTCGTTCAGGAACCGCCTGCCCGCAGCGTCCACCACCATGGAAAACGGCATGGACCGCTCCGCAAGCGTGAACGTGACCTTCCCCTTCGGCCCGACGGCCGTCGGTCCCCACCACGCGTCATCCATGAGCGCCAGCGCGCCTCCGCGGGCGGCCACAATGTCGATGGCCTGGCCGAGGTCACCTTCCGGCGCCGAGGAATACTCCTGCTCCAGGCCTTGGTACTTTTCCCGCCATGCCGCGTTCCGCGCGAAACCGCCGGCGCCCAGCACCACGCCGCGCCTTGCCCGAATCCGGATGTCCCGGCCCTGCCGGCGGACCACGGCGCCCAGCACCGCGCCGTCGTCGTCCTCGACCAGGTCCGTGAGCGGCGTCGACAGCCAGACCGGCGTCTGCTGGTTACGCACGATGTACATCAGCGACGACGAGAGCGCCCCGCCGAGCCCGTATAGCCGCTTGCCCCGGAGCAGTCCCCCGAGGGTGCGGAAAACGAAGCGCGCACCGCGGATGAAACCGCTGGGCGTGGACCAGGCCCGGGACAGCTCCCAGACGTCATCAGTGGCCAGCGGCGCGGGGATGCCCGACGCCTTTGCGCGGGAGTGCTTGAACCAGGGGCCCAGGAGCTTGGTGTCGAAGGGCTTCACTTCCAGCGAGCGTCCGACCATGCCGCCGGGGCGGTCCGGGTAGTAGTCCGGGTAGTCCTTGGAGCGCATCCACTGCACCCCGAGGCCGCCCAGGAACGTCACGACTTCGGGCACGGTGCGCAGGAACGCGAGCTTGCGTTCACGCGAGGAGACGGGGCCGACGTCGGCAATCACCTCCTCCATGTAGGTGAGCGCGTTTTGCTGGCTGTCCTGCACCCCTGCCGCTTTCATCAGGGGGTTGTTGGGCATCCAGAGGCCGCCGCCGGAAATGGAGGTGGTGCCGCCCCAGAGCTTGGTGCTTTCCACCACCAGGACATCGAGCCCCTCGTCCGCTGCGGTGATGGCCGCGGTCAGTGCGGCCGCCCCCGACCCCACGACCAGGACGTCGACTATCCGGTCCCATTCGGGAGCCGGCGCGTCGGCCGCCGCGGAGCCGGTTCCGCGCTCCCGTCCTGCGTGTTCGTTCCGTGCCTGGCCGTGTGTCTCGTTTGTTTCCGCTGCGGCTGCCGCCGCCGTTCCGTCAGTTTCCATGCTCCCCCGCCTCTGGGCCGTGCCCGAGCGCTGGATGCCCGGCAGCCGGGGTCCTCGTCGGGCCTGTCCGGGCAGCTCGCCCGTGCGGGGGATGCTAACAATGGCTGGCGGGGAAGTATAGAGGTAGTTAGCCGTCGGCTAAGTATCCTGCGGGGCGGTCAGTCGTCGCAGCCGCCGGGGCAGCGGAGCGTTGCGGGGTCCGAGGCACAGTCCGCGCAGTACAGGGTCAGCTTCCGGCAGGACGGGTTGGAGCAGTTCTCGAACTTGCTCGTGGGTGCCTGGCAGCGCACGCATTCGCCGATGGTCACGGCGTCGTCCGTGAACTCGGTATGCATCCGCTTGTCGAAGACGTACAGCGAACCCTCCCAAAGGCCCTTGTCCCCGTAGGTTTCCCCGTAGCGGACAATGCCGCCCTTCATCTGGTAGACCTCGGAGAACCCGCGGTTCACCATGAGGCTGGAGAGCACCTCGCAGCGGATCCCGCCGGTGCAGTAGGTGACTACGGGCTTGTCCTTGAGGTCGTCATACTTGCCGGATTCCAGTTCGGCGATGAAGTCATGCGTGGTCGAGACGTCGGGCACCACGGCGCCCTTGAACTTGCCGATCTGCGCTTCGAAGGCGTTGCGCCCGTCGAAAAAGACCACTTCCTCGCCGGCCTTTTCCTTCTCCTCGACCAGCTGGTGGAGTTCCTCCGGGCGCAGGTGCGTGCCGCCGCCAACCACACCGTTTTCGTCCACCTTCAGCTCGCCGGGTGCGCCGAAGCTCACGATCTCGTCGCGGACTTTCACGCTCAGGCGCGGGAAATCCTCCGCCGAGCCTTCGGAGTATTTGGTGTCCATCTTCTTGAAGGCGGGATATTCCCGGGTCGCCTTGACGTAGGCCTTGACGGCATCCAGTTCCCCCCCGACGGTGCCGTTGATGCCGTCTTTGGAGATCAGGATGCGCCCGCGCAGGCCCAGCTTTTCGCAGAGAGCGCGCTGCCACAGACGGATTGCGTCCGGGTCGGGAAGAGGAGTGAAAGCGTAATACAGTGCAATTCGGTTCAGTGCCACAAGATAAGGGTAGACCGCGGCGGGCACCCGCTTTTCCTCTCCTATGCATACCGTTCGTACCGGACGGCCGCTAATGTGCATCTATGAGAGCGCTGGATGACGACTTGCTTGAGATCTGGGTCTCCGGATGGGCCCAGGCCCGGGGGTACCGGACCCGCCATGAGGGACGTTTCCCGGCAGCACTGCTGCACGACCGGACCAACGACTGGGAGTATTTCGCCCTCGAACCCTCCCATGACGAGTTCGCCGCGCTCGCCTCCTCCGCCCGGCACAGCCCCACCCGGCTGTTCACCATCGTGACCACGCGGGTGAACGAAGTCCACGGGGCGGCGTCGGTGTACGGGATGCAGATCCGTTCGTCCGATGAGGTCCTGATGGTGGCGGATATGGAGGGCCAGGACATCGAGGCCCCCGTGCTGCCGTGGGATCACTTCAGCGTGGAAAGCACGCACGAGAACCAAGTGGGCATCGTGACCGTGTTTGATGCGGATTCGCCGATAGCCTCCGGACGGATGGCCGTGACCGACGGCTACGCGGTGTTCGACCGGATTGTCACCGAGCCCGCCTACCGGCGGCGCGGCCTGGGCAGTTATGTCATGCGGGCACTGACCGCCCTGGCGCTGGAGGACGACGCCGATGCCGGGTTGCTCATCGCCTCGGCGGACGGCCAGGAACTCTACCGCTACCTGGGCTGGGAGTCCCTGGCCGCCGTCGTGATGTTCGAGCCGCGGCTCTGATTTCCGCCGGCAGGTTCCCCCGGCAGTGAACATGCGCTGCCGCGGATTTTCCGGTGGGAGAATGAGCACGTGGCTCTTCATGATTCCCTGATTCCGCTGCTGGGCGGCGGTGCCGAGCCCGAGCAGCTCATGCACGTGCATCAGATTCCTGCGCGCCGGGCGGTCACCGCACCCTGGCCGGAATGGGCGCATCCCGACGTCGTCGCCGCCTACCAGCGCCGCGGCATCCACGAGCCGTGGGCGCACCAGATGGAAGCCGCCGAAGCCGCACACAGCGGGCAGCACACGATCATTGCCACCGGCACTGCCTCCGGAAAATCGCTGGCCTACCAGCTGCCCGTCCTGGACGCGATCCACCGCACCTCCCTCGATGACCGCGCCACGCTGGAGCCGTCCGGCGCCGTCGCCCTGTATCTGGCGCCCACCAAAGCGCTGGCCGCCGACCAGCTTGCCGCGGTGAAGTCGCTGCAGCTTCCTACAGTCCGGGCCGAGACGTACGACGGCGACACGGACACCGGCGCGCGGCGCTGGATCCGGGACCACGCCAATCTCGTGCTCGCCAACCCGGACATGCTGCACTTCGGCGTGCTGCCGAACCATGCCTGGTGGGCCCGGTTCTTCCGGCGCCTGAAATACGTCATCATCGACGAGGCGCACAGCTACCGCGGGGTGTTCGGCTCGAATGTCGCCAACCTGATGCGCCGGCTGCGGCGGATCTGCCGGTACTACGGCGCCGATCCCGTGTTTATCGGTGCCTCGGCCACGTCGTCCGCACCGGAGGACTCCTTCAGCCGGCTGATCGGTGCGCCGGTCACCGCCGTGACCCAGGACCATTCCCCGCACGGATCCACGACGGTGGCCCTGTGGGAGCCGCAGCTGACCGAGCTCAAGGGTGAAAACGGTGCCCGGTCACGGCGCACGGTCGTGGCCGAGACCGCCGATCTGCTGGCCAACCTGGTGGCTGCGCAGGTCCGCACCATCGCCTTCATCAAGTCCCGCCGCGGGGCCGAAACCATTGCCACCATCACCCGCCGGCTGCTGGACGAGGTGCATCCCTCCCTGCCGGACCGGGTGGCGGCCTACCGTTCCGGCTACCTGCCGGAGGAACGGCGGGAGCTGGAGCGGCGGCTGCGCAGCGGCGAGCTGCTGGGTATCGCCAGCACCTCCGCTCTGGAGCTGGGCATCGACATCTCCGGGCTGGACGCGGTGCTGGTTGCCGGCTGGCCGGGGACCCGCGCATCTCTGTTCCAGCAGATCGGCCGGGCCGGACGCTCCGGGCAGGACGCCCTCGCTGCCTTTGTGGCCAGCGACGACCCGCTCGACACCTATCTGGTGCACCATCCCGAAGCCATCTTCGACAGGTCCGTGGAGGCGACGGTCTTTGACCCCTCCAACCCGTATGTGCTGGGCCCGCATCTGTGCGCAGCCGCGGCAGAGCTGCCGCTGACCCCGGACGAGCGGGAATTGTTCGGTCCCACCGCGGGCGGGCTGCTGGAGCAGCTGGTGGATCAGGGCTACCTGCGGCGCCGGCCTTCCGGCTGGTTCTGGACGCATCCGGAAAGCGCCGCGTCCATGGTCAATCTGCGGGCCGCCGGCGGGGGTCCGATCAACATTGTCGAGACCGAGACCGGCACGCTGCTGGGCACCATGGATTCGCCGCAGGCCCAGTACCAGGCGCATACGGGGGCGATCTACGTTCATCAGGGGCAGACCTTCCTGGTGGATGAACTCAACGAGGCCGACCACTGCGCCATGGTCACCCGCACCAACCCGGAGTTCTACACCCAGGCCCGGGACATCACCCAGGTGGAAGTGCTGGAAACGGACCGGACCTCGGAGTGGAACGGCATCCAGGTCTGCTTCGGCACGGTGAAAGTCACCACCCAGGTGGTCTCCTATCAGCGCAAGGCCCTGATCTCGAATGAAATCCTCGGCGAGGAGCCGCTGGAGCTGGAAGCCAAGGAGCTGTTCACCAAGGCCGTCTGGTTCGTCATTGACGAGAAGTTCCTGGTGTCGGCAGGGCTTGCCCCGGCCGACTTCCCCGGTTCCCTGCACGCCGCCGAACATGCCTCCATCGGCATGCTGCCCCTGGTGGCCACCAGCGACCGGTGGGACATCGGCGGCGTCTCCACCGCCCTGCATGCCGACACCGAGAAGCCGACCATCTTCGTCTATGACGGGCACCCCGGCGGCGCCGGTTTCGCTGAGCGCGGCTACGAGGCCGCGCGGATCTGGCTGGCGGCCACCCGTGATGCCATCCGTGCCTGCGAGTGCGACGGCGGCTGCCCCTCCTGTGTGCAGTCCCCCAAGTGCGGCAACAAGAACAATCCGCTGGACAAGAAGGGCGCCGTCACGCTGCTGAACGTGCTGCTGGATCATGCGCCGGACGAGGCCCTGGCCCTGACCTCCTAACCCGGCGGTCCCGCACGTGCACGGGCTGTGGCAGGGACCGGCAGTACAGGCACGTCCACCTCCGTTTCCACGGTGAGGGTGTCGGTTTCCGGGTTCACGGTGCAGGCGCGCAGGAAAGCGTTGTTGCGTGCTGCTACCTCTCCAGCCACACCGCAGGCATCGCCGGAAGCGGCGCCGGGAGGATCCCCCGCCGCCGGCAACTGTAGGCCACGGAGAGTATCCGCCCCGGCGAGCGCCGCCAGGTCCGCGGCGGTGGCGGCCCGGACAGCGGCAACCGATGCCTGCACCATCAGCAGTGCGACCACGGAAAAACCCAGCAGGATCAGGCAGATCCCGATCGCGGCGACCGTCCCTGCACCTCTGTCATTCGGCTCCCGGCCGTTACGGTCCTGAGCCTTCCCGTAGCGGCCGTCCCGGACCCTTGCAGGCCGGCATTCATCGGCGGACCGGACCCCGGTTCTATCCTTCGGGTTGAATCCCATCAGGCAGGCCTCCGTCCCCGGGGAAGGCAACAGCATCGGCGGAAAGTTCCAGCGGCAACAGGGACAGCACAGGAAGCGACAAGACGCTGCGGACCTCGACGGCTGTCCACTGCCCCTCTTCCGAGAGCACCAGCTGCGCCGACGTGCCAGCCAGCCGTTCCACCGCGGCCTCGGCGGCGGCCGGATCCGCCCGCATGATTTCCCGCGCTGCGGCCCGGGCAGCTTCCTCCAGACGCAGCTGCGTGACCCCGGCCGATATGCCGGTGAGTCCGCCCACCAGCACGAGCACGATGGCCGGGAGCGCGACGGCGAACTCCGCTGTGACTGCGCCCCGCTCCCGGCCCCGCTCCCGGCCCCCTTTCCGCACCCGCTTCCACTCCCCCAGCGGAGTGCCGGCGCCGGTTCCCGCTGCCACTGGTCCGCTCTTATCCGAGGGTCAGTGCGGACCGGATCAGGGACACCAGCATCGACCGGACTTCGTCGCTGCCCAGCACTACCGCCAGCAGCCCGGCAAAGGCCACGGCGGCCAGGGTGGCAATGGCATATTCCGCCGTCGCCATCCCCGCTTCCCGGTCCGACCAGGCCGGACCCGCAGGTGCCGGACGGGACGCGGTGTCGCGCAGTTCCGTACCCGAGGCCCCGCGGCTGGAAGAGCCGCAAAGCGGCTTC
Organism: Arthrobacter zhaoxinii; assembly: GCF_025244925.1. Lineage (NCBI taxonomy): Bacteria > Bacillati > Actinomycetota > Actinomycetes > Micrococcales > Micrococcaceae > Arthrobacter > Arthrobacter zhaoxinii. The sequence goes on from NZ_CP104275.1 coordinate 2,931,553, forward strand.
ACCAGGGTCAGGCGCCGGGTCACGGGAACGGCCCGCCCGGACAGACTGTGCACGCCGTGGCTTCCGTCCGTCCACGGGTCGGGGCACAAGGCGCCGTCCGCGGAGCGGCCTGCCGCGGGTTCGGCAGCGCCGGTTGGTTGGACAGCACCCGGGAGAAGGTGCTTGCTTACCGGGGAAAGACGTCCGAAGGACGCGGGGATCAGTGCCATGGTTTCCTCCTGCTGGAAAGTTCTGCGGGACTCGATCCTGCCGCCGACGCTCCCTTGCCGGGTGCTCCGCCCATGCTGCTGCGTACAACCGGAGGACGGCAGTAGCCTGTGGAGGAGTACAGCCTCCCGCCGCGGCAGGGACCGGTGCGGGACAGGGACAGTGCAGGCGGGACCTTTACGGGACGGCAGTAGCCGGTTAGGTCCATCCCGGCAGCAGGGACATCAGCAGCGGCACCACTGTCAGTGCCACGAAGGCGGGCAGCGAACACAGCCCCAGCGGCATCACCAGACGGACCCCGAGCGCCGCTGCGCGCCGCCTGCTCTCCGTCTGCCGGCGTCTCCGAAGGGCATCCGCCTGGGAATGAAGCACCGCAGCCGACGGTGCCCCGGTCACGGCCGTGAATCTCAGGGCAGGGCCGAGTGCTGCGAGTGCCGAGGCCTGTCCGGTCGGCACCCCGCCGGCCCGGGACCCCGGCTCCGTACCTGACCGCTGAGTTCCGGCGGGGGCGGAACCGGCGGACAACTGCCACGCGGCGTCCCAGGGAATTCCGAGGTCCAGTGCCTGCAGCAGCCGGTCGAGGTCAAGGGATGTGGCCCGGTCCACGCCGTCGCGCAGGATGGCCAATGCAGCGGACAGCGGTTGTCCCGCTTCCAGCATGGCTGCGATCAGGTCCAGCATCAGGGCGGGGTCCCCGGTGCTGCTCTCCGTTCGAGATTCGGTGCACCGCCGGAAGTGCTGCTGCCGCGGATGCCCACCGGATCCGGTCAGCAGCAGGGCAGCCGCGGAAAGGAACGCGAACACCAGCAGTCCGCTCATCCGAAGTTGCCCTGCACGGGGGCCTGGGCGTTCCGCACCAGGCGTGCAGACCATAAACGCCCGGCCAGCCAGAAAGCGCTTCCGGCAGCAGCCGCTACCCACCCCAGCGGTGTCGCCGTCAGGATCTGCAGCGGGTTGCCGCCCAGCAGATAGCCCAGGAGTATCCCGCCGCCCGGCAGCCAGGTCAGGAGCCGCATGGTGGCCCGCGGGCCGGCCATGGCCGCCTCCCGGTCCGCGGCGGCGTCACGGGCGGCTTCCAGTTGTCCGGCATACCGGCTAAGCACTGTGGCCAGCGGGGCTCCGCTCCGCTCCGACACACGCAGGCACACAGCCAAGCCGGACCACAGCTGCTGCAGCGCCGGATCCGTTGCCCCGTTACCGCGCTCCGCGGCGGCGAGCACCGGCACCGGGCTGAGGCCCAGGGCCGCCGACGCCGCTGCCGCCTGCAGCACCGGGAAAAAGGGATGAGCTGAGGTTCCCGCGGGACCCGGCGCTTCGTACAGTGTGGCTGCGTCCGCCCAGATCCGGTGGGCCGAGCGTCCCGCCGCCAGCAGCCCGGCCAGTTCCCGCACGAGCAGCGCCGGGGCATCGCCGTCGAGCCTTGGGATCCGGCGCCGGCGGAAAAGCCGGCCTTCGCCTTTGGACGCCGGGGCATCGCCGTCGAGCCCCGGATAACGACGACGGCGGAGAACGCGGACTTCCGCCGTGCGTGCAGACTTGACCGATCCAGCCTGCGGCCGGGGCGGTGGAAACCCGATCATCAGGGCCGCTGCCGTGGCGAGCAGTACCGCGACGGTCAACCCTGTCACGCCGACACTAACTGTCCGCCGGCGCGGATCCGGCACCGCTGTCAGCGGCCGCGCGTGCCTCCAGCCGCCGTTCCAACTCCGTCCATCCACTGCCGCGCCGGTATTCCCCTCCGCTCCGGACCAGGGCCGGAACGGCCGTCAGCTTCCCGTCGGCGATCGTCAGCACCGCAATCTCTGAAATCCTCCGGGTGCCGGCGGACCGGTGCAGATGGACCACCACGTCCAGCGCTGCCGCCGCCTGCAGTGCAACCGCCCCCGGCGCCATACCCGCAAGTGCACCCAGGGCCGCCAACCGGGCCGGCACTCCCGCGGCAGAGTTGGCGTGAATGGTTCCGCCGGCTCCGTCATGGCCGGTGTTCAGCGCTGCCAGCAGTTCCCGGACCTCGGCTCCCCGGCACTCACCCACCACCAGGCGGTCCGGCCGCATGCGCAGGGCCTGACGCACCAGTTCGGCCTGATCCAGCACCCCGCCGCCCTCCACGTTTCCGTGCCGGCTCTGCAGGCCCACCACATGAGGATGGTCCGGCTCCAGTTCCGCTGCGTCCTCCACCAGCACCAGCCGTTCCTGCGGTCCGCTGAGGGAAAGCAGCGTGGCGAGCAGCGTCGTTTTCCCGGTGCCTGTGGCTCCGCTGACCAGAAAGTTCAAGCGCCGGCGGACAATGGCGCGAAGCAAGGCTTCACACTGAAGATCCAGGGTTCCGCCGCGGGTGAGCTCCCCCAAGGTGAAAGACCGGTTCCGGTGAATGCGGACGGACAGGAGTGTGGAGCCGGTGGAAACCGGGCGAAGCACCGCATGCACGCGGTACCCCTGCAGCTGGACATCAACGCAGGGACAGGAATCGTCCAGCCGCCGGCCTCCTGCCGCGACCAGCCGCGTGGCAAGGGCCTGCACCTCCGAGTCCGAGGCAAACCTGATGCCGGTCAGTTCCAGGCCGCGGCCGGCATCGACCCAGACCCGGTCCGGCCCGTTCACCAGGATGTCGCTGACGCCGGGCAGCAATGTCAGCGGCTGCAGCGGCCCCAGGCCCTGCAGCTCGGCGCGCATCCGGTCCACCGCGTGCAGTGTCCCCTCCGAACCGAGGAGGTGCCCGCTGGCCTGCACCGCTGCAGCAAGGCGTGCACCTGTCACCGGTTCAGAGCGTGCCAGCATCCGGTCCCGCACCCGGGCCAGCAGCGGATCCGGTCCAAGCGGCTGACTCCCCCGTGGGCGGTGCGGCCCGCCGGTTCCGGAACCGGACATACTCACGATGCCACCCCGACCGGGGCGGGCAGCACCGTTGCCAGTATCCGCTGCGAGGCGCGCCGAATCCGCGGTCGTCCTGCGCCGGCCAGCACCTGCCCGTACTCCCGGCCTGTACCCCGGTGGAAGGGCAGATAACCGGACAGCGGGGAGCCGAGGGCTTCAGCCACCAGGACTTCGTCCAAGCCGTTCCCGAGCGGGCCGCGGACCACTACGCGGGCAGGTACCGGCCCGAGATGCGGCAGCAACGCCTGGGCACCCAGGACTCCGCTGGTCCGGCCCGGCACCACCATCAGCGCCTGATCGCAGAAACGCAGCGGGGAGGCTGCGCCGATAGCCCGGCCCAGATCAACAATGGTCAGCTGATACGCGCTGCGCGCTGCGTCCAGGACTGCCCCGACCACTGCCTCGTCAGCCGACGGGCTCCCTGTTCCCCTGCCCAGAAGTGAAAAGCCTGCAAGCGCGGGTAACCCGGCCGCCAGCTGCACCGGATTCAGGCTGCCGCTTACCCCCTCCAAGTCCGGCCAGCGGATACCCTCCAGGTCGGCAGCACCCAGTGCCCACTCCAGGCCGGATCCCCAGGCATCGCCCTCCAGCAACAGCACCGAAGAACCGGCCTCTGCGGCATTCGCACTCAGCCAGCAGGCGACGGTGGAGGCACCGGCGCCGCCGCCGCCCAACACCCCCACAACGGTCCCGCCGGAAAAGCTGCGCCGCCTGCCCAGGAAGCCTGCGAGCCAGCCGGCAGCCGCGGGGAGGACCGCAACCCGAGCCGCGGAACTTCCTGCCGCTAAGTCCCAGACGGTGCTGTCCTCCGACAGGCCAACCACAATGGTCTCGGGTTTCCCCGTTCCCGCCGGAATGGGTCGGGCGGCTGCGAGCGCACGCGACGCTCCCCTCTGTTCGGCCAGGAATCGGAGGTGGCCGCTACCCAGCAGCAGCACATCCGGAGCCAAAGCCAGGGCGTCCGGGATGCCCGGAGCCACAGGAATGTCCACGCCGGCAGCTGCAGCGACCCGTGCCACTTCGTCCTGGAGAGCCTGGTCCTCCGCGACGAGCACCGCGAGGACGGCTTCTCCGTCGCCCGTGCCCAACAGCCGACGGCCATGCCGGGTTTCCGGCAACCGGGAAACTGCCCGGCCGGCGCCCGACGCGCTTCGTTCTCTGTCCATGCGCCCTACCGTGGCACCGCGGACAGGACGCGCGGATTCCTCGACCGGACCGTTCGGGAAACTCCCGTCAGCAAGCCGGTTGTGGAGGAGAGGCCGGACTGCATCAGCTACCACCGGAGGAATCCGATAGGGTCGGCGCTAACCGGGAGGAAACAAACGAACCGGCAGAGATCACCAAGCACCGGCAACCCGGCACAGCGGCGTTCCGGTGAAGGGAACAGGGAGTCATGGAAACCGGCGTGGAACATCTGGACGTGCTGATCATCGGAGCCGGCCTGAGCGGAATCGGCGCGGCCTGCCGCCTGCGGCAGGATCATCCCGGCCGTTCCGTGGCCCTGCTGGAATCGCGGAGCCGTTCGGGCGGCACCTGGGATCTGTTCCGGTACCCCGGGATCCGCTCCGACTCGGACCTGTACACCTTCGGCTATGACTTCCGGCCGTGGCGTGAAGAAAAAGCCATTGCCGACGGTCCCGGCATCCTGCAGTACCTGCAGGACACGGCTGCGGAGTACGGAGTGGATTCCCTGATCCGCTACCACCACAGGGTCCTCTCGGCGGACTGGTCCAGCCGGGACTCCCGCTGGAGCGTCTCCGTGGAACGCACCCGGACGCCTGGCCCCGGTCCGGATGGACGACGGCCCGAGCCGGTGGGAACCGGCGAGATCCTGCATCTCACCGCCGGCTGGATCTTCAATGCCGCCGGGTACTACCGCTACGACGAGGGCTATACCCCGGACATCCCCGGTGCGGAGCGCTTCCCCGGGCGGGTTGTCCATCCGCAGCACTGGCCCGAAGACCTGGATGCCGCAGGGAAGCGGATTGCCGTGGTTGGCAGCGGTGCCACCGCGGTGACGCTGGTTCCGGCACTGGCGGAGCTGGGCGCAACGGTGACAATGGTCCAGCGCACCCCCACCTATATCCTTCCCGTCCCGGCGAAGGATCCGCTGGCCCGGCGGCTGCGCGGCGTCGTCGGCCCCGAACGCACCGGACGGATCATGGCCGAGGTCAGCGCCCGCCGGCAGCGGGCCATCTGGGTGTTCTGCCAGCGGTGGCCAGCCCTGGCCCGGAAGCTCATCCGCGGCATCCAGTCCCGCGCGGTACCGGAGGGATTCGATCTGGACGTGCACCTGAATCCGCCGTACCGGCCCTGGGACCAGCGGCTGTGCGCCGTGCCGGACGGCGATTTCTTCAGTGCCCTGCGCAGCGGCAACGCAACCGTGGTCACCGGGCGGACCACCGGATTCACTGAAGACGGCCTCCGCCTGGCGTCAGGCGAGGACGTGGCGGCCGACGTCGTCGTGACCGCCACGGGCTTCACCGTCCAGATCCTGGGCGGCATGGAACTGCGGCTCGACGGCGTTCCGGTGAACCTGGCCGAACACGTCGCCTACCGCGGTGTCATGCTCAGCGGCATCCCCAATATGGCCTTCGCCATCGGCTACACCAACGCTTCCTGGACACTCAAAGTGGGACTGCTGACCCGCTGGTTCTCCCGGCTGCTGACCCGGATGGATGAGCACGGGCACACCGCTGCGGTGCCCGTGGCGCCGGCCGGCATGCCGACGCGGCCCCTGCTGGACTTCGGTGCCGGGTACGTCCAGCGCAGCCTGGATTCCCTGCCCCGCCAGGGGACGCAGGCACCATGGCTGATGACCATGAATTTCCTGGCCGACCGCCGGGACCTGCAGAAGGGTGCGCTGGTGGACGAGCACCTGCACTTCAGCGGCGGCTCCGGCACGGCCGCCGGCCCAAGCGAAGACCAAGTCGAAGACGAAGACCGCTTCGTCACCCTCGAATCCGGGCTGCGGCTGTGTTACCGGGTCGAAGGGCCCGACGACGGCGAGCCGGTGGTCCTTTTGTCCGGCCTCGGCCTGGACCTGGCGTCGTGGCCGGCGGAATTTGTGAACGGACTGGTTTCCGCCGGCTACCGCGTCATCCGGCTAGACAACCGGGATGCGGGACGCTCGGACCGGATGCATACCCCCACTCCCACCCTGCTGCATCAGGCCCTGGGCCGGCCGACGCCCGGCGCCTACCGGATCGAGGACATGGCCGACGACGTCGCGGGGCTGCTGGATCATCTGCAGGTGGGCCGGGCGCATGTGGTGGGGATGTCACTCGGCGGCATGATCGCCCAGTCCGTGGCCGCCCATCATCCGGACCGCGTCCTGACCCTGACCTCCCTTATTTCCACCACCGGAGCCCGGGACGTGGGTGCGGCAGCCTTCTCCACCAAGCGCCGGTTCGCGGCACGGCCCCCGAGAACCCGTGAGGAGTTCATCCGGGCCCGGGTTGCCATGATGCGTCATCTTTCCGGGCGGACCCACCCGGCGGATCCGGTAGCGGAAGCCGAACTGGCCGGCCGGGCCTGGGACCGCGGAGCCTATCCGGACGGCGGGAGGTCCCGGGCCCGGCAGCTCGGTGCCATCAATGCCTCCGCGGACCGCACCGGGGCCCTGGCCGGAATCCGGGTTCCGACCCTCGTGATCCACGGCGACCGGGATCCGATTGTGCATCCCAGCGGCGGCGCGGCGACGGCGGCCGCCGTTCCCGGTTCACGGCTGGTCACGATCCCCGGGATGGGCCACTACTTCTCCCCCGTGGTGGTGCCCGAGCTGCTGAGGCTCGTCACCGGGCATCTGGGTGCCCGCGTGGCGGATTCCGCCTAGCTGCCCATGCCCGGCCGGACCGGAACGAAATCGATCTTGTTGGCGGCGCTGAAAGCCTTTTTCGGCCTGCGGGAGAAACCCTTGGCGTCCAGTCCGTTCTTTTCGCGGAAAACGGCAACGGCGTCGTCATAGGCCTTATTCAGGACGGCGCCGGTGAGCACTTCGCTGCTGCCGTCGGTGAACGTGACGTTGACGGAAAGGGATTCGGGGAGGTGCCGGTCCATGCGAATGAAGCCGTCAGTGTCCTGCGCAAAAGTGATCAAGGGGGTCCGCCTTTAGTAAATGGTGAACCTCCAGTCTTCCCTATCCTTTGGCAGCGGCGGTACAGGGTGCAGCCGGCCGACGGCGGTCCTGGAACGGGATGTCACTGCTCCGGGTGAGAATAGAAGCATGTACATCGTCCTCGCACCCCGCCCCGCAGCACGGGAAGAGGACGACACCTGGACCCTGCAGGAAACCGACGGCGCAGGCGCGCCGTCGGCACCCGCCGTCGTTATTACCCCCGACCGGCTGGCCGCCGCCGTCCGGCACTACGAACACCGGCCCGTCCGCTGGGTCTGGGAATCGGCCCGCGGCGTCTATTCCCGTCTGCTGGCCGCCGGACTCACCGTGGAACGGTGCCACGACCTCGCACTGGTCCGGGGCATCCTCCGGTTCGCCGCGTCCGTGCCTCCGACGCCCTACATCGAAAAGCTGCGCACGGAGGAGCCTGCGGAAGATCCGGCACCCCGGCAGCTGCTGCCGGTCCAGCACTCCCCGGACCAGACCTCCATCTTCGACACCCTCGGCGCTCCGGACGGCCCCGGACCGCAGCAACGCACGGCCGCGGAGCTCGCCGCCGAACTGGCGGACCAGCTGGACGCGATCGCCCGCTCGGAATCCCCGGCGAAACTGAACCTGCTGGCCGCAGCCGAATCCACCGGCGGGATGATCGCCGTGGAAATGGAAAACTCCGGCATCCCCTGGCGCCGGGACATCCACGAGGCACTGCTGCGCAACTCCCTCGGTCCGCGTCCGCCGGAAGGCCAGCGGCCCGAAAAACTGGAACAGCTCGTTGCGGAGATGCGCCGGCTGCTCGGCAACCCCGGCTTCACTCCGGACTCCCCGCAGGAGCTGCTGCGGGCGCTGCACCGCGCCGGCATTGAGGTCCGCAGCACCCGCTCCTGGGAGCTGCAGCAGCATCACCATCCCGTCATCGAGCCGCTGCTGGAATACAAGAAGCTGTCCCGGCTCCTGACCGCCAACGGCTGGGCCTGGCTGGACGCCTGGGTGGACGGCGGCCGCTTCCGTCCCGAGTACGTGGTGGGTGGTGTGGTGTCCGGGCGCTGGGCCTCCCGCGGCGGCGGAGCACTCCAGATTCCCAAAACCGTCCGCGATGCCGTCCGGCCGGATCCCGGACACCGGCTGATCGTGGCCGACGCCGCGCAGCTGGAACCCCGGGTCCTGGCGGCGCTGGGGCAGGACAATGCGCTCGCCGCCGCGGCCCGCGGCAAGGACCTGTACCAGGGCATCGCCGACCGCAGTTTCGACGGCGACCGGGCCAAGGCGAAAATGGCGATGCTCGGCGCCATGTACGGCGCCACCAGCGGGGAATCCGGCCGGCTGATGCCGGTGCTGACCCGCGCCTATCCCCAGGCCATCGGCGTGGTGGAGCGCGGCGCCCGGGCGGGTGAAGCCGGGCAGGTGGTCAGCAGCCACCTGGGCCGCAGCTGCCCGCCCGTCTCGGAACGGTGGAAACGCGCCCAGCAGAGCACCACCGCCGAAGAACAACGCCGCGCGGATTCCCTCGCCCGGTCCCAGGGCCGGTTCACCCGCAACTTCGTGGTCCAGGCGACGGCCGCGGAATGGGCGCTGTGCTGGCTGGCGGAGATCCGACGGCGGCTGCGCGCGGCGTCGTTGTCCTCGCCCGCCGGCGAGCTGGTGTTTTTCCTGCATGACGAGGTCATGCTGCATGTGCCCGCCGACCGCGTCGAGGAGGTCGGGGCGCTGGTGACGGAGGCAGCGTCGGCAGCCACTCGGCTGCTGTTCGGACAGATCCCGCTGGAGTTCCCGGTGGTTGCAGTTGCCGTCGACTCCTACGCGGACGCCAAATAGTGCCCGCTCAGAGCGTGGGCACGATCTCCCGGCTCTGATCCCACGGCTGCGTCCAGCCGAGCTCATCGAGCAGGCCCGCGAGGATGATGCCGGTGAATCCCCACACCAGCACCCCGTTCACCAGGAAGGCAGGGGTCCGGGGCGCACCTTTTCGGCCCGGCAGGACCGCGGTGCGCCGGTTTTCCGGATTGAGCAGGTCCGCGACGGGAACCCGGAATACGGACGCCGATTCCCCGTAGTCCACCACGTCCACGGGGGTGGGTTTGTCCCACCAGCCTAGGACGGGAGTGACCAGGAAGTTGCTGACCGGCAATCCGATCGGCGGCAGGGCACCGAGGACCCGGACGCCGGCCGGGTCCAGCCCGGTTTCCTCCCGGGCCTCCCGCAGGGCAGCATCCACCACCGTGGCATCCCCGGCATCCACCGAGCCGCCGGGGAAGGCTACCTGGCCGGGATGGTCATTGAGGGTCGCCGCCCGTTCGATCAGCAGCACGTCGACGTCGCCCGGCACGGCGTCGGCGGAAAAGTCGGCAGGGCGGGTGTCCAGGACACCGAAGAGAATCAGCACCGCGGCCGGACGCGCCGTGGCCGGATCCACGCTCCGGCGCAGCTGGGCTATGTGGGTGTTGAACGCTGCTGCTCCGGCGCCGGCAGCCAGGGCTTCGAGGTCCGTGAGTGCGCTCACGCTTCGAGCCCGTAGCCGGCGGCCCGCAGCTGGGCACGGGTTTCCGCGGCCATCATCCGGGCGTGGAGTTCCTCGCGCCCGGGAGCGAGTTCGTACTTGAGCAGCTTCCGTGCCTTCTCCGGATCGGTCTCGCCTTCGCCGTAGGAAGGGCAGAGCTGGGCCACGGGGCAGGCGCCGCAGGCAGGCTTTTTGGCGTGGCAGACCCGCCGGCCGTGGAACACCACCCGGTTGGACAGCGGCGTCCAGTCCTTCGGTTCGAAGAGCGCCGCGACGTCCTCCTCCACCTTCACCGGGTCCGTAGCCGTGGTCCAGCCGAACCGGCGGGACAGCCGCCCGAAGTGGGTGTCCACCGTGATGCCGGGAACGCCGAACGCATTGCCGAGCACCACGTTGGCGGTCTTTCGCCCGACGCCCGGGAGGGTGACCAGGTCCTCGAGCCGGTTCGGCACCTCGCCGTCGAACTCGTCGACCAGGCGGGTGGACAGCGCCTTGATGCTGGCCGCTTTGGCCCGGAAGAACCCGGTGGGCCGGATGATTTCCTGCAGTGTCTCTTCGTCCGCCTCGGCCATCGCCTTGGGGTCGGGGTAGCGGGCAAACAGGACGGGTGTCACGGCGTTGACCCGGATGTCGGTGGTCTGCGCGGAAAGGACAGTGGCCACCAGCAGCTCAAACGCGTTGGTGAAGTCCAGCTCTGCAACGGCATAGGGATAAACCTCCCCGAGCATCCGGTTGATGCGCCGTGCCCGCCGTTTCACTGCAAGGAGGGACGGATCGCTGCCGGTTGCCTTTGCCACTGCTGGAAGTCCTTCTACTGACGGTTGGTGCTGCTGATGGCCGCTGGTGAAACGGACTACTGGTCGGCGTCGACGCGCTCGATGTTGCTGAGGTCGCGCAGGACACCGATGCGTCCCGTGCGCTTGTCCTGGACGAGGAATTCGTCGCCGCGGTCCTCGAGTCCCAGCTCCCAGTCACCCGGCTGGAACATAAACAGCGGGAGGCCGGTGCGCTCATCGACAATCTGGCGGGGGGTGCCTACGGCAAACCAGAAGGCCTCCACCACTGCCTCGTCGCGGGTAGCGGTAATCGGTTCCGAGTTGCCGGCCTCCGCTTCGTGGGCGCCTGCTGCGGAAACCGCGTGGCTGCCTGCGTCGCGGACCACCGGATTCACAGTGGTGGCGGCCATGGGCTCTTCAGTCTGCATACCGGCGGCAGGCGTAGCAGTGGGTTGGGCCGAGGTGGCCGGCGACGGCACCGCCGGGGCTACCTGGGTGGCCGGAGCCGACTCGGGCTGGGCCGAGGTGGCCGGGGCTGCCGCGGAGGCGCCGGCAGCGGGGGTTCCGACGACGGCGGTGCCGCCCGGAGCGGACACCTCTGCACCGTCCTGCACAGGTGCGTCATGCACGGTTGTGCCGGCGTCGTTGCTGCGGCGAAGCGGGTTGGTGAAACGGCGGCTGCCACCGGCGTTGTCCGTGTCCGTGTCCGACTTCGGTTCCGGCTTCGGGCGGGCCGGGCGCGGGCGCAGCGGCAGGGCGTTGCGGGCCGTCAGGGCGGCGGGGGCTTCGGGGCGGTTCCGGAATTCCCGGGCAAAGAACGGGAGGTGGGGAGCCAGCGTGGTGGACACCAGCAGGCCCAGGGAACCGATCAGGGCGACCATCGCGCCGACGCTGAAGTCGGTGACGGTCTGGAGGAAGAAGAAGGCCACGGCCAGCACGGCGGTGACGGAAGCGAACTGGTCCAGGGAAAGCGAGCCGATTCGGGGCTTCATCCCCGGGGCAAGGCGGCGGCCGGCAAACAGCCCGGCAACCAGCAGCGGCAGGAGGATCCCGATCCCCACGAAGAACAGCGGGAACGCGTTCCAGAGATTGAAGTCCTCTTCGAAGCCAAGCCCGGTCACGGTGAAGAAGGGCAGGATGCTGCCCACGAGCATCACGAGCACGGAGATTCCCACTACGGTGTCGCGCAGCCCGAAGGGGCCCACGAGGGCCATCTGGTCTCCGGCAGCCGGTGCTGCCTGCACGCCGTTGTCTGCTGCGGAGGGATGTCCGCCGGCTTCCGAAGATCCGGCCACAGTGCGGGCCTCGTTTTCAACAGGGGGGTTGTTCATACTGATCTCCATTCACGACCGCCGTTCCATGACGCAGCTGGTGCGCGCCGGAACCGGAGGCCGCATCTACGGTACGTAGGCGGTTGCTTCCTTCTGACAGCCTAATCAACGACGGCGAGGCACACTAGCGCAGCGGCGGCGCGTCCCGGCGGCGTGACATACCGCTCACCGCATAATCGCACCGTTTTGCAACCGATTATGTGAGCGGGGACACAGCGGCGTAAATCCGGCGATAGGGTGGTTGGCAGCCATGCACGATTCCCCAAGTGATGGATTTTGAAGCGAAGTGAAAGGGTTCAACCATGTCTGATCAGTCCCCTGCAAAGAAGCACGGAGACGCCTTCGAGAACCTGCTGCATGAAAGCCGAAGCTTCCCGCCGAGCGCCGAATTCGCAGCATCAGCGGTGGCCAAGCCGTCGCTGTACGAGGAAGCGGCAGCCGACGGCCCCGAGTTCTGGGCCCGCCAGGCCCGGGACATCCTGACCTGGGACCAGGACTTCACCCAGGCGCTGGACTGGAGTGATGCACCGTTCGCCAAGTGGTTCGTGGGGGGCACCCTGAACGCCGCCTACAACGCCCTGGACCGGCATGTGGAAGAGGGCCGCGGAGACCGCGTGGCGATTTACTTCGAGGGCGAACCCGGGGATACGCGTACCTATACCTATGCGCAGCTGACTGAAGAGGTCAAGAAAGCCGCCAACGCCTTCGAATCCCTGGGCGTCCACAAGGGCGACCGCGTTGCGGTGTACCTGCCGATGATCCCCGAAGCCGTCATCACCATGCTGGCCTGCGCCCGGATCGGCGCCGTGCACTCGGTGGTCTTCGGCGGGTTCTCCGCCGATGCCCTGCGCAGCCGGATCGACGACGCCGAGGCGAAGCTCGTCGTCACGGCGGACGGCTCCTACCGCCGCGGCAAGCCCAGTGCGCTCAAGCCCGCCGTGGATGAAGCCCTCGCCAAGGACGGGCACACCGTCGAAAACGTAGTGGTGGTCCGCCGCAACGGCGAGCCCGTTCAGTGGAACGACGGTCTGGACCGCTGGTGGCACGACGTCGTGGACACGGCAAGCGCCGACCACACGGCTGTGGCCCATGACTCCGAGCACCCGCTGTTCATCCTCTATACCTCCGGCACCACGGGAAAGCCCAAGGGCATCCTGCACACCACCGGCGGCTTCCTCACGCAGACGGCGTTCACGCACCGGAACACCTTCGACCTGCACCCCGAAACAGACGTGTACTGGTGCACCGCCGACATCGGCTGGGTCACGGGCCACAGTTACGTGACGTACGCTCCCCTGGTCAACGGAGCCACCCAGCTGATCTACGAAGGCACTCCGGATACCCCGCACCAGGGCCGCTGGTGGGAGCTGGTGGAGAAATACAAGGTGTCCATCCTCTACACCGCCCCCACCGCCATCCGTACCTGCATGAAGTGGGGCCGGGACATTCCGCAGAAGTTCAACCTCGATTCCATCCGGGTGCTGGGGTCCGTGGGTGAACCCATCAACCCGGAGGCCTGGATGTGGTACCGGCAGGTCATCGGCGGCAACGGCGGCAAGAAGGAAAACCCCGCCCCCATTGTGGACACCTGGTGGCAGACGGAAACCGGCGGTCACATGATCGCACCGATGCCGGGCATTACGGCCACCAAGCCGGGCTCGGCCCAGGTGGCTGTACCGGGCATTTCCGTGGACGTGGTGGATGAGATGGGCGAATCGGTCCCCAACGGCTCCGGCGGCTTCCTGGTGGTCAAGGAACCCTGGCCGTCCATGCTGCGCGGTATCTGGGGAGACCCGGAACGCTTCAAGGAGACCTACTGGTCCCGGTTCGACAACATGTACTTCGCCGGCGACGGCGCCAAGAAGGACGAGGACGGCGACATCTGGCTGCTCGGCCGCGTGGATGACGTTATGAACGTTTCCGGCCACCGGCTGTCCACCACGGAAATCGAATCCGCCCTCGTCAGCCACCCGTCGGTCGCGGAAGCCGCCGTCGTCGGCGCTGCTGACGAGACCACGGGCGAGGCCGTGGTGGCGTTCGTGATCCTGCGCGGCAGCGCGAAGGACGACGACGACATTGTCACCACCCTGCGCAACCACGTCGGCAAGGAGATCGGCCCGATCGCGAAGCCGCGGCACATCCTGGTGGTTCCCGAACTGCCGAAGACCCGCAGCGGCAAAATCATGCGCCGTCTGCTCAAGGACGTGGCCGAGGGCCGCGAGGCCGGCGACTCGAGCACGCTCGCGGACAATACGGTGATGCAGCAGATCGCGGCTTCCCTCAAGAAGTAGGCACCGCGAAGTAGGCACAGCGAAGTAAGTACAGCACCAAACGGCAGCAGGTGCCGCCCCCTTGCCGGGGGCGGCACCTGCTTTCTGCTATTGGAGCTGGACCTTAGGCGACGGTGACGTCCAGGTTGACGTCGATGTTGCCGCGGGTGGCGTTGGAGTAGGGGCAGACCTGGTGGGCGGCCTGGGTCAGCTTGTCCGCAGTGGCTTCATCGACACCGGACATCTCCACGTGCAGTTCAACGCCCAGCTTGAAGCCGTCGCCGTCCTTGAAGATGCTGACGTCGGCAGTTACGGCGGCGTCGGCGATCGGCGCCTTTTCAGCACGGGCAATCATCTTCAGTGCCGAGAGGAAGCAGGCCGCGTAGCCGGCAGCAAACAGCTGCTCGGGGTTGGTGCCTTCGCCGGAGCCGCCCATTTCGGTGGGAGTGGACAGGTTCACCTCGAGCTTGCCGTCACTGGTGCGGGCTTCGCCGTTGCGTCCGTCGCCGGTGGCGGTGGCAGCTGCTGTGTACAAGGCACTCATGGGAACTCCTTTTGTGGGGAAAGTCAGTAGGCTTCAAGGTAGACTAACTAGTACGTCTACTGCAAGTGCGGCAACCATGAAGCGAGGGAACTACGATGGCAGCGAAATTGTCCGGCGTACGGGAACGGATCCTGGCGCAGGCCTCGGGCCTGTTTTACCGGGAGGGCATCCGGGCCGTGAGCGCTGACAAGATCATTGCCGCTGCCGACACCACGAAAGTGACCTTTTACCGCCACTTCCGCTCGAAGGATGACCTGGTGATGGCCTACCTGCAGGAGCAGTCCGCACGGATGCGCGCGTGGGCCGCTGACCTGGACCCTGATCCGTGCACCGGGCTGCTCCGGTTTGCCGAAGCCACGGGTTCCCAGGCATGCGAGGCCGGATTCCGCGGCTGTCCCTTCATCAACGCGGCGGCGGAGTACACGGACCCCGACCATCCCGTCCGCGCCGTGGTCTCCGAGCACCGCGCCTGGCTGCATTCCCTGGTCACCGGACGGCTGCAGCAGCTCGGCGCAGCGGACGCGGGCCGGCTCGCGGACCAGCTGCTGATGCTGCGGGACGGCGCCATGGTGCACGGCCATGTCGGGGACGGCACCGCCGTCGGGCCGGCCCTTGCCGCCGCCGGCAAGGCGCTGGTCCTCCCCCACCTGGCTACGCCGGCGCCCTAGCCGGCCCGATTTCCGGGCGGATGTGACCTTGGACTCATACGTTTGGTGAATGCTCCGGCGGATAGGACAATTCCTTCTCGTGTCTACTTCACCCGCAGCGGCCGCACCAGCCGCATCCCCCACTCCGCAGTCTTCCAAGATGGCCCGCAAGGTCGCGGGCGCCTCCTTTATCGGCACTGCCCTGGAGTCCTACGACTTCTACGTTTTCGGCACCGCTGCTGCCCTGATCCTGAACCGGATCTTCTTTCCCGACGTGGACGCAGCCACCGGCATCCTGCTGTCCTTCCTCACCCTGGGCATGGGCTTCATTGCCCGGCCGCTGGGCGCCATCCTCTTCGGCCACATCGGTGACCGGGTAGGACGCAAAACGTCACTCATCGGAACCATCGTCCTGATGGGCACGGCCACCGGCGCCGTGGGCCTGCTGCCGGATTACAACACCATCGGAATCTGGGCGCCGCTGCTGCTGGTGGTTCTCCGCCTCCTCCAGGGCCTGGCCGTCGGCGGCGAATGGGGCGGCTCCATCCTCATTGCCACCGAACACGCCGCTCCCCGCAAACGGGCACTGTATGCCGCCATCCCGCAGATCGGTTCCCCGGTGGGCACCATCATGGTCACCGGCATCTTCCTGCTGCTGGCCACCGTCTCCGACGACGCCATGGAGGCCGGCGTCTGGCGCATCCCGTTCCTGCTCGCCTTCCCCTTCATGGGCATTGCCCTCTACCTGCGCCTGGCCATCGATGAAACCCCCGTTTTCAAGGACGTGGCGAAGGCACACCAGGTCACCCGGATTCCGCTGGCAGAGGTGCTGCGCCACCAATGGCTGGCCGTCCTGGTGGCGGCAGCGGCAGCGCTGCTGGGCATCGGTTCGTATTTCCTGATGACCACGTACACCCAGGCCTACGGTGTCTCGGAGCTGGGACTGTCCGAGTCCACGGTGCTGAACGCCGCACTGGTCGGCTCGGTGCTGCAGCTGGCAACCATCCCCGCGTTCGGGCTCCTGGCCACCCGGATCGGCTCGGCGCGCATGGTGCTGGCCGGCGCCGTCGCCACGCTGCTCATCTCCTTCCCGCTGTACTTCATCATCAGCAACGCCACCGCACCGGTGTACATCCTGACCATCCTGATCGGCGGCATCGCGCCGACGGCGGCGTGGGCGGCACTGGGCGGCCTGATGGCCGATCTCTTCCCGGCCCGCACCGGATTCACGGCCATGTCCCTGGCGTACAGCTTCGCCGGCATCCTGTCCGGGTTCACTCCCTCCATCACGCAGGGATTCTCCAGCGCCACCGGCGGCGCATGGTGGCACCCCGGCGTCGTGCTGGCCCTGATGTCCCTGATCACCATTGCCGGTGCACTGGCCGCCCGCCGGATGTCCGCGCGCAACACGGAGGCGCAACTGCCGGCCCGGGCCTGAGCTCCGGCATAGTTAAGCCATGACTACAGCCAGCACCCGCAGCCTTCTGGTCCTCAACGGCCCCAACCTCAACCTGCTGGGAACCCGCGAACCGGCGATCTATGGAAGTTCCACCCTGGCCGATGTGGAGGCTGTGGCTATGGCCGCGGCCTCCGCCCACGGCTGGACCGTGGACTGCGTGCAGTCCAACCATGAAGGCGATCTGATCGATGCCATCCACGCGGCGCGCGGCACCGCGGACGGCATCGTCATCAACCCCGGCGCCTACAGCCACACTTCGGTGGCCATCCCGGACGCGCTGTCCGGCGTGGAACTTCCGGTGGTCGAGGTGCATCTGAGTAACATCCACCGGCGGGAGGAGTTCCGCCACCACTCCTTCGTCTCCGCGGTGGCGCAGGCGGTGATCTGCGGGGCCGGAATCAGCGGCTACCGGATGGCCGTGGACTACCTGATTGAGTCTGCTGAACCGTCCGGCAGCTAGCCATGGCGTCCACGGCCCGGCGCTATGAACGGTTCGCAGGGGTTGAGGCCCACGGATCGTCCGATGTGTATGAGCAGTGGAGCCGTGGCATCAGCACGGACGCCGCGGTGCTGGAACTGATCGACGGGCTGCCGGAGAACAAGCGCCAGCCCAACCTGGTGCTGGCGGCGGCACGCAGCTGCGGCGCGGACGCCGGACCCTACTCGCAGTTCCGGTCCTTTCTGCAGGAGCACTGGGAAGACATCCGCCCGGTCATCCTGCACCGCAGCACGCAGACCAACGAGCCCCGCCGCTGCGCCGTGCTCCTGCCGCTGCTGGCGGAAATCGCCCGGACGGAGGAGCGCCCGCTGGCCCTGATCGAAGTCGGAGCCTCAGCGGGGCTGTGCCTGTACCCGGACCGCTACGGCTACCGGTACGACGACGGCGGCCTCCTCAACGATCCAGGCCGCCCGGATCTGGTTTTGGAGTGCGCAACCACCGGCAATCCGCCGCTGCCGCGGTCCTGTCCGGAGATCATCCACCGGGCCGGAGTGGACCTCTCTCCGCTGAACCCTGCCGATCCCGAGGACCTGGCCTGGCTGGATGCCCTGATCTGGCCCGGCATGGAGGACCGCCGGGCCCTGCTGCAGGCAGCGGCGGGTGCCGCCGCGATGTCCCCCGCCCGGATCATCAAAGGCGACCTCAATGCGGAAATCGCCGAACTGATCGAGGCAGCCCCGGCCGAGGCCGCCGTCGTTGTGTTCCACACCGCCGTTCTGGCCTACCTTCCGGCAGCGGACCGGGAAATCTTCCGGGACACCATGCTCAGCAACCTGGACATCCCCGGACGGCCGGTGCACTGGATCTCCAACGAGGGCGGCTCAGTAATTCCGGGGCTGGCGGCGCCGGCAGGGGATGCGGATCCGGGATTGTTCGTCCTGCACCACAACGGCACGGCCGTGGCCCGGACCGGCCCGCACGGGCAGTCCCTGCACTGGCTCTAGCCCGGCGTCCTACTTACTGGTGCACTGCCCGGCTGAGACCGGGTCGGTGTAGCCGGAGGCGGCGTTCACCACGGGCCCTACCTCGGCCAGTGAGAGGGCGTAGCCGATGGGCTGGTCGCTGGTGGTCTTGGCGAAAATGACACCGGCGAGACGTCCGTCCATGTCCAGCAGCGGGCCGCCGGAGTTACCCTGCTGCACGTTTGCAGCCAGGGTATAGACCTCCAGCACCTCGGGCGAGGCTCCGTAAATGTCCCGGACGGCCACGTTGGAAAGGCCCTCGACATTGGCGGCCTGCAGCCGGAACGGGCCGCCGGCCGGATACCCTGCGAAGGCTGCGGTGGTTCCGGCTGCCAGCGGCTCCCCCAGCGGAAGGGGATCGGCGTCGAGCCCTTCAACTGCGAGCACGGCGAGGTCCCGTGACGAATCGAAGTGGACCACCCGACCGGGCAGCACACTGCCGTCCGGCACCTCCACCACGGGTTCATTCACGCCGGCCACCACGTGGGCATTGGTGACCACACGGTCATCTGCCACGACAACGCCCGAACCCGTCTGGTTCTGTCCGCACTGGTAAGCCGTGCCCGTGATCTTGAGTACCGACGCCGATGCGGTCCGCAGCGCCTCGGAGTCCACCTCCGCACTGGGCGGGACGGCGGTCTGCGGCGCGGCGCTGTCCAGGATGGTCGGCAGGCCCTCGGAAACGGTGAAGGAACGGATCTGCGCGCTCCAGGATTTCACCTGCTCGGGAGTGGCTTCATCAATGCTGGTGAGCACCTTGGAGGCGGCGATCTGCTGGGACAGGAACGGTACGCCCAGCGTGGTCACACTGAAGGCCAGCATGGCCATCACCAGGGCCGCCACCACGAGGTTGGCAGCACCGCCGAGCAGTCGGTCCAGGAACCGCAGCGGCGGGAAGTTCAGCCACCGGCGGATCATTCCGCCCAGCGCCGCGCCGGCGGCGTGGCCCACCAGTACGAGGATGACCGCCGTGGCGATCACCACCGTCAGGCGCCACCCGTTGTCCGGCACCCAGCCGGCAACCAGCGGAATTGCGAAAAAGGCGGCCACCGCGCCGGCAACGAAACCGACGATCCCGCCGAGGGTGACCACCAGCCCGTTGCGCAGGCCGGCAACCAGGTAGAAGAGCAGGACAAGGAGCAGGATGATGTCCAGAAGTGTCAATCCGAGCACAAAGAGCTCCAAGCATGTAAATCGGGGCGGCATGGCGGTGGAAGGCCGCTGCAGTTGCGAGTTTATCCGGACAACCTGCACAAGCCGTTACCAGGATTGGCTCTCCGGCTGTGGTCCTGCCCTCTTTTTCGAACCGATCGGTGAACAAACGTGCTTCAGGTATCACTAGGGGGTGACGTGCGGCAAGATAATAGGTAGAGACCACTATTTACAGGAGATTTCATGGATATCGAGGTACTGCGCCGCGCGCCGTTGTTCGCCTCTCTGGGAGACGACGTTTTCGCCGCCCTGACCGAAGAGCTCACTGAGGTCGACCTCTCACGCGGTGCCTCCGTCTTCCGCGAGGGCGATCAGGGCGACCAGCTCTATTTCATCGTCTCCGGCAAGATCAAGCTGGGCCGCTCCGCTCCGGACGGCCGCGAAAACCTGCTGGCGATCCTCGGCCCGGGTGAACTGTTCGGCGAGATGGCCCTTTTTGATCCGTCTCCCCGCAACGCCACGGCCACCGCCGTTTCGGAAACCCGCCTTGCCGGCCTGCGGCACGAGAACCTGCGCGCCCTGATTGAAACCCGTCCCGAGGTTTCCGTCCAGCTGCTGCAGGCCCTGGCCCGCCGGCTCCGCCGCACGAACGAGTCCCTGGCAGACCTCGTGTTCTCCGATGTTCCCGGCCGCGTTGCCAAGGCACTGCTGGACCTGGCCGACCGTTTCGGGCGTCCGGCGACTGACGGCATCCTGGTCGCTCATGAGCTGACGCAGGAGGAACTGGCCCAGCTGGTCGGCGCCTCCCGCGAGACGGTGAACAAGGCCCTGGCGGAATTCGTCCAGCGCGGCTGGCTGCGCCTGGAAGCCCGTGCCGTTGTGATTCTCGACGTCCAGCGGCTGCGCCAGCGTTCCCGCTAACGCACGAAATACCTAGAAAGGCGGCGCCGGTCCTGCAGGACCGGCGCCGCCTTTCTTTGTATGTCTTTGCATGCTTTCGTGCACAAACGTGCAGAAGGACCGGAATCGGCACGCACTAGCGTCCGTGCTGCGACGACCCTTCGGCGGCGCTGCCCGTACGTACGGCGACACAGGGCTTGCCGTCGATTTCCACCAATTCGGGCCGGTACACGGCAGCGGGCCGGCGGCTGGAGAGATAGGCGATGCAGCCGCGGGCCGAAGCCAGCTTTTCCAGTGTCAGTTCGACGGCGGGAACCGCCAGCTCGCCCAGGGTCAGTCCGGAGGTGTCCGGCTGGCCGATTTCGTCGCCCAGTGCAGTGCTCTCCCGTGCGGCGATGACTTCCGCGGCCGGTTTCCACTCCGCCCAGACTCCCTTGCCCGCCAGCAGCGTGGCGTCCTGACCCATCGGCTGCACCGCTGCGAAGTAATGGGTATCGAAACGCCGCAGCGCAAAATCCGCACTGTGCCAGTTGAACAGCGGGCGCAGCAGGTCCGTCCGCAGGCCGAGGCCGCGCCGTCCGAGCAGTTCCAGGAAGGAGGCTTCCTGGGTAGCCACCGCGGTCCGTGCAGCCATCCATTCCGGACCCCGGTTGCCTTCGAGCAGCGTTGATTCATCGGGTCCCGCAAGCAGGATGCCGGTTTCCTCGAACAGCTCGCGGATTGCCGCAACGACGTGGCGGCGGGCCAGACGGGCATCACCGGTACCCAGGGACTTCGCCCAGGCGGCCGGAGCCGGACCGTACCAGGTGACCGCGGCGTCGTCGTTCTCCTCGATGCTGCCGCCCGGGAAAGCCACCTTGCCCAGGGGCGATTCGCCCCGCCGGTAGGAAAGGTAGGTCTCCGTGCCGCGCGGGGAGTCCCGCAGCAGGACCACGGAGGACGCCAGCCGCGGTTTGCGGGGCGTCCGGTCGGCACGTTCGAACCAGCTTTGGGCCGCCACCCGCTGGGAGGGGGCGACCGGAAACAGCCGGACTGTCGAGTTAGGCAAATTCAACGATCATTTCTATTTCAACGGGCGCGTCCAGCGGCAGGACGGCAACGCCGACGGCGGAGCGTGCGTGGCTTCCCGCGTTGCCGAAGATCTTGCCCAGGAGTTCCGAAGCGCCGTTAATGACGCCGGGCTGGCCGGTAAAGGCGGGGTCGGAGGCGACGTAGCCCACCAGCTTCACCACCTTGCTGATGCGGTCAAGGTCACCGATCTGGGCTTTCACGGCGGCCAGTGCATTAATGGCACAGATTGCTGCGTAGGACGCCGCTTCTTCTGCACCCACCTCTGCACCCACCTTGCCCGTGCCCGGCAGGACCCCGTCCACGAACGGCAGCTGGCCGGACGTGTGGACGAGGTTCCCGGTGATGACCGCCGGAACATAGACAGCCACCGGAGATGCGACCGCGGGAAGGCTTAGCCCCAGTTCCCGTAGCCGGATCTCAACGGCCGATACTGCACCGACGGTCCCGGTCATGAGCTTTTTTCGCGTTTCATGTAGGCGACGGAACCGGTTCCGTTCGGGGCTGCGGCGATCTGCACCAGTTCCCATCCTTCGGCCCCGTGCATATTGAGGACTTGCCCGGGTGTGTGCAGTGGAAGAGGCGTTATGAAGTATTCCCATTTGGTCATAAGGGAAAGCCTAACGTGCTTGTAGACTGTCTCGCATGGCAGCACGCAACTCACCGTTCTTTGACACGGCGACCACTCTCGGAAAGCTCGTCGCGTTCTTCGGCATCAGTGCTCTTTGCGGGGTTCTGGCGGCGGGACTCCTGGTCCCGGTGGCCGCAGCAGCCGGCACCGCTGCCTCCGGATCCATCCAGTTCTTCGACCAGCTTCCATCGGAACTGGAGCGCGGGGCGCTGGCTACGCCCTCAAAAATCCTGGCCAACGACGGTTCACTGATCGCCACGGTGTATGACGAGAACCGCCAGCCGGTGACTCTCGACCAGGTCTCCCCCCACATGGTGGACGCCATTCTGGCCATCGAGGATGACCGTTACTACGAGCACGGCGGCGTGGACCTGCAGGGCATCGTCAGTGCCCTGGTCTCCAACGCGACCAGCGACAACACACGCGGCGCCTCCACCATCACGCAGCAGTACGTGAACAACGTCATCATTGACACCAACCGGCAGAACGACGAAGAAGTCGTTTTCAGCGGTGACAAGGATTACGGTGACAAGCTGCGGGAAATGAAGCTTGCCATCGCCGTCGAAAAAGAGCTGAGCAAGGACGAAATCCTTGAGGGCTATTTCAATATCGTCCCCTTTAGCGGCACGACTTACGGCGTGCAGGCTGCCGCACGCTATTTCTACAATGTTGATGCCAAGGACCTGAACATCGCCCAGTCTGCGCTGCTGGCGGGCGTGGTCAACGGCACCACCTACTTCAGCCCCGAGGCGAATCCGGAACGCTCGCTGGAGCGCCGGAACCTGGTCCTTCAGCGGATGCTCGACACCGGACGCATCACCCAGGAAGAGCACGACGCCGCGGTGGTCACCGGGATCGACCTGCAGGTCACGCCGGTGTCCAGCAACTGCGTCGGTGCCGCGCAAGCACCCTATTTCTGTGATTACGTCACCCGCCTGGTGCTCAATGACGAGAGCTTCGGCGCCACCGGGGAAGACCGGGACAAGCTGCTCAGGCGCGGCGGCCTGACCATCAAGACCACGCTGAACCCTACGTTCCAGCAGGCCGCCCAGACTGCGGTCAACGAGACCGCAAATCCGGACACCACGGATGCCGAGATCGGCCACGCGATGGTCAGCCTGGAACCCGGGACCGGCAAGATCCTGACCATGGCCCAGAACACCCGGTACACACCGGAGCTGGCGGATGGCAACTCGGTCCAGAACTTCAACGTGGATTCGTTCCAGGACGGCGATCCGAACAAACCCCTGAACGGGCTGGGCGGTTTCCAGCCGGGGTCCACCTACAAGCCGTTCACGGTCGCGGCCTGGTTGGATGCGGGCAAGACCCTGAACACCACCTTGAACGGTGCCAAACGGACTTACCCGGTGGGCACCCGTTGGAACGCAAGCTGCTTTGGCGGCGCTTATGTAAGCACCACCGAGTGGACCCCGATCAACTACGGCGACACGAACTACAGGAACACCACCGTTCTGGACGGCCTGGCCAACTCGCTTAACACCATCACGCTGGCCGAAGCCCGGGAGCTGGACCTGTGCAAGTTCCAGCAAATGGCCTTCGCGGCCGGTGTACACAACGGCAAGGGCAGTACCGGCGAAGAGGAGATGCTCGAGATTAATCCGCCGTCGACCTTCGGCGGCGGCGGTGACGCTTCCCCGATGTCCATGGCCACCGGCTTCGCCACCTTCGCGGCCGACGGCCTCAAGTGCGATCCCATTGCCCTTGAATCCGTCACCGGTGCAGACGGCACCGAGTACGCGGTGCCAGCCCAGTCCTGCGAGCAGGTTATGCGTAAGGAAGTTGCCCAGGGCGTGAATATGGCCACCCAGCGGGTGATGACCAACGGCTCGGGCATCAATCTGCAGGTCGGGGTTCCGACCGCCGGTAAGACCGGTACCAACGACACCCGGTCGCAGACCTGGTTTATGGGTTACAGCACCGGAATGGTCACGGCCTCCTGGATCGGCAACTGGAAAGCCAACAACACCACCATGTCGGACAAGCTGATCGGCGGACGGATCTACCCCGAGATCGACGGCTCGCTGATTGCCGGCCCGTCCTGGAAGAACTTCATCCAGCGCATTGCAGGCCAGTACGAGGCTGCTCCGTTCCCCAACCCGCCGGCCAGCATGGTCGGCGGCAGCACACCTCCCCCGCGCGCCAGCACGCCCGTCCCCCCGCCGGCTTCGCCGCCGGCCGCTCCGGCCGCGGAACAGAAGCCCCCGGCCGGCGACAACGGCGGTGAAGGTGACGGTGGCGGCGGCGAAGGCGGGAACGACTAATGGTTGATTCCTCCCTTGCGTCCGCAGGGCGAAAGGCAGCATGGCTGGCCGGCGGCATAGCCGGAACCGGTGCTGCAGCGCTGGCGTACGGCTGCCTGATTGAACGGAACCTATTCGGCGTCCGGGAAGAGACGGTCCGGGTCCTCCCCGCCGGAAGCGCTCCCCTGCGGGTCCTGCACCTGTCTGACATTCACTTTGTCCCCGGCCAGGACCGGAAGGTCCGCTGGCTCCAGGAACTGGCGGAGCTGGAACCGGACCTCGTGGTGAACACAGGCGACAACCTCAGCCACCCGCAGGCCGTGCCTGCGGTACTTGAGGCCTTGAAGCCGGTGATGCGTTTCCCCGGGGTCTTCGTTCCGGGTTCCAATGATTACTACGCGCCGGTGCTGAAGAATCCGTTTACGTACTTCACCGGTCCGTCCAAGCACCGGCGCGAACCGGAAAAGCTGCCCTCGGGTGAGCTCTTCGGGGCTTTCGCGGACGCCGGCTGGCAGGATCTGACCAACACCGCCAGCGTGATGGACCTTTCCGGTCTGCGGCTGAACTTCTCCGGTGTGGATGATCCGCATCTGGGGCTGGACCGGTATCAGGGCTTTGCCGATTCCTCATCGGAACCGGACACCGCCGGGGCGGACGGCGCCACACCCGAAGTCAGGATCGGCGTGGCGCATGCTCCCTACCAGCGCGTGCTCAACCAGTTCACCGGGGGCGGTGCGGAGATCATTCTCGCGGGGCACACCCACGGCGGCCAGGTCTGCGTGCCGGGTTACGGCGCCCTCGTCAGCAACTGCGACCTGCCCACCTGGCAGGCCCGGGGTCTGACCTCCTGGGCCCACGCGGGGCGCCGGGTGCCGCTGAACGTTTCCGCCGGCATCGGCACGTCGCGCTACGCTCCGGTGCGTTTCGCGTGCCGTCCCGAGGCGGTCCTGCTGACGCTGACGGCACGCGACTCCTGACGGAAACCCGAAATACCGGGCGCTGAAATACGCGGCGGAGGGCGCCGGCGACACGTTCCGGGAGGCCCGTTTCGCGGAATCGGGTTTTGTCTAGTATCCTTGTAAAGTTGCTTCGCGAGGTCGTCAAACACTTCGACGAAGCAGTGGTTACGGGGTGTGGCGCAGCTTGGTAGCGCGCGTCGTTCGGGACGACGAGGTCGCAGGTTCAAATCCTGTCACCCCGACCAGCAAGGACCCGGTCAGAGAAATCTGACCGGGTCCTTTTGCGTTAAGTAACGGAAGCTGCGCCGGGGAGGGCTAGACGAACTGCTCCCCTGTGAGCCGCTCATAGGCCTCCACATACCGCTCCCGAGTCCGTTCGACGACGTCGGCGGGCAGCGCGGGCGGCACTGCCCCCGAGTGCCGGTCCCAGCCCGAGGCAGGCGACGTAAGCCAGTCCCGGACGTACTGTTTGTCGAAGGACGGCTGCGCCTTGCCGGGCGCATACAGTGCAGCGTCCCAGAAACGGGACGAATCCGGCGTCAGCACCTCGTCCCCCAGGGTGACTGCGCCGGTGGCAGGGTCTTTGCCGAACTCCACCTTGGTATCGGCAAGGATGATGCCGCGGTCCCGTGCAACTGCCTCGGCCCGGGTATAAATCTGCAGAGTCAGCGAACGCAGCTGTTCAGCCGTTTCTGCTCCGACCGTCTTCTCGGTTGCTTCGTAGGTGATGTTCTCGTCATGTTCCCCCTGCTCCGCCTTGGCCGAGGGGGTGAAAACAGCCGGTTCAAGCCGCGAACCGTCCACCAGCCCGTCCGGCAGCGGCAGCCCGCAGACCGTTCGGGACACCGCGTACTCGGCCAGGCCGGAACCGGTGAGGTAGCCGCGGGCAATGCACTCAATCGGAAACATCTCCAGCTTCCGGCAGATCATTGCCCGGCCTGCCACCGCTTCCGGAACGCCCTCCGCCGCCGAGATCACATGGTTGGGGATCTCCGGCAGCTGGTCGAACCACCAGAGGCTGAGCTGGGTGAGGATCCGGCCCTTGTCCGGGATGGTGCTGGCGAGCACATGGTCATACGCGCTGATCCGGTCGCTGGCCACCACAAGCACGCGGTCGGCGTCGTTCCCGCCCGCCGGCACGTACAGGTCCCGGACTTTGCCCGAATACACGTGCTGCCAGCCGGGCAGCTCCGGAGCGGAGCCCGTACCGTCCGTCCCGCTCATGCGGGTTTCCCTTCGCGGACTGCGGCGGTCTCCGGCACCGGGTTGCCCGCCTGTCCCGCGCTGCCGTCTGGAACCCGCACTTCACCGCGGGCGGCCTTCAGCGCAATATCCGTGCGGTGCTGCGATCCCTCCAACCGGATCAGATCGACGCCGGCGTAGGCACGGTCCCTCGCTTCGGCCAGGTCGGAACCGAGAGCGACGACGGAGAGCACCCGCCCGCCGGCGCTGCGCACCTTGTCCTTCCTGAGCCTGGTCCCGGCGTGCAGCACGTGCACACCCTCCAGCCGTCCGGCTTTCTTCAGCCCCCGCACCCGGTCACCCGTCCGCGGGGTGCCCGGATAGTTTTCAGCGGCCACCACCACGGCGACGGCGGGCCGCGGGTCCCATTTGAGCTGTTCCATGGCATCCAGCCCGCCCTTGGCCGCCGCCATCAGCAGGCCGCCAAGCGGGGTTTTCAGCCGGGCCAGCACCGCCTGCGTTTCCGGATCACCGAAGCGGGCATTGAACTCGATGACCCGCACCCCGCGCGCGGTCAAAGCGAGCCCGCAGTAGAGCACCCCCACGAAGGGAGTCCCGCGGGAGGCCATTTCATCGATGGTCGGCTGCGCGACCCGGCTCACCACGTCCTCCACCAGACCGGCGGGCGCCCAGTCCACGGGCGAGTAGGCTCCCATGCCGCCCGTGTTGGGGCCGGCGTCGTCGTTGAAAATCCGTTTGAAGTCCTGGGCCGGAGCCAACGGCACCACGTGCCGTCCGTCGGAAAGGACGAAGAGCGAGACTTCCGGCCCGTCCAGGAATTCCTCGATCACCACGCTGCCGCCTGCCTCAATGCAGGCCCGCGCGTGTTCCAGCGCTTCCTCCCGGTCCGAGGTGACCACCACGCCCTTGCCTGCGGCCAGCCCGTCGTCCTTGACCACGTACGGGGTGCCGAAGGTGTCCAGGGCGTCGGAGGCTTCCTCGACGGTGCCGGCCAGGCGGGCCATCGCCGTGGGGACGTTGGCAGCCGCCATAACCTGCTTGGCAAAGGCTTTGGAAGCTTCGAGCTGGGCGGCGGCCTTCGACGGTCCGAAGACGGCGAACCCGGCCTCCCGCAGCGCGTCCGCCACACCGGCCGCCAGCGGTGCCTCCGGGCCGATGACCACCAGGTCGGACCCGAGGGAGCGGGCCAGATCCGTGACCGCGGAGGGATCGGTGGCATCCACCTGGTGCACCGGAACCATCCGGGCAATACCTGCGTTTCCGGGGGCCGCGTGGACCTCGCGGACGTAGGGGTCGGCCAGGAGCGCTTGGACAAGGGCATGTTCGCGGCCGCCGGGGCCTACTACTAGAACCTTCACAGTAGATCAGGGTACTTGCTGGGATGGACCTCCTGAAAGCATTCGCCCAACATGACGCCGCCGGCCCGTGCCGGGGCCCGGTGCAGGTGTTCGGCCCGGGGCTACCCTATTTACACCCGTACGCCGCCGGTATCCCGATGCCCCATTGCAGGTAGCCGGAGCGTGCCGTGATAGTGGAACTGCGGGCGCTGCACCAGGCAGCGCAGGCTGCGGAGCAGCGGGGGGCAGCGAGATCGACGGCGGTGCCGGGGCCGTCATCGCCGGTTCGCCCCCCGCTCCCCCTTAGACTGAAGAACATGAACGCAACTTTTACCGCGTCCGACGCCGTTGAACTGGCCGTGCTCGAGCGCAACGGTTTTATTGAATCCCGCCACATCGGCTCCGCCGTCGTGATGGCCGGCGACGGCACCGTGGTCACGGAACTCGGTGACATCACCACACCCGTTTTCCCGCGCTCCACCCTCAAGCCCTTCCAGGCCATTGCAGCCATGCAGTCCGGGGTGCCGCTTCGCGGGCCGCAGGTGGCACTTGCCGCCGCGAGCCACGTCGGCTCCCGTGAACACACCGATGTCGTCCGCGGCATGCTTGCCGCCGCCGGCGTCACCGAGGGTCACCTGCAGTGCCCCGAAGACTGGCCGCAGGATACCGAGGCACGCAACGAACTGATCCGCGAGGGCAAGGGCCCGCAGCGGATTGCGTTCAACTGCTCCGGCAAGCACGCCGCCTTCCTCTGGGCCTGCACCGAGAACAACTGGGACCACGCCACCTACCTGGATCCCCAGCATCCGCTGCAGCGCCGCATCGCCGAGGTCATCGAAGAGTTCACCGGTGAGACCGTGCAGCACTGGGCAGTGGACGGCTGCGGCGCGCCGCTGGCCGCGGTCTCGCTGACCGGCCTGGCCCGGGGCATCGGCCGGCTGGCCAAGGCACCGTCCGGCAAGCACGGCAATGCCCGCGCGGCAACCGTTGCCACTGCCATGCTGGATTACCCGTGGGCCGTCCACGGCCACGGCCGTGAGAACTCGATCGTTATGGAAGACCTCGGAATCATCGCCAAGAACGGCGCCGAAGGCGTCCTGGTCCTCGGCACCGACACGGGCGTGTCGGTGGCCCTGAAGATGCTCGACGGAAACACCCGTGCCGCTTCCCTGGTGGGACTGACCCTGCTGGCAGCCAGCGGCGCCGTCGATCCGCTGGCGGTGGAAAAGGTGCTGGACAAGATCATGCAGCCGGTGCTCGGCGGCGGCCAGCCGGTGGGAAGCCTGCGGCTGGGCGCGCCGGTCACGGCGCTGCTCGGCTAGGACCGTGGCACGGCGCCGGATCACCGGCGAGGACGGCCGGGCAGCCCTGCAGGCAGCAGCAGCCGGAGCAGCGGACCGCGGCACCACCGCCATGGCGGTGCGCTACGCGTTGGAGGAACTCGCCGAACGCGCCCCCGGCAACAGCGTGGAGGTCCGGGTTCCGCCGTTCGGGGTCACCCAGTGCGTGGCCGGGCCGCGGCACACGCGCGGCACTCCCCCGAATGTCATCGAGACCGACGGCGCCACCTGGCTGGCGCTGGTCACGGGCCGGCAGTCCTGGGCCGACGCCGTCGCCGCCGGGAAAGTGGCAGCCTCGGGACTGCGCGCCGACCTGTCGGACGTCCTGCCGCTCTTCCGTACCGGTTCCTAGGGATCCGGGCCAGGTTCTCAGCCAGCCCTCCGGATTCTCCACCCGCACCGCCGGAGACCGCCCGACCGGTAGAATCGAAGCATGGTTTCCGAGCAGCACAGCCCTGAACGCCGCGAGATTACGGTCCGCCGCGCCCCCCGCTTCGTCCCCTTCCTGGCACTGGGCGTGGTCGCCGGGTTCATTGCTGCCCTCTTTGTCGCCTACGGCGGCGCCGAGAACCCCAGCTTCACCCGCGAGGCCACCCTTGGTTTCTTCACCATGATGTTCGCGCTGCCGGGTCTGCTGTTGGGAGCCCTGACGGCCCTCGCCCTGGATTGGATCAGCGTCCGCAAGGCCCGCCGGTCCATGGTGGAAAGCGTTGACCCCGCAGACCCGGAGAGCCGGGAACAGCCTTCGTCGTAACGGTTGCGCACAGATCCCTTTCCGGCGCGGGCACGTGAGAGAATGCACACATGGCACGCGGAGACGGACAGCTTTCCCATGATCTGATGCCCGGCGAGAAAGGCCCGCAGGACGCCTGCGGAGTCTTCGGAGTCTGGGCTCCCGGCGAAGAGGTAGCGAAGCTTACCTATTACGGGCTTTACGCTTTACAGCACCGCGGACAGGAATCCGCCGGCATCGCCGCCAGCGACGGCCGGCGCATCAGTGTGTACAAGGACATGGGGCTGGTGTCCCAGGTTTTCGATGAGACCACGCTCAACACCCTTCTGGGGCACATCGCCGTCGGGCACTGCCGGTATTCGACCACGGGCGCGTCGCACTGGGCCAATGCCCAGCCCACCCTCGGGGCCACCGCCAGCGGTACCGTGGCCCTGGCCCACAACGGCAACCTGACCAATTCCGCCGAACTGTATGAACTGATCCTCGAACGCGAGGGCCGTCCCCGCGCCGGCGAAATTGCCCAGGGCAACACCTCCGATACCGCGCTGGTGACGGCGCTGCTCAACGGCAGCGACGAACGGTCGCTGGAGGACACGGCCATGGAATTGCTGCCCAAGCTGCGCGGCGCGTTTTCCTTTGTGTTTATGGACGAGGGCACCCTCTACGCCGCGCGGGACACCTACGGCGTCCGCCCGCTGGTGCTCGGACGCCTGGAACGGGGCTGGGTGGTTGCTTCCGAAGGGTCCGCCCTCGCCACGGTCGGTGCCAGTTTCATCCGCGAGATCAAGCCGGGCGAATTCATCGCCATTGACGAATCAGGGGTCCGCAGCCGCACCTTCGGCGAGCCGACGCCGGCGGGCTGCGTGTTCGAGTACGTGTACCTCGCCCGCCCCGATGCAACCATCGCCGGCCGGTCCGTGTACGAATCCCGCGTCGAGATGGGCCGCCAGCTGGCCCGGGAACACGCCGTCGAAGCGGACATTGTCATTCCCGTCCCGGAATCCGGTACCCCGGCTGCGGTGGGTTATGCCGAGGAATCCGGGATTCCCTTCGCCCACGGGTTCGTCAAGAACTCCTATGTGGGACGAACCTTCATCCAGCCCAGCCAGACCCTCCGCCAGCTCGGCATCAAACTGAAGCTGAACGCCCTTGAATCCGTGATTCGCGGCAAGCGGGTGGTGGTGGTGGATGACTCGATTGTGCGCGGCAATACCCAGCGGGCCATTGTCCGGATGCTGCACGAGGCCGGCGCCGTCGAGGTGCACGTCAAGATCTCCTCTCCCCCGGTCAAATGGCCGTGCTTCTACGGCATCGACTTTGCCTCACGTGCAGAGCTGATCGCCAACGGCGCCGCGGTGGAGGAAATCCGGGCATCCATCGGCGCGGACAGCCTGGCGTACATCTCCGAAGACGGAATGATCGACGCCACCCGGCAGCCCCGGGAGCGGCTGTGCACCGCATGCTTCACCGGTGTCTATCCGATCGAGCTGCCGACCGCGGACCGGCTGGGGAAGAACCTGCTGGAGCCGGCCAATCCCGCGGAGGACGCCGGAGCCAACGGCTGCGATCCGGGCCCGGACAGCGAATACGAAAACCTGCTCAACGCCGCCGAAAAGAAAGAGGCCGTATGAACGCCGCCCCCGCCACCTCCATTACCTACGCCTCGGCCGGGGTGGATGTCGAAGCCGGCGACAAAGCCGTTGAGCTGATGAAGGCAGCGGTGAAGGCCACCCACAATTCATCGGTGCTGGGCGGCGTGGGCGGTTTTGCCGGGCTTTACGACGCCTCCCGGCTGCTCGCGTACCGCAAACCGCTGCTGGCGACCTCCACGGACGGCGTCGGCACCAAGGTAGCCATCGCACAGGCCATGGACATCCACGACACCATCGGATTCGACCTGGTGGGCATGGTGGTCGATGACATTGTGGTGGTGGGCGCCGAGCCGCTGTTCATGACCGACTACATTGCCTGCGGCAAGGTGGTGCCCGAACGCATCGCCGACATCGTGCGCGGCATCGCGGCGGCCTGCGAGATAGCCGGCACGGCACTGGTGGGCGGGGAAACGGCGGAACACCCCGGCCTGCTGGGTGAGCACGAGTACGACGTCGCCGGTGCCGCCACCGGCGTGGTGGAGGCAGACCGCCTCCTCGGCCCGGACCGCGTCCGCAGCGGCGACGTTGTGATCGGCATGGCATCCTCCGGTATCCACTCCAACGGCTACTCCCTGGTCCGCCGCGTGATCAACCATGCCGGCTGGCAGCTCGAGCGGCAGGTGTCCGAGCTGGGGCGCACCCTGGGTGAGGAACTGCTCGAACCCACCCGCGTGTACGCCGCGGACTGCCTGGACCTTGCCCGCCACGAGGCGGCCGGGGTGCACGGCTTCAGCCATGTGACCGGCGGCGGCCTGGCTGCGAACCTGGCACGGGTGCTGCCCAAGGGGCTGCAGGCCACCGTGGACCGCTCCACCTGGGAGCTCCCTCCCGTGTTCAAGCTGATCGCCGAACTGGGCAATGTGCCGCAGCCGGATCTGGAACGCACCCTGAACCTCGGTGTCGGGATGGTGGCGATTGTTGATGCCGGGAGCGCCGATGCCGCCCTGGAACGCCTCGCTGCCCGCGGCGTCCCTGCCTGGGTCATGGGCGGCGTCGGCGAGGCCGAAACGCCTGCCGGCAGCGACTCCGATTTTGTGCAGGGTGCCAAGGGCGTTGACGGCGGCGCAGTGCGGCTCGTCGGGGCTTACGCATAATCCCGCTGCCCTTCCACAGTAAAAGGCCCCGGACGGGTACCCGGTCCGGGGCCTTTGGCGTGGAAGAAACCTGCCTTAA
The DNA here is from genome assembly GCF_025244925.1 of Arthrobacter zhaoxinii. Lineage (NCBI taxonomy): Bacteria > Bacillati > Actinomycetota > Actinomycetes > Micrococcales > Micrococcaceae > Arthrobacter > Arthrobacter zhaoxinii. The sequence continues at coordinate 2,964,142 of NZ_CP104275.1, forward strand.
CGCCGTTCAGCGGATCCACCCTAAGGTGATCCGCTGAAAGGATGGCAATTGGCCAACGTCTTTGAGGAACGTACCGCTACCCTGCGCGGCGGTTGCCCTCATCATCGTCATCGTCGCCAAATTGATCCGCGTACTTATCTTCGTACGCCGAGTAGTCGGGCTCAGCCGGCTCCTCGGGATATCGACTGGATGGACGACTCGTCGGTCCTGAAAGCTCACGCTGGAGCGCCGAGTAGTCCGTGGCCGGGGTGAAGTACTTCATTTCCCGGGCCTGCTTGGTTGCCTTTGCCTTTTGACGGCCGCGCCCCATGGCGTGACCCCCTTTTTGCGTCGATCCGGTGGTTAGTCGTTCGGGCAGATGAACGAGGCCCCCGGAATATTTGGTCAATTTGTCGTAAGTACAGGTTACATGTTTTCCCGCTGCCTTGTGCCCCCTCCACCGCAGCAGGACCGGCGGCAGGCACAGATGTGCAGCACCTCCGGCATGGCGTTCGCCACTCCCGCGCCTCGATATTGGCTAAAGTCAGGGGTAGAGACAGTCTTGGAGTGCTTCACGGCACCGCCTACAGGGAGGACAAACGTTCACCATGAGCGATCAGAAAAATACACCGGGAGCGGCTTCTCCGCCACCGGAGAAGGAAGGTACGCCGGGTGCCTTCCCCGATCTGAGCGCCCATTCGGACTCCCCCGCATGGCTCTCCGCGGACGGAAGCCACGACACGGGGGTCTGGGAACGCAGCTTCGACGGCGTTGCGGGCGGTGACGCCACCCCCGCGGCCGGCGATGCGGACTCCGCTGTGGATACAAGCCCCGGAGCCGTCCCGGGCGGGGACCCGGCCGCAGCCTCCGATCTGCCCGCCGAGCCGGCGGTGGTCGCCCCCGAGGACCTCAAACTGGAGGAGCCGACCCTGGCCGAGCCGGCACTGAGCGACGAAGCCGTGGAAGCGGCTGCGCTCGACCAGATCGCCTCGGAAACCGCTGCGGCGGAGGCCGACGCAGCCGAAGCCGGACGCCTTTCCGGACTCGAACCCGCGCCTGCCGGCGCCGAAATCCGGGTGACTCAGGACGGCGGGCAGCCGCACGCTCCGGAAGCCCTGGCAGAGTCCCGGGAGCCCGCGGACGCCGGCCCGGACAAGGACCCGACCCCGGCACCGGCCCCCGATGCTGAGAAGGAACAGCCCACTCAGGACCCAGAACCGCACCCCCTGCATGGCATCGACGCGGCAGCTCCCATGACGGATGTCCCTGCCCCGCCCCCTGCCGACACCGACATTCCCCGGGAGCCGGAGGCCGCCACGGCCGCCGCGCCCAGCGGCGAAACGCGCCGGTCCCGCCGGCTGGCGGAAAGCCGGCGTGCAGCCGGAGCATCAGCAGCCTCCTCTCCCGGCACAGCCGCGGACAACGCCGCCGCCGGTCCCCGCAGCGACCGCAGGGACGCCGCGCCCGGCGCTACAGCAGCAGACCCTGCAGCCGCCGGCCGCAAAAGCGGGCGCAACACCCGGCTCCTGCTGGTGCTCGGCGGCGTTGTACTGGCCGCCGTCATCGCCATTCTGCTTTTCGTGTTTGTCTTCAACGGCAAGGAAGAAGGCGTCATTTCGGAGGACGTCAGCCCGTTGGAGCTGGAATCCGGAGCGTGCCTGCAGGACTGGGATGACGTGAACTCCAGCGCTACGGTCGTCACCTGCGACACACCGCACAATGCACAGCTGGTCGCCACCGAAAGCCTGCCCGAGGACGCGGACTTCCCCGGCACGGAGGCCCTGGAAGAGCAGGTCAATGAGGTCTGCGCCGCGGTGGACTACACCGACGCCGCCGCCGACCTCCCGGACCTGACACTCACCAAGTCCCTTCCGACGGAGCAGACGTGGGCCACCGGGGACCGCCGGGTCGACTGCTTTGTCTTCGCCCCCGAGGACCAGGAGCTCACTGAGTCGCTGGTACAGGAGTAAGCGCAGTCGACCATACAAAGGCGCGCGGCGGACATCATCCGCCGCGCGCCTTTTGACGTCCGGGCCTAGGCGACCGCTGCCACTGTCAGGCCGGGCTCGGCCACCAGCCCGTCGCCGTCCAGACCGTCTGCGGTCCGGTCCACCAGTACGGTGTCGCCGTCGCTGATCTTCCCGGCCAGGATGCCGCGGGCCAGCTGGTCGCCGATCTCCCGCTGCACCAGGCGGCGCAGCGGCCGCGCACCGTAGGCCGGATCATAGCCGGTCAGTCCCAGCCATTCCCGCGCCGCGTCGGTCACGTCCAGCACCAGCCGGCGCTCATGCAGCCGGCTCGCCAGGGCACGCACCTGAATGTCCACGATCCGGGTCAGGTCCTCCAGGCTCAGCGGATCAAACAGGATCACGTCGTCGAGCCGGTTGAGGAACTCCGGCTTGAAGTTCGCGTTGACCATGGACATCACCGATTCGCGCTTCTGCTCCTCGGTGAGTCCCGGGTCCACCAGGAACTGGGAACCAAGGTTGGACGTCAGGATCAGGATGACGTTGCGGAAATCCACTGTCCTGCCCTGGCCGTCGGTCAGCCGGCCGTCGTCGAGCACCTGAAGCAGGATGTCGAAGACATCCGGGTGCGCCTTTTCCACTTCATCGAGCAGGATCACCGAGTAGGGGCGGCGGCGTACCGCTTCGGTCAGCTGGCCGCCCTCTTCATATCCCACATATCCGGGAGGAGCACCGACCAGACGGGAGACCGCGTGCTTCTCGGAATACTCGCTCATATCGATGCGGACCATGGCACGCTCGTCGTCGAAGAGGAAGTCCGCCAGGGCCTTCGCGAGCTCGGTCTTGCCGACGCCGGTGGGCCCCAGGAACAGGAAGGAACCGGTGGGGCGGTCCGGATCGCTGACACCGGCCCGTGAGCGGCGGACGGCGTCGGAGACCGCGGCCACGGCCTTGCTCTGCCCGATCAGCCGGGAGCCGATGGCTTCCTCCATGTCCAGCAGTTTCTGGGATTCGCCCTGCAGCATGCGTCCGGAGGGGATGCCCGTCCAGGCGGAGACCACTTCCGCAATGTCGTCCGCGGTGACTTCCTCGGAGACCATCAGTTCCCGGGCTTCTTCGCCGAAGTTGCTCTCCTCGGCCTGCTGGGCGGCCTCCAGTTCCTTCTGCAGGGCCGGTATCTCGCCGTACAGGATGCGGGAGGCTTCGGTGAGGTCGCCGTCGCGCTGGAATTTCTCCGCCTCGCTGCGCCGCTCGTCAATCTGGGCCTTGATGTCGCCAACCCGGTTGAGCCCTGCCTTCTCGGCCTCCCACCGGGCGTTAAGCGCCGCCAGCTGCTCCTTCTTATTGGCCATGTCCTCGCGCAGCACGGCCAGCCGCTCCATCGAAGCCTCGTCCGATTCGTTGGCCAGTGCGAGTTCCTCCATGGTGAGCCGGTCCACGGCACGCCGGAGCTCGTCAATCTCTTCAGGGGCGGAATCGATCTCCATCCGCAGCCTGGACGCGGCCTCGTCGACCAGGTCAATTGCCTTGTCCGGCAGCTGGCGTCCGGTGATGTAGCGGTTGGACAGCGTGGCGGCGGCTACCAGTGCCGAGTCGGCAATGGCGACCTTGTGGTGCGCCTCGTAGCGCTCCTTCAGGCCGCGCAGGATGCCGATGGTGTCCGGGACGCTGGGTTCACCCACGTACACCTGCTGGAAACGCCGCTCCAGGGCGGCGTCCTTCTCGATGTTTTGGCGGTACTCGTCCAGGGTGGTGGCGCCGATCAGCCGGAGTTCCCCGCGTGCCAGCATCGGTTTGAGCATGTTGCCGGCGTCCATGGATCCTTCGGCGGCACCGGCACCCACAACGGTGTGCAGCTCATCGATGAAGGTGACAATCTGCCCTTCGGCGCTGGAGATTTCCTCCAGGACTGCCTTGAAGCGCTCTTCAAACTCACCGCGATATTTGGCTCCGGCAACCATGGACCCGAGATCCAGGGACAGCAGGGTCTTGCCGTTGAGGCTTTCCGGCACATCCCCCGCAACAATGCGCTGGGCGAGTCCCTCGACGACGGCGGTCTTGCCCACGCCGGGCTCGCCGATCAGCACGGGGTTGTTCTTGGTACGGCGGCTGAGCACCTGGATGACACGGCGGATTTCAGCGTCCCGGCCGATGACCGGGTCCAGCTTGCCCGAGCGGGCCATTTCCGTCAGGTCCGTACTGAATTTCTCCAGGGCCTGGAAGGTGTTCTCCGGATCAGCATTGGTCACTTTACGGTCTCCTCGTACTGATGGAAGCTCTGCGCTGAGGGCGTCATGCCTGGCGTTGTTGTCGCGGAGCGCTTTTCCTGCCGGCCCGTTGTCGAGGGACAACCCGAGCAGGAGGTGCTCCGTGGACACAAAGGCATCCCCCAGCTTCTCCGCTTCCTGCTGCGCCGCGTTGATGACCTGCAGCAGCGGACGGGAAAACTGCGGCTGCGCCACCGAGGAACCCGAGGAAGAGGGCAGCTGGTGGATGGCAGTGCTGGCCGCTGCACTGACGGTATCCACGTTGACGCCGGCTGCCTTGAGGAGTGCGACGGCGACTCCCTGCCGCTGGTCCATCAACGCCTTCAGCAGGTGTGCCGGTTCGATCTGCGGATTGCCCGCGGTGTTGGCGTTCATGGCCGCAGCCGAAAGCGCTTCCTGGCTCTTGTTCGTGAATTTAGTGTCCACGGGAACTCCTCAAAGACCTCAGCGAAGAATGCTTCAGTAAACAAAGTTGAGTCTAGTCAGCTCAACTTTTGAAGTAAAGTTGCCTCCGCGGGATCGGGCGTCCTAGGGAGTGTGCTCCTGATCGAAGTCGTCGGCGGTTCTGCGCCACCGTTCGTTGCGCGCCTCGAAGAGCTGTGCCAGCTCCCCGCCGGACTCGATTTCGAACCGGATGCCGGGCGGCTCTTCGGGGATGCTGCCCGCCAGGTATTCCTCCAGGACATCGAGGAAGTACTCCCACCCGGCGCCGCCGGTCCAGAGGCCGGCGCCCGGGGCGGCCGATACGGCAAACCCTTTCCGGACCGAGGCGTAGCGCAGCTCGAACCGGGTATATCCGTCCTCCCCGGTCAGATGGAACTCCACTTCGGCCGTTGTGTATCCTTCCCGGGCCCAGGACACGGTAAGGAGCCGGGGGCCGTCGCAGCGCAGAATCGCGCCGTGGGATCCATCCGGAAGGCTGTAGTTCCCGCCGCGCCGCAGATCCCCTTCCGGCAGCGCCACCCATTGGCCAAGGCGCTCCGGGTCCGCGACGGCAGACCAAACGTCTCCGATAGGAAAGGGAATATCCCGGGCCAGCACAATCATCAGCGCGTGGCCCGCCTGGATTTGCCGGCGGCCGTAGGACCGCACCGTTTTCTCAAGAATCATGTCCAGATCGGACATTTGCCCACTCCTGCCGTAGAACAACCGGCAACCGATCCGGTCCTCCAGCGGTCAAGGCGACCGTTCCGGCCGTCGGCAGGATGCCGGGGGAAGCGAGTTGTAGTCAAGCGCCATTTCCTGGCCGTTTCCCAAACCGTAGCAGGGAAACCAGGCCGTGCACAGGGTCGGCAAGCGGGGCCGCACAACGGCCTGCGCACCGCCGGAACGGGCATTCCACCTGTCCGAAGCCGTCAAAGCGGTAGCCTGTGCGGATGGGGAAAAACCGTACGTCCGTTTCCGTCCTTGCCGTGGCCGCCCTGGCGCTGACCCTGGTGTCCTGCTCGCCCGACAAACCGGCTCCGGATGATGCTGCCGCCGCCCTCGCTAAGGGCCTGAGCCAGCTGGACGTTTCCGCATCGGCCTTCACAGCGGGCTCACCCGACCAGGTGAACACCGAGTTGGCGGAGATGCTCGCAGACATGGGGCCGCTCCGTCCCTCCGTCACGGTGGCCGGCATCGATGAGGACTCCGAGGACGAGGACGCCGCCACTGCCCGTCTGGCCTACGACTGGGATGTGAACAGTGATTCGCAGCCGGACTGGTCCTATGAGAGCACTGCCCAGCTGCGCCGCGGCGAGGACGATCAGTGGCTCGTCGAGTGGGCGCCGTCCGTACTGGTCAGCTCCCTGGTCGACGGCGACCGGCTGGTCCGCACCACAACCTCCGGCGAACGCGCGGATATCCTGGACCGCAACGGAGTGCCGTTGATGAGTTCGAAGCCGGTGCTGCGCATCGGCATCAACAAGCCGGACCTCGCCGAGGAGCAGCTGGCCTCTTCGGCAGCGGCAATGGCCAGCCTGACGGGGCTGGATCCCGCCGAATATACTGCCCGGGTCCAGGCAGCCGGACCCGAAGCCTTTGTCGAGGCGATTGTCCAGCGCGAGGAGGCGGAGGGCCCGGCAACCGTCGCCGATGTCGACGCCATCCCCGGAGGACTGGCCCTCCCCGCCCAGCGGATCCTGGCTCCCACCCGCGGGTTCGCCCGCGCCCTCCTCGGCACGGTGGGCGAGGCCACGGCCGAGCTCATCGAGGAATCCGAAGGCCGGCTGTCCCCCGGTGACCAGACCGGTCTCGCCGGACTCCAGAAACAGTACGATCCGCAGTTGCAGGGCGCACCCGGAGTCACCGTCACCGTCGAAAACGCTGCCGGAACCAACGGCACCGCACTGACGAGCATCGACCCGCAGGGCGGCACAGCCCTGCAGACAACACTGGATCCGAAGCTGCAGCTACTGGCGGAGGACGTCCTGGAACAGGAGCCCTCCGCCTCCGCCATCGTGGCCATCCAGCCCTCCACCGGCGAGATCCTGACCGTGGCCAACGGCCCGGGCAGCGAGGGCCAGCAGACCGCGCTCCTCGGCCAGTACCCGCCCGGTTCCACCTTCAAGACGGCCACCGCCCTGGCCATGCTCCGCAGCGGCAGCGCACCGGGCAGTACGGTTGAGTGCCCTTCGGAACTCAACGTTGACGGCCGGAAGTTCACCAACGTGCCGGGTTACCCGGCCGCGGCCACCGGCAGCATCCCGCTACGCACCGCCTTCGCGAACTCCTGCAATACGGCCTTCCTGAATGCCCGGGACACCGTCTCGCAGCAAAGCCTCTCGGAAGCCGCCGCTGACCTGGGCATCGGCGTCGAGGCAGCCATCGGCACGGACGCCTTCCTGGGTTCCGTCCCGGCCGAGGCCGAAGGCACCGCCCACGCGGCCTCGCTGATCGGACAGGGCGAGGTCCTGGTGTCTCCGCTGGCCATGGCCGTTGCCGGCGCCTCGATCAGCAAGGGCGAGCGCGTATCGCCCACGCTGGTCCGGGAGGCCGCCGAAGGTCCGGAAGCCGCGCCGACGACGACGCCCGGCGCGGATGCGAAGACGCCCTCCTCCGGCAACCTCACCAAGGAGGAAGCGGCCTCCCTGCAGGAGATGATGCGCGCCGTCGTCGCCGAGGGCGGAGTGCAGATGCTGCTCGATGTGCCGGGGGACCCCGTGCTGGCGAAGACCGGGACCGCTGAATTCGGCAGCCAGACTCCGCCGGAAACCCACGCGTGGGTCCTGGCGATCCAGGGTGACCTGGCAGTTGCCGTGTTCGTGGAGCAGGGCGAGCGGGGTTCCACCTCAGGCGGTCCGCTGATGAAGGCCTTCCTCGAAGGTGCCCGGGGCTAGCCGGTGCAGGCCCTGGTCAGGAGGGCCACTGCTGCTGCGGAGCCACCCGCCCCTGGTAGCCGGGCTGCCGGTAGGCATTGCCGGCGTACGGGGTGATCTGCCAGGTGTCCGTCGGGACAATGACCTTGCCCAGCGGCATCAGCGAAATGGGCAGCATCTTCAGATTGGCAATGCCCAGCGGGATTCCGACGATGCTCACGAACATGGGGATGGCCGTGAGGATATGGCCGACCGCGATCCAGATGCCGGCCAGCAGCAGCCAGACGATGTTTCCCAGCAGGCTGAGGGGTCCGGTGAAGCCGCCCCGGTCCACCACCGTCCGCCCGAACGGCCAGAGCGCATAATTGGCGATGCGGAAGGACGCGATGCCGAACGGGATCGTGACGATCAGCAGGCAGCAGAGAACCCCTGCCAGCGCGTACCCAAGGGCAAGCCAGATGCCGCCGAACAAAAGCCAGATGACGTTCAGGATCGCTTTCATGGCTCCATTGTTCTCCACCGGGCACTGATAAGCCACGGCTTCGATGCCTGCATACCCGCCCGCCTGCTCCTGCCCTAGACTGGCGCCATGCCGATCAGCGATGAGACCACAGCAGACCACCTGACCTCCAGCCAGTGCTGGGCATACGTCCGGCAGGCCCGGTTCGCCCGGCTGGCCGTGGTGGTCGACGGGCACCCCGAGATATTTCCGGTCAATTTTGCCGTGGATCACGGCACGGTGGTGTTCCGGACCGCGGCGGGCACCAAGCTGTCCGGCGCCCTCTCCGGCAACCCGGTTGCCTTCGAAATCGACGGTTACGACGACAGCCTTTCATCGGCCTGGAGCGTGGTGCTGAAGGGCGGCGCCACCCTGCTGGAGGACTACGCGGAGATCATGGACTCGGAGGATCTCGCATTGTTCCCCTGGCAGGCCGGCGCCAAGAACGCGTTTGTCCGCATCGAACCGGAGGTCACGGCCGGCCGCCGGTTCCTCATCTCCAACGCAGCACGGCGGAATGTGCTGCGCGGCATGGGTCTTTACACCGAATAGGGCCACCACTGACAGCACAAAAAAGAGGCACCGCATCAACAGTGGATGCGGTGCCTCTTTTCGCTGAGCTAAGGCTTAGCGGGAACGGCGTTCGTTCGATGCCGGCGCGGTGGCGCGGCGGGGACCGGCTGCACGTGCCGGGCGGCCGGAGGCTGCACCGCCTGAACGCTGGCCTGCACCGGCGCCCTCGGCGCGCTGGCCGGTGGCCGGGCGGCGGTTGCGTCCGGATGCGGTGGCAGCCGAGGCGCTGTTGCGGCGGCCGTCGGCGGACCGTGCCGGACGCTGCGTACGCACGTCGTCGACGGCGCGGTCATTGCGCTCGTTGCGTTCGCTGCGTTCCATGCGGTCGGGACGTTCCGCCGACACGCGGCCGCGTCCGCCTGTGCCGCCGCGTCCGCCGGCGCGGGGTGCACCGGTGGAGCGGGCTGCACGCTTGCGCTGGGCATTGGCGCCGGTGGAGCGGCCGCCGCCCTGCTGCGGGGACTTGGCTGCAAGCTGCGCGGCGCGGACGTGCGGTTCCACAACGGCCGCGCGTTCGCCGACAAGCTTGGCGATGGACGGCGAATTGTGGCTGACCTTCTCGATGGAAACGTCGACGCCGGCAGCCTTCATCAGCTTCGACACCTCGCTCTTCTGCTCCGGGAGGGTCAGCGTCACCACGGTTCCGCTGGAGCCGGCGCGGGCCGTACGGCCTGAACGGTGCAGGTAGGCCTTGTGCTCCGTGGGCGGATCAATGTGGACCACGAGTTCAACGTCATCCACGTGGACGCCGCGGGCGGCGACGTCGGTGGCTACCAGGACGCGGACGTCGCCGGAAGCGAACTCCGCCAGGTTGCGGTCACGGGCATTCTGGGACAGGTTGCCGTGCAGGTCCACCGTGGGGATGCCGTTGTCCGTGAGGAACTGGGCCATCTTGCGGGCGTGGTGCTTGGTGCGCATGAACATGATGCGGCGGCCCTGGCCACCGGCCAGTTCCTTGACCAGCAGCTTCTTGGCCGTCTGGTCCTGGACCAGCAGCACGTGGTGCTCCATGGTGGACACCGCTGCCTGCGGCTCATCCACGGAGTGCGTCAGCGGGTTCGACAGGTAACGGCGGACCAGCTTGTCCACGCCGTTGTCCAGGGTGGCGGAGAACAGCATCCGCTGGCCCTTTTCCGGAGTGCGGTCCAGCAGGCGCTGGACAACCGGCAGGAAGCCGAGGTCTGCCATGTGGTCGGCCTCGTCCAGCACGGTGATCTCGACGGACTCGAGGCTGATGACCTTCTGCTTCATCAGGTCTTCGAGGCGGCCGGGGCAGGCGATGACGATGTCGACGCCGGCCTTGAGTGCCTTTTCCTGACGCTGCTGGGACACGCCGCCGTAGATCACGGTGGTGTTCAGGCCAAGCTCCTTGGCCAGGGGCTCAATGACGTTGTTGATCTGCGTGGCCAGCTCGCGGGTCGGCGCCAGGACCAGGCCCAGCGGGCGGTTCGGGCGGCGGCGGTAAGCGGCTTCATTCTCGGCCAGACGGGCAACGAGGGGAAGGGAGAACGCCAGCGTCTTGCCGGAACCGGTGCGGCCGCGGCCCAGGACGTCGCGGCCCTTAAGGGTGTCCGGGAGGGTTTCCACCTGGATGGGGAAGGCCTCGTCAATTCCGGCAGCGGCGAGGGAGGAAACAAGTGCCTTGGGCACACCAAGGGCAGCAAAAGTGGTCATTAAAGACAGGCAACTTTCGGTAAGAGGCCCCCGACGCCGTTTGGGCCGAGGGTTCGCCGAAGAAAAGTCAGACAGTGTCTACCGCACTGAAGCGGGACAAAAGAAAGCGTTCATCGACGCAGGCTGGACTGCTTACACACACTGTTCCACCCGCGGTTATTAGCCGGGATGGACAATGGCAGGACCAACATCTGCCTCCAGTTTACCGTAATGCGGAAACTTTCCTAATCGGGGGCGGGGGCTGCGGTGAAATCCGGACCCGCGGCAGCCGATAGCATTAACAATAATGACTACTGAACCAGCCCTGCCCGATGCCGCCGAGAGCCGGTCCGCCGACGTCGGCACAGACACCGGCTCAGAGCCGAATTTCCGCTCCCCGGTGTCCTTCGTCCGCCGCGGTTCACGTCTGCAGGGGCGCCGCCAGCAGGCGTGGGACGAGCTTTCGGACCGCTTCGTGATCGACGTGCCCCGCGATGAGGCCGACACCTCGGTATCCCCCGACTACGTGTTCGACGCCGCCGCCGAGTTCGGCCGCACCGCTCCCCTCGTCGTCGAAATCGGCTCGGGCCTCGGCGAAGCAGTTGCGCACGCCGCGGAGCAGAACCCGGACAAGGACTTCCTGGCCGTGGAGGTCTATCTCCCCGGCCTGGCGCAGACCCTGCAGCGGATCGGACAGAAGGGCCTGACGAATATCCGCGTGGTGCAGGCCAACGCGCCGGAGGTGCTGAGCACCATGCTCCCCGCCGGTTCCGTGGACGAGGTCTGGGTGTTCTTCCCCGACCCCTGGCACAAGACGCGCCACCACAAACGCCGCCTGGTCAAGGATTCCTTCGCCGAACTGGTGGCCCGGGTGCTGGTGCCCGGCGGCATCTGGCGTCTGGCCACCGATTGGTCCGACTACGCCGTGCAGATGCGCGAAGTCCTGGACGCGTCCGCACTGTTCCGCAACCTGCACGACGGCGAGCGTGCCGGTGAGGACAGCCCGCTCACCCGGGTGCACCGGGAGGGGCTCGAAAACAAGGCCCCGGACGACGACGTCGATGCCCGCGGGGGCTGGGCGCCCAGGTTTGAAGGCCGGACACTGACCAGCTTCGAAAACAAGGCCCACGAGGCCGGCCGGCTGATTTTCGACCTTGCTTACCGGAGGAACTGAACAAAATGACTGAACCGAACGACGCCCGTGTCGGCCTCTACATCGACTTCGACAACATCGTCATCTCGCGCTACCAGCAGTTGCACGGCCGCAATGCGTTCCAGCGCGACGGCATCCGCAATTTCGACAAGACGAACCGGGAGGCCGACCCGGAGGTTGCCGCCAAGCTCACGGCTGCCACGGTGGATTTCAACGCCATCATCGATTTTGCCGCGTCCTTCGGCACCCTGGTGGTCAACCGCGCCTACGCGGACTGGTCCGTGCCCGTCAACGCGAGCTACCAGCGCCAGCTGATGTCCCGTGCGGTGGACCTGACCCAGCTGTTCACCACCACCACGCGCGGCACCAAGAACGGCGCTGACATCCGGCTCGCCGTGGACGTGGTCGAAGACCTCTTCCGGCTGCCGGACCTGACCCACGTCATCATCGTGGCCGGCGACAGCGACTACATTGCCCTCGCACAGAAGTCCAAGCGCCTCGGCCGCTTTGTGGTCGGCATCGGCGTTGCCGGCTCGACCAGCACCTCCCTCGCCGCCGCCTGCGACGAATTCGAGGACTACGACTCCCTGCCCGGCATCGTGGCTGCCGCTGCTGCCCCGGCTGCGGCCGATTCGTCGGCCGAGAAGCGGCCGGCACCGACGGATTCGCAGCCCGATCCGGCCCCGGCCCGCAGGCTCACCACCGTTCCCATGTTCTCGCACACCGGCCAGGCTGCGTTCGACGAGCCGGAACCGGCCGACGACGTCGACCCGGGGGTGGTCGCGACCGAACTCCTCGTGCGGGCGCTGCAGATCGGCCATGCCAAGGGCGACGCCGACGAGTGGCTCAACACGGGCACGGTGAAGAACCAGATGCGCCGGATGGATCCGGCCTTCAACGAGAAGCCGCTGGGCTTCCGGTCATTCACCGACTTCCTCTCCTCCCACGGCGATCTCGTGGAGCTTGACGACGACGGTCCGCAGCGGCTCATCCGCCTCCGCCCGGAAGCCAAAGCCCGGCGTTGAGCTCAGAATCCCCCGAGTCCCTGCCGCAGGATCCCGCAGCCGTCGAGGAGCTGTGGGACCGCCGCTACGCCGGCAGCGACGGGTTGTGGAGCGGCCAGCCCAATGCCGTCCTGGTCAGCGAGACCCGGGGCCTCCCGCCCGGACGCGCCTTGGACGTCGGCTGCGGAGAGGGAGCCGACGCCCTGTGGCTGGCCCAACAGGGCTGGGACGTCACTGCACTGGACGTCTCCGGAGTCGCCCTCGCCCGGGCCGCCCGCCAGGCCAAACTGCGTTCGGTCCAGGTGAACTGGGTCCATGCCGGCTTGGTCGAGGCTGATCTTTCGCCGGCGTCCTTTGCCTTGGTTTCGGCGCAGTACCCCGTTCTCCTGCGGACCGACGGGAACGAAGCGGAACGTGCGCTGCTCCGAGCCGTCGCGCCCGGCGGGATTCTCCTATGGGTACACCATCCGCCGCCCACGGCGGAGGAAGCAGCGGCCCGTGGAATTGACCTCCGGGACTACGTGGGCCTTGCCGATGTGGCCGCACTGCTCGATGACGATTGGCGGATAGAGGTGGACGAGACCCGTCCGCGGCACGTTTCCGCCGGCGCCGGGGCGCACCACAAGGAGGATGTGGTGCTGCGGGCACGGCGCCTGCGCTGACGGCCCTCTGCAGGTCAGCCCCGTCAACATCAGCCGTGCTCATTGACAGCTGCATTACGTGACCGCAAGCATGTTGCCCGGCGCGGATGTACGTACAGCACTCAATGGGAGGGCACCATGGCCGGCCGGATTTCCATCGACCTTTATATGACGCTTGACGGCGTCGCCCAGGCTCCGGGCGGCCCGGAGGAAGACCTGGAGGGAGGCTTCGCCTTCGGCGGCTGGCAGGCTCCCCTGCTGGATGAAACCATCGGTGCGCAGGTGGACGAGGCCATCTCCTCCATGGACGCGCTGCTGCTGGGGAGGAAGACGTACGACATCTTCGCCGCCTACTGGCCCCACCAGCTGGACGGCGAGAATTCCGGCATTGCCCGCAAGTTCGATGCCGTCCCCAAATACGTCGCGTCCCGGGGAGCCCCGGATCTGGACCGGTGGCGGGACTCGCACCTCCTCGACGGGGACCTGGCGGCGGCACTGGCAGGTTTACGGCAGCGGCACCGGGAAATCCACGTCATCGGGAGCATCGAGTTCTGCCGCACCCTGGTCGCGGAGGGTATGTTCGATTCCCTGAATCTGTGGGTGAATCCGGTGGTTGTCGGCCCGGGAAAACGCCTGTTCCCTCCGGACGGCCCGCCCGCGGAACTGACGCTGCTCGGGGCACCGATAACTTCGGGAAAAGGTGCGGTACTGCTGCGCTACGGCTGGGCGGGACCGACGCCCGGAACCGGACTCGTCGGGGCCTGAGCCTTCCCGCTGCCGCAGTTATAGGTTCCCGCTGCGGCGAAGGGTGACAGGGTCGCCGATCCGCAGCATCCCTGTCCGCAGGACATGAGCCTGCAGACCGAATTCCGTAGAGTGGTGCCGGCCGAGAAGCGTCAGGGCCTTGGTCTCGGCCGGGACACCGGCCTGCGCCTGGTCGATCATCACGCAGCGCGGCATCCCCTCCCCCAGACGCAGAATAACCCCGCCTCCGAGGACCAGCTCGGCACCGACCCAGTCGTCCTCGCAGAATGCCGGCTGGGAACCGGTGTCGATGACGATGTTGGCGCGGAAGCGGCGGTCATCCACCGCACCACCGGCCATTGCCTCGAGGGCAGCCAGTGAGGATGTTGTCACCAGGTGCAGTGGCGTCTCGTCGTGGTGTCCGACAGCGGTTTCGGGCCGCAGTGTCAGTTCCCGGCCGAAAGCTGCGCTCAGCGCCCGGGAAGCGGCCGGATCATCCGCACGGTAGCTGAGACCGTCGGGGCTCAGCAGCAGCGGTGGTGCAGCGTCGGTGTCCATGCCGTTGTCCTCAACAACCGAGGACCACTGCATCAGGCCGGGCACGGGGCGGAAGCGACGGGTCCGCTTGCCGCTGGCGATGCCGCCGTCGTCGGTGTAGACGGCCCACCGGCGGTCATGCAGCAGCCCCCTGTCGGTCACAGCGGAGGTGCGCAGCGCCTGGCCGGCGGTCGACTTGACCGGATAGCGGTACAGCGCTTGAACATTACCTACCGGCGTTTCCTGCATTCCGGCATTGTGCCACAGGGGGAACTGCGTTGCCCGGAACCCCTGTGACGGCGGGTGCCTTATAGGGACTGGATGTAGCCGTCGTCGGCGTAGTCCCGTTCTGCGGACTTGCCGGCGGGAAGCGCGCGCAGCCGGCTCCGGCGTTCCATCAGCGAGACCAGGCCCAGCTGCTGCACGGCGGTGGCGGCCGCGGGCGGGCGCTGTCCACGGCTGAGGGTGACGACGTCGCCGGCCAGTCCTGCGGCGAAGACGCGGCTGCGGTCAGAGGAGCGCCGCTGCGCTTCGTCGAGTTGCGTGGAAAGCTCCGCTACCCGCTGGCGCAGGCCGGTGACCTGGTTCTGCAGCTCCATGATCCGCTTGATGCCCTCGAGGGAAACGCCCTCCTGGGAGAGCTTCTGGACCTCGCGCAGCAGTTCAATGTCGCGCTGGGAGTAACGGCGTGAGCGGCCGGGCGCCCGGCTGGGGCGCACAATCCCGAGCCGGTCGTACTGCCGGAGGGTCTGCGGATGCATTTCCGCGAGCTCAGCGGCAACGGAGATCACGAAAATAGGCGCATTGACGTCTATGCCCATTGTTCCTCCTTTACTGCTGTTGAAATGGTAACCCTGTCATAACCCTCCGGCCGGCGGAACCGGTGGGCTAGAGCCGTGCCTTGGCTGCCAACGCGATCCGGGGATCCTCGCCCTTGGTGGCGTCGGCAAACGCTTCCACGGCTTCCCGGGCATCCTTGCTCAGGTGCGAAGGTACGGCAACATCGATGGTCACCAGCAGGTCTCCGTTGCCCTTGGAGGTGTGCACGCCCCGCCCCTTGACCCGCAGGGTGCGGCCGGACGGCGTTCCCGCGGGGACTTTGAGCCGGACGGTGTCCGAGGTCAGCGTAGGCACCTCAATGGTGGCGCCCAGGGCGGCCTCCGGGAACGAGACCGGGACGTGGATCCGGATGTTGTTGCCCTCACGGGCGAAGAAGTCGTGCGGCGTGACGTGGACGGTGACCATCAGGTCCCCCGCACCCGCGGCACCGGGCTGGCCCTTGCCGCGCACCCGGATCTTCTGCCCGTCCTTGACCCCGGCAGGTACACGGACCTCAACCACTTCGCCGTTGGGTTCGCGCAGGCCGATCACGGTTCCGTTAATGGAACCGGCAAAGGAAATGGTGGTGCTGGCGGTACGGTCTGCACCCTTGGTGGGGGGCGGGGCGCCGAAGCCGCCGCCGCCGAATCCCCCGCCGCCGCCGAAGAGGTCGGCGAATTCGGGCGGGATGTTGCTGCCGCCGGCGTTGAAGGTAGTCCGCCGGCTGCCGCCGCGGGCGGTCTGGCCGAACAGGTCCCCGAAGATGTCCTCGAAGCCCGCTCCTCCGGCCCCGCCGCCGCCCGGCGCGCCGCCGGCTGTGAACCGTGCGCCGCTTCCCATGGCGCGGATGGCGTCATACTGCTGGCGTTCCTCCGCGTCGGAGAGGACCGAATAGGCCTCCGAGAGGTCCTTGAACATCCGCTCGGAGTTGGCGTCGCCCTGGTTCTGGTCGGGATGGTACTTCCGCGCCAGTTTGCGGTACGCCTTCTTGATGTCCGCGTCGGACGCATCCTTGGGAACACCCAGAATCTTGTAAAAGTCCTTATCGACCCAATCCTGACTAGCCAATTGGTGTCCCTTCCTCATGTGCCGATCCCGCTGCGTTGCCGTGGAAACACGGCTGCCGGGCCTGCTTGCCCCTGCTGCGGGACCTGCCGATGGAAAAATGTCCGGGGCCGCTGTGCTGCGGCCCCGGACACGGTATAGCTACTGTTCCGGTACCGAAACAATCACCTGCGCCGCACGCAGGACCCGCTCACCGGACTTGTAGCCGGCCCGCAGGATCTGCGTGACTGTATCGAACGTGACGTCCGCACTCTGCTGCTGGATGAGTGCCTCGTGGATGTTCGGATCGAACTCCACGCCGGTCTCATCGATGCGGCTGAGCCCGTACGTCTTCAGCGAGTTCTCCAGCTTGGCAGCGATCGCAGCGAAGGGTCCCTCCGCCAGGTCGCCGTGCTGGCGTGCCGCGTCGATGTCGTCCAGAACAGGCATCAGTGAGTTCAGCACACCGATGACTGCCATGTCCCGTGCGACGTCGCGGTCGCGTTCCACCCGCTTGCGGTAGTTCACGTACTCGGCCTGCAGGCGCAGCAGGTCGTTGCGCAGTTCCGCTGCCTCCGGTGAACCGGACGCGGCAGGCTGGGCCGGCACGTCGGCGTTGTTCAGGATCTGCTCCGCCTGGGAGAGTGCATCTCCGTCGGCCCCGGCGGCCGGGGCGGAAGCCGAAGCTTCCTCCCCTGCCGCGGCACCGTTGGCGGAATCCGCGGTCTCGCCCGAGCCGGGAGTGTCCTGGCCGTTTACAGGCTCTTCACCTTCGGGAGTGTTCCCGTGCTCGTTTTCCGCCGCCACGATTACTTCTTTTCTTCGTCGTCGACAACTTCGGCGTCAACGATGTCTTCGTCACCGGCGGCGCTGCCTGCAGCAGCACCGTCAGCCGGAGCACCGTCAGCAGCACCGGGGGCGCCTTCGGCACCGGCGGCGGAGGCGGAGGCGTAGATAGCTTCGCCCAGCTTGGTCTGGGAAGCCTGCAGCTTCTCAAACGCAGTCTTGACCTCGTCGTCGTTGTCCGTGCCCTCGAGCGCCTTCTTCAGCGCGTCGACGTCGGACTTGACCTCGGTCTTGACGTTGTCCGGCAGCTTGTCGTCATTGTCGGTGAGGAGCTTGTCCACCGAGTAGGCGAGCTGCTCGGCCGAGTTGCGGATGTCTGCTGCCTCGCGGCGCTTCTTGTCCTCGGCGGCGTGCTCTTCGGCTTCACGGACCATGCGGTCGATGTCTTCCTTGTTCAGGGAAGAACCGCCGGTGATGGTCATGGACTGCTCGGCGCCGGTGCCCTTGTCCTTGGCGGACACGTGCACAATGCCGTTGGCGTCGATGTCGAACGTGACCTCGATCTGCGGAACGCCGCGCGGAGCCGGAGCAATACCGGTCAGCTCGAACGTGCCCAGCGGCTTGTTGTCGCGGGTGAACTCACGCTCGCCCTGGAAGACCTGGATGGCCACGGACGGCTGGTTGTCATCCGCGGTGGTGAAGGTCTCGCTGCGCTTGGTCGGGATGGCCGTGTTGCGCTCGATCAGCTTGGTCATCACACCGCCCTTGGTTTCAATGCCGAGGGACAGCGGGGTGACGTCGATGAGCAGGACGTCCTTGCGCTCGCCCTTCAGCACACCGGCCTGCAGGGCTGCGCCAACGGCTACAACCTCGTCCGGGTTCACGCCCTTGTTCGGCTCCTGGCCGCCGGCCAGTTCCTTCACCAGTTCGGAGACGGCAGGCATGCGGGTGGAACCGCCCACGAGGATGATGTGGTCGATGTCGGAAACCTTGATGCCGGCTTCGCTGATGACATCCTGGAACGGCTTCTTGGTGCGGTCCAGCAGGTCCTTGGTCAGGTCCTGGAACTTGGCGCGCGACAGGTGCTCGTCCAGGTGGACCGGGCCTTCGGGGGTGACCGAGAGGTACTGCAGGGAGATGTTGGTGGAGGTGGCCGAGGAGAGTTCCTTCTTGGCCTGCTCCGCTGCTTCCTTCAGGCGCTGCAGGGCGATCTTGTCCTTGGACAGATCCGCACCCTTGGCCTTGGCCTGGCTCAGCAGGTAATCGACAATCCGCTGGTCCCAGTCGTCGCCGCCGAGGCGGTTGTCACCGGCCGTGGAGCGGACCTGGATGGTGGAGAATTCGTCTTCGTCCTTGCCGACTTCCAGCAGGGAGACGTCGAAGGTGCCGCCGCCGAGGTCGAAGACGAGGATGAGCTCGTCTTCCTTGCCCTTGTCCAGGCCGTAGGCCAGGGCAGCTGCGGTGGGCTCGTTGACGATGCGCAGCACGTTCAGGCCGGCAATCTCGCCGGCTTCCTTGGTGGCCTGGCGCTCGGCATCGTTGAAGTAGGCGGGAACGGTGACCACGGCGTCCGTGACCTTCTCACCGAGGTAGGCCTCGGCGTCGTTCTTCAGCTTCATCAGGATGCGGGCGGAGATTTCCTGGGCGGTGTACTTCTTGCCGTCCACGTCTACGTTCCAGTCGGTGCCCATGTGGCGCTTGACGGAAGCGATGGTGCGGTCAATGTTGTTGACTGCCTGGCGCTTGGCGATCTCGCCGACCAGGACTTCGCCGGACTTGGCGAAGGCTACGACGGACGGAGTGGTGCGGCCGCCTTCGGCGTTGGCGATAACCGTGGGCTCGCCGCCTTCCAGAACCGAAACAACCGAGTTGGTAGTACCGAGGTCAATACCTACTGCACGTGACATATTTGCTTCCTCTTTCCTTGGAAAACCCGCATCCCGTGGCTTCGCCGCCTTGCCTGACCAGTAGGCCGGCTCCGCGGACTGCCATGGAGAGCGATTGAGCGTTCTACACTCAACTTTACTCGGCAGTATTTCTTTGTCAACAAACTTGAGCCACCAACGCTCAACTTTGACCCGGGCAGCTGCGGAACACGGCCGCCGCCGTTTCCCGCTCTCCGGCCCGGCGGGCGGTAGGGTCCTGCCATGGCTTCCGAAACCTATTCCCACGGCCATCACCGCAGCGTGGTGGATGCCCATGCCGTCCGCACCGCGCAGGACTGCGCTGCGTATCTGCTGCCGGAGCTGACGTCCGGGATGAGCGTGCTCGACGTCGGCTGCGGACCGGGCAGCATCACCGCCGACTTTGCGGCGCTCGTGGCTCCGGGACCGGTGGTGGGCCTGGATTCCTCGGAAGACGTCCTTGTCTCCGCCCGGTCCCGGGCGGCCGGACGGGGTCTGGCCAATGCCTCCTTTACCGCCGGCAATGTCTACGACCTCGACTTCCCGGACGAAACCTTCGACATTGTCCACGCCCACCAGGTGCTCCAGCACCTGATGGATCCGGTGGCCGCGCTGCGGGAAATGCGCCGGGTTGCCAGGCCGGGCGGGCTGGTGGCGGTGCGCGACGCCGATTTCTCCGGCATGATCTGGCATCCGCCCACGCCGGAGCTGGCTCAATGGATGGCGGTCTACCAGGAGATAGCCCGCGGGAATTCCGCCGAGCCCGATGCCGGCAGGCACCTGCTCGGATGGGCACTCGAGGCCGGCTTCACCGACATCGCCCCGTCCTCGTCCAACTGGCTCTACGCAGCGCCGGAAGAGCGGCGCCGGCACGCGGACTCCTGGTCCGAACGCGTACTGCACTCCGCCTTCGCCGAACAGGCGCAGGAGCGCGGGCTGGCGGACCGGCAGCTGCTGGAACGGCTTGCCGCGGGCTGGAAGGAGTGGGCCGCAGCCCCGGACGGCTGGTTCCTGATTCCCTGCGGGGAGCTGCTTCTTCGGGCCTGACCCTTTCTGGCTAGGGTTAAGGAATGTTCCGAATCCTGACCGCGTGTACGGGCGGCATCCCCGATGCCCGCTAAACCCGGCGCGCCCCTGCTCATTGCGGTGGACGGCTTCTCCGGCGCCGGCAAAACGACCCTGGCCACCGGGATTGCCGCTGCCCTGGCCCGCTGCGGCTCCGTGCGGCTGTTCCATCTGGAGGACGTCTATCCCGGCTGGGACGGACTGGAATCGGGAATGACCTACTACCGCGAGGAGATCCTGCGGCCGCTCGCCGAAGGACGCTCCGCCCGGTGGCAGGCCTGGGACTGGAACGCCGGCCGCTGCGGCCGCTGGCACACCACGGAACCTGCCGACGTCGTGGTCTTCGAAGGCGTAGGTGCCGCGCACCGCGGGGCCCGTGCCCTGCTGGACACCACGGTCTGGGTGGAGGGTGAGGAAAACGTCCGGCGCCGCTGCGCGCTGGACCGTGACGGGGGAACCTACGCACCGCACTGGGAGCGCTGGGCGGCGCAGGAACGCCGCTGGGCTGCCGACGACGACGCCGCCTCCGCCGCGGATCTCACCGTGCGTCTGGTGGGTCCGGGGACAGACGCCGCGGCCGCACTGAAGACCGTCCTGGCGCGGCTGCAGCCCGAACGGCCGCCGACGGATGTGCGGGCTGAGTAAGGAAACCTACTGCAGGGTCGCGGTCAGCCGGGCCACGTTGTCGATGTACCGCTGCCACACCGGCCGGCCCACCCAGTTCTCCAGGATGAGTTCCTTGGACAGCGCCCGGTAGGTGTCTTCGATGCGGCGCATCTGCTCGACGATGGTGCCGTCAAACATCATGACCGACACTTCCAGGTTCAGCGAGAAGGAGCGCATGTCCATGTTGCTGGACCCGAGGACGGCCACCTCGTTGTCGATGGTGAAGTGCTTGGCGTGCAGCACCAGCGGCTTGGGGTACTGGTAGATCCGGACTCCGGCCCGCAGCAGCGCCTCGTAGTAGGAGCGCTGCGCGTGGTCCACCAGGAACTGGTCCCCTTTTTCGGACACAAACAGTTCCACTTCGACCCCGCGCTGCGCCGCCGTCGTGACGGCATAGAGCAGGGTGTCATCAGGGACGAAGTACGGGCTGGTGATGGAGATGCGGTCGCTGGCCGAGTAGATAAGGGAGGCGAAGAGGCGCAGGTTGTTTTCGGTGCTGAACCCGGGACCGCTGGGCACCACCTGGCAGGTCACGTTGCCCGGATCGAAGGACCAGTCGTACAGGTTCAGTTCCCGTTCCAGGTTTTCGTCCGTCTCCGCGTTCCAGTCGGTGGCGAAAACAACGTTGAGTTCATCCACCACCGCTCCTTCCACCCGGGCCATCAGCTCCACCCATTTCCGGCCCGACCGGCGGTTCCGTCGTTTGTTGTACCCCGGCTCCACCAGGTTCTGCGAACCGGTGAAGCCGACTGCTCCGTCCACCACCAGGATCTTGCGGTGGTTGCGCAGGTCCGGCCGGCGCCAGCGCCCGCGGAAGGGATTGACCGGCAGCATCCGACGCCACTGGATGTCGCTGCCGCGCAGTTCGGCCAGCAGCTTCCGGTAGCCGGGGATGCGGATCGTGCCGATGTGGTCAAACAGGAGCCGGACCGTGACGCCGCGTCCGGCTGCGTCACTCAGGGCACGGAAGAAGTCCCGGGTGACGGCGTCGTAGCCCATGATGTAAAACTCCACGTGGACGTACCGTTTGGCGCTCTTCACCGCCTCGGTCATCTCTGAAATGGACTCGGTGTAGTCCCGCTGCAGGTCAACCTTGTTGCCGTCCATGGTGGGAAACGAGCCCAGCCGGCGGTTAAGCTGCGCGGCATTCAAGACCCACTCGGGGCCGTCGTAGTTGGTGCCCTCGGCTTCCAGCTCGTTGGTGTTCTCGCGGACCAGGCGGCTGATTTCGGCCTGCCGCTTCACCCGGTGCTCGGAAAGCCGGCTGTTACCGAAGAACGAAAAGAGGATGATGCCCGGGATCGGCAGGAAGAAAATGCACAACAGCCAGGCCATCGCCGTCGTGGGACGGCGGTTGCCGGGGACCACGCCCAGGGCGATGATCCGGATCGCGTAATCCACCGTGGTCAGCACCACGGCTGTCCACCCGGAAAGATCAAAACCGGTCAGAGACCACCACACACCCTTGCTCCTCCCGATGCCGCCTTCAAGACAGCCTATCGGTCCTGCGGCAGGTGCCGTGCCTGCGCGGCTACGCTGGGCCCATGACTGTTCTGGTTTTCCTGGATTCCGCCTTCCCCGACGGGCGTCCGGCCGATGCCGGCGTGCCCCAGCTGATGATCAATGACCTGGGGGTGACGCGCGGAGACGGCATCTTCGAATCCCTGCTGGCCGTGGACTCGGTGCCCCGCAAGCCGGATGCCCACCTGGACCGGCTGGCATCCTCCGCACAGCTGCTGGAACTGGACATTCCCCCGCGGGAGGCCTGGGAACGT
The DNA here is from genome assembly GCF_025244925.1 of Arthrobacter zhaoxinii. Lineage (NCBI taxonomy): Bacteria > Bacillati > Actinomycetota > Actinomycetes > Micrococcales > Micrococcaceae > Arthrobacter > Arthrobacter zhaoxinii. Next base: position 2,986,517 of record NZ_CP104275.1, read on the forward strand.
GCCATCGCCACTGCGCTGGCACTGCATGCAGAAGCTGAGGCCGACGACGCCGGCCACGCCGGCCGCGCAGCGGTGAAACTTGTGGTGACCCGCGGCGTTGAGGGTGCCGCCGCACCCACCGCGTGGGTGCAGGTGACCGTTGCCCCCGATGCCGCGGCGCAGCGCGAGGCGGGCATCAAGGTCCTGCTCCTGGACCGCGGTTACGACAGCCTGTCCGCCGCCCGCGCGCCGTGGCTGCTGCTCGGCGCCAAGACGTTGTCCTACGCCGTGAACATGGCGGCCCTCCGCTACGCACGGCAGCACGGTGCCGACGACGCCATCTTCACCTCCTCCGACGGCAAGGTGCTCGAGGGACCCACGTCCACGGTGGTGCTCGCCCGCGAACGGAACGGCGTCCGCACCCTGCTGACCCCCGAACGCAGGAGCGGCATCCTGGCCGGAACCACGCAGGATGCCCTGTTCAAGGCCGCCGAGGCAGCCGGCTGGGAACTGGGGTACGGGCCGCTGGTGCCCGAGGACCTGTTCGCCGCCGACGGCGTCTGGCTGGTCTCCAGCATCCGGCTGCTGGTGCCGGTGCGCTCCATCGACGGCCGCGAGCTGCCGTTCTCCGCGGCACTGAACAGCGAACTGGCCCGGCTGGCGGACGCGGCCCTCTAACCCGGCGGGAGACTCGTCCCGGGAAGGCCTCAGGTCAGGATGAAGTTGAACGTCCCGGCCGCCGCCGCGGCTGCCACAGCCGCGGCCGAGACAACCACCCCCGCCGCCAAAACGATGCCGTCGATGCTGCTGAAGGTCGAGGTCCGTGCCCAGGTGCGCTCCGCTGCTCCGAAGCCGCGCGCTTCCATCGCCGTCGCGAGCCGGGTGGCCCGGCGGATCGCCTGGACCAGCAGCGCCAGGGACTGCCCGGCGAAACCCCGGAGACGGGCCGCTCCCCCGGCGTCGGGTCCGGCGCCGCGGGCGTGACGGGCCAGGCCGATGGTGCGCCATTCCTCCACGAGCAGTCCCACCAGGCGCATGGCGGCCAACGCCCCGAGCACAAAGCGGTGCGGCAGGCGCAGCTTCTGTGCCAGGGCATCGGCCAGGTCGGTGGGGTCGGTGGTGGTCAGCAGGTAGATTCCCGGCAGGGCAATCGCCAGGCCGCGCAGCCCGATGGCGATGCCCGCGCCCACTGACCCGGAGGTGAACATCAGCGGGCCTGCGTCCAACAGCACCGTTCCGGTCTTTTCCGCCAGCAGCGCAGTGCCCCACGCGCCAATCAGTGCCGCGGCCAGCAGCGGCCAGATCCGCCGCACCAGCGTAGACACCCGGATGTGCAGCAGCGGCAGCAGGGCCAGTTCGGCGGTGAGGACGACGGCGGCGCTCACCCAGTCCACCGTGATCAGCACCGCCAGTGTCAGGAGTATCGCCGAGGCGAGCTTGGACAGCGGGTTGGCACGGGCGAGGAAAGTCCCTGCGGGACGGGCAGGCGCCCCGGCCACCGCGGCGCTCACTGCCGCACCTGCGCATTGCGTGCCGTACCCGCACCGTCGGCAGGACCGGCCGGAGCCGCGCCGTCGGCGGGAGTACCGGCAGCGGCTGCCAGCACCCCGTCCGCCGCCCGCAGGTTCCGGGAGGCGAGGGCCTCGATAAACTCGGCGTCGTGCGTAACGGAAACCACGCAGCACCCCTCGGCCAGCTGCCCGCGCAGCAGTGCCACGAGTTCCGCCCAGGTCCGGGCATCCTGCCCGAAGGTCGGTTCATCCAGCAGCAGGATGGACGGTTCCGTGGCCAGCATGGTGGCTACGGACAGCCGCCGCTTCTCCCCGCCCGAGAGCGTGAACGGGTTGGCTTCGAGCAGCCCGTCCAGCCGGAGCCGTTCGGCCAGCAGCTGCACCTTGGCCAGCACCTGCCCGTCCGTGTCCTGCTTCAGCCGCCGGGGCCCGAACGCGAGCTCATCCCGCACGGTGTTGGTCAGGAACTGGTGTTCGGGTTCCTGGAAGACGGTGCCGATGCGGCCCACAAGCTGTGCCGAGGTCCAGCGGCCCGGTTCCGGGCGGGCGGTTCCGGCCAGCGCCGGCGCTGCGGCCAGGGTGCCTTTCCGCGGCCGGAGCAGTCCGCCCAGGGTCAGGGCAAGCGTGGACTTGCCGGCTCCGTTGGGTCCCGTGATGCCGACGGCGGTTCCGGCGGCCAGGGCCAGGTCTGCTCCGGACAGCACGGCGGGACCGCGGCCGGAACGGGCAACGGCCAGTCCCCGGGCCTCCAGCAGCAGGGGGCCGGCTGCGGGAGGGGTCCAGGGGCCGCCCGGGATTTCCGGGGCGGTACCGGGAAGCCAGACGCCGGATTCGGCCAGGGTGCTCCGGTGCCCCGGATCCCCCAGTACCTGTTCCGGCGGACCGTCCGCGAGGACCCCTCCTCCGGCGGCAAGGACCACTACCCGGTCCACGACGCCGGCCCAGACATCCACCCGGTGCTCAACCACAATCAGCGTGGCACCCGTGCGGTCGAGCACCCGGGTCACGGCGTCGCGGATTTCGCCCACACCGTCCGGGTCCAGATTGGCGGTGGGCTCGTCGAGCAGCAGCAGGCCCGGCTCCATGGCCATGACGGATGCCAGCGCCAGGCGCTGCTTCTGCCCGCCCGAGAGCGCGGCCGTGGAGCGGTCCAGCGGAACCTCCAGTCCGACGTCGGCCAGTGCCGAACGCACCCGCGGCCAGATCTCCTCGGCCGGGACCGCGAGGTTCTCCGCACCGAACGCCACTTCGTCCCCTACCCGGGACAGGACGGTCTGGGACTCCGGATCCTGCAGGACCAGCCCGGTCCTGCCGCGGGCAGCCGGGTCCGCCGGGTGGACGCCGTCGAGCGTTAGCGTCCCGTGTTCCTCCCCGCCGGTGTCCGGGCCCAGCACACCGGCCAGGGCGTGCAGGAGCGTGGACTTTCCGGCGCCCGACGCTCCCAGCAGCAGGACGCGCTCGCCAGGGGAAATAGCCAGGTCAAGCCCGGACACCGCCGGGCCGGTCCGTCCCCCGTGCCGCCAACCCCACCCCTGCGCCGCCACCGCAGCCGGGCCCGAACGCCGCCGGGATTCCGGGAACCCGTCCGGGAGCGGGGCAGCGGACTCTGAAGCAGGCGGGCGGCTACGGCCGCCCTTCCTGCGGAAAAGCACCGTCACGCCGTACCTGTCCGGCCCGACGCGAACGGTGCAAGGGCACCCGTCCGGGCCAGGGCACGGACCGCCAGCCAGGACAGCCCGCCGGCAATAACCGCGCCGGAGACGCAGGTGAGCAGGACGTACAGCAGCTGCCACTGCGCTGCCCACTCCACGTTGTACAGGATGTTTTCGCTGAGGCCGAGGAACAGGCCGGAGCCCAGCCCGGCCAGCAGTGCCACGGGAAGGGAGAACCGCCGGTACAGGAACAGCAGGAACACCAGTTCGGCGCCCAGGCCCTGCAGGAAGCCCGAAAGCAGGACGGAGAGGCCGAACTGCGTGCCCAGCACGCCCGACACGGCCGCGGCCAGCATTTCGCAGTAGATCGCTGCACCGGGTTTGCGGATGACGAGCCCGCCCAGCACCCCGGCAATCAGCCAGCCGCCGGTGTAGAGCCCGGCGAGCGGCGGAAACACCGCGGTGAGTGCGCTGATCCCGGCATACCCCAGGGACCAGGCCCAGAAGATGACGCCCACAGCCACGGCAAGGACGGAAGCGACAACTATGTCCACCACCCGCCAGGAACGCCGTGAAGCTGCAGGCCGGGTGCGGCGGAGTGCCGCGGATTGGTCTTTCATGAATGTCCTCCTGATGTCAGGAGGGGAGGGTGATGCTGCACCGGTAAACCGGCACCCTTCCCCGTGGACCGTTGCCGGTCAACGGGGAATGTCCCTGAGCTCTCGACTCCCTTCGCCGGTACTAACCGGATCAGGTTCGAGGGTCTGCGGATATCCGCACTCTCAGCGCCTTATCCTTTGCGGTCCGAAGACCTGCTGCGGGACGGCGCTCCCCTGTCGTATGTTTGCGATTCCACTCTACACACGCACCCCGGATCCGGCGACGGGCAAACCGGTACCGTAGGGTTAGGAAAAACGCCCGAAGCTAGGAGTATTCATGAACCTGATCCTCAAACTGCTTGGAACCGGAGCGAGCATCCTCTCCGGTATCGTCGCCGCCAAGGTGCTGGACTTCGCCTGGACCAAGGCCACCGGCAACGAGCCGCCCAAGGACGCCGAAGGCAGCCTGGAGAACAGCCTCCGTTCCGCCGTGGCCTTCGCCGTGGTTTCCGGTGCCGTCAGCCAGGTCATCCGCGTGCTGACCAACCGCGGCACGCAGCGCGCCATTCAGCGCTACCAGAAGACGCCGGAAATCGTCTAAGCCTTCGATTTTCCTGCCTCCGCCCCCGGGTGGAGGAGCTGCGCTCAGCCCTCGGGGTTTTTCCCCCGGCGCTGGGCGTCGCTGTTTAACGCGTCCCCCGCGGTTCCGCGGGCACGCAGCAGCTCGTCGTCGTCGAGCTCCCCGGTGTAGCCGTGCCGCGGATCATCGTCCACGCGCGGATCATCGTCTTCGTCTTCCAGGGCATCCTCTTCGGCTTCCCGGAGCAGGCGCTGGGCACGTTCGACGACGTCGTCGAGCTCGTCGATGATCAGCAGCTCGGGCCGCAGGTGCTTGGTCCGGTAGCCGGCGCGGCCGACCATGTGGGCGGAGACGGGGGCCGTCAGGAGCATGAAGATCCACACCACGGCCAGGACCGGCAGCAGCTTCCAGCTCCGGAATTCCACGGCCATCGCCAGCAGGAACAGCAGCAGCCCGAGAACCTGGGGCTTGGTGGCTGCGTGCATGCGGCTGAGCAGGTCCGGGAACCGGATCAGGCCGATGGCCGCGGCCAGGGACATCAGGGCACCGCCGAGCATCAGCACGGCCGTGATCACGTCATAAACGGTTTCTTCCACGGTCCTACCGCCTGTCCGTCACGAAGCGGGCAACCGTCACGGACCCGATGAAGCCGATGAGGGAAATGGCAACCAGCAGGGCCAGATAGTCCAGGTTGCGGTAAACGATCATGTCCGTCATCAGGGCGGCACCCACAATCGCCAGCAGTACGTCCGAGGCCAGCACCCGGTCAAGGATCGAGGGGCCGCGGGCAATCCGGTAAATGGCACCGGCACCGGCCACGGCCAGCATGACGGACACCGCCACCACTACTGCGCCCATCATGCCCGGCCTCCAATCTTTCGTTCCCGTGTCTGCACGGTTTCGGCACGCAGTGCGGCCAGCTCCTCTTTGGTTCCCAGCGTCCGGATCAGCCAGGCCTCCGCATCCAGCGCATCGGCCCGCACCTTTTCCGCCTGCTCCGCCGTGGACACGTTCAGTGCGTGCAGATACAGGGTCGAGGTGGAACGGTCGACGTCGACAATCAGCGAGCCCGGAATCAGCGACAGTACGTGGCCGGTGGCAGTGACCAGCAGGTCCGACCTGCTGCGCAGCTTCACCCCGATCACTCCGTTGCGGATCCGCGGACCGCGGAAGACCGCCAGCCAGAACACGTGGAAGCTGGCCTGTACCAGCTGCCAGAGGAAGCGTCCGGCGAAGATCATCCCGTAGAACGGGTTGAACCTGCCGCTGAGTTCCACGGGCGGGAGGTAGAAGATGTTCGCTACGAAGAACGCGATCACTGCCCCGAAGACCAGGTTGCCGGCACTGAAGTCCTGCCACAGCGCTCCCCACAGGAACACCAGCCAGATCAGCAGGGGCAGCTCCTGCAGCAGGGGAACGCGGGAGCGGTTACGCATGCGTGCTTCCTTGGTCACTGGGCTGCCCCCTCGCCTAGGACGGCCTCAATGTAAGGGGTGCGGTCCAGCAGGTCCCGTGCGGTTCCATCGCTAAGCGCAAACAGCGGTCCGGCGGCCACTGTCAGGGCAACGCCCAAGGCCACCAGGCCCACCGTCGGGTACACCATGGTCCGCGGCAGCAGATCCACGGAGTCCCGTCCGGAGAACCGGCCGGTGGAATGCTCGGTGACATTCTCCGAGCTGCGCAGGCTGGAGCCGTCCGCACTCGTTGCCAGCAGGATCGGATCCGGGTGCACGGCATCCTCGGGGGTCCGCCAGAAGGCCCGGTTCCAGACCCGTGCCATGACCAGCAGGGTCAGCAGGCTGGTGGCTGCACCGGCACCCACCAGAACGTAGGCCAGCGGGGTGCCGAGCCCCACACCGGCCTGCATGAGGCCGAGCTTGCCCAGGAAGCCGGAGAACGGCGGGATGCCGGCCAGGTTGATGGCCGGAATGAAGTACAGCACGGCCAGCAGGGGTGACAGCCGGGCCAGCCCGCCGAGCCGGTCCATGTTTGCCGTGCCCCCGCGGCGTTCGATCAGACCCGTGACCAGGAACAACGAGGTCTGCACCGTAATGTGGTGCACCACGTAGAACACGGTGGAACCGATGCCCGCCACGGAGGCCACCGCGAGGCCGAACACCATGTAGCCGATGTGGCTGACCAGGGTGAAGGAGAGCATTCGTTTGATATCGGTCTGGGCCAGGGCACCCAGAATGCCCACCAGCATGGTCAGTCCCGCCACCACCATCAGCAGGGTATTGATCCGGTCTCCGGGGAAGAGCAGGGTTTCGGTGCGGACCATGGCGTAGACACCCACCTTGGTCAGCAGGCCGGCGAACACTGCAGTGACCGGGGCCGGCGCGGTGGGATAGGAGTCGGGCAGCCAGAATGACAGCGGGAAGATCGCGGCCTTGATGCCGAATGCCACCAGCAGCATCAGGTGCAGCATCAACTGTGTCGCCGGGTCCAGGTCACCGAGTTTCAGCGCCAGGTCCGCCATGTTCACCGTGCCGGTGGCCGCGTAGATCATCGCGATGGAAATCAGGAACAGCAGCGAGGACACCACGCTGACCACCACGTAGGTCACACCTGCCCGGATCCGCGGCGTGGTGCCGCCCAGGGTCATCAGCACGTAACTGGCGGTCAGCAGAATCTCGAAGCCGACATACAGGTTGAACAGATCCCCGGCAAGGAAGGCGTTGGACACCCCGGCCACCAGGATCAGGTAGGTGGGGTGGAAGATGGAAATCGGTCCGTCTTCGTCGCCGTCGGCCATACCCTGGCCGGCGGCGTAAATCAGGACGGAGAGGCTGATCGCTGACGAGACCACCAGCATCAGCGCGGAGAACTGGTCCACCACCATGGTGATGCCGAACGGCGGAAGCCAGGCGCCCAGGTTCACGGCCTGCGCACCGGATTCCCAGACAGACCCCAGCAGGATGACTTCCAGCATCAGGGTGACGCTGAGGATGCTGATGCTCACTACCCGCTGGGAGCGCTGGTGGCGGATCAGGATGAACGCGAGGGCGGCACCGAAGACCGGGAGCACCACCGCCAGCGGAGCAAGGCTGGCTGTGTTCATCGGGTCACCTCCGGTTCGTTTGGTGTGTTGCCGCGCTGGGAGCCGGGAGCCTCTTCGGCTTCCTCCGGCGGTGTGAATTCCGTGGTGTCCTCCGGAACGTCTGCGTCATCTTCGGCATCGAAGCTGCTCTGGCTTGCTACCCGGCGGTCCTCGAGGTCGTCCTGGACCTCGTCCTGCCGGCCCAGGATCCAGGACCGGTAGATGATGCCGAGCATAAAGGCGGTGACCGAGAAGGAAATCACGATCGAGGTCAGGATGAACGCCTGCGGGAGCGGATCGTTGTAGGCATCCGCGGCGATGTCCTTGTTGAAGATCGGCGCCAGCCCGGCAGGTCCGCCCGTGGCCAGGAGCAGGATGTTCGTGGCGTTGGTCAGCATGGCCAGGCCAAGCACCACCCGGGTCAGGCTTCGCTCAAGCAGCAGATAGATGCCGGCCGCGTACAGGCACCCCATCACCAGGAGGAGGGTGAGGTTCACAGTCACCGGGCCACCTCTTCCTCTTCGGGACGGGAGCCGGCCTCGGGGCTGGTCGCAATATCCAGGATCTGGGGTTCCTCCACAATGCTGTCGTCTTCGGCGTCGGCGTCGTCATCGGCGTCGGCCTCGCTGCGCTCGTCGATCTCGGAACCCAGGCTGCGCAGGACATCCAGCACCAGTCCCACGACCACCAGGTAGACGCCGATGTCGAAGATCGTGGAGGTGACGAATTTGATTTCCCCGAAGACCGGCCAGGTGAACTTCAGGATGGCGCTCTGCAGGATCTGCCCGCCGAAGAACAGCGGTGCCGCGGCCGACAGGGCGATGACGCCCAAGCCGCCGCCCAGGAGCGTGCCTGCGCTGACCGGGCTGGCCTCTGCCAGCTCGAAACGCCCGCCGGCCAGATAGCGGATGGTCAGTGCAAGTCCCGCCATCAGCCCGCCGGCGAAGCCGCCGCCCGGCAGGTTGTGGCCGGCAATCAGCAGGTAGACCGAGAACAGGATCACGGAGTGGAACAGCAGCCGGGTAATCACCTCGAAGATGATGGACCGGCGCTCGGGTGCCAGCGTCCGGCCGGCCACCAGCCAGGCGTCACGGCCGGCGCTGGAGAATTTCCGGGCCAGGGCGAGGGTGGCCTGGCGGCGGCCGGTGGGGGCAAACCGCTCCTGTCCCCGATCCACGGAACCGGTGGCCACTCCTTCGGCCCGGCGCCGCTTGTCGCCGCGTCCGCGGACGAAGATCAGGGAGGCAAGACCCGTGGCCGCGATGGCGAGCACGGTGATTTCACCAAACGTGTCCCAGGCGCGGATGTCCACCAGGGTGACGTTGACAATGTTGGAGCCGCCGCCGCCCTCGTAGGCCAGCTGCGGGAAATCGAGGGAGACGGGGGCGGCCACGCGGGAGGCCATGGCGGTCATGGCAAACACAACCATGCTGGCGCCGAAGGCGATGCCGAGCAGGGCCCTCAGCAGCCGGTGGCGCTTGGGTTCACGCTTCCACAGCCGGGCCGGCAGGGACCGCAGTGCCAGCACGAACGCCACCAGCACAATGGTCTCGACGAGCATCTGCGTCAGGGCGAGGTCCGGGGCACCCTGCAGGGCGAAGATCAGGGCGATGCCGTAGCCGCTGACCGAAACCATCAGCACGGCGAGGAAGCGCTTGGTGGCGCGGGCGGCGGCCACGGCACCCAGGACTACAGCTGCGCCGATCACGGCCTGCAGCGGGGTGTCGAACCAGCGGAAGCTTTCCGGCAACGGAGCGGACCGGAGGAACAGTGCCGTCAACGGGGTCACTATCGCCATGGCCAGGATGACGAACAGGTAGAACGTCAGTGAGCCGCGCTGCGTCCGGCCGGTGATCCACACGGCGACGTCGTCGAGCACGCCGATGCTGCCGCGGTAGGACCGTTCTGCGTCGAGCGGGAAGGCGACGGTCCGCTGGAAGGACTCCACCCGGCGGCGCAGCAGGAACAGGGCGGCACCGGCGACGAGGGTAAGCACGGTCAGGCCGAGAGCCGGCGTCAGGCCGTGCCACAGAGCCAGGTGCGTGGGCTTACCCTCCGCCGGGAAAAGGTCTGCATAGGAAGCGATCACCGAATCCAGCGGCGCAGGCCAGAGCCCGAAGGCGACGGTCGCCGCGGCAAGGATGGCCGGAGCTGCCAGGAAGGACCAGGAAACGGACTTGAAGGGAGTGGCTTTGCAGCCTTCCTTGGCAGCGAAGGCGCCCCAGACGAAGCGGGCACTGTAGGCAAAGGTAAGGATGGACCCGGTCACTACGCCGGCCAGCAGGGCCCAGGCAGCGAAGGTGCCCTGCTGCTCGCCGTAATGCACGAAGGTCTCGTAGACGGATTCCTTCGCCACAAAGCCCAGCAGCGGGGGCACGCCGGCCATGGACGCTGCACCGATCACGGCGACGACGGCGAGTTTCGGTGCTGCGCGGAAGATTCCGGACAGTTTGCGGATGTCACGGGTGCCGGCCTGGTGGTCAATGATTCCAACCACCAGGAACAGCGTGGCCTTGAAGAACCCGTGGGCCAGGAGCAGGCCCATGCCGGCGACGGCGGCTTCCCGGCTGCCCAGCCCGACCACCAGCGTGAGGAAACCGAGCTGGCTGACGGTGCCGTAGGCGAGGATCAGCTTGATATCGAACTGGCGCAGGGCACGCCAGCCGCCCAGCAGCATGGTCGTCAGTCCCAGGACCAGCACGATGGGGTGCCACAGCAGCGTCTCGGAGAACCCGGGTGCGAGCCTGGCGATCAGGTAGATGCCCGCCTTCACCATCGCCGCGGCGTGCAGGTAGGCACTGACCGGGGTGGGAGCAGCCATGGCTGCGGGCAGCCAGAAGTGGAAGGGCACCAAAGCGGATTTGGAGACGGCGCCGATCAGCAGAAGCGCAATGGCAACATTGACCAGTGTCCCGGAAGCGACCAGTTCGGGTGCCAGCACCAGAATTTCGGAGATCCGGTAGGTTCCGGCGACGGTGCCGAGCACGATCATGCCGACCAGCATCGCCAGGCCGCCGAAGGTGGTGACGATCAATGCCTGCAGAGCTGCGCGGCGGGCGGAGAGCCGGTGCGCGGAGTACCCGATCAGCAGGTAGGACAGGATGGTGGTCAGTTCCCAGAAGATGAACAGCAGAATCAGGTCATCTGACGTAACCAGGCCGAACATGGCGGCGGCAAACGCCAGCAGCTGTGCGCCGAAGCTGCCCATCTTTGGATCATTGGGCCGGAAGTACCGGGCGCAGTAGAAAAGGACCAGCGCGCCTACACCGAGGATCAGGATGGACAGGACCGCTGAGAGCGTGTCCATCCGGAAGGCAAGCTCCACCCGGAGCTCGGGAATCCAGGGGATGGTGACCGACGGCGGCGCGTTCGGGGCGCCGGAGGCCAGTGTTTGGTCTGCACCGGTATACCGGGGGAACGTGGCCATCAGCCAGATGAATGCCGCAGCGGGGAAGGCCGCCAGAATGTAAAACGCAGACCGTCCGACCTTCCGGAACAACAAGGGCGCAACCAATGCCACCGCAAACAAAACGGTGAGCACAAACAGCACTATGATCTCCCGGGCTTTTTATCGATGTTGCAGCGTCAGACAGCTGTAGTTATCAAGGGGGCGGTCAAGGTCGGTCTATCCATTCTACCCATGGCATACACGTGCCCTCCTATTCGGGCCGGTCGGCGGCAGATGCAGGAAACGGCGGTTTAGGCGTCGAATACCGTTCCGGGCCGCGGGAGCCGCTAGGCTCGGCGGCATGAGTCTCAGCACAGAAAAAACGTCTCCGGACCGCCGGGCGACAAGCGCCCCGGCCCCTGCACGCTGGAAGCAGGTGGCGGCATGGGCTGCCTGGGACTGGGGCTCCGCTTCCTTCAACGCCGTGATGACCACCTTCGTGTTCACGGTCTACCTGACGTCCGAGCAGTTCGGGGACAAGGACCATAATTCCGCCGTTCTCGGCGCCGGCCTCGCCATTGCCGGCGTGGCCGTGGCTGTCCTCGCACCGGTGACCGGACAGCGGTCGGACGCCGGCGGACGCCGGCGCAAATGGCTGACCGTCAACACCCTGCTGACCTGCGCCCTGGTCGCAGCGTGCTGGTTTGTCGTCCCCTCCCCCAACTACCTGATCCTGGGTGTGGCCCTGATTGCCGCAGCGAACCTGTTCTTCGAGTTCGCGGGCGTGAACTACAACGCCATGCTCAGCCAGATCTCCACACGGGCCACGGTCGGAAAAATCAGCGGCCTGGGCTGGGCCATGGGCTACGTAGGCGGAATCGCCGCCCTGGCGCTGGTGCTCGTAGGGTTCGTACAGCCCGACGTCGGCTGGTTCGGAGTCACTTCCGAAGACGGACTGAACATCCGTGCCGTGGCGCTGTTCTCGGCAGTCTGGTTCCTGCTCTTCGCACTGCCGCTGATGTTTGCCGTGCCCGAAGTCCCCCGCCAGGATGCAGTGGCCCGGCTGGGAATCCTCGCCTCGTACAAGCTTTTGTTCCACCGCATCCAGGTCCTCTTCCGGACCGACCCGCACACCATTTACTTCCTGCTTGCCAGCGCCGTCTTCCGGGACGGACTCGCGGCAGTGTTCACCTTCGGCGGCGTTATCGCGGCCGGCACCTTCGGGTGGGAACTGTCGGAAGTGATTATGTTCGCCATCTTCGGCAACGTGGTGGCCGCCGTCGGATCCGTGATCGGCGGGTTCCTCGATGACCGGTCAGGACCCAAGGCCGTGATCGTCGGTTCGCTGATCGGGCTGATCCTCGCCGGCACTGCCGTGGTGGTATTCGGTCCCAAGGACCAGGACCTGCTGGGGCTCCAGTGGACCGGCGACACCACCTTCTGGATCTTCGGCCTGCTGCTGTGCCTGTTCGTAGGCCCGGCCCAGTCCGCCTCCCGGGCGTTCCTGGCCCGGCTCGCCACGGAGGGCAAGGAAGGCGAGCTGTTCGGCCTCTACGCCACCACCGGGCGGGCGGTCAGCTTCCTGGCCCCCACCTTGTTCTCGGCCTGCATCGTGATTTTCGGTTCGCAGCGCTACGGCATCATCGGCATCATGGCCGTGCTGCTGGTTGGCTTGCTCGTCCTGCTCCCGGTCCGCTCCCCCGAGGCACGGAAGGCCGCGGCCGCCGACCTGGAGTAAGTCCGGCGCGCGGGTCCGGCCTATGGGCCTGGCTCCGGTTCCGGCCTGCAGGCCTGGCTCCGGCGGCAACGAAATTCCTTCGCTCGCAGAGCTCGCTTGGAATATTAAAGCCGCCTCCGCCAGGCCCTCCAGCCGGACGGTCACGCCGCCTCCGTCAGGCCCCCCAGCCGGACGGTCCCGCCGCCTCCGCCAGGCCCTGCAGCCGAACGGTCCCGCCTTAGGAGGCGCTGACCGCATCCTCGTCATTAGCGGCGGCGCCGATGTCGGTGCGGTGGAAATTTAGGTGGCTGCGCGACGCCGTCGGGCCCCGCTGGCCCTGGTAACGGTTGCCGTAGCGGCCGGAGCCGTACGCGTGCTCAGCCGGGGAGCTGAGCCGGAAGAAGCACAACTGGCCGATCTTGGAACCGGGCCACAGCTTGATGGGCAGCGTTGCCATGTTGGAGAGCTCCAGCGTGACGTGCCCGGAGAAGCCCGGGTCAATGAAGCCGGCGGTGGAGTGCGTGAGCAGCCCGAGGCGCCCCAGGGAGGACTTGCCCTCCAGGCGGGCGGCAATGTCATCCGGCAGGGTGACCTGCTCGTAGGTGGAGCCCAGGACAAATTCGCCGGGGTGGAGGATGAAAGGCTCGTCCGGAGCCACTTCCACCAGCCGGGTCAGTTCCGGTTGGTCCTGGGAAGGATCAATGTGGGCGTACTTATGGTTGTCGAAGAGCCGGAAGAAGCGGTCGATGCGCACATCGACGCTGGAAGGCTGAACCATTGCGGGGTCGTAAGGGTCCAGGGCAATCCGGTTGTCGGCAATCTCGGCTCGGATGTCGCGGTCAGAAATCAGCACTCTTCAAAAATAGCGCATGCCCCTAGCGGCCGATTTCCGTCCGCACCGCATAGAGCTCCGGGAAAAACGTGAGTTCGAGGGCACGCCGCAGGAAGCCGGCGCCGCTGGAACCGCCGGTTCCGCGCTTCATCCCGATGGTGCGTTCCACGGTCTTCACGTGTCGGAAACGCCACAACTGGAAATTGTCCTCGAGGTCCACCAGCTCCTCACAGGCCTCGTACACGTCCCAGTTCGCGGCCGGGTTCTCGTAGACGTATTTGTAGACCGCCAGCAGCGACTCGTTATGCACATGGGCCTGCGTCACGTCGCGGGCCAGCAGCGCCGGCTCCACCGCGTAGCCGCGGCGGGCGAGGTAACGGATGAATTCGTCGTAGATGCTGGTCTCGGCAAGCAGGCCGGACAGCAGCTCCTGAGCTGCCGGATCTGCCGCAAACACGGCGATCATGGCCTCGTTCTTGTTGCCCAGCAGGAACTCGACGGCACGGTACTGATAGGACTGGAAACCGCTGGAGGCACCAAGGTCGTCACGGAATTCCGAGTATTCGGACGGGGTCAGGGTCGCCAGCACGGACCACTGTTCGGTCAGCGAGCGCTGGATGTGCTTGATCCGGGCAATGCCCTTCATGGCCGACCGCAGGTCATCCGCCGCCAGCCGGGCGCGCACGGCGAGCAGCTCGTGCAGCACAAGCTTGAGCCACAGCTCCGAGGTCTGGTGCTGGATGATGAACAGCATCTCGTCGTGGTGCTCCGGACGGCTCACCGGATGCTGGGCAGCGAGCAGATCATCCAGGGCAAGGTAGGACCCGTAGCTCATCTTGTCGCTGAAATCCCGTTCAATGCCTGCTTCGAGGCTGCGGGTGTTCTCGTTCGGACTCATGCCCACCACGGTATCCGCTCGGTATGCCAGACTTGGAGTTTTGGCACCGATCCCTCCGAAGGAGTCCCCATGGAACCGGACAACACCCCCGAGATCCCGACAATGCCGCTGGCCCATGACGACGTCGAAGCACCCGGCGCGGCTCTTGAAGAAGCCATCACCGCCGGCCGCGAGGGCCGGATCACCAACCGGGAGGTGATGTCCGTCATCTGGACCTCGGAGCTGCTCAGCGTTGGCCGCCTCACGAAGGACGATGATCCCTCCACGTTCCAGGCCGTGGTCCTGAAGGCCCCGGATGCCGACTACTCCGTGGCCGCCACCTTCACCTCCGCGGACCGCATCCCCGCACAGCTGCGCGAAGCAGCACCGGTGGTCGTCAAGGCCACCGGCGAAGCCACCATCCGCAGCATTGCCCCGGGATACGGCATGTCCGTGAATCCGGGACACGAGGTGGGACTGGAAATCGGCCCGGACGTGGTGGCGTCACTCGTGGCCGCGTACGAAAAGACCGCCGAACAGGCACAGGAGTCGGCCCGTCCCGAGGAGGACTAGTCCGACCGCGGAAGGGCCTAAAACAGCCGGTTAGGTTGCGTTATGGCCGTTTGATGCCGTTTTTACCCGCCTGACCCTTGAAGTGTCGGTGCCGGAGCCTACGCTGGGGAGCCTCACCACAGAGGGAGGGCTGTACCGTGACCAACTCGAGCGTGACTTCGTCGATCTGTTCCATAGTTCCGCCGTATCTGCTTGCCCGGCTGGCCGCCGCCGAAGACCCCGCCAAGGCAACGGCGGCGAAGGCGGCCCGCCGGGCACTCACCGGGATTGAGGGGGTGGAATCGGCACGTTCAGTGCGGCATTCGGCACCGTCCCGCGGGTCCGGTACCGCACTCACTCCGTCGCTGCGCCGCACCATCTCGGATGCCCTGGGACTGGAGGAACTGCCGGGCACGGTGGTGCGCTCCGAGGGCGGACCGGCCACGGGCGACCCCGCCGTGGACGAAACCTATGACGGCCTCGGGGCCACCTACCACCTCTTCAGCGACGCCTACGGCCGTTCCTCGCTCGACGGCGCGGGCCGGGCACTGGAGGCCACGGTCCACTACGGCCGCGCGTACGACAACGCCTTCTGGGACGGCACGCGCATGGTGCTCGGTGACGGCGACGGTGAGGTCTTCGAACGCTTCAGCAAATCCCTCACGGTAATCGCCCACGAGCTGGCCCACGGCATCATCCAGTACACGGCGCAGCTTGATTACCGTGACCAGGCCGGGGCGCTCAACGAATCCGTGGCGGATGTCTTCGGCGTCCTGGTGGAGCAGAAGCTGCGGGGCGAGACCGCAGAGCAGGCCGGCTGGCTGGTAGGCGAGGGATTGTTTACGGCGCAGGTGCAGGGGCGGGCACTGCGGTCGCTGAAGGCTCCCGGCACGGCCTACGACGACGACGTGCTCGGCAAGGACCCGCAGCCGGCATCCATGGAGGACTTCGTGAAGACCTCCGCCGACAACGGCGGCGTCCACATCAACTCGGGAATCCCCAACCATGCCTTCTACCTGGTGGCCCGGGCCCTGGGCGGGTATGCCTGGGAGCGCGCCGGGCGGATCTGGTACGACACCATCACTGAACGCAATTTCCCCGCCGATGCCACCTTCGCTGTCTTTGCCGCCGCCACTGTTACGGCAGCGGAAAAACGCTACGGAGCGGGGACTGAGGAAAGTACTGCTGTTCAGTCCGCGTGGAAAGAGGTTAACGTCTTGGTATGAGACTGGTGGTAGTGCGCAGCGGCGGCTTTGCGGGCATGCAGCGCACCTGGAGCACGCAGGTCAGCTCCGAAGAGGCGCAGGAGCGGTGGCTGCCGCTCCTCAGCGATCCGCCCGAAGCCCCGGACAGCGAACCGGACCGGTTCACCTACGAAATTTCGGTGGGACCTGCGGCCGTCACCATCCCCGAACGACAGGTGAAGGGGAGGTGGCGAGAACTTGTGGAGCGTGCGCGGGCCGGCGCCGATTCGGACGCCGGCGAGGCGCCGGGCGGATAATCATCCGGGCCCTTGCCGCGCGGTCCTTGAACCCTCCGGCAGCACTGCACCCGGATTAGGCAACCCGTCGGTTCCATGTAAAGTAAGGGATTGTGCCGGATCTGCTCCGGCCGCTGCGGGCGTAGCTCAATGGTAGAGCGCTAGCTTCCCAAGCTTGATACGCGGGTTCGATTCCCGTCGCCCGCTCCATTTTGGAGCAACGTCCCTCCCCCTCCCTTTGCGCTTTCGCTGTCAGCGTGTCAACCCCCTGCTCGAAGTCCGGTGTAACCGGCGTAGACTTGTCCGCGATGAACCGGAAAATGTTTAAGTCCAAAATCCACCGCGCCACGGTCACCCATGCCGACCTCCACTACGTGGGGTCCGTCACGGTTGACCTCGACCTCCTTGAGGCCGCGGACATCCTGCCCGGAGAGCTCGTCTCGATCGTCGACGTCGACAACGGCGCCCGGCTGGAGACGTACACCATCGCCGGCGAGCGCGGCTCGGGGGTGCTCGGCATCAACGGTGCCGCGGCGCATCTGGTGCATGTGGGCGACACGGTCATCCTCATCACCTACGCAGACATGACCACCGAAGAGGCCCGCAGCTTTGTGCCCACGGTTGTCCACGTTGATTCCGCCAACCGGATCCTTGAACTGGGAACCGACCCGGCCGAAGCCGTGACCGAAGGCACCGAGCGTCCTCCGCTGGCCCTGGACAACACCCAGGTCATGGGCAGCAACCCGGGCGTACCCGCCGAAGCCAGATAGCAGCATCCGGTGCTGGGGGTACTCACCGGGTTCGCAGTTGTCTGGATCATCATCCTCACCGGGTACTGCATCGGCAGGCTCGGCGTGCTGGGGGAAAATGCCCAGACCGTCCTAAGCCGGCTGGCGTTCTTTGTCGCATCCCCCGCCCTCCTCCTCATCACCCTGAGCGATGCGGACCTGGGCACTGTTTTTTCGCTTCCCCTGCTGGTGGCGGCCGCCAGCGCGCTGGCCACGGCGGTCCTGTATGTGCTGGCAACCCGCTGGTGGCTGCGCCGTCCGCTGCCCGAGATCCTCATCTCGGCCATGTCCTCCTCCCTGGTCAATGCCGCCAATCTCGGCCTGCCCATCTGTGTGTACGTCCTGGGGGACGCCGCCTATATCGCGCCCGTGCTGATTTTCCAGCTCGCCTTTTTCACGCCGTTCTTTTTGATGATGCTGGATTCAGCCACCAGCGGCCAGCGGACCTCACTTCGGGTTTTTGCCGGCCAGGTGGTGCGCAACCCCATCATCGTCGGCTCGCTGCTCGGTCTGCTGCTGGCCGCCACCGGCACGCAGCTGCCCGAAATCATCCATGAACCGGTATCCCTGATCGGCGGAGCCGCAGTTCCCGCCATGCTGCTGGCTTTCGGACTCTCCCTGGTGGGTTCCCGGCCGCTGACTGCCGACGGCGGCCGGCGGGCCGACGTCGTCCTCGCCTCCGCGTTCAAGCTCGTGGTCCAGCCGCTGCTGGCTTTCCTGCTGGCCCGCTTCCTCCTGGGCATGGAGGGACATCTGCTCTTCGCCGTCGTCGTGACCGCTGCCCTGCCCACCGCGCAGAATGTGTTCGTTGTCGCTGCCCGCTACGACGAAGGCCTGCTGGTGGCAAAGGACACCGTGCTGCTCACCACCATCGCCTCGCTTCCGGTCCTGATCCTGGCGGCAGCTCTGCTGGCCTGAGGGTCTACCCGGCTCGACCCCTTTTAATGTGGCGTAAATTACGTTCAAGGCATATGGTCAAACGAAGGCTGCCTAGCGTGCAGTCCGTCTTCTGCAACGCCGCAGGGGACGCTTACGACGAGGTGGAGGCACAGTACCGATGCCAAAGGACGCAAGATACTGGGGGCGTACCCGGAAAAGGACACGGGCTGCTGCCGGCCTTACGCTGGCTCTGGGCGCAACTCTCCTATCCGGCTGCGGAACCGACGAGGGTGCAGCACCCACATTGACCTGGTACATCAACCCGGATGCCGGCGGCCAGGCAGAACTGGCCGAGCAGTGCACCGAGGCCTCCGGGGGTGCGTACACCATCGAGACGTCCCTGCTGCCCAATGATGCCGCTTCCCAGCGCGAACAGCTGGCCCGGAGATTGGCTGCCGGGGACAAGAGCATGGACATCATGAGTCTCGACCCGCCCAACGTGCCGGAGTACGCGGAACCCGGCTATCTTGCACCGGTCCCCGACGACGTTGCCCAGCGCACCACCGAAGGTGTCCTGGAAGGCGCTCTCGAAGGCGCCAAGTGGAAAGACAAAGTGGTGGCTGTCCCGTTCTGGGCCAACACCCAGATCCTTTGGTACCGCAAATCCGTGGCTGAAGCGGCCCAGCTGGATATGACCAAGCCCGTGACCTGGGACCAGATCATCGAAGCCGCCGAGAGCCAGGACAAGTACATCGGCGTGCAGGGCGCACGCGCCGAGTCCATGACCGTGTGGGTCAACGCCCTGGTGGCGTCGGCCGGCGGCCGGATCGTCGAGAACCCGGACGCTTCCGCGGATGAAATCCAGCTGGGACTGGACTCCGAGGCCGGGAAGCAGGCCGCCGAGGTGGTCTCCACGATCGGCAAGGAAGGCCTGGGCGGTCCCGGACTGCCTACGCAGACGGAAAACACGTCCATGATCCAATTCCAGGGCGACCAGGGTTCATTCATGGTCAACTACCCCTTCGTCTGGCCGGCAACCAACGCCTCGGTCGAGGAAGGCGCCCTGCCGGAGTCCCTCATCGACGACATCGGCTGGGCCCTCTACCCGGCCATGAACGAGGGCGAGGATACTGCTCCCCCGCTGGGCGGCATCAACCTGGGCGTGGGATCCAGCAGCCAGCACCCCGACCTGGCGTTCGAGGCCATTGAATGCATCGTTTCGCCTGAGAACCAGGCCCAGTACTTCACAACCAACGGCAACCCGCCGTCGAACGAAGAGGCCTACAACTCCCCCGGAATCGAGGAGACCTTCCCGATGGCACCCACTATCCGGGACTCGCTCGAGCTGGCCGTTCCCCGGCCGCAGACCCCGTACTACAACGAAATCTCCACCGGCATCCAGCAGACCTGGACTCCGCCGAGCGAGGTCAACCCCGACACCACCCCGGCCGAGAGCCAGGAATTCATCCTCGAAGTCCTTAGAGGGGAGAAACTGCTGTGAGCACTTCCGTTGAAGCGGTCCGGGAAGCCCCGGCCAAGGCAGCTCCGTCCAAACAGCCCCTCAGCGACCGCGCCAAAGCGGAGCGGCGGCTGGGATTCTGGCTCGCCGGTCCCGCGTTCATCATCATGCTGGCGGTTACCGCCTACCCGATTCTCCTGGCGCTCTGGGAATCGCTGTTCAAGTACCGCCTGACCGCCCCGGCGGACCGTGAGTTCGTGGGACTGGGCAACTACGCCACCATCCTTTCGGACGGCCTGTTCTGGCGGGATCTGGGTGTCACGGTGCTGATTACGGTCATCACGGTCGTGATTGAGCTGATTCTCGGCTTTGCCCTGGCCCTGGTGATGAACAGTGCGCTGAAGGCCGTCCGCGGCTGGCTGCGCACCGCGATCCTCGTGCCGTACGGCATCATTACCGTGGTTTCCGCCTTCGCCTGGTTCTACGCCTTCGACATCAACTCCGGGTACATCAACAGCTGGTTCAGCTGGGTGCCGGGCATCGATGCGGACCTGAACTGGTTCGCCGACACCTGGACGGCACTCTCCGTCATCATGGCCTCGGAAATCTGGAAGACCACCCCGTTCATCTCCCTGCTGCTGCTCGCGGGACTGGCCCAGGTTCCGGGTGAGTTGACGGAAGCGGCAGAAGTTGACGGCGCATCCTGGTGGCAGCGGATGTCCAAGGTGATCATCCCGAACATGAAGGCCGCCATCATGGTGGCGGTGCTGTTCCGGGCCCTGGACGCCTTCCGCATCTTCGACAACGTGTACATCATGACCAACGGCGCGTACGGCACCGAGGTGCTTTCGCTGCTGGCCTACCGGACCTCGATTACCCGCCTGGAAATCGGCATGGGCTCGGCCGTCTCGGTCCTGCTGTTCATCTGCGTGATCATCATCTGTTTCATCGCCATCAAACTGTTCAAAGTGGACCTTTCCGGCGCACGAGGGGGTAAATAAGTGAAGTCCTCACCTGCCAAACGGCGGACGATTTGGACCATTATTTCGGTTTTGGTCGTCCTGTATGCACTGTTCCCGGTGGCGTCGATTCTCGCGACCTCGTTCAAGCTGCCCAGCGACCTGACGTCCGGGACCTTCCTCCCGACCAACTGGTCATGGAGCAACTACGAGCAGATCCTGGTCGGCGATGCGCAGGGACTGTTCCTGAGCAGCCTGCGCAACTCCATCGGCATCTGCCTGATCGCCACCTTCATCGCGGTTATCCTGGCTACCCTGTGCGCCTATGCCATTGCCCGCCTGGACTTCCCGGGCAAGAAACTGGTGCTGACCACGGCGCTGGGCGTCTCGATCTTCCCGGTGATCTCCATCGTGACGCCGCTGTTCAACCTGTGGCGCAACATCGGGCTCTATGACACCTGGCCGGGCCTGATCATCCCCTACCTCTCCCTGACGCTGCCGATCTCCATCTGGACCCTGGCGGCATTCTTCCGGCAGATCCCGTGGGAGCTGGAGCAGGCAGCCCAGGTGGACGGCGCCACCACGTGGCAGGCGTTCCGCAAGGCCATCGTTCCCCTGGCGGCACCCGGCGTCTTCACCACCGCGATCATTGCGTTCTTCATCGCCTGGAATGACTTCGTGTACGGCATCTCGCTGACCTCCACGGAGGCAGCGCGGCCGGTCCCGGCGGCCCTGGCGTTCTTCACCGGCGCCTCGCAGTTCGAGGAGCCGACCGGAGCCATCTCCGCCGCGGCGATCATCGTCACCATTCCCGTAGTTGTCCTGGTGCTCGCATTCCAGCGCCAAATCGTCTCCGGCCTAACCCAGGGCGCCGTCAAGGGCTAGTCCCTTACGGCACCCGGCGAAAGAAAAGGATCCCTAACCATGGCATCTATTACCCTTAACCACCTCGTCAAGAAGTACGGCGACGGTTTCCCGGCCGTCAACGATGTCAGCCTGGATATTGCCGACGGAGAGTTCATCATTCTGGTGGGCCCCTCCGGCTGCGGCAAGTCGACACTGCTGCGCATGATCGTGGGCCTCGAGGACATTACCTCCGGTGATCTGCTGATCAACGGAGAGCGCGTCAATGACAAGGCACCCCGCGACCGCAACCTGGCCATGGTGTTCCAGAACTACGCGCTCTACCCGCACCTGACCGTGTACGAAAACATCGCCTTCCCGCTGCGCCTGAACAAGGGCAAGTACAACGACGAGCAGGTCCGCAAGCTCGTGACCGACGCAGCAACCACGCTGGAACTGACGGACCACCTGGACCGGAAACCGGCCAACCTCTCCGGCGGCCAGCGGCAGCGGGTGGCCATGGGCCGGGCCATCGTCCGGCAGGCCGATGCCTTCCTCTTTGACGAGCCGCTCTCCAACCTGGACGCCAAACTGCGCGGCCAGATGCGTGCCGAGATTGCGCAGATGCAGCGCCGTCTGGGCACCACCAGCGTCTACGTGACCCACGACCAGACCGAGGCCATGACGCTGGGAGACCGGGTGGCAGTGCTGAAGAAGGGCATCCTGCAGCAGGTCGCTTCCCCGCGCGAGCTCTACGAACAGCCCATCAACCTATTCGTGGCGGGCTTCATCGGTTCCCCGTCCATGAACTTCCTGCCCGCCACGCTGGAGAACGGAGTGCTGAAGACCGCCGTCGGCGACCTCCGCATTCCCGAGGAAAAGGCAGCGAAGGCCGCCGGCAAGCAGGTTGTCCTGGTGGGCATCCGTCCCGAGTTCTTCGAGGATGCTTCGCTGGTGGAGGAACACAAGCTGCAGCACGGCTCCACGTTCACGGCACCGATCACGCACACGGAGTGGCTGGGCAACGAACAGTACGGCTACATCCACTTCGATCCCACCCCCGAGGTGCGTGAGCTGCTGAACAACCTCGCGCGGGACATGGATGCCGACGAACTGCGCCCGCAGGTGGTGGTGACGCTCGACGCCGCCAGCCGGATCCGCGGCGGCCGCGACGCCGAACTGTGGCTGGACACCCGCAAGGTGCACCTCTTCGACCCGGAGACCGGCGAGAACCTGACCCGCGATGCGGCTGCCGGTGCGGAGCTGACGGAGGAAGCGAACGCCCACCGTGCCGAGGAGATCGCCGCTGCACACGAGTCGGTCCCGGCGGCCGCTTCCTAGCCGCCCTGTCAGGGACACAGGTGCCCGGCCCGGGCGCCTGACACGAAGGCCGGAGCGGGGAACCGATCCGGCCTTCGTTCTTCCGTGCAGGTAACGTAAGACCGGTGCAGGGAACATCACCGGTAATCAAGGCAGTAGCCTCCTGGCTGCTTGCCCTCATGCTCACGATCGCGGCCGCCGTCGTCGTGATCTATTTCGTGAACGCGAAGACGTACGGCCCCGAGAAGCACGTGGAAAGCTACCTGCAGACGCTGGCCGACGGCGAGGGCGGGCAGGCGCTCGGAATGCTCAACGCGCAGGTCCCGGAGGCCAATGCGGCACTGCTCGACGGCGACGCGCTCCGTGCCTCGGTGAAGGGGCTGGAGGTGCGCAATATCGGCGAGGCCGAGGATATCGGCGGGGACCGGGTCGAAGTGGCGCTGGACTACGCCTACGGACAGTCCGAGGGAACCACCCGCTTCGTGCTGGAAAACACCGGAAAACGCTGGCTGTTTTTCGACACCTGGGACTTTGTGCCGGCAGCGCTGCCCACCGTGCAGGTGAGTGCTCCGTCGCTGCGGGAAGCGACCCTCAACGGCGTCCGGGTGACCCTTCCGGAGGGTGCCAATACCTTCGCGGCCTTTCCCGTCTCGCGGGTGGCGGCCTCCTACAAAAGCCAATACCTGGCCGCGCCGGAGCAGACCACGCTGGTGACGGCCGAGGAGGATCCCCAGCTCGCCCTCGTGCCGGAGGCAACCAAGGAACTCGTCACCAAGATCGATACCGGTATCCGCGAATACCTCGACGGCTGCACGGCTGCCGACCGCCTGGCTCCGCCGGGCTGCCCGTTCTACCACCTCACCAACAACCGTGTGGAACAGCCCATCCGGTGGAGCATTACGGACTACCCCGAGGTCGAGCTGACGCAGGCCGAGGGGCGCTGGGTGCTCAGCCCGCTGAGCGCGACCGCCCGCGTCACCGCCACCCAGGTTGATCTCTTCAGCGGCGACAAGAGCCCGCTCGTGGCCGAGGAGTCGTTTACCTTCAACGCCTCGCTGCGGGTGGACGGCGACGACGTCACGCTGAGCCCGCACGTGCAGTAACCGTCCCTTTTGAGACGAGTTCGGCGGCGGCACGGGGTTTTTCCCGTGCCGCCGCCGAAGTGCGTTAAGGCGGTTTCGTCAGCGCTATCCGCCCTCCCGGAACCGCCGGGGCTGCTTAGTCCAGTCCGCGCAGGTCCAGGACCAGCTCGGACTCGCCGCCGGCCTGAAGCACCACCGGAATGCCCCAGTCCTGCTGGTACATGTGGCACGCCGCGTGGTCCGGGATGTCGCCGCCCGGTTCCCCGTCGCAGGCCGCCGCCCGGGCGGTGATGTGGAGGACGCCGTCCGTCACCGTGTCGGAAAGGACGAGCTCGCGGGTGAGGCCGGTGGCCGTGCCGCCGCCGGAAACCAGCAGTTCCTCCGGCGAAGCGGAGATCTTCAGCTGGGTGGGATCGCCCCAGCGGTCATCGAGCTTCTGGCCCTTGGGTGCGGCAAAGCGCACGGTGAGGGACATGAGGCCGGATTCGACGGCGGTCCGGGGCCGCTGCGTCTGCCGGGCGCCCTCGTCCACGGACTGGGCTTCCTTCGGAATCGGCAGCCGGACCAGCTGGTGGCGGTTGGACTCCACCACAATCAGCAGCGGTTCGGCAGCACCGGTGTCCACCAGGACATCCGAGGGCTCGGAAAGCCCGCGGGCCAGGGTGGAGACGGTGCCGGTGACCGGATCGTAGCGCCGCACGGCGCCGTTGTAGGTGTCCGCAATGGCCACGGAGCCGTCCGGCAGCACTGCGACGCCCAGCGGGTGCTGCAGCCGGGCCTCCGCGGCGGCGCCGTCGCGGAAACCGAAGTCGAAGAGGCCGGTGCCGACGGCGGTGTCCACGTGGACGCTTCCGGTGCCGTCCAGGACCAGCCGGCGCAGGGCGGAGGTTTCGGAGTCGGCGACCCAGAGGTTGCCGTCACCGTCTTCGGCCAGCCCGGAGGACTGGGCAAACCACGCGGCGGAGGCTTCGCCGTCGAGCAGTCCTTCCAGACCCGTGCCGGCGAGGACCGACACGGACCCGGTGACCGGATCGAAGCCGAAGATCTGGTGCGTGCCGGCCATGGCAATGACCAGCCGCTGCAGTTTCGAGGACCAGACCAAGTCCCACGGGGAGGACAGCGAAACGTTCAGGGGATCGGCACCGAGCAGGTCCGAGGAATCGGAGGGGGAACTATCCCCCGCGCTTTCACCGGACCCGGCGGATGCCGCGCCTGCCTTGGTCTGGTTCCCGGCATCCAGCAGCCGCTGCACGCCGTTGCCGGCGATGGTCTGCACGGCACCCGTGGCAAGGTTCACGGAGCGCAGGCGGTGGTTGACCGTGTCCGCCACGACGACGTCGTACCCGGCTTTTTCAGCCACGTCGGCGGGCAGCAGTGCCACGCCCTGGGGTTCGTTGAAGCGGGCGGTGTCGGCATTCCCGTCCTGCCAGCCCTTGACGCCGTCACCGATGGTCCGGCGCACGCCGGCCAAGTCCGCGTCGAGCTCCACGAGGCGGTGGTGGCCGGTATCGGCCACCAGGAAGGTGCCGCCCGGCAGGGCCGTCACCTTGCCCGGGAAGCGGAGGTCCCCGGCACTGGGTTCCGCGGGCACATAGGGGCCGTCGCCGCGGTGCAGCGTTCCCTTGGCCTCGTGCTCCTCCATGAGCTCGGCCACCAGCGATTCCAGGCCTGCTGCGTGCCCTTCACCGGACAGGTGCGCCACGATGTACCCCTCGGGGTCCAGGACCACCAGGGTGGGCCAGGCCCGGGCGGTGTAGGCCTGCCAGGTGAGCAGCTCCGGGTCATCCAGGACGGGATGGTGGATTTCGTAGCGTTCGACGGCGGCGGCGAGGGCCACCGGATCCGCTTCGTGCTCGAACTTGGGGGAATGGACTCCCACGGTGACCAGCACGTCCGAGTATTTCTCTTCCAGGGGCCGGAGCTCGTCCAGCACGTGCAGGCAGTTGATGCAGCAGAAGGTCCAGAAATCCAGCAACACGATCTTGCCGCGGAGATCCTCCAGGTTCAGCTGCCGGCCGCCGGTGTTCAGCCAGTTGCGGCCCTCAAGCTCCGAGGCCCGCACCCGGTATCCGGCGCGCACGGTTTCAGTCATTAACGATCTCCTTGATCCGGGGTCCCGGCGTCACGCTGCGCCAGGTTTGCAAACATGTTGTTGTAAGCGGTTAGATCGGCGTCGTTATTCCGCTCGGCTGCGCGGTCCGAGCGGCGGGTCTCCCGTGCATCGCTCTTGGACCACTGGTAAGCCACACCGATCGCAACGAAGAGGGTCGGGATTTCACCGATTCCCCACATCAGGGATCCGCCCAACTGCTGGTCCGCCAGAGCCGACAGGCCCCATTCCCGGCCCATGTTGCCGAAGTAGGAAGCCTGGATGAGGGCCGTTCCCCCCATCACCGCCACACCGAAGAACGCGTGGAAGGCCATGGTGGCCAGCAGGATCACCAGCCGCAGCGGGTACGGCGCACGGCCGGGCACCGGATCGATGCCGATCATCGTCAGGATGAAGATGTAGCCGGTGAGCAGGAAGTGCACCACCATCAGTTCGTGCCCCACGTGCTCGCGCAAAGCAAAGCCGAAGAGGTCTGAATAGTAGAAGACCACAATGGAGCCGGCGAAGTTGACCGCCGCGAAAATCGGATTCGTGATGATCTTCGAGAAGCGTGAATGCACCCCGATGAGGATCCATTCACGGATCCCCCGGGTGCCGTCGGTGCGCGGGGTCAGGGCCTTGAGGGCCAGGGTGACAGGCGCGCCGAGCACCAGGAACAGCGGCACCACCATGGTCAGGGCCATATGCCCCAGCATGTGGGTGCTGAACAGGACCATGCCGTAGATCGCCGGGGCACCGGAGGTGATGTATCCCAGCGCGAGCAGGCCGACCAGCCAGCAGACCGCACGCAGGACCGGCCACTTGTCCCCGCGGCGTCGGACCTTCACCAGGCCGATGAGGTAAGCGGTGGCCAGGGTCAGGATGACCGCCACCCACAGCCAGTCCGGCCGCCATTCGGTGAGGTAGCGTTCGCCGGTCAGCTCCGGCGGAAGGTCGTACCCGGTCAGGATGCGCGCAGGCGAGGCATCCGTGGGAGGTTCCTCCGAGCGCGGCGGTGCGGTGCGGCCCAGAGCGGCTGCCACGCCGGACACGGCTCCCATGATGGCCAGCTCCACGGTGATGAGCTGCCAGAGCACGCGCTGGGCGGACAGACCGCCCTGCGGAACACCGCGGTTGCCTTCCGGAGCCGGGGTCCGGGACGGATTGGCGCCGGCAAGGCGGGGAATGACCCAGCGGCGGTGCATGAGCCCCAGGACGCCCAGCAGGAGCGTCAGGCCGGCTTTGATGAGCACGAGGGTTCCCCACGGCGTGCCGAGCTGTTCCAGCGAGCTGATCCGCAGGGAGGCGTTCACGACGCCGGAGAGGAACACGAGGGCAAAGGCGAAGCCCGCGAGGGCGGAGAACCGGGTAAGTACCACCCCGGTAATGGACCCGAGCTGCCGGGAGATGACGGCCAGGACAAGGATTCCGCCGATCCACAGGCACACACCCAGCAGGTGCAGGCCGATGGAGTTTACGGCGGCGGCGTGGTCGTCCCCGCCGGCGGAGTGGCCCGTGAGCGCCATGGGCAGCAGGGCGCCGAGGGAAAGGACCAGGGTAAAGGCCAGCATGCCCACGGACCGCACGCCGAAGGTCAGGGCGGTCACCACGGCGGCAATGATGCTCACGGCGAGCCACGCCCTGCCCGTGGCGAAGTCCGTCAGGAAGGATCCCAGCCCAGCTGTGTAGGCGGGGTCAAAGCCCAGCGGCAGACCGGAGACGTCCGAATAGGTGAAGACCATCACGGCCAGGGCGGAGAGCGTCCAGGCAACGGCCGCCGCGGAGGCCAGGGCCAGGGCACGGGTAAAGGCGGGATGCTCCGGCTCCGTGGACGCGGGCCGGCCGGAAGCGGATTTACGGACCCGTCGAAAGTTCAGGTTCTTGGGGAGGATCGCCACGGCAAACACCAGGGAGCCGATCACGGCGGCCATGGAGACATTCTGCAGCGCCTTGGCAACCGGAAGGCCCCAGCGGGTCAGTGTTCCCGCTCCCCCCAGCTGGGTGACGCCGGCCGCGCCGGAAAACAGCAGGGCCGCGGAGAGGCTTATGAACACGAGCACGAAGGACGCTGCGAGCCAGCCGTTGCGCACAGCCGGAACGGCTTTGCCGTCCTCGTCTGCTGCGCGCGGGGCGCCCCCTTTGCCGGGCTGCGGAAGCAGGTCAGTCCCGGCGGAGCGGGCGGACTGGGTTTTCACGGATTTGGGCACAGTATCTATTCTCTACCCGCTGTAAAAATAGGGCCAATCATGGGTGCCGGCTCGTGGTCCGCCTCGGGGCTTCGGGGCTTTTTTTGGGGGTGGTGGGGTGGTTACTCTGGCTGGCCTTTGGCAGGACGGAGTGCGGGGGCCGGGCGCGGGGTCCCGCGGCACGGGATCCCACCAAGTGGTGCGGCTGTTGCAGGTGGGGTCCCAAGCGGGAACAGAAACCCCACCCGATGGGACGCTGTGCTGCGGCCAGCACCTCAGCGCGCACAGCATCCCACGAAATGGTGCCGCTGTTGCAGATGAGGCCCCACGAGGGAACAGAAACCCCACCCGATGGGACGCTCTGCTGCGGCGGGGTTGCGTGGGGCGGCGGGAACCTGCGGCCAGCCCTTCAGCGCGCACGGCATCCCACCAAGTGGTGCTGCTGTTGCAGATGAGGTCCCACGAGGCAACAGAAACCCCATCCGGTGGGACGCTCTGCGGCGGCGGGGTTGCGCGGGGCGGCGGGAACCAGCTGCGGCCGGCCGGGATGGGCGGTGCGCGGGAGCCTGGTGCACTGCCAGGCCTCCGGAGTGCTGCCTGCACCGTGGGGATGGAAAAGCACGGTCTGTGCAGGCAAATCTGGTGGGCCCCAAACGCGGGAAGGCCGGCATCCTCAGATGCCGGCCTTCTCAAAGCTGCGGCAGTGGCCGCTGCGTGATGCTACTTCTTGGTGGAGACAGCAGCCTTCAGCTTGGAGCCGGCGGTCAGCTTGACGCTGTGGCCTGCCGGGATCTGAATGGTTTCGCCGGTCTGCGGGTTGCGGCCCGTACGTGCAGCGCGGTCGGTGCGCTCAACTGCCAGCCAACCCGGGATGGTGATCTTCTCGCCCTTGGCAACGGATTCTACGAAGATGTCGAAGACGGCATCCAGCACGCCGTTGACTGCGGTCTGGCTGTTGCCGGACTTTTCTGCAACTGCGGCAACAAGTTCACTGCGGTTCATAGCCAATTTATGTCCTCCTGGACTCTGGGTAACTCGAGCGGATCGCGGATGCGAAACCACCTCTGTTCGAAAACTTACCAGCTTGGACCCCCAACTCCGGCAAAATCCCCTGTATTTAGCGGATTTTTCCCGATTTTCAGGCCGAAAAGTGGCTTTTTGCACCCAGGAACCGGCCAACTCGCCTGAAGGCTGGCGACGTGCTACACAGATGGCCCCGATCAGCCTGCGCATAGGCGTGGATGCGCAGGATCCCGGCACTATCAGTCGCGGGATAACCGGCATGCCTGCGCAGAAATTCCGCCCTATGGTGCGGTGGTTAAAGTGGCTCCCCGATAACGGCAGCACCCGTGGGGGGGGGAATTCCTGCTCGGGGCGGTCTTTCAGTTCCGGATTCCGGCGTTCATGGTGCAGTAACCCGTTCATAGTGCAGTAAATGCTGTCTGGCAGGCCCGCAGGCAGCATCTGCTGCGCTATGAATCGGATGCACCACGGCAGGCGAAAAGGACGGGGCGCAGACCGGGCACGGAACGGGCACTCCAATAGGCCGGCCCCCCAGTCACCCCGAGCACGCCAGCAGGCCAGCAGGCCAGCCACCAACCACCCCGGTCACCCCCAGGCCATCAGCCACCCCCCCCCCCCACCAGGACAGCAAAAAGGACGGCCCCCGAAGGGACCGTCCTTTTCAAAGCGGTAGGCAGTGCTTACCAGCTGGACTTCTTGATGCCCGGCAGTTCGCCTGCGTGGGCCATGTTGCGGAAACGCACACGCGAGATACCGAACTTCTGGAGGGTACCGCGGGGGCGGCCGTCAATCTGGTCACGGTTGCGAAGGCGGACCGGGGAAGCGTTGCGCGGGAGCTTCTGCAGGCCGAGGCGTGCAGCTTCGCGGGCTTCGTCGGTAGCGTTTGCGTCGACCAGGGTCTTCTTCAGTTCGAGGCGCTTGGCAGCGTAACGCTCAACAATAACCTTGCGCTGCTCGTTGCGGGCAATCTTGGACTTCTTTGCCATTCTTAGCGCTCCTCACGGAAATCGACGTGCTGGCGGATCTTGGGATCGTACTTCTTCAGAACCATACGATCCGGATCGTTACGACGGTTCTTGCGAGTTACGTAGGTGTAGCCGGTGCCCGCAGTGGACTTCAGCTTGATGATCGGACGTACGTCCTTGTCCTTAGCCACTAGAGCTTCACACCCTTCGCGATCAGATCGGTAACAACAGCGTCGATACCGCGGACGTCAATCGTCTTGATGCCACGTGCAGAAACCTGCAGCGTTACGTTGCGGCGCAGGGACGGAACCCAGTAGCGCTTCTTCTGAATATTCGGGTCGAACCGACGCTTGTTGCGGCGGTGCGAGTGCGAAATGCTGTGACCAAAGCCGGGGATGGCTCCGGTTACCTGGCAGTAAGCTGCCATGATCTCTCCTCCAGTTGTAGTAAATATGACGGTCCTCAAAAAACAGACACAAGGCCAAAGCGCCTAAGCACCTGCCATAAAGAGCGTCCCGCCACCAGTTTTGACACCGTTATTACTGCGACTTTCCGGAGGTTAACCTGGCGGGGTGAGATCCAGCCGAAGTGCCTCGCCGCGGGGAAGACGGTGAAGTTCAGGCAGCCGAACGGGGAAACCCGGCTCGACAGCCCTCAATTCTAGGTTTATACGGGTGGCCGTGCAAATATCTTCCTACCCGCGCGAAGCGGAACAGGTTAACACACGCACGACTTAACGCCTCTCTATCCTAGGGCCAACGGGCGTTTCGTTCAAACTCGGGGGTACCTGCGTGCCGGGCATCACGACGACGGCGGGTCCACCTTCGAATCGCGTCCCACCACTGCCACCCCGTTTTCCGGATCCAGCTCCGCGCCGTCCAGTTCCCGGCCACCGCCGATCACCGCCAAGGAGTCCACAATCAGGTTTGCGATGCGTGCACCGGACCGGACCACCACACCGTCCAGCAGGACGCAGGAGTCCACTTCGGCGCCGGCTTCCACCACGGCTCCTGCACTGAGCACACTGCGGCGGACGGTGCCTTCCACCCTCGCCCCCGGAGACAGCAGGCTTCCGGCCGCGATGCCGTCCGGCCCAACATAAGCGGGGAGCCGCCGAGGGCTGGCGGAAAGGATCGGCCAGCGGGGGTCATCGAAGTCCAAGCCGCGTCCGTCAATCAGGTCCTGATGCGCCTGGTGGTAGCTGCGCGGGGTCCCCATGTCCCGCCAGTAGCCTGGCAGCCGGTATTCCACGACCTTTTCCTGCTCCACCAGGTAGGGAATGAGCTGGTCGCCGTAGTCTTCGAGCTGGCCGTCCCGCTTCACCAGGGTATCCAGCGCGTTGAGCAGGACGTCGGTGTCGTAGAGGAAGATCTCCGCTGCCACCAGGTCCGTCTTCGGCTTCGAGGGCTTGTACTCGAATCCGGTCACCAGTCCATCGGTTACCTCAACCACTCCGTGGTCACCCGGGTTGTTGTTGATCCTGGTGGTAACCAGGGTCAGGGCGGCCCCGTTTTCCTGGTGCGCCTGGACGACGTCGCGGTAATCCAGGCGGTAAAGGTGGTCGGCACTGAGGACGAGGACGAGGTCCGGATCAAACTCACGGATGTAGTCCACCTGGCGGTACAGGGCGTCGGCGTTGCCCTGGGCGAACCCTTCGCCGTCACCGCCCTGATAGGGCGGGAGCACCCGCAGTCCGCCCTGGGTGCGGTCCAGATCCCAGGGCCGGCCGCTGACCAGTTGGTCATTGAGGGACTGGGGCTTGTACTGCTCGACAATCCACACGTCGCCGAAGCCGCTGTTGTGGAGGTTGGAGAGGGAAATGTCAATCAGGTTGTAGGACCCGGCGACCGGGATGGCCGGTTTAGCCCGGTGATCCGTCAGGCTGCCCAACCGACCGCCGGCACCGCCGGCGAGAATTACGGTCAGGATTCGGGGTACGCGCATACTGTTGGTGCCTCTCATCGTGCCCTGGATACGGTTCATTAGTTCGCTACACCCACGCTAACAAGGGCAGGCACCCGGGCAACAAGTTGACTAACGGGCTACGGCGCCTGATCCGGGCCGAGGATGCCGTTGCACGGGTCGAGACGGGCGAGGATCTTCTTCCCCACGCGCTCCAGATCGGCGACGTCCTCGTCGGAGAGCCCGTCAAAGACTGCCTGCCGAACGGTTTTCACGTGATCCGGCGCCAGCCCCTCAAGAGCGGTCATACCCTCATCCGTCAGGGCCGCCGTCGTCACCCGCGCGTCTGACGGTGAGGGGGTCCGGGACATCCAGCCGCGCTGTTCGAGTTTCTTGACCACGTGGGACAGCCTGGACAGGGAGGCATTGGACCGCGCCGCCAGTTCGCTCATGGGCAGGGACCTGCCCTCCGCCTCGGAAACCATGGCCAGGACGTGGTAGTCGAAGAGGGTGATCCGGGCGCGGCGGAACAGATCGGCGTCGAGCGTGGCGGGCAGGAGGCCCGACACCGCATACAGCGCCAGCCAGGCCTGGCGCTCTCGCGGGTTTAGCCAGCGCGGGGCGTTGTCAGTCATGCCGGCAGTCCTCTCATTCAAGCTTTACGGTTCAATGATTGCAGGCTCAGGCTGCCGCTCCAACCGGTGCCTCGACGGCAGAAGCCGGCCGGACGCGTGTCCGGCCGGCTTCTGTGAGGCGGTGTTGCTAGTGCGGTTGATGCTTAGCGGCTGGCGCCGGGCTCAACGCGGTTGTCAGTCGACTCAACGCCGCTGGGCTCGCCGGCCGGAGCCTGCTGGCTGCCGAGCGTGTCGAACGGCAGCGCGTCGACGTCGAGCAGCGGGTTCTCGTCCTGGCCGGCCACCAGTTCGCGTGCCTCGGCGTGGGTGTCCACGCTGGGCATGGAACCGGGCATCGGCCGGTTGGCTGATTCCTTCATGAATATGACCGCGATGGCTCCGGCCACGGAGGTGAACATCAGCCAGTACGCCGGAGCCATGTCATTGTCCGTGAGGGTAATCAGGCCCTGCATGATCAGCGGAGCAGTACCGCCGAAGATGGCCACGGCCATGTTGTAGGAGATCCCCATGGCGCCGTAGCGGCTGGAGGTCTGGAACAGGGAGGGCAGCGTGGCGGCCAGGTTGCCGACATAGAAGGTCACCGGGATGGCGAGCAGCACCAGGCCCAGCAGCGTAGTGGCAACCGGTCCCTGGTCAATCAGGATAAAGGCAGGAATAGCCAGCACGATGGTGGATCCCGCACCGATCCACAGCACGGGGCGGCGGCCGATCCGGTCCGACAGCTTGCCGGCGAGCGGAATGCACAGGGCCATCAGCACCAGGACGGGGATGGTCAGCAGGGTGCCGTGGACCGGGTCGTAGCCCTTGGAATCGGTCAGGTAGGACGGCATGTAGGACGTCAGGGCGTAGCCCACCGAGTTGACGGCGGCCACGAGGACCATGGCCAGCACGATCGGGCGCCAGTAGGCACGGAAGATTCCCACGGTGCCGAGGGAATCGGTTTCGTCACCGGCCTTGGCGCTGGCTTCCTGGGCGTCCATGGTGGCCTGGAAGGCCGGGGACTCCTCGATTTTTAGCCGGAAGTAAATGGCGATGATGCCCAGCGGCCCGGCGACGAGGAACGGGATCCGCCAGCCCCAGTCCAGCATGGTCTGCTCGGACAGCGTCAGCTGCATCACCGAGACAACGGCGGCACCCAGGGCAAAGCCCATGTAGCTGCCCAGGTCCAGGATGCTGGCCAGGAAACCGCGCCGCTTGTCGGAGGCGTATTCCGAGACGAAGGTGGTGGCACCGGCGTACTCGCCGCCGGTGGAGAAGCCCTGCAGCAGCTTCATCAGGACCAGCAGGATGGGAGCCCAGATGCCGATGGTGTTGTAGCTGGGCAGCACGCCGATGGCGCATGTGGAAGCCGCCATCATGATCAGGGTGATGGCGAGGGTTTTCTGCCGGCCAATACGGTCGCCGAGGCGGCCGAAGACGACGCCGCCCAGCGGACGGGCGATGAAGGTGGCTGCGAAGACGCCCAGGCTGAAGAGCAGCTGTGCGTCCTTGTCGGCGTCAGACAGGAACACGGCGCCCATGGTGACGGCGAGGTAGCCGTAAAC
The DNA here is from genome assembly GCF_025244925.1 of Arthrobacter zhaoxinii. NCBI lineage: Bacteria > Bacillati > Actinomycetota > Actinomycetes > Micrococcales > Micrococcaceae > Arthrobacter > Arthrobacter zhaoxinii. The sequence goes on from NZ_CP104275.1 coordinate 3,020,398, forward strand.
ACCGACGTCGAACCATTCCATGGTGTTGCCGACGACGGTTCCGCCGACGGCCTTCTTCATCATGGATTTGTCGACGACATTGACATCGTCCACCTCGAGGCGGCGGCGCCGCAGGCTGGGCCTGCGGATCTTACGGGCCGCCTGTGCGGACGGTGACGCCGGGGTTCCGGAAGCGTGGGGCGGTGCATCTTTCGACATGTGGGCCTTCCCTTGATCGATGGCTGCTGACAGCAGCAACCGCCCGAGCACCACACGGTGCCGGGCGACATACAAGTTTAGGAAAGGCACGGCGCATCCACCGAATCGGGGAACCGCATTTTCCGCGTCAGGGCAGGAGGTAACGCCGGTTTCGGTATACAAACAACGTACTTACCGAGGCATATGTGATTTCCCGCACGACCGGCTATGAAGCGGGCAGCGGCGGGTGCGTCAGCTCGGGATAGCGCGGGCAGAGGTTGTCTCCGGAGGACACTCCGCGCAGCCGGCGGCTGACCCACGGGCCGAGGTATTCGCGGGCCCACTGGGCGTCCCGGCGCAGCTGCTCCACACGGTTGCGCGCGGGCTGCTCCTCCAGTTCCGGAATATCAATGGCATCCGTGCCGCGGAGCACTTCCAGCACCTTCTTTGCGGTGAGCATGTGCCCGGCCGGGGACATGTGCAGCCGGTCAACGGCCCAGTACCGCTCGTCCTGGAGGTTCTTCATGCGCCAGTAGTCCACCAGCACGGCGTCGTTCTTCTCCACCGCTTCGCGCACCAGTTCGTTGTAGATCGCAGTGCGTCCGCGGGTGCGGCCGAAGACCGGGGAGTTGCCGGAATCGAACCCCGTGAAGACAAGCACTGCGGCACCGCTGGAGCACAGCTTGGCAATCCCGGCGTCGTAGGCGGCCACAATGGCGTCAATGTCCACCTTGGGACGCAGGATGTCATTGCCGCCGGCATAGATGGTCACCAGGGTGGGCGACAGAGCAATGGCCGCATCCACCTGCTCGTTCAGGACCTGGTGCAGCTTCTTGCCGCGGATGGCGAGGTTCGCATACCCCCAGGACTTGTCCGCCAGCACCAACTGCTCGGCCACGCGGTCCGCCCAGCCGCGCACACCGTTCGGGCGGGTCTCGTCCTCATCCCCCACGCCTTCCGTAAACGAATCTCCCAGGGCCACGTATCGCTGCGTAAAAGTCACCCCCACAGATTACAAGCATCCGGCACAGACCCGCGTTCAAACCGGACCGCGGGCGGGAGCCGCCGCCGGGGCGCCGACCGGGCTAGACTCGGAGCCGGAACTAAAGTACGCATGCTTACGATAAGGACACCATGAGCAGCCCAGCCACCCCGTCACGCCAACGTGCCGCTGTCATTGTGAACCCCATCAAGAAGACGGATTTCGACGTCCGCGTCCGGGTGGCCGAGATCTGCGCCGACGAAGGCTGGGATGAGCCGCTGTTCTTCGACACCGAGGAAGCAGACCCGGGGCATTCCATGGCGCGCAAGGCCATGGAGGCCGGCGTCGATCTGGTGATCGCCGCCGGCGGCGACGGTACCGTCCGCTGCGTGGCCGCTGAGCTGGCCGGCACCACGTTCCCCATGGGCCTGCTGCCGCTGGGCACCGGTAACCTGCTGGCCCGCAACCTGGACATCGGCGTCGACGACCCGGAGCAGGCGGTCCGCGCCGCCCTGAACGGCACCGAGCGGCGCATCGACGTCGTCCACGTGACCGTTGACGAGGCAGTGGACAGCGACACCTTCCTGGTGATGGCCGGGCTGGGGTACGACGCCGGCATGATGGCGGACACCAAGGATGCGCTCAAGGACAAGATCGGCTGGCTGGCCTACGTCGACGCCGGCATCCGGAACCTGCCCGGCAAACCCGTGAAGACCACCATCTCGATTGACGGCGGCAAGCCGATCCACCGCCGGCTGCGCAGCGTCATGGGCGGAAACTGCGGCAAGATCACCGGCGGCCTGGAAATCTTCCCCGGCGCCCGCCTCGACGACGGCCTGCTGGACATCCTGACCCTGGCACCCAAGGGCAAGCTCGGCTGGGTCGGTGTGGTGACCGGCCTGCTGCGCCGCGGCAAGGGCAGCAGCACAGCAGTTGAGTATTACCAGTGCAAGCGTGCTGAAGTGTGGACCGAGTCCCCGTTGGACTTCGAAATGGACGGCGACCATCTGGGCAACGCCACGCACATCCTGTTCGAGATGGACGAGAACGCCCTGCGGATCCGGATGCCCCACGGCAAGAAGGACCCCGCGGTCCTCACCAACCCGGTGCCGTAGCCCCCGCCGGGTCTCCGGTGGCCGTTTACAGCCAGCCCATCGGGTCCTCGTAGTCCCCGTGCCGCAGCACCTCGAAGTGCAGGTGCGGTCCGGTGGAGTTGCCGGTGCTGCCGATTCCGCCTACCACCGCGCCGGCATCCACCGCCTGCCCCACACTCACGTCAATGCTGTTGAGGTGGTTGTAGGTGGTCTGCACGCCGTCGCCGTGGTCAACGACCACACGCAGCCCTCCGCCGCCGGTGGTGTGCCAGCCGGCTTCGGTGACGGTCCCGCCGAGCATGGCTTTCACGGGTGTCCCGGTCACGGCGCCGAAGTCCGTCCCGGTGTGGAACTCCAGGGCGCCCGGAGCCAGCGGGTTGTTCCGGTAGCCGAACGGGGAGGTGACCACCATGTCATCCACGGGCGGCACCGGTCCCTGGACCGGTTCGGCGACGGGTTCAGGAGCGGGTTCCGGGGCCGGTTCCGCAGCGGGAGCCGGTTCGGGTGCTGCGGGGTCTGCTGCCGGCGCCCCGCCGTCCGGATCCCCGCCGTCCGGACCGTCCCCGGTGGAGGCGGTGGACAGTTCGCTGACCACCGACTGACGTTCGATCCGCAGGTCCGATTCAACTGATTCGGCCGCACCGGTAACGAGCCCGCCGAGAGCGACGGCGGCTGCAATGGACAGCGCACCGGTCCGGCGGTGGGGGGTGTCATGTTCTTCGATCCAGTTCCTGGCGGAGCCACCCAGCTCTACGGTGCGGGCCCCCAGTTTCCTGGCGGAGGCTCCCATCTCCGTTCCTGCCCGGCTGCCCAGGTCCGCAGCCCGGGTACCCAGGTCCGCAGCCCGGGAGCGCAGTGTTGCGGCGGAGGTGCGCAGGGTCTTCGCGTGGGCCCGCAGGGTTTCGGCGGAAGCACGCAGATCAAGGGGAAGTCGTTCTAAGAAGTGCTCGGTCAACAGTCACCTCAGTGTGCGTTGGTCAAGGACTCTTTGCGATTGCAGGACGTTTTGACGTCCGTGTACACCGGTCCCGGGCAGCTTCACCGGGTCACCGGGAGTGGAAAGCCGGATCAATGCGATGGTGCCGGCCGGACCATTGAAGTCCGCCGGACACCAATCCGGCCCGCTTTCAATGTTAAGAAACCGGCAGGCCCGCCGTCCGCCTTTTGTGGCCAATGCCAACTCCCCCGGTGACCGGTGTCCGGCCCACCTGTGGCCGCCGTCGCACTGCCCCGGGGGCACGGCGCAGCCCCTGCTAGAGCACGCCTTTCCGTGCCTCCCCGAGCAACAGGTAGCCCAGATAGACGCTGCCCAGGGCCGCGGTGAAGATCCCCACGGGCAGGGCGGCGCCAATGTCGATCTGCTGCACCGTGAAGTCGGAGAGGGTCAGCACCAGGGCCCCCACCAGTGCCGGGGCTACCACGCCGGGCGAGGAGACACCGAGCAGGCGCAGGGCGATCTGCGGGGCAACGAGGGCAACGAAAGCCACGGGGCCGCAGACGCTGACGGCCGAGGCGGCCAGCACCACGGCCAGGAGGATGGCGATCGTACGGGTACGGACCACCCGGACGCCGAGCGCCTGGGCCATATCGTCCCCGAGGGACACCAGGTTCAACTGCCGCTGCAGCGCCGCGGCGGCGGGCAGCACCAGGACCAGTGCGACGGCGATGGTCACCACATGGGACCAGGACCGGGAGGCCAGGGATCCGTTGAGGTAGAAGGCGAGGGTCTGTGCCTGCTTCTCCCCCACGGTTGTCATGGCCAGTGAGGTCAGGGCGGTCGCTACGGCGGAAATGCCGATGCCTGCCACAATCAGCTTCCCGGGCCGCGCGAAACCGCGGCCGGTGCTGAGCCAGACCAGTCCCACTGCTATGCCCCCGCCCAGGACGGCGGCAACCGGCACGGGGAGATAGCCCGGCCAAAGTGTCGTCGCGGCGGCTCCGGCAGCCGCTCCGCTGGTCAGCCCCACCACCTCCGGGCTTCCGAGCGGGTTGCGGGTCACGGTCTGGAACAGGGATCCGGCCACACCGAACGCGATACCTGCGCCCACGGCGGTCAGGAACCGGGGGCCGCGCAGCCGTTCGAGCACAAAGGAGGCGCTTCCCTCCGGCGGCGACACGGCGAGTCCGAACAACTCGCCCCAGCTCAGTCCCAGGTCACCGGCGGTCAGGGTGAATGCCCCCACCAGGATCAGTGCGGCGGTAAGAAGGAGGGTGGTTGCAACGCTGCGCCTGCGGTAGCGGAAACTGATGTTCTTCCCGATTCGGGCGGTGCGGGTCTGCGATGCGGGACGGGACCCGGAATCGGTGCGGGCGCCGCTCATGCCACGGCCCGCATCCGGCGGACGGCCAGGATCAGCAGCGGTGCGCCCAGGAGGGCGGTGATAACGCCGGTGAGCACTTCACCGGGCTGGGCCACCAGGCGGCCGGCGACGTCGGCAAAAAGCAGCAGGGCCGGGCCGACGACGGCGCTCAGGACCAGCAGCCAGCGGTGATCCGGTCCGGTGAAGCTGCGCACAATGTGCGGCACGGCCAGGCCCACGAAGCCGATGGGTCCGACGGCGGCGGTCGCCGAAGCACAGAGCACTGCAGCGGCGAGTGCGCCGGTGATCTTGGCCGTCTGCGGCCGCAGGCCCAGCGAAGCTGCAGCCTCCTCCCCCAGCGCCAGGGCGTTCAGGGAGCGTCCGGTGGCGAGTGCCGCAGCCAGTCCCACCAGGAAGAACGGCAGGACATCGTAGGCCTGCTCCATGGTCCGTCCGCTCAGGGAACCGACGGCCCAGAACCGGTACATGGTGAACACCTCGGGCCGGGTCAGGGCAATGGCCTGGATGAAGGACATCAGCACCGCGGAAATCACCGTGCCGGCCAGGACCAGACGCACGGGCGTGGAACCGCGTCGGCCCGAGGCAAGTCCATACACCACCAGCACGGTGAGCAGGGCGCCGGGGAGGGCAACCCAGACATTCGCGCTTGTGGCGCTGAGACCGAAAAAGGCCATCCCGGTGACCAGGGCCGCGGCGGCACCGGCGTTCACGCCGAGGATGCCGGGATCGGCCAGCGGGTTCCGGGTCAGGCCCTGCATGATGACTCCGGCCACGGCCAGGGCCGCACCGGCGATGAGGCCAAGGACGGTCCGCGGCACGCGGCTGGCCACCACGTCGTCGGCGTAGGTGCTGCCCGTGCCGGTGATTTCCGTCCACAGTGACGCTGCAACCTCCGCGGGGTTCAGTTGATGGGCACCGACGGCCAGGCTGGTCACCACGGCGAGGAGCAGCACTCCCAGGCCCGCGGCCAGCAGTGCGGTCCCCCGTCCGGCGCTCAGCAGTGAACGCCGAGGAGCGGCCGGTGCATCCGCACCGGCCGCTCCCGGGTGTCCGGCTCGCGCCGGAACCTCAGCAGGCGCCGAACTAGTCGACCTTGGCAACTGCTTCTTCGATCATCGGCTCAAACCGGTCCAGGACCCACGGGACGCTCAGCGGGGTCAGGAAGCTGGAAGCCATGCCGACCTGGCGGTCAAGGTTACGCACCACGGAGCCGCGTTCCACGGCGGGAATCTGCGCGAAGAGGCGCTGCTCTTCCGTACGCTGCTGCTCTGCTTCGTCGTTGTACCAGGTGAACAGGACATCGACGTCCGTCAGCTTGGCTGCGTTTTCGAGCCCCAGCTCCGAGGTGAAGCTGCCTTCACTCGAGGGAATGTCCTTAACTGCCGGATCCACGGTCATCCCCAGCGCGGTGAGGATATCCACCCGCGCGTCACCCTCGTTGTACAGCACCAGGGAACCCGGGGCGCCGCCGCCCCAGACGTAGGCGAAGGTCTTGCCCTCAAACTCAGGGTGCTCGGCTGCGCTGTCGGCCAATGCCTGCTCGACGCCGGCAACTGCTTCCTCTGCTGCCTCCGGCTCGCCCAGCGCCTTGCCGATCACCGAAATGTGGTCATCCCAGTCGATGTTCCAGGCCTTTTCCGGGTAGGCAACGGTGGGGGCGAGGTCGTTGAGGATGTCGAAGTCCTCCTGGGTGATGCCGGAGTTCGGGGCCAGGATCAGGTCCGGTTCCAGTGCCACAATGGCGTCGATGTCGATGTCCTGTCCGCCGGTGAACGTGGCGGGGAAATCGTCTCCGCGTTCCTCGATGGCTTCGCTCACCCACGGGTAGTTGCCGTGCTCGTCATTGCCCCAGGTGACCTCTTCGACGCCCACCGGCGTGGTGCCCAGCGCGACGGCGGTGTCGGCCGAACCCCACCCGAGGGTGACCACGCGCTGAGGCTTCTGCTCAATGGTGGCCTCTCCCAGTGCCGATTCGATGGTTACCGGGAACTGCTCCGCAGCTTCCCCGGTCGAATCGGATGCCGCGCTGTCTGCGGCATCGGCACCGCAGCCGCTTAGGGCCAGCAGGACTGCCGGGACGGCCAGCAGGGCGGCGAGCGGAGCTCTTTTCATGGTGTTCCTTTCAGAGGGGACCGGCCCGCCGTACGGCGGGCCGGTCATAACAAAAACTTGGGGCCGGAGCGGTTAGGACAGCTCGGCACGGCCCTTGCGCCAGTAGCCCATAAAGGCCACCTGCTTGCGGTCAATCCCGACGTCGCGCACCAGGTAGCGGCGCAGGCCGCGCACCACGGCGGCTTCACCGGCAATCCAGGCGTAGAAGGGAAGCGCTCCCGACGGCGCATGCGGGTTCCGTGAAGCTTCCACCACTGCCGGATCCAGCCGCTGCGGGGTTTCCCAGAGGATGGCTTCGTCCACGTTGACTTCCTCGGGTTCCCGCAGGGTCGGGCTGGGACGGAACGGGGCACCGTCGGCGGTCTCCACTGATGCCCAGCCGGGCAGCGCGACGACCTGGCGCACCGCGGCGTCGAGCAGTTCGCCGTGGGGCCGGGCGCCGCGGGCGAGCCAGATCATCTGCACGCCGGAGTCGGTGCGGACTTCCTGGCGGTCCCCGCTGGAGGGGATCTCCATCAGGGCGTGGCCGGTCACGTCTTCCGGCAGTGATTCCAGGATCGCGGTGATCGCCGGAACAGCCGTTTCATCCCCGGCGAGCAGCACGTGCCGGGCCATGCCGGGACGCCATTCGATGCCGCCGTAGGATTCGGCGGTGACGCACTGGGCAACGTTGGGGCCAATGACGCAAACCCGGTCCCCCGGAACCGCGGCGGCGGCCCAGCTGGAGGCCGGCCCGCCCTTGCCGTCCTCGTCGAAGTGGAGGACGAAGTCGACGTCGATTTCGGGTTCCGGCCCGGAGCAGCGGGCACCGCGGACGGTATAGGTGCGCATGCATCCGCGTGTGGCCGGGTCCAGTTTCAGCCAGTCCTGGTACCAGCCGGCGTCGAGCGTGGACAGGTCCGGAAGCGGCAGGGAGGTGCCGTCGGCGTCGACGCAGGGCACGATCACCTTGATCCGCAGGTCGTGGGTCTGTCCCTGCACACCGAAATCGGCCAGGCAGGCTCCGGCGAAGGTGATGCGCTGGAAGTTGGCACCCAGCCGGACAATCCGCTTGACCTCGACGTCGAAGGACATCACGGCGGCGGTGCTGCGTACCCGGCGGGCCGGGCGCGCGGACGCAGTGCCGGCGGGGTCGACGGAAGCGGCAGCTGCGCCGTTTACGGAGCGGACGTGCGTCATGATGCGGCCTCCATGGGCTCGTTGATGCCGGATCGACGCTGGCCGTCCCCCGGGTTGGGCAGGTAGCCAGAGGGCTTTTCCGGTTCCGGCTCTGCTTCCGGTTCCGGTGCGGCGCTGTGGTGGCGTCCGAGCGGGATGACCATCGGGGTGCCGGAGACCGGATCCGGAATGACACGGGAGGCCAGCCCGAAGACCGTGCTGACCAGTTCTTCGGTGACGACGTCGGCCGGGGCGCCTTCTGCGGCAATCCGTCCGTCCTTCATGGCCACCAGGTGGTCCGCGTAGCGGGCGGCCAGGTTCAGGTCATGCAGGACAATGGCCACGGTGGTGCCGGCACGCCGGTTCAAGTCGGTGATCAGGTCCAGGACCTCGATCTGGTGGGTGACGTCCAGGAACGTGGTGGGCTCATCCAGCAGCAGGATGTCCGTCTCCTGGGCCAGGGCCATGGCGATCCAGACCCGCTGGCGCTGGCCGCCGGAAAGTTCGTCCACGTTCCGCCCGGCCAGGTCCACGGTATCGGTGGCTGCCAGTGCGGCGGCAACGGCTTCGTCGTCGGCGGCTGTCCACTGCCGGAACCAGCCCTGGTGCGGGTAGCGGCCGCGGCCCACCAGGTCCGCCACGGTGATCCCTTCGGGTGCCGTGGGTGTCTGCGGAAGCAGCCCCAGTGTGCGGGCCACCTGCCGGCTGGGCACTGAGGAGATGTCCTTGCCGTTGAGGTAGACGGTGCCTCCGGCCGGCTTCAGCAGCCGGGCCAGGCCCCGCAGCAGCGTGGACTTTCCGCACGCGTTGGCGCCGACAATGATCGTGATCCTGCCCGCGGGCAGGGTAAGCGAGAGCGAGTCCACCACTTTGCGCTCGTCGTATCCGAGCTCCAGCTTTTCAGCGGAAAGCAGGTTCTCCATGTCAGCCTCCTTGGCCTACGCGGTTTGACGTGACCAGCAGCCACAGAAGAAAAGGTGCCCCGAGGGCGCCGGTCACGACGCCCACCGGCAGGGTGACGCCAGGGATGAGGTTGGCGCCGACGAAATCCGCCGCAAGGACAATGCAGGCGCCCACCAGGCCGGCGGTGAGCAGGGTGGCCTCCCCGTGCATCAGCCGCCGGGCGATCGGACCGGAGAGGAACGCGATGAAAGCCACCGGACCCGCAGCGGCAGTCGCGGCGGCGGCCAGGCCGACGGCCACAATGATCAGGGCCAGCCGGGCGGTTTCCACCCGGATGCCCAGGCCCGCGGCGGCGTCGTCGCCCAGTTCCAGTCCGCGCAGGGTGCGGGAGAGCACGGCCGCGGCGGGGAGGAGCACCAGCAGGAATACTGCCAGGACGGCGGCCCGGTCCCAGCTGCTGTTGTTCAGGGAGCCGTTGAGCCACACGAGCGCTTCGGACGCGGTCCGGATGTCCGTTCGAGTCAGCAGGAAGTTGACCAGGGCCTGCATAACGGCGGCAAAGCCGATGCCCACCAGCACCAGCCGGTATCCGGCCACACCGCCGCGGCGGGAAAGCAGGTAGATGGCCAGGGCCACCAGCAGGGCGCCTGCGAGGGCGGCGATGGACACGGTGGTTCCGGCTGCGCCGAACAGCACGATGGCGCAGACTGCGCTGGCGCTGGCACCGTAGCTGATGCCGATGATGTCCGGGCTGGCCAGGGGGTTGCGCAGCAGTGTCTGGAAGACGGCGCCGGCAATACCGAAGCCGACCCCGATCAGGGTGCCGATCACGGCCCGCGGGAGTTTGCTCTCCATCAGGATGTAGGTGGCGCCGGGAATCTGCTCACCGAAGAGGATCCGGAAGAAGTCCGGAACGGTGAAGGTATAGGTCCCGAGCAACACGTAAACCGCAAAGAGCACCAGCACTGCGGCGGCCAGCAGCGCCGGCGTCAGCACCCGGCGTCGTCGTCCCAGTTTCCGGGCGGCCCGGACGGCGTCGGCGGCACCGGCGGGGGCGGTGCGGGGAGTCTCGACGACGGCGTTCATAGCTCGGCCAGCTTCCGCCGGCGCACCAGCCAGATGAACACCGGGGCGCCGATCACGGCGGTGGTGACGCCGACGGGAATCTCCCCCGGCGGCAGCAGGACCCGTCCCGCCACGTCCGCACTGACCAGCAGCGCCGGGGCGAGGAGCATGGAGAAGGGCAGAATCCAGCGGTAATCCGGGCCGGTGAAACTGCGCACCACGTGCGGGATGACCAGGCCGATGAACGCGATGGGGCCGGCGGCGGCGGTGGCCGCCCCGCACAGCAGGACCACACCCAGCGCAGTGATCCCCCGGCTGAGCCCGACGCGCTGGCCGAGCCCGCGGGCCACGTCGTCACCCAGGCTGAGGCCGTTCAGCGCGCGTCCGGCGCTGACAGAGATCAGGGCACCGACAGCCAGGAACGGCAGTACCGCAACGATGGTGTCCCAGTCGCGGCCGGACACGCTGCCCACCTGCCAGAACCGGAAGGTGTCCAGGGTCTGCTGGCTGGAGACCAGCACGGCACTGAGCAGGGACATCAGCCCGGCGCTCAGTGCGGCGCCGGCCAGGGCCAGCTTGACCGGTGTGGCGCCTTCCCTGCCGAGGCTCGCGACCAGGTACACCACGACGGCGGCCAGCGCGGCGCCGGCAAGGGCGAACCAGACGTAGCCGGTGAGGCGGGTGACGCCGAAAACATAAATGCCCAGCACCACGGCAAATGCGGCACCGGCGTTGACGCCCAGGATGCCCGGGTCCGCCAGCGGATTGCGGGCGACACCCTGCATTGCCGCGCCGGCGAGGCCCAGGGCCGCACCCGCGAGCAGGCCCAGGACGGTGCGGGGCACACGTGAAAGGACAACCGCGTGGTCCCCGTTGGCAGGATCGAAATCGGTGAAGGCGTCCCAGACGGTGCCTGGGGCAACCGGCCGGGCGCCGATGGCCACGGAGGCGGCGCAGGCAAGAGCCAGCACCAGCATGGTCAGGAGGAGAAGGCCCGCACGCCGCCGGGTGCCGGGGGCTTCGGGATCCGCCGGGGCGTCCGGTCGGGAAACGCCTGACGGGCGTGCGGCAACACTCACGTAGGCACCTCCCTTGGGCAACAGGCAATTTCTTAAGTAAGGCTAGCCTATGGTCCGGGCCTTTAAGAAACGTTTATGTTGCGTATTAGGGCTGGTGCCCCCTGCTTAGTTTCCGGCGCCGTGCCCCGGGGCCACGCGCTCCGATTCGCGGACCGGCCCGGGGGCGGTTCCGTTCCCGAAAGGCCTGCCACCAAGCTCCTCCCGGCCGTGCCCGGACAGCCAGTTGGCCACATCAGGACCCTGAGGAACAATCCCGGTGGGGTTTATGTCCTCGTGGACTACGTAGTAGTGCGCCTTAATCTGCTCGAAGTCCACGGTGTCCCCGAAGCCCGGTGTCTGGAACAGGTCGCGCGCGTACCCCCAGAGGGCAGGCATTTCGGTGAGCTTGTTCCGGTTGCACTTGAAGTGTCCGTGGTAGACCGGGTCGAAGCGCACCAGGGTGGTGAACAGCCGCACATCCGCCTCGGTGATGGTGTCCCCGATCAGGTAGCGCTGCTTCGAGAGCCGCTCCTCCAGCCAGTCCATGGCGGTCCAGAGGCGGTCATAGGCGGCGTTGTAGGCCTCCTGGGAGCCGGCGAACCCGCACCGGTACACCCCGTTGTTCACTTCGGTAAAGATCCGCTTGTTGACCTGCTCCATTTCCTCCAGGTGCTCCGCCGGCAGCAGGTCCGGCGCGCCCTCGCGGTGGAACTCCTTCCACTCCGTGGAGAAATCCAGGGTGATCTGCGGGAAGTTGTTGGTCACCACGGCACCTGTCGGAATGTCGACGACGGCCGGGACAGTAATCCCGCGCTGATAGCCGGGGACCCGCTTAAAGAAGGCCTCCTGCAGCCGCTCGATGCCCAGTACCGGGTCCCGCCCGTCCGGATCCAGGTCGAAGGTCCAGCTGCGGGCGTCGTGGGTGGGTCCGGGCAGGCCCAGCGAAATGGCGTCCTCCAGCCCGAGGAGCCGGCGGACAATGATGGTCCGGTTGGCCCACGGGCAGGCGCGCGCAGCCACCAGCCGGTAGCGGCCCGCCTCCACGGGGTAGCCGTCGCGGCCGTCACGGGTGATCCGGGTTTCGATGTAGTTCGTGTCCCGGGTGTATTCGGTCCCGCCGGTCACATAGGAGCCCTTGGTGCTGTGGTCTCCGGAGCTGTTCGCCTGCGCTGTTCCTTCAGTGGTCATGCCCACCAGATTAGCCCTTTTCCACCTCCGTTCCGGGCTACCCGCCGGCTGCTCAAAGGCTGCCGTAAAGAGAGTGCGGCGGTAGAGTCGAAGGCGAATGCCGGCAGCAGTGCAACGGAAGGACCTGGACCATGCGAGTAGCCGTTATCGGAGCAACCGGAAACGTGGGGACGGCCGTTCTGCGCCGCCTCGCCGCTGCCCGCAGTGAGCGCGCCGACCTGGAGGTGGTGGGTATTGCCCGCCGGATCCCCGACACCTCGCTGCCGCCGTACACCAACGTCGAGTGGCACAGCGTCGACGTCGGCGATACCGGGAGCGTCGGCAAACTGACCGAGGCACTCCGCGGAACCGATGCGGTGATCCATCTCGCCTGGCTGATCCAGCCCAACCGCGACGAAGCCGAGCTGCACCGCGTCAACGTCCAAGGCACGGAAAACGCGCTCGCTGCCGCGGCCGCAGCGGGGGTGCGCCAGTTTGTCTGTGCCTCCTCGGTGGGCGCGTACAGCCCGGCACCGAAGGACCGCCTGACGGACGAGTCCTGGCCGGCCCGCGGCATTGCCAGCTCGCACTACAGCCGGCACAAGGGTGAACAGGAGGCCCTGCTGGACCGGTTCGAACTGGAATACCCGGAGATCGCGGTGGCCCGCCTGCGCCCGGGCCTGATTCTCTCCTCCGACGCCGGTAGCGAGATCGGCAACTATTTCGTGGGCCGGGTGATCCCCAAGTCCGTCCTCAACAAGCTTCCGCTGCCGCTGCTTCCGCTGCCCGCCGAGTTTGTTTTCCAGGCGGTCCATGCCGATGACATTGCCGACGCCTACTGGCGGGTGGTGGACCAGCGGGCCGAGGGCGCGTTCAACATTGCCGCCGATCCGATCATCACCCCGGAACTGCTCGCCGGGGTGCTGGGCGCCAAGCGGGTCCTGAACGTGCCGGTGAAGCTGGTGCGCGCCGTCGTCGGGCTGACGTGGGCAGCCCATCTGCAGGCCACCGACCCGGGCTGGATCGACATGGCCGCCGGTGCTCCCGTCATGGACACCACCCGCGCGCGGGAAGTCCTGGGCTGGCAGCCGCGCCGCACCTCGCTGGAATCCCTGAAGTATGTGCTGGACGGAATGAGCTCCGGCGACGGCGTGGCCGGCTCTCCGCTGCTCGCCCCCTGGAGCCCGCGCCGCCGCTAGCGGCGCGGGGAAGCCGCCGGGGCGACCAGCCGGGTCACTCCGCTCCGGCGGCTCGGCCGGCCGGCTCCCTAGACCGCTTCCTTGAGCGCTGCGGCTTCCACCATGCCTGCCATCGGGTTCTCCCCTGCGGAGGCCACGGCCAGCCCCAGGTCTTCTTCGAGCAGCTTGGCGTTGACCACTACCGCCAGGCGGTACGCATCCCCCGCCGCGGCGACAACCTGCGCGGAGGGATCGGTGGCGTTGCCCACGGCCCAGATCCGCTCCTGGCTGGTACGCCCCAGCCCGTCGGTGACAATACAGCCGTCGTCATCCACTTCAAGGTGCCGGGTCAGGCCCTTGTCCATCTCCGCGGCCGGTTCCAGGAACAGGGCCTCGCAGGGAACGGTCCGCCCGTCGGCCAGCACAAGGCCGGCCAGGGCATCGTTTTCGACACTCAGTTCCGCCACCTTGCCCGCCAGGACGCGGATGCCCATCGCGGCCAGGCCGTTGGCGTCCTCGTCACTGAGGGAAATGTCGGCGTGCAGAACCAGCACCACGTCAGCGGAGAAGGTGCGGACCAGCTGTGCCTGCTGGATGGAGGTTTCCTCCGTGCCCAGCACGGCCAGCACTTTGTCCGCCGTTTCGTAGCCGTGGCAGTAGGGGCACTGCAGCACGTCGCGGCCCCAGCGGGCACGCAGGCCCTCAATGTCCGGCAGGACGTCCCGCAGTCCGGTGGCGAGGATCAGCTGACGTCCCCGGAATTCCCGGCCGTCGCCCGTCCGGACCGTGCCGGAGGGCTCCACGGCGGCGACCGTCGCCTCCACGAGGTCGACGCCGTAGCCGCGGACCTCGGCACGGGCGAGGGCGAGGAGTTCCGCCGGGGGCATGCCGTCGCGGGTGGGGAAGCCGTGGACATGGCCGGCGGGGGCGTTGCGCGGAGTCCCGGCGTCGAGCACCACCACCCGGCGGCGCGCCCGTCCCAGGACCAGTGCGGCAGTGAGCCCGGCCATGCCGCCGCCCACAATAACTACGTCGTATTCGGGAGCTGTTGGTGCAGATTCAGAACTGGTCATAGGTAATTTTTACAGGACCGAGGAGGAATCATCAGCATTCTTACTATCTTGTCTAAACTTTTCCCTATGGAAGAAACCACGCAGGAAAAGCCTGCCTCCAAACTCAAGCAGGGCATCACCGGGCCCATGCTGTATTTGTTCATTCTCGGCGACGTGCTCGGTGCGGGTATCTACGCGCTGGTGGGCGAGGTCTCGGGTGAGGTCGGCGGTGCCATCTGGGTGCCGCTGTTGGTTGCCCTGCTGCTCGCGCTGCTGACCGCCGCCTCCTATGCCGAGCTCGTAACCAAGTATCCGAAGGCCGGCGGTGCGGCGGTGTTCGCCCAGCGCGCCTTCAAGGTGCCGGCAATCTCGTTCCTGGTCGGTTTCGCGATGCTCGCGGCCGGCGTAACGAGTGCTGCGGGCCTGGCGCTGGCCTTCACGGGCGACTACCTCAGCCCGTTCCTGGATGTCCCTCCGGTCCCCGCGGCCATTGTCTTCCTGCTGCTGGTGGCACTGCTGAACGCCCGCGGCATCTCCGAATCGGTACGCAGCAACGTGGTCATGACCGTGATTGAGCTTTCCGGCCTGGTTCTGGTGATCGTGCTGGTTGGCCTCATGCTGGGCAAGGGTGAAGGCTTCACGGAACAGATCACCCAGTTCCCGGTAGGCGTGAATCCGGGCACGGCGGTCCTCGCCGCATCGGTGATCGCCTACTACTCCTTCGTGGGGTTCGAGGTGTCGGCCAATATTGCCGAGGAAGTCCGCGACGTCCGCCGGGTGTACCCGAAGGCCATTTTCGGCGCCATGCTCACCGCCGGCCTCGTGTACATCCTGATCGGGCTGGCCGCATCCATTGCGCTGCCCACTGAGGACCTCGCCGGGTCCTCGGGTCCGCTGCTCGACGTCGTCAGCGCCACCGGGTTCGGCGTTCCGGACTGGCTCTTCAGCCTGGTGGCCCTGGTGGCCGTGGCCAACGGCGCCCTCCTGACCATGATCATGTCCTCGCGGCTGACCTACGGAATGTCAGAACAGGGCCTGCTTCCCGCCGTCTTCGGACGGGTGCTGCCCCACCGGAAGACCCCTTGGGTGGCCATCATCGCCACCACCGCCGTCGCCATGATCCTGACCATGACCGGCGGACTGGCGTCGCTGGCCGAGACCGTGGTCCTCCTGCTGCTCTTCGTTTTCCTGAGCACCAACCTCGCAGTGATTGTGCTGCGCAGGGACAAGGTGGAGGAAAAGCACTTTAAGGCCCCGATCGTGGTGCCGTATCTGGCCATCGCGTCCTGCCTGCTGCTCCTGACCCAGCAGGATGGCACGGTCTGGCTGCGGGCCGGCGCCCTGATGCTTATCGGGCTGCTGCTGTTCGGAGCCCGGTTCCTGGCCAAGGGCAGGAACCTCGGTGCCAAGGGCCACCGCGGCCGAAAGGCTCCGGAGAACACCGCACCGGAAAAGTAGGCGGCCGGCGAGCCCCCGGAGGAATCGAAACAGCAGTAGTTACCGTTTTCGGGCTGGAAAACGGTAACTACTGCACTCTCGATCCGGGACACCCGGCAGCATCACCCGCACGCAGAAGCGCCCCGGACCAGATGGTCCGGGACGCTTCTGCGTGCGCGGCTTTACAGTGCGCTAACGGCTACTCGTGCAGGTGGTCGTCATAGTCCTTGCCGGCGTGCTGCTGGCGCAGCTTCCGGCCTTCCTCAATATCCTTCTCTTCCTGCTCCTGGCGCTTCTCCGTCTGGCGGGTGTCACGCGGGGGAAGCTGCACGGATTCCTCGGCCTGAATGCCTGCCTGGAGTTCGCGGCCGCGCTCCACCTCGGCGTCGAACTCTGCGCCGAAGAGCAGGGAAACGTTGGCCAGCCAGATCCACAGCAGCAGGACGATAACGCCGCCAATGGCGCCGTAAGTGGCGTTGTAGTTGCCGAAGTTTGCGACGTAGAAGCTGAAGCCAAGGGTCACGATCGCCAGGATCACGAGGGCAATCAGCGAGCCCATGCTCATCCAGCGGAACTTGGGCTGCTTGACGTTCGGGGTGGCGTAGTAGAGGACTGCGATGATCAGCACGGCGAAGATCACCATGACCGGCCACTTGGCGATGTTCCAGATGGTTACCGCTTCACTGCCCAGACCGATGACATTGCCGATGGCTTCGGCGATCGGGCCGGAAATCACCAGCATCAGCAGCAGTGCGGCCGCCATCAGGACCAGGATCAGGGTCACGAGCAGCTGCGTGGGAAGCAGCTTCCAGGCGGGTCGGCCTTCCTCAACTTCGTAAATCCGGTTCAGTGAACGACCAAACGCCTTCACGAAGCCGGAGGCGGACCAGAGGGCGCCTACGATACCAATGATCAGCGTGAGGCCGGCAGCGCTGGAGGAGGTCAGCTGCTCGATGGGTCCCTGAATGACCTTGGCGGCGTCTTCGGGTGCAAACTGCTTAACGAATTCCAGCAGGGCATTGGTGGTGCTTTCGCCCTGTCCCACGACCCCCAGAATGGAGACCATGGCCAGCAGTGCCGGGAAGATCGCCAGGACTGTGTAGTAGGTCAGTGCTGCGGCCAGGTCGGTGCACTGGTCCTTGGAAAACTCGCGGACGGTCTTCTTGAGGATGTATTTCCAGTTGGGTTTGGAAACCTCGGTGGGTTTATCCGGCTTGCGTGCGTCGTCCGGACTGGGTGCTGTCTCGGCTTTGCTGTTCGTTTCCTGCGCCACTGCGGCCTCCTGCTGGATGAATGTTCTGCCCCCATGCTATTAGTAAGCGTTCTTACCAACAAAGAGATGCCGCTAATGCACCCGGGCCGAGCACTTCAGCGCAGGCCGTAGTAGTCCATCAGGATGCTCTCTTCACCGGGGCTGAGCGGATTTTCCGGATTGGCTCCGGGTGAGTGCGCTACCTGGTCTTTGGAATAGTTCACGAAGATGTCCTGCCCGTTGCGGCGGGAACTGATCAGGGGAACATAGTGTTCCTCGGCCGCGATCAAGCCGAGGTCAACGGTGATCCATACGGGCTCTCCGGTCTTCCGGTCCAGGTGCACTTCCCCCACCAGGCCCAGCCGCTCGCCGTCGTTGGCCCAGACGCTGGAGCCCTGGATTTCGTGGAGCACAAAGGCATCGGCCATCTTGTCATCCCTTCGCCGGGCCCGACCGAACTGCCGGGGTTCTTATTCCCGCCCTGCGCAGCGCCTCCTGTCAACACCTCGGGGGTGCCGTTCCGCGGGGACCGGCAAGTCAGCGGCGCCCGTCGCCGTCGGCGTGTTCTTCCCGTTCGGCGAAGACGTCCTCGCCGGGGCCGGAGAAATTCGCCCGGCGTCCCACCGCATCCAGGGTGCCGGTGAACAACTGGGAGTCGCTGGTGTCCTCGCTGCGCGGCTGCGGCGCAGTGCGCGGGCCGCGGTGTGCCTCGCGGGCGGGCTGGCGGACTTCCTCCCAGCGCTGGCGCGGCAGTGCTTCCGGGTGCCATTCCTGGAGGTGGCTCACCATGGTCTCGCGGATGAGGCAGCGCAGGTCGAAGAGGGTGCCGCTGTCCACCGCGCTCACGAGAATGCGGATCCGCACCATTCCCTTCACCGCTTCCGTCACCTGCAGGACGCCGGTCCGCTGGTCCCACAGGTCGGTGTCGGCCAGGATCTGTTTCAGTAGGGTGCGCAGCTCCCCGACCGGGACGCGCCAGTCCAGGTCCAGTTCCACCGTGCCCAGGATGTCCGACTGGCGGCGGGTCCAGTTCTGGAACGGAGTGGTGGTGAAGTAGGTGGAGGGCAGGATCAGGCGCCGGTCATCCCAGATATGCAGTACCACGTAAGTCATGGTGATTTCCTCGATGGTGCCCCACTCGCCTTCCACCACAACGACGTCGTCCACCCGGATCGCGTCGGTGAAGGCCAGCTGCATGCCGGCAAAGACGTTGGTCAGGGTGCCCTGCACGGCGAGGCCGGCCACGATGGACAGCACACCGGCGGAGGCGAGGATGCCGGCGCCCAGGGCGCGGACCTCGGGAATGGTCAGCAGCACGCAGGCCACGGCGAGGCTGATCAGGACGGCAACGCCGACCCGCCTCCCCAGGATAACCTGGGTCTTGAGCCGGCGGAGCCTGCGGTTGTCCCGCGTATCGGTGCTGTACTTCGTGAGGACCATGGCCTCGATGATCAGCAGGAGCACCACCGCCAGCCACGCCACGGCGCCGATCAGCCCCAGCACCAGCACGTAGTCCACCGCCGGCAGCCAGGAGGAACCGGCTGCGGTGGCTCCCAGGGCGATTCTCGCACCGATCAGCGAGAGGCCCAGCCGCAGCGGATTCCGGGCCTTCACGGTGATCTCCCGGATGCCCGGAATCTTCCGGAATGCCCGATGGACCACATCCCGCAGGATCCGGGCCAGGACGAGGGCAATACCCACAGCCACCAGGACGGCAAAGAGCGGTTTGAAGCTGACGGCAAGGGAAAGCAGGTCTTCCATACCTTCGATCATTGCAAACAGCGGTGGGTGGCTGTCCAATCAGGTCTCGCGGCGGACCGTGCGGAGCCGGCCCGCCGGGCGGTTAAACAGCGGACACCCCGGACGGAATCCGGGGTGTCCACTGCGCCTTCCGGAGAAGGCAGAGAAATCGGGGTCCTACTTGGCGTCGTCGGCTGCCGTGGCCGCGTCGGCGATCATCGGCACCACGTTGTCCAGGGCGTAGGGAATGCTGAGCACGTTGATGGCCGAGGTGGAGAAGACGCGCGTCGGGTCGGCGTCGGCCACGAGGCCGCCGTTCTTCACAGCGGGGATCTGCCCCAGCAGCGGATCGGAGGCGATGCTGTCAGCAACCTCTTCGCTCGCCACCCAGCTGACAAAGATGTCGGAATCCAGCTGGTCGAGGTTTTCATCCGACCACGGGATGTAGAACTCGTCTCCCTTGGTGTTCTCCGCTACCACCGGCGCCATGGTGAGGCCGAGGGATTCAATGAACTTGGGCCGGTTGTCCAGGGCGGTGTAGACGGAATTCTCCGCACCCGGGGCGAGGTTGCCGTAGATGAAGGACTTGCCCTCGAGCTGCGGGTATTCGGCAGCCTTGTCGGTGATGGCCTGCTCGGTGTCCGCCACCAGCTGCTCCGCTTCGTCGCTCTTGCCCAGGGCCTCACCGATCATGGTGGTGGTGTCCTGCCAGGACGTGCCGTAGGCAGTCTCGGGGTAGGCGACCACGGGGGCGATCTTGCTCAGCTTGTCGTAGTCCTCCTGCGACAGGCCGGAGTACGCGGCGAGGATGACGTCGGGATTGGTGGCTGCGACGTCGTCGAAGGCAATCCCGTCAGTCTCGGAGTACTGCGCCGGCGCGTTCTCCGACCCGATGGGCGCGTCGAGGTCTTCGAGTGCCTCGTCGATCCAGGGCGTGGTGCCATGGTCATTGCCGCCGAATTCGATCAGCGGCATCCCCACGGGAACCACATCCAGGGCGAGGGCGGTTTCGGCATTGGCCCAGGCGACAGCGGCGACGCGCTCCGGCACGCCCTCGATGATGGTCTCGCCGAAGGCATGCTCAATGGTGACGGGGAACTGGTCTTCAGCGGCGGCAGCACTGCCTGAGGTTTCATTTTCACCCGCGGCTCCGGTGGAGCAGGCGGAGAGGGACAGAACGGCGACGGCGGCAGCGGCGGCAGCGCGGCGCATCCGGGACAGGGCCATGTGGGGCTCCTTGGATCACGTAAACGAACGGAACGGACCCGGCGGTCGCGGATCCAAAAATAACGTTATCCCAGGTTCTCCCCTATTACGCAACGCAAACCTTTCGTAATCCCTTGGCGGCCCGGAACTCCTGCAGAACTGGCGTCCGAAACCTCTGTTCAGGCCTTCCCGCGGGCCAGCCGGCGCACGTCGACGGCCGGGTCCTGCAGCAGCGCCGGGTCGAGGACGCGGCCGGATTCGATCAGTTTCCTGGCCGCCCGAACGGCGGTTCCGCCGTCGACGGCGGCCACACCGGCCAGCCTCCCGTCCAGGCCCAGCCGGAAGGCCGTGAAACCGGGACCGGGTTCCCCGCGGAGGACGGTCTGCCCGGGGACGACCATGCTGCCGGCCACTTCCAGATGCACGCCGTAGCGGTCGGACCAGAACCAGTCTGCCGCCCCGGCGGGAGGGTCGATGCCGAGCATCCCGGCCGCTGCCGCCTCGCCCGTGCGGCGTGCCGCGTCCCAGTGTTCAAAGCGCCTGCCGGGCACCCCGCCGGGGCCGAGCCGGCGGGAGGAGTCCCCGGCGGCGAAAATGCGCGGATGTGAGGTACGCCCGGCGCCGTCCACCAGCACACCGCCGTCCACGGAGAGCCCTGCCGCTTCGGCGAGGGCCGTTTCCGGTTCACTGCCCGCCGCGACCAGAACGGCGGTGGCGGAAAGCCTGCCGCCGGCGGCCAGTTCCACCCCCAGGGATTGTCCTTCCGCGGTGATTGCCGCCGCGGTGTCCCGAATATGGGCGGTTCCGTGCCCGGCGTGGAGCCCCTGCAGGTAGCCGGCCATTTCGGGGCCCACAACCTTGGCGGAGGGCAGCTCGGCAGGATCCACCAGGGTCACCGCCGCACCCAGTGTCCGGGCCGTTCCCGCCACTTCCGCACCGACCAGTCCCGCACCGAGGATCACCAGATGCGCGCCGGGGACCAGATGCGCCTGCAGGGCCTGGGCGTCGTCGGCGCTGCGCAGGGTCAACACGCCGGGCAGATCCATCCCGGGCAGCGGCAGCCGGCGGGCGCGGGCTCCGGTGGCGAGCAGGACGACGTCGGCGGCCAGCTCCCTGCCCGAGTCCAGGACGAGGACGGGCGGGGTTGCGCCGTCGCCGGGTTCAAGCTTGTCCACGGTGTCGGCGATAACGGAGGTGTCGTTGTCCTCATACCACTGGGCGGGGGCGAGCTGCAGGCGGAGCCGGTCCAGGGTTCCGGCGAGGAACGCCTTGCTCAGCGGCGGCCGGTCGTAGGGCAGCCCGACCGGGTCCACGAGGGACAGGGTGCCTGTGTAACCCTGCCGGCGGAGTTCGCGGACGGCGCTGAAGCCGGCAATTCCGCCGCCCACCACGGCGATCGACGCGGGGGCAGCAGCCATCAGGCGTCGAGCGGACTCACGTTGGGGTACAGCCAGACGGCACCGTCGCGTACGTCGACGCGGTGCGCCTTGGTGTTGGTGAGGGCCGGCAGGCACAGGGCCTCGCCTGTGCGAAGGCAGAACCGCGCGGAATGGACGGGGCATTCCACCTCGTCGCCTTCGATCCACCCGTCGGCAAGGGAGGCATCCTCATGCGTGCAGGTGTCATTGAGCGCATAGAAGCGTCCGTTATCGCTGTGGAACACTGCTATATCGTCCGCGGTGCCAGCCGTTTCAGCATCCACCGTGAGGGCTTCGCCCTCATCTATCTCGTCGACATCGGCAACGCGGATTCCCTCGCTCATGCCCTTCCTTCCTCCGGCACCAGGCCAATAACGTATTGCTCTTGGGTCAACACGTTACCCTTGCGGGTCGGAAGGCGCCGCCAGCGGTGACCCGTCCGGCGTCCCCGCCAGGAGCGGCTTGCCGGGGGCCCGCTGCTGCTTGCCGTGTTCGAGTCCGCGGATGAGCATGATCAGCTCCGATCGCAGCTCCGGGCCGATTCCGGCCGTGGACTCATCCTGTTCGAGGTTTTCAGCGTCGGCGAGCAGCTTCTGCCCGCGCTCGGAGATCGCCATCCAGCGGCCGGACCGGCCAACGGTCTCGGCCGGCACCTCTTCCACGAGGCCCTGCCCGGCCATGCTTACCAGCGCCGTACCCAGGGTCTGGGCGGTGACGCGGAGACGCCGGGCTAGTTCTGCACGCCGCATGGGACCGTCGGCCAGGAGCACCCGCAGCACGGTCACCCGCTCCTGGGTCAGTCCCACGGCACGCAGTTTGTAATCTACTTCTCGTCTTACCAGTCTTGCAGCCGTTGAGAGCAGCCGCACGGGTTCCCAGTCCCCCTCGTTCTGCATCTTCCTGCTTCCCTGATACGTCATTGGTAGGCGGTCCTGCTCCGCTGAAACAATCAGTGTGCTTACTATTTCAACGGCAAAGAGGGGGTACTTGTCAAGCCGGGAAATATTAGTCCGCTGCCCACTGCCTGAACATGCGGACCGCGTCACCCCCGCCTTCGATGCTGACATTGGCTGCCGCGCGGCGGCCCATGGCATGCAGCGCAAGGTCCACCACGTCCCCCGAGACCAGCACCGAGGACTTGCCGCCCTTCACCCGGCGCCGTCCGGAACCGGGCAGCGCCAGTTCAACTCCCACGGGGCTGCCGCGGTATCCCATCCGCGCCATCAGGCCCAGCTGCTTCCACAGCGCCTGCTGCTCTCCGGCAGGAAGTTCCCGCGGCTCAGCCGTACCGTCGCCGCGGCGGATGTCCTCGTGATGGATGACATACTCCACAAGGTTCGCCGCATCCAGCCGATAGGGCGAAAACCGGCCCGGCCCGGCGGCGAACCGGTCCACCAGAGCGGCATATCCCTCCGGCGTGGACGCCGCGGCGGCCACGGCACCCAGCTGCTTTTCCTGCCCGGGCTTCTGCCGACGCACCGCATCGGCGGCAATCTTCCAGGGCGCGTGCTCACGGAGCACCAGGTGGGCCAGCAGCCGGCGCACATCCCAGCCTTCGCAGAGCGTCGGCGCCAGCGGATCAGCCTCCCGCAGCGTCCGGACCAATTCCGCGCGTTCCGTCTCCACCCATGCCATGAGAATCTCCTTCAGGTTGATACCGCTGCCGGTTTTCCGCCATTTCCAGGCAGTTCCCTCCGGCATTGCAGCCTGCCGCCAACATTAGCCACCGAACCCCCTTTACCCCTACCTACTGACGCGTAGCATGGTCCCCACAGTGAGCCGATGCTGCTGCGCCGGTGTCGGCATCCGCACCGGGCAGCGCGGCCGTGACGGAGGAGAAATCCCATGAGCACCACTGACATCCACGACGCCAGCCGGAACAGAAGCGCCCGCAGAATCAAAGAACGCGTGGTCACGGAGAAGGACGCACGCAACGCCACCGAAGCCGCCCGCGATACCGGGGAATCCCGTCCGAGTTTCGCTCGGGGAATCTATCTGGGCAGCTACAACCTTGATCTGCTGGGTTCCCTGCCGCCGGCCGACCCCGACGAAGAGGCCCGTGCCCGGCTGTTCCTGGAGGCATTGACGGATTACTGCCGGACCATGGACGGCCTGGCCATCGAGCGCACCGGCGTGATTCCGGATGAGAACCTGCGCGGGCTCGCGGACCTGGGGGTGTTCGGCATCAAGATCCCCCAGCAGTACGGCGGCCTGGGCCTGTCCCTGCTCAACTACGGGCGGGCCCTGATGGTCCTGGGCAGCGTGCACCCCAGCCTCGGGGCCCTGGTCTCGGCCCACCAGTCCATCGGCGTGCCGGAGCCGGTGAAGGTCTTCGGGAACGATGCGCAGAAGGAGGAGTACCTGCCGCGCTGCGCCGCCGGGGCGGTGACCGCCTTCCTGCTCACCGAGCCCGACGTCGGATCCGACCCGGCACGGCTGCGCACCACGGCCATTCCTTCCGACGACGGCAGCGAATACGTGATTGACGGCGTCAAGCTGTGGACCACCAACGGCGTGATTGCCGAGCTGGTGGTGGTGATGGCTGCCGTTCCCCCGCACGGCGACTCCAAGGGCGGCATCAGCGCGTTCGTGGTGGAAATGGACTCGCCGGGCATCTCGGTGGAGAACCGCAACAACTTCATGGGCCTGCGCGGCATCGAGAACGGCGTCACAAGGTTCACCAACGTCCGGGTTCCGGCAGCCAACCGCTTGGGCCGCGAGGGCCAGGGCCTGAAGATCGCCCTGACCACGCTGAACACCGGCCGCCTCTCCATTCCGGCCATGTGCGCCGCGTCCGGCAAATGGTCGCTGAAGATCGCCCGCGGCTGGTCCGGCGCCCGTGAACAGTGGGGCCGGCCGATCGGCAGGCACGAGGCAGTAGCCAAGAAGCTGGCCTACATTGCGGCCACCAGCTTCGCGCTGGAGGCGGTCTTCGAGCTCTCGGCCGAACTGGCCGACGCCGGCACCAAGGACATCCGCATCGAGGCGGCGCTGGCCAAACTGTGGGCCAGCGAAATGGCCTACAACGTTGCCGACGAGCTGGTCCAGGTGCGCGGCGGACGGGGCTTCGAAACCGCGGACTCCCTCGCCGCCCGCGGCGAACGCGCCGTCCCGGCCGAGCAGCAGCTGCGGGACCTGCGCATCAACCGGGTGTTCGAGGGCTCCACCGAGATCATGCACCTGTTCATTGCCCGTGAGGCAGTGGACGCACATTTGTCCGCGGCCGGAGACCTGGCGGTGGCGGACGCCCCGGTGGGGGCCAAGGCCCGCGCGGCGCTGAAGGCCAGCGGCTTTTACGGCAAATGGCTGCCCACACTCGCGGCGGGCAAGGGCAACATGCCTCGGTCCTACGCCGAGTTCGGCGTTCTCGCCCGGCACCTGCGCTACGCCGAGCGGGCCTCCCGCCGGCTCGCCCGCTCCACCTTCCTCGGTATGGCCCGCTGGCAGGCCGGGCTGGAACAGCACCAGGTCTTCCTGGGCAGGATCGTGGATATCGGTGCGGAAATCTTCGCGATCTCAGCCTCCTGCGTCCGCGCGGTGAACATCCGGCGGGAGGATCCGGCGGAGGGTGCGGGTGCGTTCGAACTCGCGGACGCCTTCAGCCGGGAGTCCCGGGTGCGGATCGAGTCCCTGTTCAACGGCCTGTGGCACAACTCGGACGACGCCGACCGGAAGCTCTCCAAGGGGGTGTTGGACGGGCGCTACACCTGGCAGGAGGAAGGGGTGCTGGATGCGTCCGAGGGCACCGGACCGTGGATCTCCGAGACCGCCCTCGGGTCCGGGCCGAAGGAGAACCTGCACCGCCGGTACCGGTAAGTCCGGCGGTTACGGCGCCCCCACCGCGCCGCGGCAGATCTGCACGTAGCGCACCGCCAGTTCCTCCGGGCTGAGCGGACCGCCGGCGCGGTACCACTGGGCCACCCCGGTGCACATGGTGGTGACCGCCCGGCTGGCGTCCTTGGGGTAACCGGTGGCGAAGCGGCCGCTGCGGACTGCTTCGGCCACGACGTCGTCGAGCAGTTTCTGCTGCCGGTCGCGGGCGGCGATGTGCCCGGCCCTGGCGGTGCCCTCCAGGCTGCGGATCTCGCTGGCCGCGATGAACGCGTGTTCCCAGCGGTAGGCGTGGACGAGCACGAGGCACTCGACCAGCAGCGCAAACCGCTCCTCGACGTCGTTCCCTGCCTCCGCCAGGGCGGCGGTGCTGCGGGCATAGAGGTCCGCCATCGCGGATTCGGCTATCCCCACGAGCAGCGCCTGTTTGGAGGGGTAGTGGTGGTAGAGGCCGGGCACCGACAGGCCGGCGCGGGTGGCCACGGTGCGGATAGCCGTGCCGTGGTAGCCGTGCTCCACGAAGCAGTCCATCGCGGCACGCAGCAGCGGCGGGAGGGCGGGGACGGAGAAGTCCCGCCACTCGGGCTGCGTATCGTCGGCGGCCATGGTCCCCTCAATGGTGGAAGTGTGACCCTTGACACTTTACGGGGCCTGCACCAGACTATCCGTACCGAGCGGTCGCTCGGTAGTACTGGGAAGCGGAAGTTGGCGGAGCACATGACGGAACAAACGCCGGAGCAGTCTGCGGGCAGGCCGCGGCTGAAGGGTAAAACCGCTGTCGTCACCGGGGCCAGCCGCGGCATCGGCCTCGCCATTGCCCGCCGGCTGGTGGCCGAAGGTGCGAAGGTCTGCATCACGGCCCGCAACATCGGGCCGTTGAAGGAAGCCGCCGCCGAGTTCCCGGAAGGCACCGTGCTCGCGATGGCCGGCAAGTCCGATGATCCGGACCACCGCACCGAGGTGCTGGACACCGTGGCCGAAACGTGGGGCCGGCTGGACATCCTCGTGAACAACGCGGGGGTGAACCCGGTGTACGGCCCGCTGAGCGAACTGGATCCGGAGGCAGCCCGCCGGATCCTGGACGTCAACGTGCTCGGCACGCTCGCCTGGGTCTCCGCCGTCTGCGCCCACGAAGCCCTGGACTTCCGGGGACGCGGCGGCTCCGTGCTGAACCTGTCCTCGGTCTCGGCCCAGACCCCGGCCACCGGCATCGGCTTCTACGGCATCAGCAAGGCCGCGGTTGAGCAGCTCACCCGGACCCTCGCCGTCGAACTGGCTCCCACCGTCCGCGTAAACGCACTGGCCCCCGCCGTCGTCAAGACCCAGTTTGCGCGCGCCCTCTATGAGGGCCGCGAGGAAAAGGTCAGCTCCGCCTATCCGCTGAAGCGGCTCGGCACCCCGGAGGACGTTGCCGGGGCGGCCGCCTTCCTGGCCTCCGACGACGCCGCCTGGGTCACCGGGCAGATCATCAACCTCGACGGCGGCCTGCTCGTGGCCGGCGGCGCGGCCTGACCGTTTCCACCGCCTCCCCTAAGGACCTTTCATGAGCCCCGTGGCCCTCCCCCCGGAAATCGAAGATCTGCGCCTGCGCACCCGCGAATTTATCCGCGGCACGGTGATGCCCGCGGAACCGCGGCCGGGCGCCGTCGTGCCGGGCGAGTTGCTGGAGGACCTGCGCACCGCCGCGAAGGCAGCCGGGGTGTTCGCCCCGCACGCACCCCGGGAGTACGGCGGGCAGGGCGTGCCGCTGGAACACTGGTCCCCCATCTTCCAGGAGGCCGGCTACTCGCTGATCGGCCCCTCGGCGCTGAACTGCATGGCCCCGGATGAGGGGAACATGCATATGCTGCACCTGATCGGCAGCGAGGAGCAGAAGCGCCGCTACCTCGCCCCGCTCATCGCCGGCGAGGCCCGCTCCTGCTTCGGCATGACCGAGCCGCACCCGGGCGCCGGGTCGGATCCCGCCGCCCTGCGCAGCAGCGCCGCGAAGGTGGACGGCGGCTGGCTGATCAACGGTCACAAACGCTTCACCAGCGGCGCCAACAACGCTGCGTTCTGCATTGCCATGGTGCGCACGGAGGCGGTGGACGGGGCCCCTGCCGGGGCCACCATGCTGCTGGTGGACATGGATGCCCCCGGGGTGCGGATCGGCGAGCAGCTGCACACGATGGACCGCGCGATCGGCGGCGGGCATCCGCATCTGCACTTCGACGACGTGTTTGTGCCCGACGGCGCCGTCCTCGGAGCGCCGGGGGAAGGCTTTCGGTACGCGCAGGTCCGGCTGGGTCCCGCCCGGCTGACCCACTGCATGCGCTGGCTCGGCCTGGCCCGGCGGTCCCTGGACATTGCCCTGGACCGCACCAACCGGCGGGAGATCTTCGGCTCGGTGATGAATGAACTCGGCCTGGCACAGGAAATGATCGCGCAGTCCGTCATCGATATTGAAACCTCGGACGCCATCATCACCAAGACCGCTGCCCTGCTGGAAACCGATGCCAAGGCCGGTTCGGCGCTGTCCTCGGTCGCCAAGGCCCACACCTCCGAGGCGGTGTACCGGGTGATTGACCGCAGCCTGCAGCTGTGCGGCGGCGACGGCGTCACCGACCGGCTGCCGCTGGCCTCCTACCTCAATGAGGTCCGCGCCTTCCGCATCTATGACGGTTCCAACGAGACGCATAAGTGGGCCATTGCCCGCCGTGCCTCCGCACGCCGCCGCCGCGAGGCGGAGCATGGCGCTCCGGACCTTGCCGATGTCTCCTTCCCGGTGTCCGACGCCGGTTTTCCCGCCGAAGCGAAAGCCTGAACCCCATGCACTCCGCCCCTGACGGCATCGAAGTTGTAGCCACCCGTTCCGACGCCGAGGCGCTGGCGTCTCCGCCGCTGCTGATCCTGGACGAGGTCACGGCGTTTTTCGACGCGCACGGCCTCGGGTCGGGTCCGCTGTCCTGGACGCAGATCGGGGACGGCCAGTCCAACATCACCTACCGGATCCGGCGCGGGAACGAGGACTTCGTGCTGCGCCGCGGGCCGCGCCCGCCGCTGCCGCGCTCCACCCATGACATGGTGCGCGAAGCCCGCATCCAGCAGCTGCTGCGCGTGCAGGGGGTACCGGTGCCGGAAATCCTGGCGGTCTGCGAGGACGAGTCCGTCCTCGGAGTGCCGTTCTACGTGATGGCCTATCTCGACGGCCTGGTTATTACCAACACCATCCCGCCGGCACTGTCCTCGATGGAGGACCGCCGGGCCACCAGCGCCGCCGTCGTCGACGCCCTGGTGCGCATCCACTCCGTTGATGTGAGCGGCGGGGACCTCGCCTCGTTCGGCAGGCCTGAAGGGTACCTGCAGCGCCAGGTGGCCCGGTTCTCCGGGTTGTGGGAGGTCAACACGCTGCGCAGGCTGCCCGAGGTGGCCCGGATCGGCAGCTGGCTGGCGGACAACGTGCCGGACAGCTCCGCCTCGGCGGTGCTGCACGGGGATTACCGGCCGGGAAACCTGATGTTCGCCCCGCAGTCCCCCGCGCGTGTCATTGCCGTCCTGGACTGGGAGATGTCCGCCGTCGGCGATCCGCTCGCCGATCTGGGCTATCTCACCGCCACCTATTCCGAACCCGGCAGCGCCTCCACACCCCTGGAGCTGACCGGAGTGACCCGCCACCCGGGCTATTACACCCGGGCAGATGTCATCGAAGCGTACCGGCAGCGGATGGACCTGGATCTCGACGCACTGCCCTGGTACCAGGCCCTGGCACTGTGGAAGGCGTCGATTTTCTGCGAGGCCATCTACACCCGCTGGCTCAAGGGCGAGCGGCCCAATGACAAGGTGTTCGGCCCGTCGCTGGAAGCCGGGGTGCCGCAGCTGCTGCGGGCCGCCGCCGGGTTCGCCGGGCTGGCCCCGGCACCGCTGTAACTGCCGCTTGTTACGGGGTTACGGCACGACGACGGCGCGGCCGAGCAGCTGGTTGTTCTTCAGCTTCTCGTAGGCCGCGGGAGCTTCGTCCAGGCTGAAGACTTCGGTGTGGACGTTGATGCCTTCACCGCGGGCGAGGTCCAGCACCTCGAACAGCTCCGACCGGGAGCCCCAGTACGGGGCGCGGATGGAGGTTTCCCAGGCCGAGGTGGCACCCAGACCCACCGGAAGGGTGCCGGCGCCGACGCCCACCAGCACCTGGTCGCCCTGGGAACCCACCATCGCCTGGCCCATATCCAGGGTGGCCTGGTTGGTTACGAAGTCGAAGAGGGCATCCACGCCCCGGCCGCCGGTCAGATCCCGGACCAGGTCCACAGCCCCGGGCTCGGATGGGAAGGTGTAGTGCGCGCCGACGTCGGTGGCCAGGTTCAGCTTCGCCTCGTCAATGTCCAGCGCCACGACGGTGGCCGCGGTCATGGCCCGCAGGATCTGCACGGCTACGTGCCCCAGCCCGCCGACGCCGATGACGACGGCGGTGGCACCGGAGGGCAGTTTCTCCAGCGAACCCTTGATCGCGTGGTACGGCGTGAGTCCGGCGTCGGTCAGGGACACGTTCTGCACGGGATCCAGGTCCCCGAGCGGGAGCAGGTGCCGGGGACTGTCCACGATCAGGTATTCGGCCATGGCTCCGGGAGCGCCGAGCCCGGGCGGGACTATGCCGAATTTCGCCGCGTTCCGGCAGTAGTTTTCCCGGCCGCTGGAACACTCGTAGCAAAGTCCGCAGCCCCACGGGCCGTAGACGGCCATGGACGTGCCCTCTTCGATGTACTGCACGCCGTCGCCCACCCGGTCCACCACGCCGGCGCCCTCGTGTCCCAGGGTCAGGGGCAGCCCGTAAATGTACTCGTTCTCGGGCAGGCTCATGATGAATTCGTCAGAGTGGCACACACCCGCAGCAGTGACCTTCAGGCGCACCTGGCCGGGGCCGGGCTCCGGGGTGTCGATGTCCACCACTTCGGGCGGCTGGCCGATGGCGCGGTATTGAAGGGCCTTCATGGCATGCTCCTGCTCTCCGCACCGGCGCATATCCACGGCACGGGTGGATGGACTTTGCCCCTTAAGCGTGCACCCGTGTCCGGAGTTCCCACAGCCCTCCGGCGGCAGGTACGGTGTGGGCCATGAAGAATGTTCCGCTCTCACTGTCCATGGCCGCTGCCGCCGGAGGGTTTACCCTGCTGCGGCCGGCCGACTGGTCCCCGGGGATGCGCCGAGCCTACGTTTTTGTCCCGGGGGCAGCCGCGGGCACCGTCGCTGCGCTGTCGTTCCGTAAGGGCGCTCGAACTGTGTTGACGGAGCGGGCCGGGGCCGCTGACCTCGCTCCGGTGACGGCCGGGACTCTCGGCGCTGCGGCCGACGCCGACGCCGCGACCGCCGCCGCATCCCCCGCGCGGAAGACCGTCGTCGCCGTGGCGGGTGCAGTGATCGCCGGCACAACCGCAAGCGGAGTGCTGGCACTAAGCCTGGTACTGGATGAACGAATCGAAATCTGGCTGGTCCGGCGCGGTGTGGCCCGGCCGCGGCGGGTGATGGCGGTGGTCGCGGCGCTCAGCTCGCTGATCCTGGACGTGATTATGGATGCGAAGGAAGCCAAGGATTCAAAGCCCCGTCAGTAGAGGCGGCGGACCGCTTCCGCAATGACCGGATAGGCACCCGTAACGTACGCGGGGCCGTCGAAGTGGGGCAGGCCTCCCACCTCATCGATGACTTCGTTCAGCCGCCGCCACAGGGCTTCGTCCGAGGTAATCCCTGCGGGCCGGGCCAGAAACCAGGCATATCCGCGCGGGACCGGTGGAATGCCGGCCAGCGCCAGGTATTCATTGACCATTTGATACAGCCATTCCTCGTCCTCGCCGGAGAGGATGTCGCGGGAGGGCAGGATGTCATTCAGGGTGCCGGGGCGGCGGCGGGTATGAACAGGCCCCGCCGCCCACCCCATCATCAGGAACCAGCCGGAGAAGGGCAGGTGGGTGTAGCTGTCGTCTTCCTTCGTAAGGACAGGAAAATCATCCCAGCTCACCATCACCCGCCCCTCCCCGTGTTCCGTAGCCGGGTCTAGCCGAAGAGCGCCGAAGCCTTGGTCAGGGTCTGAAAGATCCCGTAGGCCAGCGGAGCTCCCACCAGCACCCAGCTCACTGTCAGCTTTGCCTTAGTCATTAGCGTTCTCCGTTTACGGTAGCGGTCTGTTCCGGAGCCGCCGGTGAAGACGTCGGCTCGTGGTAGCGGGATGCCACCGGTGTCACCAGCAGGTTGGCGATGAAGCCCACCACCAGCAGGCCCACCATGGTCAGGAGCGCGGGCTGGTAAGCCGCGGCCGTGAGTTCACCGGGGGTGCCCTGGGAATCCAGGAACGAGTTGACGATCAGCGGACCGGCAATGCCGGCGGCAGACCATGCAGTGAGCAGTCGGCCGTGGATCGCGCCGACCTGGTAGGTGCCAAAGAGATCCCGCAGGTAGGCCGGTGCCGTAGCGAATCCGCCTCCGTAGAAGGAAATGATGATGAACGCCAAAGCCACGTAGAGGAAGGTGGAACCGCCGCCGAACAGGGACAGCAGGATGTACAAGGTGGCACCGAGGCCGAGGTAGATCATGTAGATGCGCTTGCGGCCGACCAGGTCCGACGTGGCGGACCAGACAAAACGACCGCCCATGTTTCCAATGGAAAGCAGGCCCACAAACCCACCGGCAACGGCGGCGGAGACCAGGGAGACGCCGTCGGGCTGGCGGAAGAAGTCCTGGATCATCGGGGCAGCCTGCTCCAGGATGCCGATGCCGGCGGTGACGTTGCAGAAGAGCACAACCCAGACCAGCCAGAACTGCTTTGTCTTGATGGCGTTGGCCGCGGAGACGTGGTTGGTGGTGACCATGGCCTTGGCCTTGACCTTGGAGGGGTCGAAGCCTGCGGGCTTCCAGTCTGCCGCCGGCACGCGGATGCTCCACGCTCCGTAAAGCATGTAGACCAGGTACACCAACCCCAGGGTCAGGAACAGTTTGCCCACGGCGTCGCCGCTGGCCACCCACCCTTCGGTTCCGGACTCCGGATCAAAGAAGCCCAGAAGGGCCGAGGACAGCGGGCTGGCGACCAGCGCGCCGCCGCCGAAGCCCATGATGGCCATGCCCGTGGCGAGTCCCGGACGGTCCGGGAACCACTTCATCAGGGTGGAGACCGGGGAAATGTAGCCGATGCCCAGTCCAATGCCCCCGATGACGCCGTAGCCCAGGTACAGCAGCCAAAGCTGTCCGGTAAAGATGCCCAGGGCACCGATGAGGAAACCGCCCGCCCAGAAAACGGCGGAGACAAACATCGCCTTGCGTGGGCCGTTGCGGTCCACCCAGGTGCCCATGACTGCAGCGGAGAGCCCGAGCATCACGATGGCGATCGAGAAGATGACGCCAATCTGCGTAAGGCTGGCGTCGAAGTACTCCACCAGAGCCGTCTTGTACACGCTCGTTGCATACACCTGGCCAATACACAGGTGCACTGCCAGCGCCGCGGGCGGGATCAGCCACCGGTTAAATCCGGGCGGCGCGATAGTTCGGTCGCGGTCCAGCCAGCTCATAAAAACTCCTCTATTTAGCTAAAAAACGTTTCTGTAATCCACGATGCCCCATATGGGCCCAGTTACCCCGGTCGACACGCATTTCCCGGCATTCCGCGCAACCTACTCGCCGGTAACTAATTTCGAAAAAGCCTTGCTTTGTTACCGGCGGGTAGCTTAGATGTAACAGACATCACACTTAATCCGGCCGGCGGCGTCTCGATGTGGCGGCGGAACCGGTCACTTGCACCCCGCGCAGGCTACGCCCACAGGCGTATTGGTTGCCGCGTAGCCAGTCTCAAAAATCCGTAAGAAGCAGAAAAAGGACATTCAATGACGAGTTCCACGTCCGGGCGCACCACTAACCGCCCGCATACACTTTTAACCGTACTTTTGGCGTTGTTCCTCATCCTCTTGCTTGCCTTCTTCGTGCTCTTTACGGGCAAGGTAGCCAACGGAGCAGCGGAGCTGAGTGACGGCGCCGAGCGGGCGTCCACCGGCGCCGGCGACCTCAAGGACGGAGCCGCACGGGCGCAGACCGGTGCCGCCGACCTCACCGACGGCACCGAGCAGGTCGACGCCGGCGCTAATACCCTGGCCAAGGGCATCGGCTCCGCGAAAGCGGGTGTGACGACGTTGAAGGAAGGCGCCACCACCCTGGACGAGGGGGCCCTTCAGCTTCTTACCGGTGCGGAGGCCGCCAACACCGGCGCCAACAAGCTCGCTACCGGTGCGACCAACGCCCGTACCGGTGCCGGCACGCTGACCGCCGGCGCCTACACCTTGGCGACCGGCGCCGGAACGCTGGCGAGCGGTGGCGCCACTCTCCAGGACGGGGCAGCCCGCATCGAGGACGGCACCAAACAGCTGGCCGGCGGAACCGCCGAACTGAAAAAGGGCGCCGGGGACGCCAAGGTGGGTGCCGGACAGATAGTTTCCGGTACGGATCGGCTCGCAGCAGGTATTGCGAAGCTGAATGATCCGCAGAAGGGCGTGCCGTTCCTCGACGCCGGCGCACAGAAGCTGGCAGCGCGCAGCGGTGACGCTGTCGCGGGCGCCAAGAACCTGGAGGCCGGTGCGCTGGGAATCAAGAACGGTGCTGCCAAGCTGAAGGCAGGCGTCAATGACCTGGCCGCTCCTGAAGCCGCACCTGCACTGGCAACCGGTGCCAACGGCCTGAAAGCCGGCATCGACCAGATCATCGCCGCTCCCGAGGCACTCAACAACGGGTCTAGGGACCTGGCTGCCGGCTTGGTCCAGCTTCAGACCGGGGCCGGGGCGCTCTCCGACAGTGCATCAGGCCTCGCGGTCGCAAACGGTCAGTCGGTAGCAGCCTCGCAGCAGACGGTTGACGCCCTGACCGCGCTTCAGGGCTCTGCCGGAACCATGACCCCGGCCGAGCTCAACGACGCGTTGGCCAATGCCCTGCGCACCGCCACAGTGGCGAAGGCAAATGTTGACGGAATTTCCACGTACGCCACCGGCTTTAACACCGGTTACGGCCAGGTTGGCCCTGGTTTGGACGCATTCGTTACTGGAGCTGGCGACTACTCCAAAGGCGCGAGCGCCTACAGCGAGGGACTCAAAAATGTGAAGAACGGTGCCGCACGGGTTGCTGTGGGAGCCACCGATGTAAACGACGGAATCCTGCAGGTCCAGGCGGGGATCAATGACGGCGACGGAACCAACCCGGGGCTCGCCGACGCAACCGAGCAACTGCACGGCGGCACCATGGAACTTTCCAAGGGTTCCGCCGAGCTGCAGGCAGGCGCCAAGCAGATTGCTGGCGGCACAGCCACGGTGAAGGCAGGTGTCAAGGAGCTCGCAGGCGGCATTCCGGCTCTGCAGAAGGGCGCGAACGACCTGGAGGCCGGCAACGGCAAGATTGCTGCCGGAACCACTCAGCTAGATGCCGGCGCCAACGAGCTCGCCACGAAGTCGCCGGAGCTGACCGCCGGAGCCGGCAAGATTGCTGCCGGCGCAGGTGAGCTCACTACCGGAGCCGGCAAGCTCGCCACCGGCGCAGGAACCCTGGCCACCGGCCTGGACACCCTGGAAACCGGCGCTTACTCGCTGGCCGACGGCAACTACAAGATCTACGAAGGCACCATCAGCCTCTCCGACGGCACCAGCCGCCTGGTCACCGGCACCGAGTCCCTGGACGAGGGCGTGGTGAAGCTCAACGACGGCGGCAAGACGCTGACCGCCGGCACGGGCAAGCTGAAGGAAGGCGCCGAGAAGCTGGCCGCCGGCAACACCGAACTCGCCGAAGGCAGCACGACCCTGGCCGACGGGAACGTCAAGATCTCGGAAGGCGCAGACACCATGCGGGCCAGCACCACGGCGCTGACCCCCGGCGAAATCTTCACCTCACCGAAGATCCTGGCCGTGCTCATCCCGCTGCTCCTGCTGCTGGTTCCGATCGGTATGCTGATTGCCGGCGCCCGCCGCGGGACCCAGCACTAGGGTCCGGGCACCAAAGCCAGCCGCACCACACATCACCTCGCATCACTGAGAAAAGGGCAGGGACCGCAGCCGTGGTACCTGCCCTTTTCCGTGCCCGGGAAAGAACGTCCTAGCGGTTCAGCTCGGCGGAGATTTTCGCCGCGGCTTCGCGCAGCAGCGGCACCGCTCGGTCCGCGAAGGCCTCGTCCACGCGCGAGACCGGACCGGAGACGGAGACCGCCGTGGGGGTGGGGGCGCCGGGAACGGCCATGG
Organism: Arthrobacter zhaoxinii; assembly: GCF_025244925.1. Classification (NCBI taxonomy): domain Bacteria; kingdom Bacillati; phylum Actinomycetota; class Actinomycetes; order Micrococcales; family Micrococcaceae; genus Arthrobacter; species Arthrobacter zhaoxinii. The sequence goes on from NZ_CP104275.1 coordinate 3,055,769, forward strand.
CGAAGCAGCGCACCCCAAGTTCCTGTTCCTGTTCGTCCACCGAGTAACCGCGGTCCCGGATCCGGCCCAGATCCGCCAGCAGCGCCTCGGCACTGCCCAGGCTGTAGCCGGTGGGGGTAGGCATTCCGGCCCGGCCCACGATGCCGCGGACCTGTTCGTCGGGCAGCTGCGCCAGGATCGCCTTGCCGACGCCGGTGTCATGGGTATGCACCCGCCGGCCCACTTCGGTGAACATCCGCATGGAGTGCCGTGACGGAACCTGGGCAATGTAAACCACCATGTCGGCGTCGAGCACGGCCATGTTCGAGGTCTCCCCCAGCTCGTCCGCGAGACGTTTCAGCTGCGGCATTGCCAACGCGCCCAGCTGCAGGTTCGCGCCTTCGCCCAGCCGGATCAGTTTCGGTCCGAGTGCGTAGCGCCGGTTGGGCAGCTGCCTGGCATACCCCAGGCCCACGAGTGTGCGCAGGAGCCGGTGAATGGTGGGCAGGGGCAAGGATGCGGCGGCGGCAAGTTCGCTCAGCGTCACTGCCCCGCCGGCGTCGGCAATCAGTTCCAGCAGGTCAAAGACGCGTTCCACCGACTGCACGCCGGTTCCGGCAGCACGCTCAGCCATCATTGAACCCTCCCCGACGATTTGCCCCAACTTTATCGCAGGGCGGAAACTTTCTTCCTTATCCCGCGCAGCTGCACCGGTGTCAGGGGGAGATTTTTGATTCGGTTCCGGTACCCGTTCCGGCCCGCAGCACCGTGGGGTGCAGCGTCACGGAGATAGCCCCGGCCCGCGTGGTCTGCGGCTGGGAGATGCTGTAGGAGGCAGCCTCGCGGATGTCTTCGAAGAGTCGCTTGCCCTGGCCCACCACCACCGGAAAAATCAGCAGGCGGTACGCGTCCACCAGTCCTGCCGCCGCCAGCGCCTGAACCAGCTGATAGCTGCCGTGCACCTGCACTTCGCCGCCGTGGCGGGCCTTCACCTGTTCGACGCTGGCCACCAGCTCGCCCTCGAGCAAATGGGTGTTGTGCCAGGGCACCGGCGGCATGGTTGTGGAGACCAGATACTTGGGCAGCCCGTTCAGTGCCGTGGCTATGGAGTCTCCGGGATCGGTCACTGCCTCCCAGTAGGGCTGCATCATGTCGTAGGTGTTGCGCCCCAGAAGCAGTGCATCCGCCATGCCGTACCACTCGGAAACAATCTGTTCCAGGTCGGGATCCGCGTGCGGGGTCAGCCAGCCGCCGCCGGTGAAGCCCCCGGACGCGTCTTCCTCGTTGCTTCCCGGAGCCTGCATGACGCCGTTCAGCGTCAGGAAAGTATTGACCGTCAGCTTCACCGAGCACCCCGTTCCTAGGTCCCCCTGCTTCTAGGTTCGGCCCGGCATCCGGGGGTGTCAACGGTCCCGGAGAACGCCCGGGGCGCGGCAGCGACGCTTAGGCCCAGGTGTGCGGCGCGGGCCGGCGGGTGCTGGGCAGGGCGACGGCGGCACGCCACTCGCTGATCCACTCCGGCAGTTCCAGGTCCGACGGCGGGACGGCGCCCACTGCCTCGAAGATCTCCTCGTTGCTTACCGGGCCGCTCTTGGATACCAGCCGGGTGCAGATGACGGCGCTGGCGTAGATTTCCCCGTCGGCCACCATGCGCTGCTCGATGTAGATGGCACGCTCGTCGAAGCCGATGACCCGTGTTTCGATGCTGTACCGCTGGTGCAGCTGCAGGGACTTGCGGAAGCTGATGGTCTCGTTGTTCGCCACCGGGCTCCAGCCGCGCTTCTTCATGACGTCCCAGACGCCGCTGCGGACCAGCAGGTCAAAGCGGCCCAGATCCATCAGTGAGAAGTACATGCCGTTGTTCAGGTGCATCGCGAAGTCGATGTCCGTCACCAGGACCTTCAGCGGCACTGAGGAGGTATCGAAGAAACCGAGCTTGGGCCGGCGTCGGGCACGGAAGAGGATGAGGATGGTGCGCAGAATCAGGTGCATGGGCGCTATATTACCGCTCAGTAACATAGTGTCCAGATGCGACGCGGAAGTTTCTCAACCCCGGGCGCCGGGATGCTACGCCGCCCTCTTCCCGAGACACACATGATGCCCGGCAGGTCCGGCGTCGGCGGCACCCTGTCCCGCCGCCGCCGGCCGCGCTACGTTGTCCGGCATGCACACCCTCGTTGTTCTGTTTGGCCATCCCCGAAACCCTGAGGCCTTCCGCCGGCACTACCGCAACGTGCACCTGCCGCTGGTGCGCAACATTCCCGGGATCCGCGCTCTGCGGGCCTCGCAGGAGCTGGGCTCCTCGGCGGCCACGCCCCCGTTTTTCGCGCTGTTCGAAGCCGATTTCGACGACGAACCGGCCATGCAGGAGGCCCTCACCACCGCCGAGGGTCAGGCCGCCAATGCCGACATCCCGAACTTCGCCAGCGGCGGGCTGACCGTGTTCACCTACCGGCAGTAAGGCACCGTCTTGCAGCTCCTTCAGGCTCAGTCGTCGTCGCCCGGCGCCGCCCGGAACCCGCGCTGCTTCGCATCCATCCACAGGATCACGTCCATGGCCCGCAGGGTGGACACCCGCACCGGCAGCGCGGCCCGGTCCTGGACGGCGGCCAGGTGCCGGACCAAATGCCGGTCGTCCGCGGTCAGCAGCGCATGCCATTCCTCCCACTGGGTGAGGGAGGTGCCCGCCCCGATGCTGCGGGCCACCAGCGGATCCCAGATCGGAATCAGTTTCGGGCGTTTGCGGGCCAGCAGCTTGCTGGTTTTCGTGGCGCCCATCCTCCACTGCCCGCCCCGGTACCCGCGGAAGATGTCCCAGAGCAGCCACGCCGGGCTTTCCTTGCCGAGCACGTGGACGTATTCGACGCCGGTGACATCCGCCAGCTCCAGGGTCACCGGAATCAGTTCCAGCAGTTCGCCGATTTCCGGCGCCTTGGTTTCGAGCAGGCCCACCACCGCAGGTCCCTTGATGTCCTCGCCCAGAAGGGACAGTGCCAGCAGATCATCCGCGGTGATCCGGTTGGCGGCCCCCGGTGAGTCTCCGCCGCCGGCCCAGGTGTCGAATCTCGCCCCGGTCCGCACATGCCCTGAGTTCAGCTTCTGCGTGTAATAGCGGTGCAGCAGGTCCGCGGCGGCGTCGGCCCGGCCGGCGTCGAGAATGGCTGGCAGGTCCACGGTGTCCACCTCACTCGGGAGCGGTAATCAGGCCCTTCTCAACCATCCAGTCGAACGCGACGTCGGCGGGTTCCTGGCCGTAGACATCCACGGCAAGGTTCATCTTCCGCAGTTCCTCGTCCGTAAGCAACGGAGATACCTGCGCAAAGATGTCCACCAGCTCCGGATACTCCTCCAGCGCCTCGGTGTTGAAGACCGGAGCCGCGTTGTACGCGGGGAAGTATGCCAGGTCATCCTCGAGCACGGTCAACTCCAGCGAATCGATGCGTCCGTCCGTGGCAAAGACCTCGCCGAAGTTGCATTCGCCGGCGTCGGTGGCCGAATACACGGCACCGGTGTCATAGATCCCCACGTTGGCGTCCGGCACCCCGTTGGGGTCACCGCGCGGCATGCCGTACTTTTCCAGCAGCGGGTTCATGCCGTCGGGCCGGGAGTTGAACTCGGCTTCGAGGCAGAAGGTGCGCTCCTCCACGGGCAGCCGGGCGATGTCGGAGATGCTGTCCACACCCAGTTCCTCCGCGGCCTCGCTGCGGATCGCCATCGCGTAGGTGTTGTTCAGCGGTGCCGGATCGCCCCAGGTGACGCCGTTGGCCAGGTCCGCGTCATGCACGGCCTGCCACTGTTCCTGCTTGTCGGGGATGCCTGCGCTCTGGCCGAGGTAGGCGATCCATCCGGTGCCGGTGTATTCCCAGGTCATGCCGGCCTGGCCGGAGAGCAGCAGCTCCCGCGCCGGCTGGCTGCCGGGCACATTGGTCAGGTCCGTGACGTCAAAGCCGGCGACCTTGGTGGCCAGCACGGCGATCTTGCCCAGGATGAGCTGTTCGGTGAAGTTCTTGCTCGTAACGGTGAGTTTCGCGTCGTCGGGCAGGCCCTCGACGGGCTGGATCAGCCCGGGATCCGCCTCCGGCACGTAGGAGGCGGCGGGCTGCAGGCCGCAGCCCGCAAGCAGCAGGCCGACGGCGGCGGCTCCTGTGGCAGCGAGGCGGACACGTGCGTTTGGCTGCTTTTTCATTAGAGTCCCTTCGGCCGGGCGATGTGCTCGACCAGGCGGCCGATCCAGTCGACCACCAGGGCCAGCAGGGCCACCAGCAGCGCACCGGCCACCAGTACGGTGGTGAGGTTCAGGTTCACGCCCGTGGTGATGAGGATGCCCAGCCCGCCGCCGTTGACGAACGTGGCCAGGGTGGCGGTGCCCACCAGGAGCACCAGCGCAGTCCGGACGCCGGAGAGCATCACGGGCACGGCGAGCGGCAGTTCCAGCTTAAACAGCACCTGGGAGTTGCTCATGCCCACGCCGCGTCCCGCCTCCACAATGCGCGGGTCCACCTGCTGCAGGCCGACCATCGTGTTCCGCATAACCGGCAGCAGGGCGTAGACCACCAGGGCGCCGATGGCGGCCCAGAAGCCGAAGCCGACCCAGAAGGCCAGCAGCACCAGCAGGCCGATGGCCGGGGCGGCCTGGCCGATGTTGGCCAGGGCCATGATCGGGCCGGTGAAGCGGCGCATCCGTCCGCGGGTCAGCAGGACACCCAGCGGGATGGCGATGACCAGCACAATCACCGCGGATACGCCGGTGAGCAGCAGGTGCTGCACGGTGTACTCCCACAGGGCTGCGGGGTCCAGCGTGGTGCGCTCGGTGACGCTGAGCTCGGCGGTGGTCAGCCAGAGCATCAGGAGCCCGAAGGCGACCGCGATGCCGGCCAGCTGCAGCAGCAGCGGCCGCCAGGATGTCGGGCCGGCGCCGCTCTCGGCTTCGGTCCGGGCCTGGGCGGCCGTGGAAACGGCGGTCATCGGGTGCCCTGGCCGGCGGCAGCACCGGCGTCCTGCGCCGGGACCTCCGTTTCGGTGCTGCGCTGGATGCCACCGCTGTTAATCCCGACCGGAGCGCCCGAGGACCCCAGCTGCGCGGCGTCGTTCGCCGCCGTGATGGCCTCCATGACGGTCTGGACGGTGACCGTCCCGAGGAACCGGTCACGCTGACCCGTCACCAGGGCTGCACCGGTGCTGGAGACCAGCATGGTGTCCAACGCGTCGTTGAGCGTGGAATGTTCGCTGATCACCGGAAGTTTGGAATCAACGGTGTCGTTGTGCCGGTCCAGCCGGCTGAGCTGGCGGCGGGAGAGCCACTGGATGGGCCGCTCCCTTTCGTCCAGCACCACGGCGTTCTGCTCGCCGGCACCCTGCAGCCGAGAAAGGGTGTCGCTGGCGAGGTCCCCGATGCCGGCCGTAATGGGGGACGTCAGCTCCACCTCGTTCACGCGGGTCAGGGTGAGCTGCTTCAGGCCCGCGCCGGAGCCGATGAAGTTTTCCACAAACTCGTTGGCGGGGTTGGCCAGGATGCGTTCCGGGGAGTCATACTGCACCAGCTGGGCGCCCTCGTCGAAGATGGCGATCCAGTCCCCGAGCTTCACCGCTTCGTCGAAGTCGTGCGTCACGCAGACGATGGTTTTGTGCAGCTCGGACTGGATGTGCAGCAGTTCGTCCTGCAGCCGCTGGCGGGTGATCGGGTCCACGGCGCCGAACGGTTCGTCCATGAGCAGCACGGGCGGATCGGCGGCCAGGGCGCGGGCCACGCCCACGCGCTGCTGCTGCCCGCCGGACAGCTCCTTCGGGTAGCGGTCCCGGTACAGGGCGGGGTCCAGGGAGACCAGTTCGAGCAGTTCGTCCACCCTGGCCTGGATGCGGTCCTTGTCCCAGTTGAGCATCTTGGGCACGACGGCGATGTTCGCCGCCACGGTCATGTGCGGAAAGAGCCCGCCGGCCTGGATGACGTAGCCGATCCCGCGGCGCAGCTGGTCGCCGTCGATCCCGGTGACGTCTTCGCCGTCGAGGATGATCCGTCCGCTGGTGGGCTCGATGAGCCGGTTGATCATTTTCAGCGTGGTGGTTTTACCGCAGCCGGACGGGCCGACCAGCATCACGATGCTGCCCCGCGGAATCTCCATGGTCAGGCCGCCGACCGCCGGTTTGTCCTGCCCGGGGTAGCGCTTGGTGACGTCCTCGAGCAGGATGCCGGTGGCTTTGGTTACGGTGCCGGTTTCGGTGGCTTCGGCGCCGGTGATTGGGGTGGGAGTCTCAGACACGGATACCTCGCGGGGTTGTGAGCCGGCCGAGGCCGACCAGGAGAAGGTCAAGGATCAGGGCCAGCAGGATGACGCCGACGACGCCGACCACCACGGACTCAAGGGAGTTGGCACCGCCCAGACGGGACAGGCCGGTGAAGATGAAGCCGCCCAGTCCCGGGCCGAGGGCGTAGGCCGCGATGGCGGCGATGCCCATCACCATCTGGGCGGACACCCGGACTCCGGCCAGGATGACCGGCCAGGCAAGCGGCAGTTCGATGCGCAGCAGCGTGCGCATCCGGCTCATGCCGACGCCGCGGGCGGATTCGACGACGGTCGGGGAAATCCCGGCCAGGCCCACCACGGCATTACGCAGGATGGGCAGCGTGGCATAGAACGCCACCACGATCACGGCCGGAAGCGCACCGAACCCGAAGGGAGCGATCAGCAGGCCGATCAGAGCGAAGGACGGCAGCGTCAGCCCGACCGCGGAGACGCCGTTGGCCACGCCGCTGAGGGTCTTGTTGCGGTACACCAGGGCCGCGATGACCACGGCAATCACCGTGGCCAGGACCAGGCACTGAAGAACCAAGCTGAAGTGCTGCCATCCGGCGAACAGGATCTGTTGATACCGGTCCGCTACGAATTCCCACACATCAAGACCTCTTCACTTTGGTTACGTATGTTTGGTCGACGCCCGGCCTCACTTAGCTTCCGGGCGAAAACTACCAAGCAACCTTACCGTTACCTCCCTCACATTAAGCGCCGAAAAGGCTCCAACCGGAACAACGTGACGCTTTCGCAACGGTTCCGGGCCGGGGTTTGCTGAGTGCCGGAGGGTGCGCGGGGTGGGTTTTCGGGGCCATCCGGGAGGGTTCGGGGCTGTCTGGACGGTTTCGTGCGGGGGGCTTCGGGGCGACGGGCTTCCGGGCGACGGGGGCGGGGGGGGTTCGGGCACTTCAAGGCGACGCCAGACCTCGCCTTCTGCACAACTGGTGCTGCCCGTCGGACTTCCAGGGCTGCCGGCATTCATAGTGCAGTAGACGTCCCCTAGCGGGCCAGGCAGCAGCATCTACTGCACTATGAACCTGCGGCGCGGCATCTAGTGAGCAGATAACGCCGGTTAGCGGAATCTAGTGAGCAGATTACGGGCTTATTCCGCGGGGATAAGCCCGTTATCTGCTCAGTAGATGCGGGTTCAGGGGCTAAGCCTCTTCGCCGCAGCACGCTTCCGGACTAGGCCGCTGGCCGGCCTCGCATCCACAGGACCACGTCCATGGCGCGGAGCCGGGAAATCCGGTGGGGAAGCTTCGCGAGTTCCTGCACATCGTCCAGGTGATGGGCGAGCGCGCAGCCGTCCTCTGTAAGAGCCTCGTGCCAATCGGTCCACTGGTTCAAGGAGCCCTTCGATTCGGTCTGCGTCTGAACCACCGAATCCCAGATTGGGATCAGCCGGGGACGCTTGCGGGCCATCAGCTTGCTCGCCCGAGTGGGTCCGATTCCCCACTTCTCCTTCTCCTCCAGATCATTGCCGCGGAGAACGTCCCAGAGCTTCCATGCCGGGCTTCCTACACCAAGGACAGCCTCGAAATCGCCGTCTTTGAGATCGGCAAGGTCCAAATCGAAAGGGATCCTACTCAGCAACGCAGAAATGTCCACACGCCGCTCGTCCAAGAGGCCAATGACCGCCGTCGGCTCAAACGGGACCGAAAGGAACGATGCCGCGAGCATGTCATCGGCCGTGATGGTATTGACGACGTCGGGTGCGTCTCCGCCACCGGCCCACGTGTCGAAGCGTGCTCCGGTACGGACCCTGCCCTTCAAACCGGGCTTGGTGTAGTAGTTACGGAGCAGCCTGGCGGCTTCAGCAGTAGAAATCTCTTCCAGAAGTAACTTCCGAAGCTTCATGGCCGTATCCCCCAATTGTTGGTGGGGAAATGCCCCCACTTCGTTGACTGTACAGAAAACGCCCCCCTCCGAAATGCAGAGGGGACGCTGCGCCTAACGCGCTCGGTTAACCGACTTGAATTCGGGCCGCTTCCTGCAGCAGCGGGTCGGTAACGGTGACGGTGGCCGGACCGGGCGCAATGTCGAAGACGACGGTCCCCCGGGACTTATCACCGACCTGCACCTCACCGGTCCCGAGCTGGTTATCCGCGAACAGATAGGTCTCACCCTTCCGGCCCTCGTCGTCCTTCGCGTTGAAATAGAGCGGGTTGGCGGACGTCACGCCGGACTCGGTTTCCCACAGGACGTCGAGCACCAGGAAGCTCCCATTCACAGCAGCAGGTGCAAAGGACTGCGCGCTTGCCGTGTCGGCATGTTCGGCGGAGACGATCGTGATGCGGGCTATGTTGCCGTTGCCCATGTCCGCGGTAAAGGGCACGCCGACGGCGGGGCGGCAGCGGACGGCGCTGCTTCAGCAGCGGTCGTCTGTCCGGCGTCGGGCGCGTTGCCGGCACCCACCCCGGTGCTGGATTCGGCGGAGCAGGAGGACAGTGCCAAGCCCAACGCAAGTGCCGCGGTGGGAAGCAGGAGTCGCTTGCGGGTTACGGCTGCTGAGAGGTTTGCACGCATGGTGTTTCCTTTGTTTGATTGGTTGGAAAGTGGGTGGTTACTGCTACTTGTCCACGATGTTGACTACTACGTTCATGCCGCTGTCCGGGTGATAGCTCCAGGACGCATTGAAGTCCTCCCACTCGGCGGTTTGCCTTCCGTCCAGAGCTCGAGTACTGCCCATCTGGCTGCTGACGCTGTCCGGCATATCCACTTCATGGAGCACACAGACCATGTCCGCATAGTCGGCACCTGAGGAATCCTCACCGGCACCGCTCATCGTCAGGCTCTGCCCTTCGTCGCCGAGCTGGATGTACGGATCATCCTCGACCTGGCATTCCGCCACTGCGTCTGCGAGGGCATTGGAAGGTGAGGATAGATCCAGCTCGGCCATCAGAAGGCCCGCACCCAGCCCAACTACCAAGCCCGCTCCGGCAAACAAGGCGTAATTCCGCCGGGTCCGGAACTGCTGGGCGGCAACAGGATCCCGCGGAGTTATGGGAAGCGGACCTGGGGGTGCCGGCGGTATAACATCCGGAAGACCAGGCCCGGAAAGAGCCTCCGGGTCGGTATGTGCTCCGGCCTGGCCAAAGGATTCCTGCGTCATGGTCTTCTTCCTTACTGCGATGGGAACTGCTTGGAGAAGCTGCGACCGTTCCCCCCAACACCTGCAACGGCCGCAGCTTGCGGGAAACGACCTGTGGCCTCATTCCCGCTCCATCAACGTAGGCCTTTGGTTTTAACAAACGGATATAGAAGACCGATAACCCTCTTTATCAATGTTTTCCACCGCCAAGATGCTGATAGCCGTACTCTGGACCTAACGCACTCATCCGACAGCAAAGGAGCCACCACAGTGACCACACCAGCCCGGCTCCTCATCTCGCTTTCAGACATCGCGCTTCTCGCCAAGGTCCAGCGGCCAACCGTCTCCATGTGGCGCAGCCGTTTCCGCGGCAAGAACTCGCCATTTCCCGAACCCGTCGCGTCCCGTAACGGACAGGAACAATTCGACGCAGGGCAGGTGGCCGAGTGGCTGACCGCAACCGGGCATGGCAACAATCCCGACGTCGAGGCGGACCTCGGCGCCTTCGCCGTCGCATCCGATCTGCCCCGGGACACCACTCTGGTCTTCGCGACGCTCACCGCGCTGCTGGCACTGCGGGTACTTACCGGGGAGACTATGGTCGGCAAAGACGCGGATGAGCTCCTGGACCTGGCCGACGAACAGGATCCCGACGACGAACTGCTCTTCCGGGAACTGGACGCCGCCGGCCAGGCGCTGGAGCCGCTGGCCCGCTACGCGGAACTGCTGGTGGAGGGCGCGTTCCACCCGGCCGCGGCCTTCGAGAAGCTGCTGGCGGACCGTTTCCGCCAGGGGCTGCGCCCACACACCGACGTGGCCCTCACCGAACCGGGGATGGAATTGGTGGCCGCCATCGCCGTCGAGCTGGCCACCGCACTTTCGGACGCCCCGGTATTCGCCGACCCGGCCAGCGGCAGCAGCGACCTGCTCCTGGCCGTGGCTCGCATCCTGGGCGACGGCACCGATGCCACTCTCATGGGCGGGGACGACGACGGCGGCTCCGCGCGGCTGGTCCGCCGCCGCCTGCTCGTGCATGGGCTGCCCCAGAAGCGGCTGGCCGTCGAACAGTCCGGCGCCTTCGGCCTGACCGGCTCCGCCGTTCATGTAGCCCAGTATCCGTCCCCCGGATCGCCGGACATGGATGCCCTGCAGGTCCTGAACGCCATCGACCACAGCGTGCTGCAAATGGATGACCGGCAGCGCGGCGTTGTGCTGGGTCCGGCCTCGGTGCTGTGCGATGTCCTGCCCAAGGGCGACCTGCGGGCGATCCGTTCCGGACTGATCCGTGACGGCCGCGTCCGGGCAATTGTCCGGCTGCCCAAAGGGCTGCTGAAGAGCAAGCCCCGGCAGATTTCCGCCCTCTGGGTGTTGGGCCCTTCGCACCCCAACGTGCCCATCCCGGAACGCTGGACCATGGTCGCGGACCTCACCGGTGAAAGCCTGACCCCGGACGTCGTCCAAGACCTGGTCAGCGACCTGGCAGCAAGCATGGGTTCCCGGGCGGCCATCTGGGCGCATTCCTTCCGGTTCGCGAGGCTGGTCCTCACCCGGTCCATCCTCCCCGGTGACACTTCGCTGGTGGCGTCCGCACACGCCGCACCTCCGCAAAGTGTCACCGCCGGAGCCACGGCTGCGCTCCGGGCTGATGACATCCTGGAAGCACTCAGCACCAATAGTCCAGCAAATACCCTGTTCCGGTATTCGGTTGAACCGGTCACGGAAACACCCGCCCGCCGGCGGCCCCGCGCCCTCGGCGATCTCTTGACGGAGAAGCGGGTCCATTACGTGCAGGGGAACCGCCTGCACGACGGCGAAACCGGGTCGGGGAACGGCACGCCTGTTCTCGGGGTACCCGAGCTCCTGGGCGAGGTACCGCTCGGTTCACGCCGAGTGGACCTCATGTCCTTCAGCACCCTGCACGAGAACGGCCGGCTCACGGAACCCGGCGACGTCGTGTTCTGCACCGGGCCGCGAGCCGCGGCCGTCGTGGACAGCGAGGGGTCCGCCGTCGTCGACTATCCGGCCCGGATCCTCCGGATTAACAAGGAAAGGGCCGGCGGCCTGCTGCCGGAAATGCTGACTGCGGATATCAACGCCCAGGCCGGCAACCGCGGCCCGTGGAAGCGCTGGCCGGTCCGCCAGATCCGGGACGATCCCGGGTTGGAGGTGGCCGCCTTCCTGACCGAAATCGAAACGCAACGCACCCGCGCCCGCGCCCGGCTCGAACAGCTCGAGGAACTCACTACGCTGGTCTTGGACGGCGTAGCCGGAGGAACCCTCACCGTGACAGACACATACGCCGCAATGGAAGGAAACAGCTAGTGCCCCCGAAAACAAAGGTTGCCGCCCTGCCGTCAACCATGAAGGAACTCAAGGACACACTCTGGAAGGCCGCCGACAAGCTGCGCGGTTCGATGGACGCGTCCCAGTACAAGGACGTGATCCTGGGCCTGGTCTTCCTGAAGTACGTCTCCGACGCGTTCGAGGAACGCCGCAGCCAGATCCGGGCAGAGCTGGAAGCGGACGGCATGAACGAGGACCAGATCGCCCAGTTGATCGACGACGTGGACGAGTACACCGGGCGCGGCGTCTTCTGGGTGCCGGCACGGGCACGCTGGCAGTACCTGGCCGAAAACGCCAAGGGCACCCAGGCATCCGCCGATGCCCCGGCGAAGTCCATCGGCGAACTCATCGACGACGCGATGACGCTCATCATGGGCGCCAACCCCACCCTGGCCGCCACGCTGCCCACCATCTACAACCGCGACAACGTGGACCAGCGCCGCGTCGGCGAACTGCTGGACCTGCTGAACTCGGCCCGCTTCACCGGCGACGGCGCCAAAAAAGCCCGTGACCTGCTCGGCGAGGTCTACGAGTACTTCCTCGAGAAGTTCGCCCGCGCCGAGGGAAAGCGGGGCGGCGAATTCTACACGCCTGCCGGCGTCGTCCGCGTGCTCGTAGAGGTCCTTGAACCGGACCACGGCCGCGTCTACGACCCGTGCTGCGGTTCGGGCGGCATGTTCGTACAGACCGAGAAGTTCCTCGAAGCCCATAACAAGGAGGGCTCGGACATCTCGGTGTACGGGCAGGAGCTGAACGAGCGCACCTGGCGGATGGCCAAGATGAACCTGGCCATCCACGGTCTGAACGGCAACCTGGCCTCCCGCTGGGGCGATACATTCGCCCGGGACCAGCACCCGGAGATGGAAGCCGACTACGTGCTGGCCAACCCGCCGTTCAACATCAAGGACTGGGCCCGCTCCGAGTCCGATCCGCGCTGGAAGTTCGGCGTCCCGCCGGCCAACAACGCCAACTACGCCTGGATCCAGCACATCATCTCCAAGCTGGCCCCCGGTGGCAAAGCGGGCGTGGTCATGGCCAACGGCTCCATGTCCTCCAACTCCGGCGGCGAGGGCCAGATCCGCGCCCAGCTCGTGGAGGCGGATCTGGTCTCCTGCATGATCGCCCTTCCCACCCAGCTGTTCCGCAGCACCGGCATCCCGGTCTGCACCTGGTTCTTCGCCAAGGACAAGACCGCGGGCGCCAACGGCTCCATCGACCGTTCCGGCCAGGTGCTGTTCATTGACGCCCGCAACCTCGGCTTCATGGTGGACCGTGCCGAGCGTGCCCTGTCCGAGGACGACATCAGCAAGATCGCCAACACCTTCCGCGCCTGGCGCGGCAAGGCTTCCGCGGTCGATGCCGGCCTCGAGTACGACGACGAGCCCGGCTTCTGCTATTCGGCCACCTTGGAGGAGATCAAGGCCGCCGATTACGCCCTGACCCCGGGCCGCTACGTCGGTGCTGCCGCGATCGAGGACGATGGAGAGCCGATCGAAGAGAAGATCGAGCGGCTGAAGAAGGAACTGTTCGAGCAGTTCGAGGAATCTGACCGGCTTGCGAAGGTTGTGCGCGAGCAGTTGGGGCGGATCTGATGGCTGAGCTGACATATCATCGGCTACGAGATGTTGTGGATGTCTCTGACTTCGTCGCCAACGGCAGTTTTGAGTCGTTGCGAAACAACGTCACGACCTCCACTACACCAGGCTTCGCAGTCCTCGTGAGACTCGTCGATTACAACGCTGGCTGGACAGGACCCTTCAGCTACGTTGACGAATCCTCATATAAGTTCCTAAAGAAGAGCCGCCTCATCCCTGGCGATGTCATCATTAGCAACGTTGGCGCAAATGCTGGCACGGTTTTCAGAGTCCCAGATTTAGGGATGCCAACAACGCTGGGGCCGAATGCAGTAGTCTGTCGCCCAATTGACCCTGATGTGCTCCGTCAGGATTTTTTCTACTACCTGATGTCTTCTCCTGTAGGTCAAGACTTGCTGGAATCGATAATTAGCGGTAGTGCGCAGCCGAAATTTAACAAGACCGCTTTACGCCAAATTCGACTGTCCATACCGTCCTCTGCTGAGCAGCGGGCGATCGCTGAGGTGCTGGGGGCCCTCGACGACAAGATCGCCGCCAACACCAAGCTCACTGAGATGCTTACCCACTCCCTCTCCGCCTCTTACCAGAAAGTAGTTGGAAGTCCAGAGGAGCTCGTTCCTTTCTCGGATCTAGTTACAGTCACTAAGGGCGTCTCATACAAGAGCGTCGACCTCACCGAGTCGTCGACCGCCCTAGTCACGCTAAAATCCTTCGACCGTAACGGAGGCTACTCGGCCAGAGGCCTCAAGGAGTACTCGGGCCCCCATAAGCCGCAACAAGTCATCCGACCTGGAGATCTGGTAGTGGCCCAAACAGACCTCACGCAAGCTGCCGAAGTCGTTGGCCGCGCAGTACGCGTTCCGGCCAGCAGCCGGCACTCCACACTTGTCGCCAGTTTGGATTTGGCAATCGTGCGCCCGGCCGGGGACGAGCCGGAAGAGTTTCTGCTCGGCACGATGCTTCAAGGCCGGTTCCGCACGCATTGTCAGAGCCTGACCAGCGGAACGACAGTACTTCACCTGAAATCGGACGCAATTCAATCGTTTATGGCGCCATTGGTTTCACGAGAGATACAGCTTCGGTATGCAGCATTGGCGCGACCTATGTTGCACCTGGGTGATTCCATAACGGCGGAAAACGAAACCCTCGCCGCCACCCGCGACGCACTGCTACCGCAGCTGATGTCCGGGAAGCTGCGAGTAAAAGATATTGAAAACACCATGGGGGAAATGGTCTAAATGGCACAGGCACAGCAGCTGGGGTACTCCGAAGCCGATTGGGAAGGCAGCGCATTGGAGATGCTCGCCGAACCGCTCGGCTGGCGCCCGAAAACCGGACAGGACATCGCACCCGGCACCGGCGAGCGCGATACCTGGGATGAGCTGCTCATCCGGCCCCGGCTGCTGGCCGCCCTGCAGAGGTTCAATCCGACAGTACCCGTCCAGTACCTGAAGCAGGCCCTGGCGGAAATCGCCGCCCCCAAGTCCGCCGATGCCATCACCGAGAACAAGCGCATCCATGACTACCTCACCGGCGGCTTCCGGCTCACCTACATCGACGCGGACGGCACCGAGGTCAGCCCCACGCTGCGCCTGCTCAGCCACGACCCGGACGAGAACGACTGGCTGGCCGTCAACCAAGTCACCCTCCAGCACGGCGACTATAAACGCCGCTTCGACCTGGTGCTCTACTGCAACGGTATGCCCGTGAGCATCATCGAGCTGAAGAAGGCCGGCAGCAAGAACGCCGACGTCGCCGCGGCTCACAACCAGCTCGCCACCTATCTGCGCGAATTCCCCATGGCGTTCCGGTTCTGCGTCTTCACGCTCGCCTCCGACGGACTGTTCGCCAAATACGGCACCCCGTTCACCCCGTTCAACCACTTCTCGCCCTGGAACGTGGACGACGACGGCAAGCCGGTCGCGCCGGGCGCTCTGCTCGACGGCGAACCCGCCACCGGCCTGGATACCGCCCTGTTGGGCCTGTACAACCAGGAACGGTTCCTGCAGCTGGTCAACAACTTCGCCGCCTTCGACGAGGGCGCCTCCGGCCTGACGAAGCGGATCGCCAAGCCGCACCAGTACTTCGCCGTCACCAAAGCCGTGGGCAACACCGTCCAGGCAGTAGGCAGCAACGGCAAGGCCGGCGTCGTCTGGCACACCCAGGGCTCGGGCAAGTCCATGGAAATGGAGCTCTACACCAACCTGGTGGTCCGCCACCCCAAGCTGCGCAACCCCACCGTCGTCGTCATCACCGACCGCAACGAACTGGACGGGCAGCTGTACGAAACCTTCGTGCAGAGCCAGCTGCTGCCCGAGACCGCCCGGCAGATCCGTAAACGCTCCGAACTGCGCGAAGAGCTGAGCAGCCGCACCACTGGCGGCATCTACTTCACCACGCTGCAGAAGTTCGGCCGCAGTCAGGCCGAGCGCGACGCCGGCGCGGAGCACCCGCTGCTCTCCGACCGGACCAACATCATTGTGGTGGTGGATGAAGCGCACCGCAGCCACTACGACAACCTGGACGGCTACGCGCGGCACCTGCGCGACGCCCTGCCGCACGCCACCCTGATCGCCTTCACCGGCACCCCCATCTCCTTCGAGGACCGCAACACCCGCGACGTGTTCGGCGACTACATCGACATCTACGACCTCAATCGGGCGGTCGACGACGGCGCCACCGTCCCCGTGTACTTCGAGCCGCGGCTGATCAAGGTCGGCCTGGCCGAAGGCATCACCGAGGAATCCCTGGATGAGGCCGCCGATGAAGCCACTGCCGGCCTGGACGATACCGAGCGGGCGCGCATCGAGCAGAGCGTCGCCGTCGTCAACGCCGTGTACGGGGCTCCGGAGCGCATCGCCGCACTCGCCCAGGACCTGGTGGCGCACTGGGAACGGCGCCGGGAGCAGATGGGCAAGTTTATCGATGCGCCGGGCAAGGCCATGATCGTGGGGGCCACCCGTGAGATCTGTGCCCGGCTCTATGACGCCATTGTGCAGATCCGTCCGGACTGGCACTCGGATGAGCTCGACAAGGGCAAGATCAAGGTGGTGTACTCCGGCACGGCCTCGGACACTCCCCCGGTCTCCAACCATGTCCGTCGCGACTCGATGAACGCCGTCATCAAGGAACGGCTCAAGACCGTGGATGACGAGCTGGAACTGGTGATCGTCAAGGACATGATGCTCACCGGCTACGACTCCCCGCCCCTGCACACCCTTTACCTGGACCGGCCGCTGAAGGGCGCCCTGCTGATGCAGACCCTCGCCCGGGTGAACCGCACCTTCCGCGGCAAGGAGGACGGCCTGCTCGTGGCCTACGCCCCGCTGGCGGAAAACCTCGCCGCCGCGCTGAAGGAATACAGCCGGCAGGACGGCAAGCAGCAGCCGCTGGGCAAGAACATCGACGAAGCCATCGCGCTCACCGAAACCCTGGTGGAAAAGCTGCGGGAGCTGCTTGCCGGACACAACTGGAAGGCCACGCTGAACAAGGGCGGCCCGAAAGCGTTCCTGCACGCCGTCACCGGAGCGGTGAACTACCTGCGCGATCCACTCACCCCCGGAAACCAGCCGGAGCCCGACGGCGAAAGCCTCGCCTCCCAATACCGGCGGTATTCCGGGCAGCTGGCGCGGGCGTGGGCACTGTGCTCGGGCTCCGAGCATCTGTCCCGACTGCTGCCCGAGATCAAGGTCTACGAAGAAATCCGGGTCTGGATGGCCAAGTGGGATGCCGAGGACCGCCAGTCCCGCGGCGAGCCCGTGCCCGAGGACATCTCCCGGCTACTCGGTCAGCTGATCGCCACCTCGACGGTCTCCGGGGAGGTACTGGACATTTACGAGGCCGCCGGCATGCCGAAGCCGTCGCTGGATGACCTGACGCCGGAATTCATGGCCCAGACCCAGCAGGCAAGGAACCCGCAGCTGGCCATCGAAGCGCTCCGGAAACTCATCTCGGAGGAGGCCACCCGCACCACGCGCAACAACGCCATCCGTGAGCGGGCCTTCTCGGAGCGGATCACCGAGCTGATGAACAAATACACCAACCAGCAGCTGACTTCCGCAGAGGTGATCGCCGCTCTCGTGGAGCTGGCCAAGGAGGTCTCACAGGAGAAGGACCGAGGCAAGCAGTTCTCGCCGGCGCTGAACGAGGACGAGCTGGCGTTCTACGACGCGGTGTCACAGAACGAGTCCGCGGTGGATGTGCAGGGCGAAGGCGTCCTGGCGAACATTGCCCGCGATCTGGTGAAGGTAATGCGCCGCGACGTCCGCACGGACTGGACCGTGCGCGACGACGTCCGGGCCAAGCTGCGCTCCTCGATCAAACGGCTCCTGGTCCTGAACGGTTACCCGCCGGACAAGCAGCCGGCCGCCATCAAGCTCGTCATGGAGCAGATGGAGTCCATGGCCCCGCGGTTTGCGGAGGCGCGGGCGGGCTAGTCCGCTTTTGGTTCACCTTGTGGCCCGGCCGTTTGTGCCGGGCCACTGCCCTGCTCTTTTCCCTTACCCTTTTTCTCTCCACCCGCGTCAACGATGACGCGCTGCCCGAAAGACGATCCACCTTGCTCGAAAAAGAACTTCGCCAGAAACTCCAGCCCCTCCGGGATGATCTGGCCCGTGCCACTGACCCCGAATACGACGAGAAGGCGCCGGTCCACCGACTGGCCAAGGAACTCAACCGGTCGATCCAGTGGGTCATCCGTAAGAGTGGTGGCGACGCCGAGGAAATGCATGCGAGCTACCGCCTGACCACGGCTCAGGAATCCCACGTCAGGGAGGCCCACCGTCAGGAGTTGACGGTCCCCGAAGGGCATCCTGACAGCCTCTCCATGACACTTTCGCGGCTCGCCCGTGATCTGATGCTGCCTCGCATCGACGTCATAAATGAGGTAATCCTCCGTGGAGTACCTCGGGAGGAAGCGACCCCGACACTGATGTTGTACACCTCCGAGGTGCAGGTACTGCTTGAATTCTTCGGGAAGCGCTGGAAATGGCGGCAGGACCATCCGCTCCCCTATACACCGAGTGCTGACGGCAGGATCTCCTTCGAGACATACGAGCGGATCCGCCAGGACGAACGCGAAAGCCTCGAGAGGGAGGGGTTGCTACCCTCCCGTTTAGAGTTGTCCCGCCATCCCAAACGGGAGTGGCCACAAATCATTGAGCATTCGCAGCGTTTGAAATCTCAGCCACCGCTTCCGACGGCCACGCGAAACGTAAGTACCGCCTCAGCGTCGAGTTCTGTGAATGTGCTTTCCTTGGCGTCCGGGGGTGAGTCTCAAAAGCCCGCAGCCAAATCTGGCAAGCCGTTCGGGAAGAACGGTATACCTGCCAAATCCGCGCTCAGATCACCAGATCCTGAGGCTGCCGTCAAGCTCGCTCTGAGTCATGATGCCCACGCTGCGGGGCGAGTGAAGAGGTTACAGATAGCCGCAGCAACGAACACTGCTTTGACCCCTCCGAAGCCGGCCTCTGTAGCTCAGCTGCAAAACCGCAAGGTAGTGGGACTGATTCAAAAGGAGGTGGAGGGCGGACAGCATACCGGCTTGTCTCCCGAGCCCGCATTCCGGACCTATCGCACCACCGTGAGTGCTGGTTCCACTGCGGTTGCAGACCTGCAGGAGACTCTAAAAGAGTTCCATCCGCGGATGTATGCCACATTCTTCGATCAGTTCCGGGATGTTCTGGCGGTGGACAGGCTAGTCGCGAGGACCATGCGGGCAGGGAGAGGATTCATCGCCACGGACCCCGAGCATGTCCGGATTATCAACGAGGTTTGTGAGTACAGCTACGGGATTTTCGCCTACTGGGAGATGGGCTCCAGAATTGGCCGTAAGGCGCGGAGCCTTCCACTCCCGTCTGCCAAGAAAGTCAAAACCGCTCTAGTGAAGCTCCGCCCTATGTACATGGGCGTACTGACCGATCTGTGCCACCGGCGCTTTGTTTTCTGGCGGGTTGGAAAGATCTGGGACCTATTGGAAGTCCGGTTCGACGACGTACATGACTGGTTGGACGGCTTAGCTACCGGAGAATATGTTCCACTTACAACGCACCACATTCCGCTGGGCAACTATAAGAACGTTGCCGCCTGCACAGACTTCTCTAACCGCGACCAGGACATAGTGAAGTTCATGTCGGAAGCCGCTGAGAACCTACGGCAGGGAGTCCACGGAGTCCGGGGTAAAAAGGCAACCAATAGTGCTGCGGCATTCGAGCCTCGAACAACGGGAGCATCGGGTTCGTCAGGGCAAAGGACGCTTGGGTACCGGCCGGAGAACACGTGGCTGGTCCCGATCACCATCACTAACGGGCAGGTCGACACCACCCTCGACGAGGATTTCTTCAGCTCGCCGGACGACATGAAACCACATGAAGTTCGGTCGTTTTACCGCCGGCCCAGAGGATCTTCACCCAACGCTCCTCGAACCGAATTTGTCAGCGGACACATCCGCGGAGGACGCGGTGCATTCGCCGATATGAAGCTACTCCCAGCGGTCACTATCGGCCGTAGATAACAGTCAGACCGCACACTAAGTGTTCCTAGGGAACAAGAGCGCTTCTGTACAGCTGATGCTGTCCTCCGGGCTTGCAGGCGACATCAGGTGTACAGAAGGCGGCGTATGCCGGGCTCCTCCGGCACAGTTTCCCACCCGGTGTGACGTTTGGGGCTGGTGTTGTCCCAGCGGGAACAGAACCACCACTGACTGGGATGCTCTGCCGGAATTCGAAGGCTCTGGCACGTTCATAGTGCAGTAGATGTCCCCTAGCCGGCTGGCACCCAGCATCTACTGCACTATGAACCCGCGGCGCGGCACCTAGTGAGCAGATAACGGGGTTTAGCGGAATCCAGTGAGCAGATAACGCGGCTATTCAGCAGGGATAAGCCCGTTATCTGCTCAGTAGATGCGGGTTCAGGGGCTAAGCCTCTTCGTCTTCACCGGCCGGGGGCTGGGGCGTCCCGCCGCCGGTGCCGTGCATCCACAGGACCACGTCCATGGCGCGAAGCCGGGAAATCCGGTGTGGCAGTTCCGCCCGACGCTGGATTTCGTCGAGGCGGAGGGGGAGCGCCCCGCTGTCCTCAGTGAGCGCCGCGTGCCAATCAGTCACCGGGTCAGGGAGTACTTCAGGCTCATCCCCGATTCCCAGATGGGGATCAAGCGATTCCCGCACACCAATCCCGGCAGCCCCGCACCCCGTCCCCTAGAGTGATCGCCATGGATACTCCGACCCAGTTTGCCGTCATAGCGTTCGGCGTCTTCGTAATATGCGTCGGTCCCGCCCTGCTCGTGCCGGGTGTTCTCGCATATTCCGGCCGTTGGACGTCTTGGGTAGGTCCGTCCGGCTCCCAGTCGACGGCGAAGCACTCCCGGCTGGGCTTCATGATGTTCTGGGCCGGTGTGCCGATGACCGTGATGGATGTTCTCCTCGGCCTGGAAGCGCTGGGTGTGGACGCCTCGCTGACAAGGGAGCTCATCCTGGCACCCATGATTCTCTGCATGCCCATAGTGATGATGCACATCTATTTCCTCCCAAAGGTCCTCCGGCCCCTCCTGCTGCCTCAGTGGTACCGGGACTGGGAGGACCCGATCAACGAGCGCGCTGACCAGGAGACCGAGTTGCGCCGGGCCAGACGGAAACGCCTCCGGAAACTGCCCCGGGCTGAAAGGCGCCGGGTTCGGCTCCAGGAAATGGGTGCGGCTGACCGCCTGATCATCGTCGAGGTTGATCAGAAGGTCATCTGGGAGAAAACGTCGCGCTACTAGTCCTTCCGCCCGTCCCGCAGCGCCTTCCACGCACCGGTGGACCAGAGTGCCCACAGCACCAGCGGCGGCTGGAAGAACAGCCGGGCCAGCCGGGCGCCGTCGGACTCCAGACCGAACGCGTCCGTATGCGTGACGTACTGGGAAATGTTGCCCGGGAAGATCGCGATGAAGAAGGCAGCCGCGGCCAGGCCCACCGGCACCCGCCGCTTCGGCAGCAGGATCAGCGCCGCGCCGAGGCTGATCTCGGCGACGCCGGAGAGCAGCACCACGGCGTCCTCCCCCAGCGGCACCCATTCGGGCACCTGCGCCTGGAACTCCTGCCGGGCGAAGGTCAGGTGAGAGGTCCCGGCAAAGGCCAGGAACGTCCCGAGGCCGACGGCGGCCCAGCGACGGGGTTTCGACGTCGGCGGTGCGGGGCGGGCGGCAAGGGCAAGGACCTTCGAGAGGGGAGACATGCTCCCGACGCTAACACCCCCGCCCCGACCGGGGCAGGGGTGCGGTCAATGGCGGCTGCTCAGGTGAGCCGGTTGTAGGCCAGCTGCGCCAGGGCGGCGGCCTGGTCCCCCAGCACCGCGTCGTCAAAGACCACCCGCGGGGAATGGTTCCACGCGGCAGTGACCGGATTGACCTCCGGCGGCGTCGCTCCCAGGAAGAGGAAGGTGCCTGGAACCTCATTGAGCACCAGGGAGAAATCCTCGGAGCCCATCAGCGGATCCCGGGATTCAAGCACCCGGTCCTCGCCGAAGATCTCCCGCAGCCCGGTGACGGCCTCCCGCGTCCGGTCCGCGTCGTTGCGGGTGACCGGGTACCGGATGGTGAAGTCCACCGCGACGGTGCACCCGTGCGCGGCCGCGATTCCCTCGGCGAGCGCCTTGGATTCGACAATCACGCGGTCCAGGGATTCCTCCGACAACGTGCGGACCGAGGCGCCAAGGCTGGCGGTATCGGGAATAACGTTGATCGCTTCCCCGGCGGAAAGCTGGGTCACTGTGAGCACAATCGGATCGAACGCGGAAAACCGGCGCGTGGCCATAATCTGCAGCGCCGTCGCGATTTCGGTCAGAGCGGGCACCGGATCGATGGCCGTCTGCGGCTGCGAGCTGTGCCCGCCGGATCCCTTCACCGTGATCCTCAGTTCGTTCGCACCGGCCATCAGCGTGCCGGGCTTGGTGCGGAAGACCCCCAGCGGACCGGGACGCACATGGATGCCGTAGGCGGCGACGGGACGTTCCCCGGCGGCGTCGAGCACTCCCTCGTCCAGCATCAGGCTCGCACCGTCGTGGCCCTCCTCCCCCGGCTGGAACATAAAGATCACATTGCCGGAGAGGTCCTGCTGCTGGGCGCAGAGCAGGCGGGCTGCACCCACGAGGCCGGCAACGTGCAGGTCGTGTCCGCAGGCGTGCATGGCGCCGTTGGTGGAGGCATAGTCCAGATCGGTCAGTTCACTCACCGGCAGTGCGTCCATGTCGCCGCGCAGCAGGACCGTCGGGCCGGGTTCGGCTCCGCGCAGTACGGCGACCACGGAGGTGGTCTTGACCCCCAAAGTGATGTCCAGATCCAGCCCCTCCAGGGCGGCAAGGACCTTTTCCTGCGTCCGGGGCAGGTTGATTCCGGTCTCCGGGTCCCGGTGCAGCTCCCGCCGCAGGGCCACCAGTTCAGGCAGGATCGCCTGTGCTTCCTGTACAAACATGCTGTAAGTCCTGTCATCTACGCTGATGGCCGGCTGCCGTCCGGGCTGCCTCTACCTACGCAGTAAATCACTCCCTTCGCTCCAGCACAGCGGTGCGGGCCCCACCCGTGCCGTTTCCGGTGCGACGACGGCGGCCGGCGGCAGCGGCGGTACGACGACGGCGGCCAGCGGCAGCGGCGGTACGACGACGGCGGCAGGCTGGGCAGCCGACACACCGGCACCCGGGGCGTCCCCGGGCACCAACGTCGAACCGCACCACAGTGGCGGACTCCCTCATCCCCCGGTCGCTCATCCCCGCGGCGGAGCCCCCGCGCACCGTTCGGCTCCTAGACTGGGCACCATGATCGAGACCATGGCCTTCGACCGGGCCGACGCCGCCGCAGAGCAGCACCAGAAGACGCGGCCGCGCTGGCTCACCCGTCTCCCCTGGCGGACCGGCGAGGACTGGGAACGCCCGGGGCCCACCCGCGACCAGCAGCGCCACGACGTCATCGGAACCCTGGTCCTGCTGGTGGTCTCCGCGTTCATTTTGGAGGTGAGCCGCGGAATCGGCGCCCTGGCCGGGGAAACCGAGCCCATCTGGATCCAGCACCTGGCGCTGGCTCTGATTATCCTGCCCTTGGTGGTGCGCCGACGTTACCCGGTGGCGGTCATGCTGGTCTGCAGCGCCGTGTTCCTGGGCCTGGGACTGCTGGTGCCCATGGTCGCCACCCAGATGACCTTCCAGGCGGCCTATTTCGCCTCGCTCTACACAGCCGTGGCATGGGCGAAGGACCGAAGGATGCTCTGGCTCGGCACCACCGTGGTTATTGCGGTGATGGCCTTGTGGGTCATCCTCTCCTTCACCGTCTCGTCCTCCTATGACGGCATGCTGGAACGGATCACGGAAGGCGATGACACCTACCGCGGATTCCTGCCGCCGCTGGTTTCCCTGGCCCTGTACAACCTGGCGATCAACGCGGCGTTCTTCGGCGGAGCCATCATGTTCGGCATGAGTGCCTGGCGCAGCGCGCACCAGCGTGAACTTCTTGTCCGGCAGTCCGCGCAGCTGGAACTCCAGGCGACGGAACTGGCCCGGCAGGCGGTGCTGGACGAGCGGCTGCGCATCGCGCGGGAGCTGCACGACGTCGTCGCGCACCACATCTCGGTGATCGGCGTCCAGGCCGGCGCGGCCCGGCGCGTGCTGGAGAAAAAGCCGGAAGCTACGGCGGGCGCCCTGCAGACCATTGAGGCCTCCTCCCGGGAGGCGGTCGAGCAGATGCGCTCCCTGCTGGGCGTGCTCCGCGCCGGCGGGGACCCGGGCCCAGAGTCCGACGGCGGTGCGCGGCGCAGTCCGGAGCCCGGCCTGGCGGACGTCCCCGAACTGGTGCAGGAGCAACCGGGACTGTCGGTGTCCTACCACCGGTCCGAGGACGCTCCCGGCGCCCTGGACCGGGTCCCCGCGCCCATGGGCCTCTCGATTTACCGGACGGTTCAGGAGTCCCTCGCCAACGTCCGCAGGCACTCCACCGCAGGGGCCGCCGTCGTCGCGCTCCGGACCGGCACCACGGAGACAGGGAACCGCTGGGTGGAAGTCGAAACCGTGGACAACGGCAGGCCGCGCGCCGGGGACACTGCGGGGTCCGGCTTCGGTATCCGGGGCATCCGTGAGCGTGCTGACCTGCACGGCGGCATCGCCGAAATAGGTCCGCGGTCCGGCGGCGGCTGGCGCGTCAGGGTCCGCTTTCCGGTGCGTTGACCGCTACCGTGGGTGCCGGGGGCGGTACCGTGCCGTGGGCTGGGGCATGCCCCTGCGAAAAGGAGAGACACAAGTCGATGGAACCGATCCGGGTCCTGCTGGCCGATGACCAGGCCCTGCTGCGGGCGGGGTTTGCCATGATGCTTTCAGTTGAAGACGAAATCGAGGTGGTGGGGCAGGCCGCCAACGGCCGCGAAGCGGTGGACTTCGCTGCGGCGCATCCCGTGGACATCATCCTCATGGACGTGCAGATGCCGGTGCTGGACGGCATCCGGGCCACCGAACAGGTGGTGCAGGCCGGCACCGCGAAGGTCATCATCCTCACCACCTTTGAACGCGACGACTACCTGTTTGACGCCATCAGCGCCGGGGCGAGCGGCTTCCTGCTCAAGAACTCCGATCCGGATGACCTGGTCGCCGCGGTCCATGCGGTGGCCTCCGGCCATGCCCTGCTGGCGCCGGAGATGACCGTCCGGATGATCGAGCGCTTCGCCCGGCAGCTGCATGCCGAGGCCGCGGGGTCGCCGACAAGTCCGGCGGGCACCCCGGCTGCCGGGATCCGTCCGCCGGCCGGCTCCAGCCAGCAGCGGAAACTGCTGGCTTCGCTCACCTCCCGCGAGCGCGAAGTACTGGTGAACGTGGCCGCCGGGCGCAGCAATGCCGAGATTGCCGCGGGCATGTTCGTGGCCGAAGCGACCGTCAAAACCCACGTCTCCAATCTGCTGGGCAAGATCCAGGTCCGGGACCGGGTGCAGGCCGTGGTGTTCGCGTACGAGTCCGGCCTCATCCTCCCGGGGGATAAGCCCGCCGCCGGCTGAGCCCCGCAGGTTCCATCCCGCGGCCGATCCGCTCCGGCGTCCTTCTGCCTAAGCTCGAAGCAGAAGACAACCGCCAGGCCCGGCTTCCGCCGAAAGGAACAGCCCATGTTGCAGGTCCGCAACCTCACCCGACGCTTCGGGGACAAGACCGCCGTCGACGACGTCACGTTCGACATTCCGTCCGGCCGCATGACCGGCTTCGTCGGCGCGAACGGCGCCGGCAAGACCACCACCATGCGCATGATCATGGGCGTGCTGACCGCCACGTCCGGCGACGTACTGCTGGACGGTTCCCCCGTGACCGCCGCGCAGCGGGCGCAGTTCGGGTACATGCCCGAAGAGCGCGGCCTCTACCCCAAGCAGCCCATCATCGACCAGCTGGTCTACCTCGGCCAGCTGCACCGGATGAGCCAGTCCTCCGCCCGGCGCGAGGCACTGGCGCTGCTGGACCGGTTTAATCTGGCCGACCGGAGCAAGGACAAGCTCGAATCGCTCTCCCTGGGCAACCAGCAGCGCGTGCAGATCGCCGCCTCGCTGCTGCACCGGCCTACCGCCCTGATCCTGGACGAACCGTTTTCCGGACTGGATCCGCTCGCGGTCGACTCGATGGTGGAGCTGCTGCGCGAACGGACCGCGGCCGGCGTGCCGGTGCTGTTCTCCAGCCACCAGCTGGACCTGGTGGACCGGCTCTGCGACAACCTCGTGGTCCTGCAGAACGGCCGTCTGATGGCCGCCGGCACCGGCGACGATCTGCGCGCCACGGCACCCCGGCGGCACCGCATCACGGTGTCCCCCGACGCCGGCTGGCTGCGCGAGGAAACCGGGCTCACCGTCATCGATGTGGCCGGCCCCTCCGCGCTCGTGGAGTTCGACGACGACGTGCACGCCCAGCGCACCCTGGCCGCCGCACTCTCCCGCGGCACGGTGCAGGAATTCGCCCCCATCCGACCTTCCCTGAGCGACATCTACCGTGAGGTGACAGCATGAGCACCGAAACCCGCACCCCCGTGGCCACGCCCGGGCAGACTCCGGAAGCCCCGGACAACACCCCGGCCTGGGCAATCGTGACGCTGCGCGAAGTCATGGTCAAAATGCGCGACCGCACCTACCTGCTCTCCACCCTGGTGACCCTGCTGCTGATCGGTGGCAGCGTTTTCTTCAACGCCTACATGTCCGCCCGCGGCTCGGACCACACGGTGGCCGTGGCCGATTCCGCCGCCACCGAAATCATCGCCGCCGCGGACGCCGCCGGCTCTGAAAATGACGGCAACACCTCCTTCGAAGCCGTGACGGCCGACTCCCCGGAGGCTGCCCTGCAGCTGGTCCGCGACGAAGAGGCCGACGCCGCGCTGCTGCAGGAGGAGAACGGCAACTGGACCCTGACCGGGAAGGACGAGATCGATTCCGGGCTGCGCGGGCCGGTCTCCGAAGCCCTGACCGGCTATGTCATCAGTGCCAATGCCGCCGCCGCGGGTACCACGGCCGCGGAACTGACGGCAGGCAGCGAGCTGGACGAAGCCCTGCTGGAAGGCGACGCCGAGCAGGCCGTCATCGCCTCCGTCATTGGCTTCGCATTCAGTTTCCTCTTCTACATGGCCACGATCCTGTTCGGCATGGCCATTGCCACCTCCGTGCTCGAGGAGAAGCAGAACCGGGTGGTGGAGATCCTGGCCACCGCCATCCCCATCCGCCAGCTCCTCTACGGCAAGGTCATCGGCAACACCATCCTGGCCGTGGTGCAGCTGGCACTCTACGGCGGGGTGGCCCTCCTGACGCTGAACCTCACCGGAACCGCGGACATGGTGGGATCCATCATTCCGGTATCCGGCTGGTTCCTGGTCTTCTTCCTGGTCGGGTTCCTGATCCTGGCCGCCGGCTGGGCGATGCTCGGCGCCATGGCCAGCCGTTCCGAGGACCTGAACAGCAGCTCCACTCCGGTGATGGCCATCATTTTCGCGGCACTCTTCGCCGGCCTGTTCGCCAAGGGACAGCTGCTGGTCATCGCCTCGTTCGTGCCGGTCATTTCCTCCGTAGCCATGCCCATCCGGATGCTCAACTCGGACGTGCCGCTGTGGCAGACCTTCGCGTCGCTGGCCCTTGCGCTGGCCGCGGCCTACGCGCTGCTGTCCTTCGCCGCCAGGATCTACCGGCGGGCCGTCCTGCAGAGCGGAGGCGCACTGACCCTGCGCAAGGCCATGAAGCTGGAGCAGTAGCCCCGGAAGGGAGCATCACAAATGGCAGGCGGGGAGCATCGGCTCCCCGCCTGTTTCATTTGTGCTGCAGTCAGCCCGAATACTGCCGGCGCAGCTCAGCCTTGCGGATCTTTCCACTCGCTGTTCGGGGAAAGTCCTCCACCATCGTCACGGTGCGCGGCACTTTGTACCGGGCCAGCCGCGCGAAGAGGTGTTGCTGTACTTCTTCGGCCGTCAGCGCGTATCCCTCCCGCAGGCTGATGACCGCCCGGGGCACTTCGCCCCATTTGCTGTCCGGCACTCCGATCACGGCAACGGCAGCCACGGCCTCCAGTTCCGCAATGGCCTGCTCGACCTCGGCCGGATAAATGTTCTCTCCGCCGGAAATGATCATGTCCTTCAGCCGGTCGGAGATGAACAGGTACCCGTCGTCGTCGAAATAGCCCATGTCCCCCGAGCGGAACCATGCGTCCTCCGCGTAGGCCTCCGCGGTGGCGTCGGGCCGGTTCCAGTAGGAGCGGATGACGTTGGGGCCGGAAATCTGGATCTCCCCCACCTCCCCCGCCGGGAGCACCCCGCCGTCCGGGCCCGTGACCCGCACGTCGGTGAAAAAGTGCGGCAGCCCGGCAGAGCCTGCCTTTTCCCGGGACCGCGCGGCGGGAAGCGCCGTGGCACCCGGAGCCGTTTCGGTCATTCCATAGCCGTTGGAGAAGGACAGGCCGCGGGCCTCATAGGCCTCCAGGACGCGCAGGGGCACTGCGGATCCGCCGCAGGTGATGGTGGTCAGCGAGCTGATGTCCCGCTTGTCCCAGTCCGGATGTTCGCACAGCATCTGGTACGTGGTGGGAACGCCGCTGATGTAGGTAGCCGCATACTGTTCAATCGCGGCCAGCGTGCGGCCCGGTTCGAACCTGGTTTCCAGCACCACCGTTCCGCCCTTGAGGAGCACCGGAAGCACACCCATGTCCAGGGAGGCGACGTGGAACAACGGGGAGATCATCAGGGCGACCTCGGTCCCGGACACGTCATAGTCCACCAGCACGTTGTAGCAGTTCCAGGCGAGGTTGGCGTGGGACAGCAGGGCACCTTTGGGCTGGCCGGTGGTGCCGGAGGTGTAGAGGATCATCGCCCCGTCCTCTCCCCGGACGGGCAGGTCCAGCCGGTCCGGGGACGCTCCGGCAATCACCGCGTCGAAGTCAGACACGGGCTGCCCGCCTGCTGCGGCCGGACCGACCTCCGGCGCGGCGCCGTCGGCGACCTCCAGCCGCACCGCCACCGAGGTGCCGGCCGATCCCAGCTGCGCCAGCCGGGCGAGCGCACCCGTGTACACCAGGACCGTGCTGCCCGAATCCTGCAGTGCAAACCGGATCTCGGGCGGCGCCAGGCGGGTGTTCAGCGGAACAAAGACGGCGCCCAGGGTTCCGGCGGCGAAGAACGTCTCCAGGAAGGCGGGATGGTTATCCCCGAGGAACGCCACCCGGGAGCCGTGGTCCACACCGGACGCCCGCAGTGCCTGTGCCAGCCGGTTGATCCGCTCGTCCAGCTCCGTGTAGCTGATGCCCCGGCCCTGGAAGACCAGTGCCGTCCGGCCGGCGGACTTCAGGCGCCGGCGGTGTATCCATGATCCCAGCCCCTGGTTTTCCATGGCGCTACTGCACCGTCATGGCATCGACGTCCGGTTCCTTTGCCACAAACTCGTACTTCATCATGAGGGCACCCATATCGTCCAGCTGGTCGCTTCGAAGTTCGGCATCGAACTCCTCCATGGCCAGGTTCTCGGCGACTGCCGGGTCCATATCCATGAACGCCGGAAGGGTGGCGCGGACGTCGTCGATGTTGGCCTGCGCAGAGGTGAGCGTTTCGGTGACGGCTTCCTTGAACGCCGTGACAGTTTCCGCGTTTTCCTCCGCGTACCGGCCGGAGGTAAACGTGACCATCGTAGGCATCCCGGGGACCGCTTCCTGGTTCGGATAGCCCACCAGGACATAGTCAGGATTGGCCAGGGCACGGCTCAGGAAAGGCTCGGGCAGCCAGATTGCGTCGGTGTTGCCGAGCTCGAGCTGGGCTTCCATATCCGGGAAGGGCAGCTCGTTGAACTTGATCTGCTCCGGATCGGCGCCGGCCAGGGCGGCGCTTTCCATGATGGTCAGATCACCTTGGGTATTGACCGCGTTGACGGTAGTGGTTTTGCCTTCCAGATCCGCGAAGGACGTGATCCCGGAGTCCGCGCGGGCCACCACGCCGTTGATGTCATTGCCCTCGGAGAGGGAATTCGAGTACCCGGAGACGATCTGCATATCCAGGCCCTTGTCCTTGGCCACCATGACCGACAGCGGGTTACCCACGGCGAAATGGATATCACCGGTGGAGACCGCGGGCAGCATGGCCGCACCGCCCTGGCCCCGCTGGAGCTCTATTTCCAGCCCGTGCTTCTCGAAAATTCCTTCGTCAATGCCGTACTGCATGGCTGAGGACGGCGCGATGGACAGCACCCCCACCACTATCTGCTGCAGTTCACCGGTGCCGGAACTTTCACTGCCCGACGGCGACGACTCGGCCTCGGAGCCGCCAGTCGAACCGGAGCAGCCGGTCAGTGCCAGTGCCAGCAGAACTCCGCCTGCCGCAGCGGTGGACAGTTTCCTGGTGATCGTGTTCCTCATGACCTACCTCTTCATTGTGGTGGTAAGAGTGGTGCCCTGGCCGTAACCCCGGACGGTGGCTCCATGAACCCGTGGCGGCGGCTGGCTCCATGTCACCCCGGATCATTGAGAATGTCAACAGTATTATTTTTCCCATACCGGCAGGGACCCCGGGAAGCGCACAAAAAAGCGGTGCGGTGGTCCGCAAGGCAGACCACCGCACCGGTGCTGAAACGAAATCTCCGCAACGCCCGGAGGCGAGGGCGGAGTGGAACCCTAGATCCCCTTCTGCATCAGGGCTGCCAGGGAGCGGAACCTTTCGTTCTGTTCCAGATTATCCAGCAGCACCGCGTCGCCGTCGGGACCGCAGAGGGGAATCCGCCAGTTCGGATACTCATCGGCCGTCCCCGGCTGGTTCTGGGTCTTCTTCTCGCCCACCAGATCCGCCAGGGCCACTCCCAGAAGCACCGAGGGGGTCTGCAGGATGAATTCGTGCAGCGCCTCCACGGTCTGCTGCACTTCCTCGCCGTGCATCTGCCCGGCCACCTGATCAGAGGCGGACTCCGGCAGCAGTCCGCGCTGCCGGAGCGCGTCCAGCACGGCCTCCTGCGCCTCGCTGTCCGCCTTCCGCTCTTCCTCCACCGGCCGGTTGAGCAGGCCCAGGGATTCGCGCAGGTTCACGTGTTCGCCGGCCAGGTAGCCGGCAGTCGGCGGGAGGTCATGGGTGTTGACGCTGGTCAGCGCGCCCACCCGGTATTCCTCGGGTGCCCGGGGGCCGTCCTCGGTCTGCTCGAACCACAGGATGGAGGTGCCCAGCACCCCGCGCTCGGCGAGGTATTCCTGGACCCACGGCTCAAATACGCCCAGGTCTTCGCCGATGACGACGGCGCCGGCCCGCTGGGCTTCCAGCGCCAGGATGCCGATCATCGCCTCGTGGTCGTAGTAGACGTACGCACCCTCGCCCGGAGACCCGGCCTCCTGCGGGATCCACCAGAGCCGGATCAGGCCCAGGATGTGGTCCACGCGGATACCGCCGGCATGCCGGAGGATGGTGCGGATCATGTCCCGGTAAGCGGCATAGCCGGACTCGGCCAGGCGTCCCGGGTGCCACGGCGGCTGGCTCCAGTCCTGGCCGCGCTGGTTGAACATGTCCGGCGGTGCACCCACGGAAATGCCGGAGGTCAGCACATCACGGAGCATCCAGGCGTCGGCGCCGCTGGGGTGCACACCCACAGCGAGGTCATGGATGACGCCGATTCCCATGCCGGCCTTCTTCGCGGCCCGCTGGACGGCTTCGAGCTGCTCGTCGCAGATCCACTGCAGCCACTCGAAGAAGTCGATGCGTTCCTGCAGCCGGGGCAGCTGCCGGATCACGTAGTCGCTGTCCGGACCGGTGGCCTCGGCCCATTCCGGGGCGCCGGGGGCCAGTTCCTCTGCCAGAGCACACCAGCGGGCGAAGTTTTCCAGGCCCTGCCCGGCGTCGGCCTTGAAGGCGTCAAACTGCTTCTGCCGGCCCGGGCTGCGCTCCACCTGGTACACATCCTGCAGTGCCTGCAGTTTGGCGGCATAGCTGGCGTTGCGGTCCAGTTCCGCCGCGGAGGTGTTAGCCGGGTAAAGCGATCGGGCCGCTTCTTCGGCCGCCTGGCGCCGGTCGTCGGTGAGGTAGGCGTATTCGGGTACTGCTTCCACCCGAATGTACAGCGGGTTGAAGAACCGCCGGGTGGTGGGGAGGTACGGGGAAGGCTCGATGGGGGGAACGGGCTCCGCAGCGTGGAGCGGGTTGATCAGGACGAACCCGGCGTCGTAATCCGTGCCCGCAACGGCGGCAAGGTCCGCCAGATCGGTAAGGTCTCCGATCCCCCAGGACCGGGAGGAGCGGACGGAGTACAGCTGCGCCTGCACGCCCCAGGCGCGGTCGGCTTCCAGCGAGTCCGCAGTGTCGAGCCGGTCCGGGGTGACCACCAGCACGGCGCTGCCGGAGGTGTCGCCGCTTACCACTTCCAGACGGTGCCAGCCCAGTTCCAGTCCCTTGGGCAGGGGAACCATGGTGCGTGCCACGGCTGAGCCGTCCACGTCGCGTTCCTCCTCGGGCGTGGAGGGCCAGTCCAGTTCCTGCTCCGAGCCGTCTTCCAGGCGGAGGGTCAGCTGCGCGGAGCTGTCCGGCGGCAGGTGGACCGGCACGCTGCCCGGCTGACCCTGGCGGACGACGACGGTGGGCGGCAGCGGGCGCTTCCATGCGGCTGCCTTTGACTCGGTCAGGGACCGCTCCAAGTCCTGCTCTGAATCGGTGGCCAGGCCCATGGCGGAAAGGACGCTGCGCAGCGTGGAGTCCGAAACCGGTTGCTCGGAACCGTCCCATCCGGTGAAGGTGGTGGCTACCTTGTGAAAATCGGCAAGCTGATGGAGAAGATCCGGGGTGGACGGGGCTTTGGGCTTTTCACTCATAAAACCAATCTATGGCCCCGGCCCCGCCGAACGCACCTTCGGGGTCGGCTGCCTGCCCGCTAGGGGTGTTCCTGCGTGAGGCGCCAATTGTCCTGGAAATCCGGATGGTCTTCGTGGACGGCAGCGAGCGCGGAAAGCGCCAGCCGCGTCCATTCCAGCTCCTCGCGGAACTGGGGATCCTCGTCGGGGTCCACCACCATGCGCGAAAGGGCATGGCGGCGGGTGCCCCCGATGATCTCGATGAGCATAAGCTTCGTTTCGCATTCCTTCAGCAACCGTTCCTCATACCAGCGGTCGGAGAGTGAAACGTCGGAGGATGCGAGTAGTTTGCGGGCTTCGGAAATGTCTTCCTGGAAACGTGTGACCAGGAAATCGACGATATCCATGGCCCGAATCGTACCTGTCCGGCGCCCGCCGGTCAGGAGTCCATGCGTGAACGGGAATATTTAATGGCCAAGCCGTGGTTACTGTAAGCATCAACTAAACAGGAGACGCATTTTGCCGGTAGCTAACGCCCACTCCCAATCCACGACGTCGCACGCCAGGCGCGTGCGCAGCATCCGTTCCCTTCGCCGCGGCGACACCGTTGAAGCCCGCAGCGGCGGCACCACCTATTTCCGCGGCGAGGTCCAGGACACCGCCCCCGGCCTGTCCACGGTCTGGATCCGCGATGAGTCCACCGGCCAGCGGACGGCGGCCAGCATGGACGATTTCAGCCTCTGGAAAGAGTAGGGGATCCCGCTCCCGGGCGGAATCAGCGGTCAATCAGGGCACCGGCGCTGATGTTCAGCGTCGCCGCTGTCATGCTGGCGGCACGGTCGGAGGCGGCGAAGGCCGCCACGTTGCCGACGTCGTCCAGGGTGGCCGCGCGGCCCAGCATCGTGGAGCGGACCATGGCGTCGGCAATCTCGCCGGCGCCTTCCATGTTTTCCGGCAGTGTTTCCGGAACCCCGCCGCTGCGCAGGGTCAGCACCCGGATCCCGTAGGACCCCAGCTCACTGGAGAGCTGGCGGCGCATGGACTCCATCGCCTCAAAAGCTGTCTGCAGCCCGCCCAGGAACAGACCGGGCACCGGATCCCCCGAGCCGCCGAACACCAGAATCACCCCTGACCGCTGGCGCATCATATGCCGTGCTGCGGCCTGCGAGGTCAGGAAAATGGTCTCGACGGCGGTGGCGACCGGCCGGAGATAATCGGCCACGGACATTTCGGCCATAGGCGTCCCCTGCACGTCCCCGTGCTGGATCACGTTCATGGAGATGTCCAGGCTGCCGGCTGCCGCCACCACGTCGTCGGCATGCTCGTTAACCGCCCGCGCGTTGGTGGCATCCAGCAGGGCCGTGTCCGCCGTTCCCCCGGCCTGCCGGATCCGCTCCGCCACCGCTTCGAGCGGTCCGGGTGTGCGGCCGGCGAGGAACACCCGCGCCCCCTCCCGGGCAAAGGCCTGCGCCACGGCTGAGCCAATGCCGCCGCCCCCGCCGTAAATCACCGCATTCTTTCCACTGAGGTCCATGGTCCCGCCTCCCGGTTGCCCTGCCTGCCCTGCCGGTCCCGCCCGCCCGCATACGGTCCCCATCATGGGCCGCTGCCCGGTGCAGACACAATGTCCCGGCTAAGCCCGCGTCGGCCTAGCATGGAGACTACGGCCGCGGGAGTGATCCACGGCACACTTGATGGAACGGAGCCGCACAAGATGTTCAACGCCCTCACTGTCCAGGAACCGGTGGCGCCCGCCGCGCTGCTGTGCGACCGGCATCCCGCCGACTCGGTTGCCTTTACCGTCATTGAGCAGGACCTCTCGGCCACGGACCTGACCTACGGGGAACTGCAGGAGAGTTCGGAGCGGGCAGCGGCTGCGCTTGCCCGGCTGGGGGTGCGCCGCGGGGACCGGGTGGCAACGCTGATGGGCAAGAGCGGCGACCTGGTGACAGTGCTGCTGGGCCTGTGGCGGCTGGGGGCGGTCCATGTGCCGCTGTTCACCGCGTTTGCCACGCCTGCCGTTTCCGTCCGGCTGGCCGCCAGCGGAGCCCGGGTGGTGGTCGCGGACGGAAACCAGCTGGACAAGGTTTCACCGCTGGTTTCCGACCTTGGACTCACGGTCCTGGCCGCCGGGGCAGCCGGGGATGCCGGGGATGCCGGGGCAGCCGGGGCAGCCGGGGATGCAGCCGCCGGGGTCCAGGACTGGCTGGAGCTGCTGTCCACCGAGCAGCCCGGCATGCCGCCGGCAGTCCTGGATCCGGAGGACCTGCTGGTGGAGATCTTCACGTCGGGCACCACCGGGGCGCCCAAGGGAGTTCCCGTGCCGGTGTCCGCGCTCGAAGCGTTTTCCGCGTACTTCTCCTACGGATTGGATGTGCGGGATGAGGACGTGTTCTGGAACGCTGCAGATCCGGGCTGGGCCTACGGCCTGTACTACGGGATCCTGGCGCCGCTGGCTGCGGGCCGCCGGAACCTGCTGCTGCGCGGCAGTTTCAGCGCGAAGCTGTGCTGGCAGGTCCTGGAGCGGTTCGGCGTCACGAACTTCGCCGCGGCGCCCACCATTTTCCGCTCGCTGCGGGCCGAAGCGCCCGACGGCGTCGGCCCCCTGGCGCTGCAGCGCGCCTCAAGTGCGGGCGAACCTCTGGACGCCGAAACCATCAGCTGGGCCACCCGCTGCCTGGGCACTCCCGTCCGGGACCACTACGGGCAGACGGAAATGGGGATGTGCATTGTGAACGGCTGGGAGGAATCGGTGTCCCGCGAGATCCGCCCCGGATCCATGGGCCACGCCCTGCCCGGCTACCGCACCGAAGTGCTGTCACTGGAAGAAGACTCTCCGGCCGCGCCGGGCGAGAAGGGGCGGGTGGCCATTGACGTTCCGGCCAGCCCGTTGATGTGGTTCCGCGGCTACACGGACAATCCGCAGAAATCCGCAGAACGCTACAGCAGTGACGGCCGCTGGTACTACACCGGAGACACCGGGTCACGCGATGCCGACGGCTACACCTACTTCTCCGCCCGGGATGACGATGTGATCATCATGGCCGGTTACCGGATCGGCCCGTTCGAGGTCGAATCCGTCCTGGCCACGCATCCGGAGGTGGCGGAGAGTGCCGTGATCGGGGTGCCGGACGAGCTGCGCGGGGAACGGCTCGAGGCGTACGTGGTGCTCCGCTCCGGCTCCGGCTCCCCCGAGCTGGCGGCGGAACTGCAGCAGCTGGTCAAGACGCAGTATGCCGCCCATGCGTATCCGCGGGCGGTGCACTTTGTGGAGGAGCTGCCAAAAACGCCGAGCGGAAAGCTGCAGCGTTTCCTGCTGCGTGCTTCCCGCCCGGCGTCGGAGTCCGAACCTCCGGTGAACGCCTAGATCAGCGCGTCCGAGAGGAAGTTCGGCGTTCCGAAGCGGTGCGCGGTGATGCTGACGGCCTGCTCGTGCAGGAACGGCAGCAGCTCCAGGCGGCCGGATTCGGTGACGGGCTGGGCGTAGACCGCGATATCCGGGGTGCCGCCGGTGGCTTCGGCCAGCGCCGGGGCGGAGCCGCCGATGAGCCGGACCCGACCGGAGGTCAGCGAGGCAGCCGAAGCCAGCCAGGCGGCGTCGTCCTGAACCCGGAACTCAAGTCCGAGTTCGGTCAGGACGGCCCGCACTCCGGCGGGGAGGTCGACGGCGGCGGACACGGACACGTTCGATCCTGCGGTCAGCGCTGCGGCCAGGACCCGGACGAGCCGGGCTGCGGGCTGGCCTTCGGCGAGGCGCACGGTGACCGGAACGGGAACGTACCGGAACACGTTGCGCTCGGCGGACAGGGCGGACACGTCCTTCGCGGTGCCGAATTCACTGTTCCAGGCACGCGCGTCGCTGTTCGCAGCGCGGCGGAGGAAGGCGGCGTCGTCGGCAGTGAAGACCGAGCCGGCCGATTCCGCGGCGGCGACCAGGCGTGCTGCCGGCGCTGCTGCGGGCAGTTCAACGGCTGCTTCGGAGGTGCCGTTTACGGCTTCCCAGTTGCCCAGGCCGATCAGGTAGTTCGGACCGCCGGCCTTGGTGCCTGCACCCACGGCGGACTTCTTCCAGCCGCCGAACGGCTGGCGGCGGACGATGGCGCCGGTGATGCCGCGGTTCACGTACAGGTTGCCCGCGGAGATGCGGTTCAGCCAGACGTCCATTTCCGCGGGCTCAAGGGAGTGCAGGCCCGCGGTGAGGCCGTAGTCGATGTCATTGGCCATATCGATGGCCTCTTCGAGGGTAGCGGCGGTCATGACGCCGAGGATCGGTCCGAAGTACTCGGTGAGGTGGTACTCCGAGCCGCGGCGGACACCGGTGCGGATGCCCGGGCTCCACAGCCGGCCGCTCTCATCGAGCTGTTCCGGCTTCAGCAGCCAGGTTTCGCCCTCGCCCAGTTCGGTAAGGCCCCGAAGGAGCTTGCCGGCGGCGGGCTCGATGACCGGGCCCATCTGCGTGGTGGGATCTTCGGGGTAGCCGACCTTCAGTGACTGGACGGCGTCCACGAGCTGGTTCCGGAAGCGCTGGGACCGAGCCACGGAACCGACCAGGATCACCAGCGACGCGGCGGAGCATTTCTGCCCGGCATGGCCGAAGGCGGACGCAGCGACGTCGCGGGCGGCGAGGTCGAAGTCCGCACTCGGGGTGACGATCACGGTGTTCTTGCCCGAGGTTTCGGCCAGGAGCGGCAGATCGGGGCGGAAGGAGCGGAACAGTTCGGCGGTCTCGTAGCCGCCGGTCAGGATCACGCGGTCCACGGCCGGGTGGGAAATCAGCTGGCGGCCGAGTTCCTTTTCACCCAGCTGGACGAGCTGCAGGACGTCGCGCGGAACGCCGGCTTCCCAGAGGGCTTCCACCATGACCGCACCGCTGCGGGCGGACTGGCGGGCGGGCTTGATAACGACGGCGGACCCGGCGGCCAGCGCCGCAAGGGTCGAGCCTGCCGGGATGGCTACCGGGAAGTTCCACGGCGGGGTGACCACGGTCAGGCGGGCCGGGACGAAGCGGGCGCCCTCCACGGTGTCGAGTTCGCGGGCGAGCTCGGCGTAGTAATGCGCGAAGTCGATGGCTTCGGAGACCTCGGGGTCCGACTGGTCCAGGGTCTTGCCGGTTTCGGCGGCCATGACCTCCATCAGATCGGCACGGCGTGCCTCGAGGACTTCGCCCGCGCGGTGCAGGACCTCGGCGCGTTCGGCACCGCTGAGTGCACCCCAGGCCTTGCTCTTGGTGACGGCGGTGTTGATGACGGCGTCGAGCTCCGCCTCGTTGCTCACGGCGGCCGCGGCGACGGCGGCCTTGCCCAGTTCGGACCCGGGGACGCGGGCGAGGATGCCGCGGCCCCAGGCCTGGTTTGCGGGCAGCGACGGATCGCTGTCCGGGGTGTTGTCGAAGCTGTCCGTGGCCGCGGCCACGGCGGGGAGGTTCCGGTCCTGCACACGGTGCGGGGCAGGAACGGCGGTGTCCAGGTTCTCCAGCGAAGCCAGGAAGCGCAGTTTCTCGCGTTCGAACAATGCCTCGTTGTCGGCCAGTTCAAACACGGCGGACATGAAGTTCTCCGAGCTGGCGCCTTCCTCCAGCCGGCGGATCAGGTAGGCAATGGCAACGTCGAATTCCGCCGGGTGCACCACCGGGGTGTAGAGCAGCAGGCTGCCGACGTCGCGGCGCACCACCTCGGCCTGGCCCGCGGCCATGCCCAGCAGCATTTCGAATTCGATGCCGTCCCGCACGCCGCGTTCCCCGGCCAGCAGCCAGGCGAACGCGACGTCGAACAGGTTGTGTCCGGCAACGCCGATCCGCACGTTCTTGATGCGGTCCGGATGCAGGGCGTAGTTGATGACGCGCTTGTAGTTGGTGTCGCTGTCCGCCTTGGTGTGCCAGGTGGCCAGCGGCCAGCCGTGCAGGGAGGCTTCGACCTGTTCCATGGGCAGGTTGGCGCCCTTGACCACGCGGACCTTGATGGCGGCACCGCCGTCGGCGCGGCGGGCGGCAGCGAATTCCTGCAGGCGCACCATGGCCGAGAGGGCGTCCGGGAGATAGGCCTGAAGCACGATGCCGGCTTCCAGGTCTTTGAACTCAGGCTGCGAGAGGATCCCGGTGAAGACCGCCATGGTCATCTCCAGGTCCTTGTACTCCTCCATGTCCAGGTTGATGAACTTCTTCACCGGGGACTGCGCGGCGCGGCGGAAGAGCGGGGTGAGGGAGTCGATGACGTGCTGCACGGCCTCGTTGAATGCCCACGGGGAGTGCGGGGCCACGGTGGAGGAGACCTTGATGGAGACGTAGTCGACGTCGTCGCGGGCCAGGAGGGCGTGGGTGCCTTCCAGACGGCGGGCTGCCTCGTGCTGGCCGAGGACGGCCTCGCCGAGGAGGTTCATGTTCAGCCGGGTGTTGTCCTTGCGGATGCCCGCGATGGCCTTGCCGAGCTTGGCGTCGGTGGCGTCAACGATGAGGTGGCCGACCATTTCGCGCAGCACCTTGCGGGCGGCGGGGATGACCACCTGCGGCACAACCGGTCCGAGGATGCCGCCGGCACGCACGGCGGCACGCATGTACCAGGGCAGGAATCCGGGCACACGGGGGGCCAGGGCGGCGAGGTTGCGGGCGGCGACGCGGATATCTTCGGGGCGCACAACGCCGTCGACGAAGCCCACGGTGAAGCCCAGACCGTCCGGGTCCTTGAGGACCCCGGCCAGCTGGGCGGCGGACGCGTCCACGGGCACGGCAGCTGCCTCGGTCAGCCAGCGGCGGACAAGGGCGACGGACTGCTCTGCCAGCTCGGCGCTGGGGGCGGCGTCGGCGGTGGCGCGGTCCTCATAGGTGTCGGTCATGACTTGGTGCTCTTTTCATCTAACAGGTGGTTATCCCCCGGGGGTACTGATCCAGTATCCGCTTGTAGTTCAATTAGATAAAGCGATCTTTTCCAACCAATACAGGTTGGCTCTCCTTATCAATTCGAAGGACGTCCCGCGTGCTTGATATCCGCCGCCTTCGGCTGCTGCATGAACTGAAAGTCCGGGGCACGCTGGCGTCCGTTGCCACGGCATTGAATTTCAGTCCGTCCTCGGTGTCGCAGCAGCTGGCCCTGCTGGAAAAGGAGGTGGGGGTGCCGCTGCTGCGCAAGACCGGGCGGCGGGTCACGCTCACTCCGCAGGCCGAGATCCTGGTGGAGCACGCGGCCGGCATCCTGGATGCCATGGAGCGGGCCGAAGCTGGTCTGGCCGAGTCCCTGATCACCGTGACGGGAACGGTCCGGCTGGCTGTCTTCCAGTCCGCGGCTCTGGCCCTGATGCCGGATGCCCTGACCATCCTTGGCCGGGATTATCCGGAGGTGCGGATCGAAATGACCCAGCGCGAACCGGAAACCGCCCTCTATGAAACCTGGGCCCGGGATTTCGACCTGGTGATTGCCGAACAGTACCCCGGGCACGCGGCGCCCAGGCATCCCGGGCTGGACCGGGTGCAGCTCACCACGGATGCCATCCATCTGGCGGTGCCTGCCGGGGAGTTGGGCGGCGGCGAGGTCCGGTCCATCGCAGACACCGCATCCCGTGCCTGGGTGATGGAACCCCGCGGCGCCGCCTCGCGGCACTGGGCCGAGCAGGCGTGCCGGCAGGCGGGGTTCGAGCCGGATGTTCGGTATGAAACGGCGGACCTGCAGGCGCAGATCCGACTGATCGAGTCCGGCAACGCCGTCGGCCTCATGCCGGAACTGGTGTGGACCGGCCGCACTCCGACGGTCCGGCTGCTGGATCTGCCGGGGCGGCCGCGGCGGACCATCTTCACCTCGGTCCGGGAGGCGGGGAGCCAGCGTCCGGCCATCCTCGCGTGCCGGGAGGTCCTGGAGCGGACGGCCCGGCTGGTGTCCTCCGTGTAGGTGTGTGCCGGGCGGGCTGGGGCCTGGCCGCCAGCACAGCGTCCCACCGGGTGGGCTGCTGTTGCTGATGGGACCTCAGGAGCTACGACGAGCCCCAAACCGTGGGACCCCGTACGCGGAGGGGTCTCCCGCCAGCACAGCGCCCCATCGGGTGGGGCAGCTGATGCTGGTGGGAGCTCAGGAGATACCACCAGCCCCAAACCATGGGACCCCGTGCGCGCTGGGACTGACTCCCAGCACAGCGTCCCATCGGGTGGGGCCTCTGGTGCTGATGGGACCCCAGTAGACACCACCAACCCCAAACCGTGGGACCCCGTGCGCGCTAACGCCATTCAGTGTGCAGTAAATGCAGTCCGGCCGCTCGGCAGGCAGCATCTACTGCACTATGAAGCCGCAGCTCGGCTCCGCGTCGGCTGGTTCACAGCTGATGTCCTCTGCGGTTCCGCCAGGCAGCTTCAGGTGTACGTACACAAGAGGCGCCGGGCTGCCCGCTGGGTGGTGCTGCTGTGACAGCGGCCCCACCAATAACATCAGCACCAGTCGCTGGGATTCGGAGCCGGCTATACGGGAGATTCACGGGGCGGAACTGATCTACTGAGCAGATAATGCGCTTATGGCCACCGGATAACCCCGTTATCTGCTCAGCAGATCCCGAACCCCCGCGAATAACCCCGTTATCTGCTCAGCAGATCCCGAACCCCCGCGAATAACCCCGTTATCTGCTCAGCAGAAACCGGACCCCCGCGAATAACCCCGTTATCTGCTCAGCAGAAACCGGACCCCCGCGAATAACCCCGTTATCTGCTCAGCAGAACCCAGTCCCCCGCACTCATCACCCCCGGGACCAGCACAGCGGCAGCGCCTACCCCAGACCAGGCCGGCATCCCCCACCCCGCACAGCACAACGGCGGACCCCGGAAGCCCGGGACCCGCCGTCGTGCGCGTTGGAGAGTTGGAACCTAGCGGCTACCGCCGGACCCGGATCCGGAGGACCCGGACGAACCTGAGCCGGAACCGGACCCGCCGGACTTCTTCCCGCGGCCGGAGGAGCTGTCGTTCACGTCCGTGTCGATCTGCTCCTTGCGGACCTCCTCGGACACACTCTCCGTGCCGGTGACCGTCTCCGTATCCAGGCGAACACGCTCCACCGGTTCGGTGTGCTTGGACACCACTGCTTCTTCGGCGTGGAGGGTCACTTCGTGCTCGTCTTCGCTGAGTTCGGCGCCGGAGAGGGCATCACCCGCATTGGCGTCCGTAATGGGCTCACGCTCGATCCGCACTTCCTCGTGGCTGACCGGCACCTGCTTGGTGACGGTCTCCGTCACGATGTACTTGCGCAGCCGCGCCTTGCCCACTGCCCGGCTCTCGGTGCCGACGTTGAGCCGCTCCTCCGAACGGGTCATGGCGTCGTCTCCGCTGGAACCCGAGCCCGAACCCGAACCGGAGCCGGAGGACGAGGAAAGGCTGGACGTGCCCGAACTGGTGGACGTGCCCGCGGTCCGTGAATCCGAAACGGTACCGCTGCCCATGCTGCTGTCCCGCGTCTCGGTGATGGTGTCGGTTTCCGAGACGGACTCGGAGGATCCGTCGTCGTAACTGAAGCCGTAGTAGCGGTAGAGGGTGACTTCCTCATCGGGGCTGATCGAACCGTCGCTTTCAATGTGCGGCGCGTTCTTAACCTCTTCCTTGGAGTAAGGCACCAGGACGTCGGCGCCCTCAACGGTTGCCTCGCTGAGGGGAATGAACGTTTCCGAGGTGCCGAAGAGGCCGGTGTTCACGGTGACCCATGCCGGTTCGTCGGTCTGGTCGTCCAGGTAGAAGGTGCCTACGGCGCCGATCCGGTCACCGTTTGGACCCACCACATTGCCCGAACCACTCATGAGTCCTTCGACCTGCTGATTCGTGATCATCTTGTTCTCCTCGCGACAGCGAATCCGCCGAGTCGGTTGACCGACGGCAATTCACCACCGGCCTGAGCGGAGACAGCA
The DNA here is from genome assembly GCF_025244925.1 of Arthrobacter zhaoxinii. Classification (NCBI taxonomy): domain Bacteria; kingdom Bacillati; phylum Actinomycetota; class Actinomycetes; order Micrococcales; family Micrococcaceae; genus Arthrobacter; species Arthrobacter zhaoxinii. The sequence continues at coordinate 3,098,186 of NZ_CP104275.1, forward strand.
GGGCGATCGGTAATCCGCCTGCGGCTCCGGGCCGGCTGGTTGACTGGTGAGGAACCTGGCACACATACCAAGCCCACTTACAATTCCAACCGCTGGCCCGGGGACCGTCAATAGGTACTTATAGAGAGGGAAGAACTACGCGTCCTGCAGCAGCTTGTCCCGCACCTGGCGGCGCAGCACCTTGCCCAGCATGGACTTGGGCAGTTCCTCAATAACCACGATCTTCCGCGGCACCTTGTAGGGCGTGAGCCGTTCGCGGCAGTAGGCGCGCAGCGCGGCCTCGTCGAGTTCGGCACCTTCCTGGAGGACGACGGCGGCCACCACCTGCTCGCCGCCGTCGGCCCGGGGCAGGCCCACCACGGCGGCGTCGAGGATGTGCTGGTGGGTGCGCAGCACGTCCTCGACCTCCGACGGCGAGACGTTGAAGCCGCCGGTGATGATCAGTTCCTTGCGGCGGTCCACCACCTTCACGAAGCCGTCCTCGTCCACGGTGACGATGTCCCCGGAGCGCAGCCAACCGCCGTCGAGCAGTACCTCGGCAGTGCCCTCGGGGTTGTTCCAGTACCCTGCGAAAACCTGCGGCCCCCGGATGAGCAGCTCGCCGGGGGCACCGCGCTCGACGTCGTTCTCCGGGTGTTCCGGGTCCACCACACGCATGTCGGTGCTCGGGAAGGGAACGCCGATGGTGCCGTTGCGGCGCGATTCGGCGAACGGGTTGCCCAGGGCCACCGGGGAGGATTCGGTCAGTCCGTAGCCTTCGACCAGCAGCCCGCCGGAGACCTCTTCCCAGAGCTTCACCGTTGCGGCGGGGAGGGTCATGGCGCCGGAGATGGCGAAGCGGATGGTGGACAGGTCCACGCCGCGCTTCTTGGACTCGTTCGCGGTCTTTTCGTAGATCGGCGGAACGGCGCAGAAGACGGTGGGCTTGGATTTCTTGGCTGCGGCCAGCACCAGGTCGACGTCGAACTTGGGGAACAACACCAGCCGCGATCCGGTCAGGACCGAGAAGGTCAGGTACAGGGTCAGGCCGAAGGCGTGGAACATCGGCAGCACGCCGTAAATGACTTCCTTGCCCTCCTGCGCACCGTGCATCCAGGCCTTGCCCTGCAGTGCGTTGGACCGCAGATTGTAATGCGTCAGCATCACGCCCTTGGGCAGCCCGGTAGTGCCGGAGGTGTACTGCAGCGCTGCCAGGTCGGTGACCTCCGGGCGCGGGTGCTCCGGCGCCAGGGGTGCGTTGTCCAGCAGCTCTTCCCAGGACATGGTGCGCTCGGTCTTAACCGTCAGGCCCGCGCGGGTGCGCCGCAGGGACGGAACGGGCAGGGCCAGCGCCATTCGCTTGATGCGGGGCATCGTCTTGGTGATGTTCACGGCCACGATGGTTTCCACGGCCACGTCGCCGGGGAAGTCCTGGACCTTCTCCACCGCCTTGTCCCAGACGATGGCCACCTTCGCCCCGTGGTTTTCGAACTGGTGGCGCAGCTCGCGCTCCGTGTACAGCGGGTTGTGGCCGACGACGACGGCGCCCAGCCGGAGCACAGCGTAGAACGCGATGAGGTACTGGGGGCAGTTGGGCAGGATGACGGCGACCCGGTGGCCCTTGCGCACGCCCAGCTTCCGCAGGCCTTCAGCGGCCCGGTTAATCCGGTCGCCGAGGTCCCGATACGTGGTTTCCGCGCCGAAGAATTCCAGGGCCACCTTGCTGCCGAACCGCTCCACAGCATCTTCCATCATGGCTGTCAGGGACTCCGTGGGCAGCTCAATCTGCGCGGGAACGCCGGGCTGATAGTTCTTGACCCAATGCGGTTCCGGGGCAGCAGACATGGAGGACTCCTTCTGGTCGGACAATACTTCGACTATATCGAGGCAGCAGCCCTGTGGATAAAAAAGTTGTGCCGCACCACGCTATCCGACGGCGGGGTCCAGAGACGCCAGATACCGGGCCAGGGCACGGGGCGCGGACCGCGGAGCCGCCGCTTCGACGGCGGCGTTGTAGTTCGTGTTGGTGTTCACGTCATAGGTGAGCAGCCGGCCGTCCGCGGCCTCGATGAACTCAATGCCGCAGACCTCCAGCCGGTTGCGGCGGGCGAATTCCAGGTACTTGCCGATCACGGGGTGGTCGAAATCCTCGCGCAGGCTGAACAGCTGGGTGTCCGCGTCCGGAGCAATGGTGGCGCCGGGCGGCATGATCGGCTTGCCCGTGGACGGGTCGATGGCGCAGGCATCGGCGGGGCAGAGCTGGAATCCACCGCGGGCCGTGTCCGCCTTGATGGCGTAGAGGAATTCCCCGCCCACAATCTCCGCCCGGGTGATGAAGGGCTCGGCCGCAACAATGTACTCCTGGATCAGGGTGATGCCGTCCGCCGGCTCCTCGAACTCCTCCGACGCGACGTAGTCCGCCAGTTCGCCGTGGGATTCGAACTTCCGGACCCCGAGTCCCTTGCCGCCCTGGTTGTGCTTGGTGATGAACGGCGCCTCGAATTCCTTCGCTGCGGCCAGGATTTGGTGGCGTCCGACGGCAGCGACGGTGCGTGGAGTGTCGATGCCCGCGGCGCGCAGCGCGGTCAGCTGGTCCACCTTGCTCATTTCCAGCTCCAGCACGCGGCGGCCGTTGACCGTCCGGCGGCCGTGCGCTTCGAGCCAGGACAGCACCGCCCGGGCGTAGTCCTTGGACAGCCCGTGCTCCCTGGTGTGCGAGGAGGCGCTGATCCGGGACCAGAAAATCCCCTCCGGCGGCACGGAGTCCAGGTCCAGGACGCCGTCGGTGAGCAGCCATTCCTCCACGTGCACACCTTCGGCTTCGAAGGCGCGGGCAAACGGCGGGAACCACTCGGGGTTCTCATGCAGGGCATAGACCGTGGGGGTGCTCATGGGACTCGCTTTCGCCGGTTCGTCGTCGGCCGGGAGGGCCGGCGGTGCAGAGCAACCCTAGGCCCGACGGCGGGGCGATGCCAGCTTCCGTGACGCCCGACGTCGGCCGCCCTCCTACCGCCCCCGGCCTGCCAGCTTAGCCACGAGTGCCTGCGGCGCCCGGTTGCCGACGGTGGCCAGCACCCGGTACCGCTTGGACGGAATGGAGATGCCCTTACCCGCGAAGGCGTCTGCGAGGGCTTCGCGCACCACGCGGTCCGCATTGAGCCACATCCACTTGGGGTAGATGGTCTTGTCCATCTCCATCCGCGCGTGGAAATCCGTGTGGACAAAGCCCGGGCAGACGGCGGTCACGGTGATGCCCCGGTCCCGGTAATAGAGGTTGGCCCAGCGGCTGAAGTTGATCACCCAGGCCTTCGCGGCGCTGTAGGTTCCCCGCGGGATGAAGCCGGCCACCGAGGCCACATTGATGATCCGGCCGCCGCCGCGGGAGGACATGGCATTCAGCGCTGCGTGGCTCAGCTGCAGCGGCGCGCCCACCAGCACGTTCAAGTGGTCCACTTCGTCCTGCAGTTCGTTGCGGGCAAAATCGTTCTTCAGCCCGTAGCCGGCGTTGTTGACCAGCAGTCCGACGTCGGGTTTCCGTACGCGGTCAGCGACGGCGGCCACCCCTTCCGGGGTAGCGAGGTCCGCCGCAATCCACTCGGTCTTCACGGAGTAGTCCCGTGCCAGTTCCTCCGCGGTGGATTCCAGCCGCTCAGTATTCCGGCCGGTGAGCACCAGGTTGTACCCGCGCTGCGCGAGCTGGCGGGCGAACTCCGCGCCGATCCCGGATGTGGCTCCTGTGATAACTGCTGTCTGCGTCATACCGCCACCTTTCTATGCCGCGGCGGGTTTGGCAACGCGGCCGGTTGTGTACGCCCCTTGCCGGTGCCGGCGGTGGTCCCTAGCTTGGGAGGAGCACCGAGCCCGTTTATTCCCTTACTGATCCGTCCCTTCCCATGTTCTTCTCCGCTTCTGCTTCCTCCGCCCGCTGGGAGGACCGTGCCGACGCCGGCCGGGACCTCGCCGTCGGGCTGGCCGCCTATGCGGGGGCACCCGGATTGCTGGTCCTGGGCCTCCCCCGCGGCGGAGTCCCCGTGGCAGCCGAAGCGGCGCGGGCGTTGTCCGCCCCGCTGGATGTGGTGGTGGTGCGCAAGATCGGCTTCCCGGAGCAGCCGGAGCTGGCCGCCGGTGCGGTGGCCGGCATCGCGGGAACGGTCTGCACAGTCCGCAACGAGGACGTACTCCGTTACTGGCGCAGCCGCGATCCCGGCGCGGAGGACCTGTTTGCAGCCGCGGCGGAGGAACAGCTTGCTGAAGTCCGGCGGCGGGAGGAGCTGTTCCGGCCGGGAGCGCCGGCGCGGAACATCACCGGCGCGACGGTCATTGCGGTGGATGACGGGCTGGCCACCGGAGCGACCATGCGCGCGGCCCTGGGAGCGGTCCGAAAGCTCGGGCCGGGGCGGCTGGTCGCGGCGGCCCCGGTGGCGTGCGGCAGTACGGCGGGGCTCCTCGTCCCGCCGCCCGACGACGTCGTGGTGCCCTGGCCGAACAGCGGACTGGAGGCGGTGGGGCTGGCCTACCGCCGGTTCGGCCAGACCACAGACACCGAGGTCCGTGCACTGCTGGGCGTCGAAGGGGATTGACCGCCGCCGGGGGAAGGCCCTCCCCCGCCGATCCCATGCCGGGCCGGCCGGTTCCGGGGCAGTTCCCTAGAGAAGCAGGCCCGCCGCGGCGGATACTAGGGGGTGACCGGCGTCCGCCGGACCGGGGGGAGAATCTCTCTGGAGGTTTTGGGAATGTCCGCATCAGGCAGTTCTTTCCATCAAGAGGGCGGGTTCGCGTTGGACGCCTTGAACCTTGCCAAGTCCGCGGTGCGGGGCATCCGCCTGGGACTGGGCATCACCGGACTGGTTTCGGTGGTCCTGGGGCTGCTGGTCCTGTTCTGGCCCGGGGCGACGCTCGAGGTTCTCGCGGTCCTCTTCGGCCTGTATTTCGTTGTCGCCGGTGCGGTCCGCATCCTGCTCGGCATCTTCACCGGGCTGGGCGCAGGATTGAAGATCCTCAATATCCTGGTGGGCCTGGCCCTGCTGGTAGTGGGGGTTATTGCCGTCCGCAATCCCATGGAAACCCTGACGGCCCTCGGGCTGGTCATCGGGATCGCCTGGATAGTGGAGGGCGTTATGGCCCTGGCCGAGTCTGACCGCGGCGGGTCCCGCTGGTTCGCCATTGTCCTGGGCGTCCTCAGCATTCTCGCCGGGATTGTGGTGCTCTTCCTCCCCCTGGAAACCCTCGCGGTTCTCGTGATTTACGGCGGGATCTTCCTTGTGGTCCTGGGTGCAATCCAGATTGTCCGGGCCTTTGCCTTCGGCCGCGGCATGCCCCGGAACGCCTAGCTTCCCCGCTTCCCTGACAGCTAGGCCGCCGGCGGCACGCGCCCGAGCCGGGCGGCGCGCCGGGCATGCGCGCAGGAGCCGGGCGCATACGCACCCAGCAGGCTCCCAGCAGACATCCAGCCCGCGTTAACGCACCGCTAACCTCAAGGCGCTCCCGGCCGTAACATCCCGGCCCCACCCTTAAAGCAGCGCCGCTAATACCGGGGTGCCCGGCCGGCCGCGGGGGGCCGGCCCGTCCATATTCTCCGCCCGGCTGCGTCGGCAGAAGCAGAAACGGGCGCACAACCCGAACGGGAGTACCTCCATGGACTCTGGAAACACGGCCTGGCTGCTGGCCAGTTCCGCTTTGGTCTGCCTGATGATCCCCGGGATCGCCTTCTTCTACGGCGGCATGGTGGGCTCACGGCGGATCCTGAACATGATGATGATGTGCTTCGGCGGGGCCAGCCTCGTCGCCGTCCTATGGGTGCTTTACGGCTATTCCGCAGCATTCGGCGATTCGCTGGGCGGTGTGGGCCTGCTGGGCGACCCGCTGGAATACCTCGGCCTCTCCGCGCTCCTCGCTGAAGATCCCGCCGCGTCCGTCCCGGTGGCCCTGTTCGCAGCCTTCCAGCTGATGTTCGCCTGCGTGACCACTGCCCTGGTGGCCGGGTCCGCGGCCGGTCGGATGAAGTTCGGGGCCTGGATGGTCTTCGCCGGTCTTTGGGCCACACTGGTCTATTTCCCGGTGGCGCACTGGGTCTTCGCTTTCGACAACGCGGAAGGCACCGTCGTCGGCGGCTGGATCGCCAACCGGCTGGGCGCCATCGACTTTGCCGGCGGCACCGCGGTGCACCTGAACGCCGGTGTTGCTGCCCTGGCCCTGGCGCTGGTCCTGGGCCGCAGCAAGGGCTGGCCGAACTCGCACGGCCAGCCGCACAGCCGGCCGCTGATCCTGCTGGGGGCAAGCCTGCTGTGGATCGGCTGGTACGGCTTCAACGCGGGCTCAGCCCTCAGCGCGGGCCATTCCGCCGCCGTCGTCTTCCTGAATACAGCCGTCGCGGCCGCAGCCGGTCTGCTGGGCTGGATGCTGATGGAACGGCTGCGGCTGGGCCGCTCCTCGAGCCTGGGTGCGGCGTCGGGCCTGATTGCCGCACTGGTGGCCATCACCCCGGCGTGTGGTGCGGTGAGTCCACTGGGCGCCGTCGCCATCGGTGCGATCGCCGGGCTGGTCTGCTCGCTGGCCATCGAACTGAAGTTCCGCCTCGGGTTCGATGATTCGCTGGACGTGGTGGCCGTGCACGCGGTCGGCGGCCTGCTGGGCACCCTCCTGATTGGCCTGTTCGCCACGGAGGCAGCACCCAACGGGGTGAGCGGTCTCTTCTACGGCGGCGGCTTCTCCCTGCTCGGCAGCCAGGCCATCGCCTGCGGCGCCGTGCTGGTCTACTCCTTCGTAGTCACCTGGGTGATTGCCAAGGTGCTGCAGCTGACCATCGGCCTGCGCATCCCGGAGGAGAGCGAGCTGCGGGGCATCGACCTCATGGCCCACTCCGAATCCGCCTACCTGAATGATGAAGAACCCGTGGAGCTCGGCGCACCGACCCGCACCTAGGTCGGGGGTACCGAAAGGAGGAACGGGCGCACCCGCTGCGGGTGCGCCCGTTCCGGCGTTCCGGGGGCTGCTCCTGCCCCGGAATGCTCAGAGATCGCGGTAGAGTCCCTCTTCCTGCTCCAGGTAGATATCCAGCAGCCGGCGGGCATGCTCGCCCGCGGCGCCCTCCTGCGCCAGTCCGTCCTTCATGGTCTCGGCCTGGGCGGCACCGCTGGGGAACGGCGGCAGCAGCGGCACCGCGGGATCGGTGACCACCTCGATCAGGAACGGCCGCGTGGCGGCGAGCGCCACGTCCCAGGCCTCGCCCAGCAGTTCCGGATCCTCCACCCGGATGCTTTCCAGCCCCAGCAGCTTGGCGTACTCGGCGTACGGAAAGTCCGGCAGCGACTGGCTGGCCTCGAACCGCGGATCGCCCTCCATCTCACGCTGTTCCCACGTGACCTCGGCCAGCTCACGGTTGTTGAGCACGCAGAGAACGAAGCGGGGGTCCTCCCACTTCTGCCAGAGCCGGCTCAGGGTGATCAGTTCGGTCACTCCGGCCATCTGCATGGCGCCGTCGCCGGAGAGCGCCACCACCGGACGGTCCGGGTACGCCAGCTTCGCGGCCAAACCGTACGGCACGGCGCAGCCCATGCTGGCCAGCGTGCTGGACAGGTGCGCGGGCACGCCTTCCGGAAGGTGCAGGTGCCGCGCGTACCAGTACACGGAACTGCCGACGTCGACCGCCACCTGCGCGTTGTCCGGCAGGCGCCGGTTCAGCTCGTACACCACGCGTTCCGGGTTCACCGGATCGGCGGGCGTCATGGCCCGCGTCCGGGCCAGCTCGTGCCAGCGGCGGACGCTTTCCTCCACCTGCCGCCGCCAGGGCGCGTCCGGCCGGGCTTCCAGCAGCGGAATCAAGGCGTCCAGGGTGGCCACGGCGTCTCCGGTGATGCCGACCTCCACCGGGTAGCGGTTGCCGACAGCGGACGCATCCCGGTCAATCTGTACTCCCCGCGCGGTCCCGGGCTTGGGATAGAACTCCGTCCACGGATCGCTGGATCCGATGATCAGCAGGGTGTCGCAGTTGTCCATCACGTAGCCGGCGGAACTGGTGCCCAGATGCCCCATGGTCCCGGCGGAAAGCGGCAGTGTTTCATCCACGTACGGTTTGCCGAGCAGGCTGGTGGTGATGCCGGCACCGATCTTGTCGGCCAAAGCGTAAACCTGTGCGCGGGCATCGCGGGCACCCTGCCCCACCAGCAGGGCCACCCGCTCGCCGGAGTTGATCACTTCCGCGGCGGCCCGGATATCCGCTTCAGCCGGTGAGGTCCGCGCGGGGCTGAACACCGGGACGGTGTTGAGGATGCCGTGCTCCTGTTCCAGTTCCGGCGCCGGTGCCTGCTGCACATCATGCGGAATGATGACGACGGCGGGCGTTCCGGTGGCCAGCGCCTTCTTGAATGCGCGGTCCAGCACCAGCGGAACCTGTTCAGGGGAGTTGATCTGCTGGCGGAACGCCGAGGCCACGTCCCTGGTCAGGTTCATCAGGTCCACTTCCTGCATGTAGGAGGACCCCAGCACGCTGCGGGACTGCTGGCCGACGATGGCCACCACGGGCGCCCCGTCCAGCCGCGCGTCGTACAGGCCGTTGAGCAGGTGGATCGCGCCGGGGCCCTGCGTGGACATCACCACACCCACTCCGCCGGTGTATTTGGCATGTCCCACGGCCATGAAGGCGGCGTTTTCCTCGTGCCGGACCTGGATGAACTCGGGGTCGCCGCTGCGGCGCATGGCACCCAGGACGGTATTGATGCCGTCTCCGCTGTAGCCGAACACCCGGTCCACGTTCCAGGCCTGCAGGCGTTCGACAATCAGATCCGCTACGAGCCGCTCGCTCATGGTTTTCCCTTCCGCGCTGTCCGCCCGGCCGGTTGCCAGCCCCGGCCGACGCAACAAATGATCAGGCTGCTTATGGTCAATGCCTATCAACCTATCCCAGAAGGCTTCGCTGGGTACCGGTGCACCGTTATCCTCGTCCCATGCCTAAGGTCATCTATTACGTTGCCTCCTCCCTGGACGGTTTTATCGCTACGGAGGACAACCGCCTGGACTGGCTGCTCCAGTTCGGTTTCGAGGCCTTCCAGGACCATTACAACCGGTTCATGGCCGACGTCGGCGCCGTGGTGATGGGCGCGGAAACCTACCGCTGGCTCCGGGCGGAGGAGCCGGAGAGCTGGGAGTATTCGCAGCCGTGCTGGGTGCTCAGCCACCGGGAGGAACCGGCTCCGCCGGAGGGTGACATCCGGTTTGCCTCGGGGGACGTCCGGGAGGTCCTGCGGGAAGCCCGTGACGCGGCGGGAGAGCGCAACATCTGGATGGTGGGCGGCGGCAACGTGGCGGCCCAGTTCGCCGAGGCCGGCCTGCTGGATGAATTGTGGGTGACCTACATGCCGGTGGCCTTGGGCAGCGGGAGGCGGCTCCTGCCGGTGTCCGGGCCCACCGCGCCCATGCGCCTGCTTGCCGCTACCTCCTTCGACGGCGGGGCGGTCGAACTCCGTTACGGCGTATCGAAAGCGCAATAGCCCGGCGTTTAGGGCACCGGCAATGCGGCACTTACCGTTTTCGCGGACATTTGACAGACATTCTGCACTCGCACGGCGTAAATGGTGGCTGATTTGTTGTCACGATGCTTGTTTACATTCCGGCCCGTCCGCCACGGCATTCCAGCCGCGACCCGGCTGGCCGTTTATACCCAAGCGGACCTGTAATGTTTGCTGTGACTCCGCTCATGGTATTGCGGGCACGGCATAAGAAAAGCAGGCGTACAGGTAAATGAAGACTGATATCCGCACCCGGAACAACGTTCAAGTGCTGGGACGAGCGGACGGGCCAGTGCTGCTTTTCGCCCATGGTTTCGGCTGCGATCAGGGAATGTGGTCACGGGTGCTGCCCCGCTTCACCGATGACTTCAAAGTGGTCCTCTTCGACCATGTAGGGGCGGGCGGTTCCGATCTGGATGCCTACACCCCGGCTAAGTACTCCACCCTGGACGGCTACGTGGCCGACGTCCTGGAACTGTGCGAGGACCTGGACCTGCAGGACGTCACCTTCATTGGTCACAGCGTCAGCGCCATGATGGCCATCGCGGCCGGTGCCACCGCGGCCGAGCGTCTTGCCCGGATCATCCTGGTTGCCCCGTCGCCCAGCTACATGGACTATCCCGAGGACGGCTACGTGGGCGGCTTCAGCCGGGCCGATCTGGATGAACTCCTCGAATCCCTCGACACCAATTACCTGGTCTGGGCCGCCGCCATGGCCCCGGTGATCATGGGCAACCCCGCCGCACCGGCCCTGGGCACCGAACTCGAAGGCAGTTTCTGCCGGGTCAACCCGGGCATCGCCCGGCAGTTCGCCCGCGTGGCGTTCCTGACCGACGTGCGGAGCCTGCTGCCCAAGGTCACCGTTCCCTCGCTCATCATGCAGGCCTCAGCGGACCTTCTGGCCCCGGACCATGTGGGCCGCTACCTGCAGGAACACCTCCCGCAGAGCACCCTGGTCCAGATGAAAGCCACCGGCCACCTCCCCCACGTGAGTGCACCGGAGGAGACCGCGGACATCATCCTCGGCTACCTGCAGCAATCAAAGTAGACCGACCGTGGACCTGGATTTCCAGCTCGATTACCGCGCCCTGTCCCAGTCCGCTCCGTCGGGGTATTTCGTCACCCTGGCGGACGGTACGGTGGTGGACGCCAACGGCACGGCACTACGGTGGATCGGCAAGACCCTGGAAGAGGTCCGCGGCACCAGCCTGTTGAAGCTGCTGCCCGTGGGCGACCGGATTGTGTACACCACCCATGCAATGCCTCAGTTGCAGCTGAACTCGGCGTTCGCCGAACTTGCCGTCGACCTCCTGGGGCCGGACGGCCAGCGCATCCCGGTCCTGCTCTCCGCCACGCGCTCACCCGCCGCCGACGGGCGGCCGGTGCTCGACCAGGTGGTTGCGTTCTACGCCCACGAGCGCCGGTTGTATGAGCGGGACCTGATTTCCGCTCTGCGCACCGCCGAGGACGCCGAGGCCGCCCGTGCCGAGGCGGAAGCCAGCCTCACCGCGCAGGCAGTGGTGCTGCAGGAAAAGGACGTGGTGCTGCAGGCCTCGCTGCTCGAGAGCCTGCGGAAGGAGTCGATGCTCGAGACCATCCTGAATACGGTTCGGGTAGGCGTGGTGGTTATTGGCGAGGACGGCCGGCGCATCCTGACCAACTCACGCCAGATCCTCCACGAACGCCTGGCCCGGCCTACCTACACCATCAATCCAACTGAAGCCGAGATGCTGATCTTCGGGCCGGACCGAACCACCCTGATCCCGATGGGACGGCGTCCGGTGCAGCGGGCCATCCTGGGCGAGTCCTTTTCAGACCAGCTGGTCTGGTACGGGAGCGGTGAGGAACAAAAGGCGCTGAGCGTCTCGGCCCGCTCCGTGAAGGGCGACGGCGACGCCTTCCGCGGCTCCGTGATCGCCTACAGCGACGTCACCGGGCTCGTCAACGCCGTAGCGGCCAAGGACGACTTCGTGGCCAATGTGTCCCACGAGCTGCGCACACCGCTGACGTCGATCATGGGTTATCTGGAACTGGCACTGGACGAAGAAGACGTCATTCCGGCGTATGTGGCCTCCTCGCTGAAGGTCGCCCAGCGGAATTCCGAGAAACTCCTGCACCTGGTTTCGGATCTGCTGTCCGCCGCGGCCGGATCCGCCCACGTACAGCAGGAAGTCACAGACCTCAGCGAACTGATCCGGGCCGGCATCACCTCCGCCGCGCCTCGCGCCGAAATCAACTGCGTGACCATTGTCGCCGAGGTCCCCGAGACCCTGCCCGCCCTGGTGGACCCCAAGCGCATCTCCCAGGTGCTGGACAACCTGCTTTCCAACGCGGTGAAGTACTCGCCCGACGGCGGCCGGGTGACGGTCAGCGCGTGGCGCAGCGAGGACGGGGCGACCGTCCTTCAGGTGGCGGACTCCGGGATCGGCATGACCGAAGCCGAGCAGTCCGAGGTCTTCACCAAGTTCTTCCGCTCGGGTACCGCGCGTCGGGCGCAGATCCCCGGCGTCGGGCTGGGCCTGGTCATCACCAAACGCATTGTGGAGGAACACGGCGGCACCATCGCCATGCAGAGTGAGGCCGGCAAGGGCACTGTCTTTACGGTCACACTGCCCTGATCCGGCTTGCATTTGCGCGGATTTTGAGGCCAAAAGCGCTTTGTGCCATTATCCGAAAGGTAAAAGTCCCTCCCCGCGTGCGCGCACCCGGTGAGGGCAGGAAGCTGCTTCCCGCAGCAATGCGTTGAATGGATTTTTCGGTAATGGCAGAAACCAGCAAGGTGCGCGCAATCGTCCGCCGTCTGGGCTCTTTTTCAGCAGTCGGCGCCGTCGCCTTCGTGGTTGACGTAGGCCTGTTTAATATTCTCTCTGCCACGCTGGTGCCCGACCAGCCGATCGTAGCCAAGACCATTTCCGTACTCGCGGCCACCACTGTTTCGTGGCTGGGCAGCCGGTACCTGACCTTCCGGAAGCTGCGCACCCGGAGCATCCGCAGCGAGACGCTGCTTTTCGCCCTGACCAATCTGGTGGGACTGCTCATTTCCACGGGCTGCCTGTACATCTCGCACTACGTGCTGGATTTCCGCAGCACCTTTGCGGACAACATTTCGGGCAACGTGGTGGGCATCGCCCTGGGCAATATCTTCCGCTACTTCGCGTACCGGTACGTGGTGTTTAACGGGCCGAGCGACCGCGCGGGGCAACCGGAAACGGAACCGGAAAGCACCCGCGCGGCCTAGCCGCTTCCGCGCGGGGTTACTTCTTCTGCGGGGTGCGGATCAGCTTCTTGTTGACGAACTCGGCCATGCCGAACCGGCCCAGCTCGCGGCCGACGCCGGAGCGCTTGACGCCGCCGAAGGGCAGGTCCTCCTGCGTGCCGGAGGTGCCGTTGATCCAGACCATGCCGCTTTCCAGCTGGTCGGCTACGTTCAGGGCGCGGTTTTCGTCGGTGCTGAACACCGCGCCGCCGAGGCCGAACGGGGAGTTGTTGGCCAGTTCAATGGCTTCTTCCTCGCTGGAGACCTTGTAGATGACGGCCGCGGGGCCGAACAGCTCTTCGGAGAACGCCCGCATTTCGGGCGTGACGTCGGTCAGGACGGTGGGCTGCACATAGGCGCCCGGGCCGTCGATCAGGCTGCCGCCGGTGTGCAGGGTGGCGCCCTTGTCCACGGCATCGCGGATCTGCTCCACCAGGCCGTCGGCTGCTGCCTGCGTGGAGAGCGGACCGAACCGGGTTTCCGGCTGGAGCGGGTCGCCGGGCTCAATGGCGGCCATCCGCGCGGTGAACTTCTCCACGAAGTCGTCGTAGAGGTCCTCCATCACAATGAAGCGCTTGGCGGCGTTGCAGGCCTGCCCGCCGTTGCCCATCCGGCCGATTACTGCGGCCTTGACCGTGGTGTCCAGGTCCTCGGTGTCCAGGACGATGAACGGATCGCTGCCGCCGAGTTCCAGCACGTACTTCTTCAGGTTCCGGCCGGCGACCTCGGCGACGGCGGACCCTGCCCGCTCGGAACCGGTCAGGGAAACGCCCTGGATCCGCGGATCGGCGATGATGTCCGCAGCCTGCTCGTTGGTGGCGAACAGGTTGATGTAGGCACCCTCGGGGACTCCGGCGTCGGCGAAGATCTGTGCCATCGCCAGGGCGGACTGCGGGCAGTTGTTGGCGTGCTTGAGCAGCACCGTGTTGCCCAGCATCAGGTTCGGACCGGCGAAGCGGGCCACCTGGTAGTACGGGTAGTTCCAGGGCATGATGCCCAGCAGGGCGCCCACGGGCTCGGTGCGGACCACGGCGTTGCCGCCGCCCTTGACGTCGAGCTGCTCGTCCGCCATGAAGCCGGGGCCCTGGGTGGCGTAGTACTCGTAGATGTTGGCGGAGAGGGCAACCTCGCTCTTCGCCTCGCGCAGCGGCTTGCCCATTTCCAGGGCAATCAGCTTGGCGAGCTCGTCGGCACGCTCCCGGTACAGTTCCGCAACGCGGGTGATGACCTTGGTGCGGTTTTCCACGGGCTCGTTCCGCCAGCTGGCGAAGGCCTCGTGTGCTGCAGTGACGGCCTGGTTGATTTCGGCGTCGGTGGCTTCAGCGAATTCCTGAAGGGTTTCTCCGGTGGCTGGATTTACGCTCTTGTAAGCACTCATATTGGCCACGCTACTCCCGTAAATCGGGTCTGCAAAAGCCTGGAATTACGGGACTAAATCCGCCTCAGCGCTTGTTGTAGGGCAGCCGCGGACAATCGCCGGAAGGCGGCCGGGAAGGGTGCAACCAGGCCGGTCGCCAGTCCGTCACCGGCGCAGGCGTGCTTTCCAGAACCTCGGGCGCGGCCAGCCCTGGGCCGAGCTGCGGCGGTCCTCCGTGCGGGGGCGCCGGCTGAGCCGGACACTGAATTCCCCGGGTCCGGGCAGCCGCCAGCCGCGCCGGCGGGCTACGGTGCACAGCACGGCGCAGGTGCCGATGGCCACGCCCATGCCCACGTTCTGCAGGCCCAGCTGGTAGAGGATCACCATTTCGACGGCGGCCACCAGCGCGCCCGTGGCGTACAGGGTGTTGCCGCCGAAGATGGCCGGCACCCGGCCCACCACGATGTCGCGGATCATGCCGCCGCCCACGGCGGTGACAACACCGATCAGGATGGCCGGGAGCCATTCGAGCCCCAGTCCCAGCGCCTTGGCCGTGCCGGTGGCGGCCCAGCAGCCCAGCGCGAAGGCGTCGATCACGATGAGGAACCGGTTGGCCCACTTGCCCTTGAGCTCAATGGCATAGGCAATGGCGGCCCCGGCGATGGCCGCAAAGAGATAGGCGGGGTTTGTCAGCGCTACGGGCGTGCCGGCCTGCAGGAGGGTGTCACGCAGCACACCGCCGCCCAATGCAGAGGTGAGGGCGAGGACCAGGAAGCCCACCGGGTCCATCCGCAGCTGCCGCGCCACGGCGCCGCCGAGGACGCCGTTCGCCAGCACACCGGCGAGGTCGACGGCGTCGAACACCGCACTCGGGTCGAAAAGATCCACGCCGCTCCTGCTGTTTCCGTTGCCCGTTCTGCCGCCGCCCATTCTACGTGGCTAGCGCGGGGACACCGCCATCAGCAGGTAGCGGCCCACCGTCCTGGCTGCCGGGATTTGCCCGGCCCGTCGGTCAGCTGTCGTCCCCCTGGGGATACTCGTCGTCGTTCCCGGGGACGTCCGCTTTCTGTTCCAGGATGTCCGCTTCGGACCCCTCGGGATGGACCGGGCCCTCGGGCCCGGCGTCCCCGGTGCCTGGAACTGCTGGAATCTCCTGCTCAATGCCGTCTGCCTCGGAACCGTCGCGGTGGACTTCTCCGGCCGGGCCGGCATCGCCGGCGCCGGGAACCGCGGGCAGTGACTGCTCCGCCCTGTCGGCCTCCGAACCGTCGGGAAGAACCGGTGGGTCAGCGTCCTTGCGCATGTGCGTGCCTCCAATGCGGGTTGCCGTGGCCGCCGCGGGCGGCTTCAGTCTCTTCTGTTTATCACCGAAGCCGCCCGGTAGAAATACCCCGTCGAACCCTCTAGGAGTCCTGCAGGTCCAGCACTACCTTGATGTCGCCGTCGCGGTCCTCGCAGGCCTGTGCATAGTCCGCCAGCGGAACGCGGCGGGAGATCAGCTGCTCCAGCCAGCGGGCGTCGCTCTTGGCCAGGGCCGCAGCGGCTTTGAGGTAGTGGCGCCGGTTGGCGTTGACGGTGCCGAAGACCACGCGGTTGTCCATAACCAGGTTCAGGTTCAGTTCGCCCAGGTCCAAGGGCTGCTCGCCGCCCGGCTCGGAAACGCCGGTGAGGCAGGTGACCGAGTTCTTGGCTCCGTGCTGCAGGACGTCGCGGATTACCGTTGGCACGCCGGTGCATTCGATGATGATGTCCGGCTTGATGCCGGACTCGGGGAGGGTATCCGTGTGGAAGACGGCGCCCAGGTCCTTGGTCAGCTTCTCCTTCGGCCCGTCCTCCTCCAAATCGAAGACGTGCACTTCGAGTCCGCGCTGGACTCCGAACAAGGCACCGAGCAGTCCGACGGGGCCGGCTCCGGTGACGGCGACTACCTGCGGCCGGAAGTAGGCACGGCCGCCGATCCGGTCAATCTGCTCCCAGGCCTTGGCCAGAATGGTGGCCGGTTCCAGCAGCACGCCTACGCGTTCCAGCGAGGGTTCGAGCTTCACCATGTCCTCGGGGTCCCCGCGCCAGTATTCGCGCGCGAAACCGTCGAGCCCTTCGATGCCGTGCTCGGTGTAGGTGCCGGTCAGGCACATGTCCCACTCACCGGCGGCACAGGCCCGGCAGTTCTCGGCGCAGGGGCGGCGGACAATCCCGACCACGAGGTCTCCGGCGGCGAGGTCGGAATCCTCGGGGGCCTCGACGACGCGGCCCAGGTTCTCGTGTCCCATCACCAGGTAGTCCCGGTCCTCGGGCGCGGTGCCGAATTCGGCAGCGATAACCTCACGGTCGGTGGCGCACAGGCCCACCGCGAGGGTCTCCACCAGCACGCTGCCCTCGGCTGCCTCCGGTTCCGGCAGGTCCCGAAGCTCCAGCGAATCCTTCTGCCCCGGGGTGATGATTAGTGCCTGCATGTGTTTCCTTCCCGTGGCTGCCTGCTGTCTGTATCCCAGATTAGCGGCACGGCGGCAGTGCCCGGGAAACGGCTGCGGCCGGGGGCGCAGCCCGCCCGGACACAGAGAAGGCCTGCCCCGGAGGGCAGGCCGTCAAAGTGGTGGAGATGGGGGGAATCGAACCCCCGTCCGGTGTTGTATTGCCAGGGCTTCTCCGGGCGCAGTATGCGTCGGATTTTCTCGGCCCCAGCCATCGTGCATACGAGTGGCTGATCCGGGCCCAGCCGTCAAAATGTCCCGAACACTCCGACGGCGGGAGTGTTCAGCAGTGGCTCTCTAAACGACGCCAGCATCCGGAGCGAGAGCAACTCCGGGCTGACGGACTACTCCGGCTGCTTAGGCAGCGAGAGCGAAGTCAGTGCGCATAGGTTTGGCACTTATTGTTTTGCAGAGAGCGTTAACGAGATAACTCTGCGTTCTCGGCCCGCTTCCCCTGGCTCAACAAACATCGTCGAAACCGATCATCCCCGTATTGAATTACCAATCCAGCTGCAGTCACCGGCTGCCCCGTGCCTGCCTTACGCCCCTTTCGGGACGTCCACTGGATATAACGACGCCGGCCCGCGGATCATTCCCGCTGGATCGCAGCTTTTGATGCTCGTTTCCGATGCACCGGGAGGGACCTGCGGGCCGGCCGAATGGCTAGCGGCGGCGGCCGAAAATCAGGGAGGCCGCGGCCACGGCACCGGTGACGGTGTAGACGGCAGGCCAGGCACCCATCTTCTTGGCCAGCGGGTGGGACAGGCCGAAGGCGGCCACGTAACCGGCGGTCAGGGCCGCTGCGGTGCCCGTTCCGGCGTCGCGCTTCCAGAGGGCAAACGCACCGGCGCCTGCGGCGGCGAGCACCGCCCCGCCCAGCTGGCGGTTACCCGTGGAACGTGCGGTCTTGTAGCCGCCGATCAGGCCGGCGGTGGTGATCAGGGGGGTCAGCAGGGACAAGGTTTTCTCCTCAAGTAGGCAACAGACCCAGCTTATGCCGGGCCCGACGGAGCCGTCTAAGCAAGCACCGTTGGCGGCTGTGGGGGTGCCCTGCCGCAGCCGTCATAGACTGGTCCTCCCCAGGAACAGCCCTGTGAGCGGAGGACCGTGCCAGATTCCCTGACGACTTTGACGGAGCTGAAAAACCGGCTCTCGGCGTTGACTGAGCGGCAGGCAGGAACCGTGATCGTCGGTGTCGCCGGTGCCCCGGGCGCCGGGAAGACCACCCTGGTGGAAGCACTGGTCCGCGAACTGAACGGCGCTTCGGACGACGCCGAGACGCAGCAGTTTGCCCATGTACCCATGGACGGCTTTCACCTCTCGGACCGGGAGCTGGCCCGGCAGGGCCTGCTGGCGCGTAAGGGAGCCCCGGAAACCTTCGATGCCTGCGGCTATGCGGCGCTCCTCGAGCGTCTCCGCGCCCCGCGGAGCACGGTGGTGTATGCCCCCGGTTTTGAACGGACGCTCGAGCAGCCGCTGGCCGGCGACATTCCGGTGTTCCCGGCGGCGAAAGTGATCCTGACCGAGGGGAACTATCTGCTGCTGGACCGGCCTCAGTGGCAGGAGGTCCGGTCCCGGTGCTCGGAGGTCTGGTACTGCGAGCCTGACGATGAGCTGCGCGTGCGGCGACTGGTGGAACGGCACGTGCGGTTCGGCAAGGCGCGGGACCGGGCCGCTGCCTGGGTCCGCGACGTGGACGAACCCAACGCCCGGCTGGTGCAGGGGTCCAGGGAACGCGCCGACGTCGTGATCCGCATGCCCTGGGCCTGACCGCCCCGGAGCAGGCCGGCACGGAAAACCGGCGCGGGCTTTGGGCCGCCGCCCCTGCCTCGCGTATAAAAGGACGCAGACTGCAAGGACGGAAACGGGCCCTCGATGAGCCGCCCTCATAAGGAGACACAAGCATGGACGCACGCCCCTCGATACTGCTGGAAGACGGAGCCTCGCTGGAGCAGGTGGGTACGGGCGCGGTCTGGGCCGAAGGTCCCACCTGGATTCCGGAGCGCAACGCCGTGCGGTACAGCGACGTGCGGTCCAACCGGATCCTCGAATACAGCGAAACCACCGGCGAGCTAAGCGTTTACGGTGCCGACGTGGAGTTCACCAACGGCCGGGCTCTGGACTCGGACGGCTCCGTGGTGCAGTGCTCGCACGGACGCCGGGCCGTCGAACGGGACCGCAACGGCAGCGTGGAAACCCTGGTGGACCGCTTCGGCGACGTCCGCTTCAACTCGCCCAACGACGTCGTGGTGAAATCCGACGGCACCATCTGGTTCTCGGATCCCTCCTACGGCATCGACAACCCGGCCGAAGGCCACCCCGGCGAGCTGGAGTACGGCGACCGGTACGTGTTCCGCTTCGACCCGGCCAGCGGGGACCTCACTGCGGTGATTACCGACATCATGGCCCCCAACGGTCTGGCGTTCTCTCCTGACGAGTCCGTCCTGTACGTCTCGGATACCGCGGAGGAGGCCGTTTCCCCTCACGGCCCGGCGCAGTCCGACGGCAATCCGATCCGTGCCTACGACGTCGTCGAGGGCCGGCAGGCGAAGAACGGCCGGGTGTTCGTGCGGGTTGGCCCCGGCGTGCCCGACGGATTCCGGGTGGATACGGACGGGAACATCTGGTCCTCCGGCGGCGACGGCGTGCGGGTCTTCTCTCCGGCCGGCGAGCTGCTCGAACACATCCCGGTGCCCGAAACCGTCAGCAACGTCTGCTTCGGCGGGCAGGACGGCCGGACGCTCTACATGACCGCGACCACCGGCCTGTACCGGATCCGCACCACGGCCAGCGACGCCGCGGCCGCCCTGCGCGCGGACCGGTAAGGGGCGACGGCGGCGCAGACCGGGCAGCCGTTCGCCCGCTCTAGACTGGGGATATGTCAGCGCCGCTAGGCAGTGCATTGGCGCAACGCGTCGTGGACCGCATCTCCCCCACGCTTCACCACAACGTCAACGTCATGGACGCAGCGGGACTCATCATCGCCTCGCGGGACGCCTCCCGCATCGGGACACTGCACGCGGGTGCCCGGGAGGCCGCAGCCACGGGTAAACCCGTCGTCATCCGGCCCTCCGCGGAACGCGACGGCATGCGGGCCGGCGTGAATTGTCCGATTGAACTCGACGGTGCCGTGGTCGGGGTGGTCGGCCTGACCGGCGCCCCCGACGTGGTGATGCCGCTGGCCGACGTCGTGGTCCTGACCATCCGGCTGCTGCTCGAGCGCGACCGGGAGATGGACAGTACCGCGTTGCGCGAGGCGCGGGACAGGGAACTGCTCGCGCGCCTGGTCAACGGCGGCTCCCCGTCGGTGTCCCTGGAACGGGACCTGGCGAAGGGTTCCCCATCCCTGCCGGGGCCGTGGCGGCTGGCGGCCGTCCTGGACCGCTCCTCCGCAGGTCCTCCCGCCCACCGGCTCCCTGTCCGTTCCGGCCCGGTGGGTGATCTGGTGTCCCGGTCGGGCCGCTACCGCTCGGCTTCGTTCCAGGGCGCCCTCTGGATCCTGCTGGCAGCCCACGACGCCGGAGCGCTCAGCGCCGCGGCGTCGGACAGCGGTTCGGTGCTGCTGCTGGGCGATACCTGCACCGGGACGGAGTCGCTGCAGTCGTCCGCGAGGTCCCTCGGGCTCCTGGTTGCCCGTCCGGAGATCCTCCCCCCGGCATCCGCCGTCCTCCATCTTCGGGAGTTAAGCGCCGAGCTGGCCGTGGCCTGCATGCCCCGCGAAACTGCCGGGCATCTGGCCGCCCGCATAGCTGACCTGACCGACACCCAGCGGACCACGCTGTCCGCTTTCCTGGACGCCGGCGGGTCCTTCTCCGAGGTTTCCCGCGTCCTCTACGCCCACCGGAACACCATCATCCAGAGACTCGACCGCATTGCGGAGGTGACGCAACTGAACCCCCGGAACGCACATCAGGCGTTGACGCTGCGGCTGGGTCTGGTGGCTGCACGTGCATAACCCGTGCGTTATGACCACTAAACAGCTCTAAAAGAGAATACTTAGTGGTCATTTTCGCCATAGGACTGTGAGTATTGACACTCTAATGTTGACAGAGTGCCAAATTCCCGCCCCGCCGTAATTGTCGTCGCGCCCGATTCGTTTAAGGGCAGTGTTTCGGCCGCCGGTGCCGCCGCGGCCATGGCCCGCGGCGCGCGCTTGGCGTTCGGCGCGGCTGCCGAGATCGTTGAGCTGCCAATGGCCGACGGCGGCGAGGGGACACTCGACGCTCTGCTGGCAACCTGGCATCGCCCGCACTTGAGCATGGCAACTACCGACGCGCTGGGACGCCCGAAGGCGGCCCGCTACGGCAGCTCTGCAGACGGCCGGGTCGGCATCATCGAAGCCGCCGAGGGAAACGGTCTCCCTGATGTCTCGGACGTCCCCCTGCAGCCGCTGCGGGCGGACAGCCACGGGGTGGGCACCATCGCTAAGCGGCTCCTGGATGACGGCGCCGAGGAGATCCTGCTGTGTATTGGCGGTTCAGCCAGTACGGACGGCGGAACCGGCCTGCTCACAGCCTTGGGGGCGCGCTTTCTGGACGCAGCCGGCAATCCCGTAGCGCCAGGCGGCGGCGGGCTCGGCAGTATCTGCTCCGTCGACACATCCGGGCTGCATCCGCGTGCGGCCACCGTGCAGTGGAGGATCGCCGTCGACGTGGACAATCCCCTGTGCGGGGAACGAGGAGCGGCGGCGGTTTTCGGGCCGCAGAAGGGTGCAGGCCCGGCGGACATCGAGTTGCTTGACGCCGGTCTCGCCAACCTCGCCCGGGTCCTTGCCGACCTCGCTGCAGGAACCCGGCCACCGGCGGAGGGCAAGTCCGGCCGTCAGGGCCCGCCCTATCTCTCCACCCCCGGTTTCGGTGCTGCCGGCGGCCTGCCGTTGGCGCTGGTTGCCCTGCTCGGAGCAGAAACCGTTCCGGGAGCGGAACTGGTGGCAGACGCGGTCGGCCTCGACGCCGCCCTGGCGCGCGCCGACGTCGTCCTGACCGGTGAAGGCTGCCTGGATACACAGTCGCTGGGCGGCAAAGTGGTAGATGCGGTCCGCCGCCTCGCGCCGGCGTCCGCCCCCGTCCTTGTCGTCGCCGGAACCGTCCAGCTCAGCGCGGCGCAGTGCCGGGAGGCCGGCATCACTGCTGCCGTGTCCATCGCCCGGGGAGCCTCGACGCTCCCCGAACTTACGGCCGCTGCGGACATCCTCATCGAGGACGCCGCTGCCCACATCTGCTCCGCGCTTGCGTTCGACTCCGCCGCACCAAGGAGTTTGGGACTTCACGAAAACTCGTGATTCCATGATTTGCCCTGTTGATGAACACCGAAGTTTTTCACTTTAAAGGAACCCCATGATTGATCTGCTGATATTGCTGCTGCTGGTGATCGGCATCGTCGCCGTCACGGCGAAGCTGAAAATCTCGCCATTCCTCGCCCTCCTCGCAGCCGCCTTTATCGGGGCATTGGCGTTCCGCCTGCCGGTTGAGGAAATCATCCCGACCATTACGACGGCGTTCGGCAACACCATGGGCAACATCGGCCTGGTGATCCTTTTCGGCACGATGATCGGTGTAATCCTTGAGCGGTCCGGCGGCGCGATTGCCATGGCTGACGCGCTGATCAAGGTCCTGGGAACGCGGTTTCCCACCCTGACCATGAGCATCATCGGCTACATCGTGTCCATTCCCGTGTTCTGCGATTCCGGGTACATCATTCTCAACTCGCTCAAGAAAGCCATGGCTGAGCGGGCCAAGGTGTCCCTGGTCGCCATGTCGATAGCGTTGATGACCGGCCTGTATGCCACCCACACAATGGTTCCGCCCACTCCGGGTCCGCTGGCCGCCGCGTCCAACCTGAATGTGGTGGACAGCCTCGGCCTGCTGATTGTCCTCGGCCTCGTGGTGGCCGCAATTTCGGCGGGGGCCGCCCTGCTCTTCGCCAACCGGTTCCTGAACAAGGACGTTGAACTGCTGCCCGTTCCCGCCGAAGAGGCGGACGTGAGCTACGAGGATCTGCGGACCCAGTACGGAAAGCTGCCAAGCGCCTTCATGGCCTTCCTGCCGATCCTGCTGCCTATTGCGCTCATCTGCCTGTCCTCGATAGCCAAGCTGCCCGGCGCGCCCATGGGTAGCGGCGGCCTGTCCGCAACCGTGAATTTTGTCGGCACCCCCGTGGTGGCGCTGGCGCTCGGCCTGGGGGCGGCGGTGTTCCTGCTGCGCGGCAAGGGCAAGCTCGAGTCCTTCAACACCCAGATCACGGATTCCATCGTGCTGGCAGCCCCCATCCTGCTGATCACCAGTGCCGGGGCAGCCTTCGGCGGAGTGCTGGGCAAGAGCTCCATCACCGCTTTCCTGTCCGACAACCTGGCAACGCTGGGTCTGGGCATTGCGGTGCCGTTCGTGATCTCCGCGGCGCTGAAGACGGCGCAGGGGTCCTCCACGGTTGCCATGGTGACGACGTCGGCCATGCTCCTGCCGCTGCTGGAGCCGCTGGGGCTGGCCGGTGGTGCAGGTCCCGTCCTCGCAGTGCTCGCCGTCGGTGCCGGTGCCATGGTGGTGTCACACGCCAACGACTCGTACTTCTGGGTGGTCTCCCAGTTCAGCCGCATTCCGACGGCCACCGCGTACCGCACGCTGACACCGGCCACGGCCGTGCAGGGTGTTGCCGGCTTTGCAGCGGTATGGGTCCTGAGCCTGTTCCTGCTCTAAAGGCGGACGGTGCCCGGCGGAATAAATAGCCGGCGGGGGTACCCGGCCGGCGGACGCAGGTCCATACTTCTGCCGTAGCTGGTGCCGTACACCTTGATTCCGGCCCTGCCGCCGGGCACGGAGGGGAGCCGATATGTCCACAGTCGCCGGAGGCGGTCGTTCTGTTCTCCGCCGCAAGCCCATTGAGGAAATCGACGAGGAGAAAACCGGGAACAAGCTGTTCAAGAGCCTCGGCCTCTGGCAGCTGACGGCCATCGGTGTGGGCGGGATCATCGGCATCGGCATCTTCACTCTGGCCGGGCTCGTGGCCAACGGCGGTGCCGATGCCTCCCCCGTGGGCCCGGCGGTGCTGATCTCGTTCCTGGTGGCCGGCCTGGCCAGCGCCGCCGCGGCCCTGTCCTACGCCGAGTTCGCAGGGATGGTGCCGCGCGCCGGGTCCGCCTACACCTACGGGTATGTGGCGCTGGGCGAACTGATCGGATGGTTCATCGGCTGGGACCTGCTCCTTGAATACACTGCGATCGTGGCTGTGGTGGCCATCGGCATCTCCGGCTATTTCACCGAGTTCCTCGCCGGTTTCGGCATCGACATGCCGGTCTGGATGCAGGGCACCGGGGATACCGTAGAGGGCGGACTGATCAACCTTCCCGCCGCCGTCGTCTGCCTGTTCATCACGTGGATCCTCAGCCGCGGGACCAAGACCTTCGGCCGCTTTGAACTGGTGGCCGTGGGCCTGAAAGTCCTGCTGATTGTGTTCATTGTGGGGCTGGGGTTTTTCTACGTGGACACGGACAATTACACGCCGTTCCTGCCCAGCGGTTTCGGGGCGGTGTTCACCGGGGCGGCCACCGTGTTCTTTGCCGTCTTCGGCTATGACGCCATGAGCACCGCCGCCGAGGAAGCCACGGACGGCAAGAAACACATGCCCAAGGCCATCCTGCTCTCCCTGGCCATTGCGATGGTCCTGTACATCCTGGCTACCCTGGTGCTGACCGGAATGCAGAATTACCAGGACATCAGCCCCACCGCCGGTTTCGCCTCGGCCTTCCAGTCCGTCGGGCTGCCCGTCATCGCCACCGTCATTTCCGCCTTCGCCGTGCTGTCCATCCTCACCGTGATGCTCACGTTCCTACTCGGTGTCACCCGCGTTTGGTTCTCCATGAGCCGGGACGGGCTGCTGCCGGCCTGGTTCTCCGGAACGGACAAGCGCGGCACCCCGCAGCGCGTAACCTGGATCGCCGGCGGCACCTCGGCCCTGCTGGCCGGGTTCTTCCCCATCCGTGCCGTGGCCGACCTGACGAACATCGGCATCCTCGCCGCCTTCGTGGTGGTCTGCGTGGCCGTGATTGTGCTGCGCTACCGCCAGCCGGACGCCCCGCGTGAATTCCGGCTGCCCCTGATGCCCTGGGTGCCGGCGTTCGGGGTGCTGGCCTCCGGATTCCTGATGCTGCAGCTGCATTGGGAAACCTGGCTACGGTTCGGCATCTGGCTGGTGATCGGAATGCTGGTGTACGCGGTCTACGGGTACCGGCATTCCCTGCTCAATCCTCGCAGTCCGAGGCACCTGTCCCTCCGCGCGAATCCCCGGCCGGAAAACTGACCGTACTGCCTCAACACGCAATGTTGCCGGGCATAATATCTTCCCATTCAATAAATACCGGCTATTATCTCGCTTACGGGTTCCGAATATTGAAGCCCTTAGCCGGGGGGAATAGTTAAATGGGCAGTCAGTCTCAGACCATGCCTGCTGCGCGGAGGCGGTCCGCCATGCTTTTCCGCCGTGCCCGCAGCGGCCTTGTGCTCATTGCCGTTTTCTGGATCTGGATGCTTTTCGGCGCCGCTGATTTTGTTGCCGCTCTTTTCGGTTCGCCCATACATGCTGCTCTTGCCGTATTTGCTCTCGGCACATTGACACTTATATCGCTGCTTTTCCTCCCCATTTGTCTTGCGTACCTCGTGCTCAACCGGCCGTCGATGCGGGCCGGGTCGCCGGCCGCATCCGCCCGCCGGACGCAGGGCAACGGCCTGGCACCCGTGATCCGGATGATGCCCCGCCGCGACGCTGCCCGTGGCGAGACCGTCCGCGCAGCCGCTGAACGGCAGGACCTCGCTTCCTAACCCGCGCCGGCGCCCCGTCCTTCCGGAGGCTCCGTCCAGGAATGTCAGAGGCAGTTGCCATTGTGGAGGGCATGAGTTCCTCCATAGGCACCCGGATGCCCTCCGCCCCCGCCGGCCCTGTCACCCACGCCCACTACCGCCGGGAACCCTACGTCCGCTGCCGGACCGGAAACGGCACCGTTGATGCAAAGGCCGTGGCCTGGACCCGCACGGAGGTCCTCCTGCACTGGATCGACGACGACGGCCAAGCCCACAACCGGTGGACGCCGGCTCCCACAGTGCGGAGGATTGCCCGCGATGAATCCGTCTGGCGTGATCCCTACGACGACTTCCGCTTCTACTACCAGGCCTCCCTCGCCGCCGCCTGACCGGGTGCTCCCGGACAGGACAAGAACCGCAGCACCGAAACCCTATTCCGTCGATACTTGCGCGCCGCGCATCCTTGATTTTTGAAGTTATTCACTGCAGCTGGAAGTGGCGGGATACCTGCCCCGGAAGCGTCCGGCGGGACCCCTGACAGACACGAAGGAATAACGGTTCACTAAAGGAGGGGTTTGACCTTGACATCGGCGTCCCAACAAATATCGTTCTCGGCATGATCAATTCAGTCTCGAGCCTTCCGTTTGTCATTTCTGCGTCCGAATTCACCACTACAACCACCGATCCGGCCGTAAGCGCCGGCGCCCTTTTCGGTGGCTTCCTCGTTATGCTGGTCATCTCCGCCGTAGTCGGCGGCCTTGCAATGATGGGCATGTTCAAGAAAGCCGGCCGCAAGACCTGGGAAGCGTTTATTCCCGTGTACTCCACTGTGGTGCTGTTCCGCATAGCGGGCATGTCCGGCTGGTGGCTGCTGGCCCTCATGGTGCCGATCCTGCAGATCGTGGCCATGGTGCTCCTGGCAATCAACCTTGCGAAGGTCTTCGGCCAGACCGCGGTCATTGCGGTGCTGCTTGTCCTGTTCAGCTTCGTGATGTACTTCTACCTCTCCTACGGCTCCGCCCGCTACCTCGGCCCGCAGGCCAGCAAGGGGCCCCTGGGCGCAACCGGCGACCAGAGCTACCCCAGCTACACACCGGCCAGCAACTAACACCCTCCCCATCCGTCCGAGGCGCGCATCCGCATGGGATGCGCGCCTTCTTCGTTGCCCCCGGCCCCTTCCCGGCCGGCACGCCGGCAGGATGCTCCGCGCTTCGGAGGGGACCCACGAACATTTGTTAGGGGCGCCGAACTTTAGGTGCTAGGTTGCTGTCATGGCACGTACCGTCCCGCTCCCCGACACCACCGCGCGCCCCGCAGCCCGTCCCCGCAACATCCTGTGGCTGCTCGGCCCCGCACTGGTGGCCGGCGTCGCCTACCTGGACCCGGGCAACGTCGCCAGCAACATGACCGCAGGAGCGCAGTTCGGCTATCTGCTGGTCTGGGTGGTGGTAACCGGCAACGTCATGGCATGGCTGATCCAGTACCTCTCGGCCAAGCTCGGCCTGGTCACCGGCCGCAGCCTGCCCGAGCTGCTCGGCGAACGCATCGGCAGGAAACCGGCCCGGCGGCTGTACTGGCTGCAGGCCGAACTGGTGGCCATGGCCACCGACGTGGCGGAGGTGATCGGCGGCGCCGTTGCGCTCTGGCTGCTCTTTGACCTCCCCCTGTTCCTGGGCGGGATCATCACCGGCGGCATTTCCATAGTGGTGCTGCAGCTGCAGAACAGCGGCCGGCACCGGAGCTTCGAATATGTCATTGTCACGCTGATGCTGGTGATTGCCGTCGGCTTCACCGCCGGCGTCTTCCTCAACCCGCCCGACGGCGGTGCGGTGGTCGAAGGCCTCGTGCCCCGTTTCGAAGGCAGCGAGTCGGTGCTGCTCGCGGCGTCCATTCTGGGCGCCACCGTAATGCCGCACGCCATTTACGCGCATTCCGCCCTGACCCGTGACCGGTTCCCCGGACGCACCGCAACCCTGACAACTACCCGGCTGATCAAGGCCACCAAGTGGGACGTGACCATCGCGCTGGCCGTGGCGGGGTCGGTGAACCTGGCCATCCTGCTGCTCGCCGCCGGGTCGCTCCAGGGCGTGGCGGGAACTGACACGCTCGAGGGTGCGCATGCTGCCATTGCCGCATCGCTGGGCGGGGTGGTGGCCACCCTGTTCGCCGTCGGGCTGCTCGCGTCCGGTTTGGCTTCGACGTCGGTGGGCGCGTATGCGGGCGCCGAGATCATGCAGGGCCTGCTGAAGATCCGCATTCCCATGCTGCTGCGCCGCCTGATCACCCTGCTTCCCGCACTGGCGATCCTCGCCGTCGGCATCGATCCCACCTGGGCGCTGATCCTCAGCCAGGTCATCCTCTCCTTCGGCATTCCGTTCGCCTTGATTCCGCTGGTCTGGCTGACCGCGCAGCGGGACCTGATGGGGAGCCACCGCAACCACTGGTGGACCACGGGCCTGGGCGTGCTGGTCTCGGTGCTGCTGGTTGGACTGAACGTCACCCTGCTGGTGCTGACCTTCACCGGCGCCTGAGGCTAGCCTTTCAGCGAACCCTCCACGAGCGCAGTGGCGATACTGTCCGCATCCGCCTGCGCCGCCAGGTAGCGTTCGGCATCCAGTGCCGCCGAGCAGCCGGTGCCGGCTGCGGTGATGGCCTGCCGGTAGCGGTGGTCCACGGCGTCGCCGCACGCAAACACCCCGTCCAGGTTGGTCTGGGTGCTCGGGGCGGCCACTCTGATGTAGCCGTCCGGATCCAGCTCCACCTGTCCGGCCAGCAGATCGGTGCGCGGGGCGTGGCCGATGGCCACGAAGATCCCCTGCACCGGCAGTTCGCGCGTTGCACCGGTGACGGTGTCCGTGAGCGTCATTCCGGTGACCTTGTCCGACCCGTGAATGGCGGTGACCTCGCTGTTGAACTCGAACCGTATCTTGGAATGGTCCCGTGCCCGCTGGGCCATGATGCGGGAGGCGCGCAGGGCGTCCCGGCGCACGACGACGGTCACCGAGTCCGCGAAGCGGGTCAGGAAGAGTGCTTCGTCCATGGCCGAATCCCCGCCTCCGACCACCGCAATGTCCTGATTGCGGAAGAAGAAACCGTCGCAGGTGGCGCACCAGGAAATCCCCCGGCCGTTGAGCTGCTTTTCCTCCGGCAGCCCCAGCTCCTTGTAGACGGATCCGGTGGCGAGGATGACGCTGCGGGCCTTGTGGCTTTTCCCGCCGCCGGTGACCACGCGTTTGGTGTGCGTGCCCAGGTCCACCGACACGACGTCGTCGTACTCCACCAGTGCACCGAACTTCTCCGCCTGCCGGCGCAGGTTGTCCATGAGGTCCGGTCCCAGGACGCCGTCCGGGAAGCCCGGGAAGTTCTCCACTTCGGTGGTGTTCATCAACGCACCGCCGGCGGTCACGGAACCGGCGAGGATGCGCGGCTTCAACCCTGCGCGGGCTGCGTAGATTCCGGCCGTGTAACCCGCCGGTCCGGACCCGATGATGAGGACGGAATCAGTGCCCATCTGCTTTTCCCTTCGCTGCGGCGTTCTTCAAGTCTGGCCGGGAGCGGGTTAGGGTCGGTACCCCGGGCGCGTTTAGCGATGCCGGAAACGGCAAAGGAGCCAGCAGTGTCAGCAGCACTCAAGAACATTCAGCTGATTCAGCTTCCCCGCGGAGTGATTGATGCGCTGGCCGCCGGGAATCTGCCCGCGGCCAACCAGGAGGCGCCGCTGGAACTGACCGAGCATTTTTCCCGGGACCGGCAGCCGCTGTGGCGGATGAGGAGCGCACAGCTGCGGGAGAATCCGGGCGATGCAGTCTGGATCACCCGGGCGATCTTTGACCCCGAAGTCGGACGGGCCGTGGGTCTGGCCGGTTTCCACGGGCCGCCGGATGAGGCAGGCATGGTGGAGGTGGGGTACTCCGTGGACCCGGCCTACCGTCGCCAGGGCTACGCCCGGGCCGCTTTGGAGGCGCTGCTGGCGGCGGCTGCCCGCGAACCGTCAATCCGGACCGTCCGCGCCACCATCAGCCCGGATAACAGCGTCTCCCGGCGGCTGGTGGAACAGTACGGGTTCGCCGCCAACGGCGAGCAGTGGGATGACGAGGACGGGCTGGAGATTATTTACGAAGTGCCCGCCGGGGACAGCTGAGGCCGGTTCCCGGCGGGCACTCGGGGTCCGCTGCTCAGCGGATGCGGGAACGGATCCGCAGCGCCGCCAGCAGGACGAAGACCACTACCATCGCCGCCAGGATAAACACCACGTACCCGGCGGATACCTCCCAGTTCCCCACCTGTGCAGTAATTCCGAAGATGTCCTGCACCGCGGCCACGGCGTCGGGCTGGTCCGTCACGGCGTCCATGGGTCCGGCGGTCATTTCCTGGCGCACCACCATGGAGGCCTGCATAAAGGGCAGCGCGCTGACGAAGTTCTTCACGCCCTCAGGGAAGGCACCCACGGGAATGTAGGACCCGGCAGCGAAGCCGAGGATGGTGCCCACCAGCGTGGACAGTGCCGCGAAGGACCCCGGGGTGCGGACGAAGGTGACGATGAAGGCGCTGAGTGATCCGAAGGCGACGCAGCTGAGCACCAGGTAGCCGTAGGTGCGGGCCAGCTGACCCGCTGTGAGCACCACCCCGTCCACCGCGGCCAGGTATCCCAGGCTCACGGCCAGCACGATGGTGGTCATGATCAGCGCGACCGTGACAGTGGACAGCAGATACCCCAGGACCAGCTGCCCCCGGGTGATCGGTGACACCAGGAAGTCCCGGAAGCGCCCCGAAGCGGTGTCGTCCACAATCACGTTCACGGCGGCGAGCCCCGTGGTGATCGCGGTGATTCCCACGATCCCGGCGAACATCCATGCGTCCACCAGGCCCTTGACGTCCTCCTCGGCGGCCTGCGGAAACATTTCCTCCAGGCCCTCGGTCTGCTGGTTGCCCAGGAACAGGGTGTAGAGCAGGAACAGGACCAGCGCGCCGAGGAGGGAAAAGAACAGGTTCAGCCGGTCACGGAAGTACAGGCGCAGGTTCCGGCCGGTGATATCCAGGACTACGTTCATGCTGCTTCCCCCTGCCGGCCGGTGAGGGCCAGAAAAACGTCATCCATGGTTCCGTGGCGGAATTCGAAGTCCAGCACGCTGTCGCCGTGCGCCGCGAGGAGGCGGCGGGCGGTGTCGGAGCGGTCCACCCGCAGCCGCAGCACGTTGCCGTCCGATCCGGCGACGTCGACCCCGGCGTCGCGGGCGAGGCCGGCAAGCGCCTGCGGTTCGGCGGAGGTGATGGAGAGGATGCTGCTGCTGTATTGGGCCCGCAGCGTGGTGGGCGTACCGTCGGCGACGATCTTTCCCTTCTCAATCACGCAGACCCGGTCCGCTTCCTCGGTCTCCTCCATGTAATGGGTGGTGAGGAAGACCGTGAGTCCGTGATTTTCGCGCAGGTCATGGATGGTGGACCAGACCAGGGCCCGGCTGCCCGGATCCAGGCCGGCTGTGGGTTCGTCCAGGAAGATGATCGACGGCGAGTGCAGCAGCGCGCGGGCGATGTCCACCCGGCGTCGTTCCCCGCCGGAATAGGTGGCATAACGCCGGTCGAGGAAGTCGCCCAGACCAACCAGCCGGCCCAGCTCGTCAATGCGGGCATCATTGGCAGCCTTGTCCGGTGAGTAGAACCGTGCCCGGGTCTGAAGGTTTTCCCTTCCGGTGAGAATGGGATCCAGCAGTGAATCCTGGAACACCACGCCGATGGCTTCGCGGACGCCGCCTCCGCTGCCGCGTACGTCGTGCCCCGCCACCTCGACAGTGCCGGCGTCGAACGGGAGCACGGTGGTCAGGCAGGAAATGGTGGTGGACTTCCCGGCGCCGTTGGCCCCCAGGAAGGCAAACACGCTTCCTGCCTCGACTTCGAAGGACAGGTCGTCCACGGCGGCCACACGGCCGAACCGTTTGGTCAGTCCCCGGACGGAGATTGCGGCGTCCGTAGTTCCCATTTAGCTCCCCTAGCTTTTGCGGGTCTATGCGTCCAGGAGCAGGTCGTCGAATTCCAACGGAGTCACTGTGTTGTTCTCCCAGTCCGAGCGAAGTATCGCATAGGCCACGGAGGCAAGCCGGGACCCATCCGCCGTCGGCCACGCCTGCCGGTAGTGCGCTTCCTTGACGAACCCGGCGCGCAGGAAGGTCTTGCGCATGGCGATGTTGTCTTCCCGGGTTTGGCCTTCGAACCGGACGATGTCCGGCAGTTCGGTGAAGGCAAGCCGGCACAGGGCCCGCACGACGCCGGTGCCCAGGCCGCGGCCCCGGTGGTCTTCCGCCAGACGGAGGTCAAAGTCGACGTTCTCGTCGGTCAGTCCCGCCAGGACTGCCAGCCCAATGTCTTCGCCGTCGTGCTGCACCCAGTAGCCCTGGGATTCCCCGCTCCAGAAGTGCCCCTCCGCCACCCGCTGGTTTGCGGAGGACTCGCCGGGGGCCGGATTCACGTGGAAGGGAAACCGGTTGGAGGCCAGGAACGCTGCGACCGCCCCGGCGTCATCGGGCGTCATGCTGCGGAAGGTGATGGTCATGCCGGGAAGTGTAGTCTGCGGGCGTAACGCTGCCGAGAAGCCCGCCCCGCGCCGTCCCGACAAAGCAAAAACCCCCGGCTTCCCGGGGGTTTTCCTGTGGAGCTTAGGGGAATCGAACCCCTGACCTTTTCATTGCGAACGAAACGCTCTACCAACTGAGCTAAAGCCCCGGAACTGCACCGCGCGGCGTCGGACCGTGGTCCAACCGAAACCGAACAACCGGCCCCGCCAGGCTACACCGATTCTAATCACGCTCTTCGGCCCGCGCCAAACCCCCGGCTCCCTTGGAATGCCTCCCCGCCCTCGCTACGGTCGGGGAACCGGCACGGCCAGCCAGGGAAAACGGTCCTGCCAAATGCCCCGGAACCAAGGAGGACCCATGGCCCTGATGACCGAAATGCTTGAGAACCGTCCCGGCGGACCCCGCACCCCGGACCCGCGGCTCCTGGCCGAGTGCCTGCGGGCCTGCGCGGAATGCGCCCAGGTGTGCAATGCCTGTGCGGATGCCTGCCTTGCTGAAGAGATGGTGGCGGATCTGGCCGACTGCATCCGCATCGATCTGGACTGCGCCGGGATCTGCGCAACCACCTCCGCGGTGTTGTCCCGGACAGGGACCACGGGTCCGGCGACCGCGAGCCTGCTGCACGCGTGCATCGCGGCCTGCGCTGCCTGCGCCGAGGAATGCCAGCAGCACGCCTCCATGCACCAGCATTGCCGGATCTGTGCGGAAGCCTGCCGGCGCTGCCTCAATGCCTGCGAAAAGCTCCTACTCTCGCTCGGCTAGCACGGACTCCCGGCCTCACGCCGCCTGCGCCAGCACCATGCCCCGGACGTAGGCCGCCTGCCCCACATGCTCCAGACAGTCGGCCAGGGTGCTCACCAGCCGTACGCCCAGCGTCACCGGCGGGTCCCAGGCCCGGTCCACAATCTGCTCCAGGTCCTCGCCCGACAGGCCCGAGACGAAGGCCGCGGTGCGGGAGTGCACGTCCCCGTAATAGCCCACCAGCAGCTCCGCGGACTCCACTTGGACCTGTGCCACCTGCTCGGAGGTGTGCCCGTACCCGGTGTCCTCCACCGCGAGCGGCAGCCCCACCCGTTCCGCCCAGCCGTTGGCGGTCCAGACCTGTTCCTGCCCGGCCACCTCGGCAACCTGATAATCCTCCACGCGGGACAAATGCCAGATCAGCCAGGAAACGGAGTTTCCGTCCGGATAGGGACGGTGGTTGAGGGTTCCGGCGTCGAGGTTGTTCACGGCCCGGCGGACGGCGCTGGGCAACCGCCCGAAGGCATCAACAAGAAGATCGCTCTGGTTCATGGCGGCAGGTTCCTCGGGGTCGGCGGCACGGTTTCGCCATCTTTTCACGGTGGCCGGGGTCCGGGAAGAGCCGTTTCGGTGCCAAAGCAGAAAACCCGGGACGGAGCGGTTCCATTGACGGCGTGCGGTCCTAAAATTGCTCGCATGAGCTGGACAGACGAACGTCCCGCATGGCTTCCGCCCATCCCGCCACCGCACCGCGGCCAGGTCCGGATTGTCCTGGGAATGATCCTGGTCTGCAGTGCCATGCTGACCAGCCTGGTGGTCGCCGCCTTCGGGGCCCTGCTGAGCATGTACATTCTGTGGCCGCTGGCCGGCGGGCTGCTGCTGCTTATGTCCGGGCTGCTCAGCCGCCGCCGCGGCGCGTAGCGGCACGTCCCGGGGCCTGGCTCCGCGGCATGGGTGCGGGCCGGCCTGCGCTTAGGATTGGCCCATGACACCCCCCGAACCCACCGGTGCCGGTTCCCAGTCCCAGACCCTCTCCCGCGGAATCCGGGCGCTGGAACTCCTCGCCGAAGCGGAGAACCCGCTGAGCATCGCCGAGCTCTCCGAAGGACTCGGGGTACACCGTTCCATCGCCTACCGGATCCTGCGCACGCTGGAGTCCCATTCGCTGGTGATGCGCGACGACGCCGGCCGGGTTTCGGCCGCACCCGGCCTTGCGGCGCTGGCCCGGGGCGTCTCGCGGGACCTGCAGTCGGCGGCCCTGCCCGAGCTCAGCATCCTGGCCAACGAGCTGTCCATGACGGCCTTCGTTGCCGTCTGGGACCGGCAGAACTGTGTCACCCTGATGACGGTGGAGCCCACCCACAGCCGCACGGCCCTGATCCAGCGCCCGGGCACCCGCCACTCCTTCACCGCCGGCGCGCCGGGCATCGCCATCCAGTCCGCGATGACCGAGGACCAGTGGGACCGGCTGGCCCCCGGCCAGAAATACCGCAGCGAAAGCCGGACCGCCCGCGAGCGCGGCTATGCCGTGAGCCACAACGAGGTCATCGAAGGAGTCTCCGCTGTCGCGGCACCCGTGACGGCCTCCGGCCAGCTGCCCGCCGCCGTGTCCGTGGTCTATTTCGGCTCCGGCAAAGACGAAGACGCCATGGGGCTCCGCCTGGCCGAAACCGCCCGGCGGATCGAAGCCGCGCTCCGCTAGAACGACGGCGGCGCCCCGCACCCCGGATGTTAGGCAAGGTTTGTCTTGCTGGAAACTGCTCGGCAGCAGGCTTAAAACGGAAAGCATGTGGAGGAGGATTCGGGGCGCGGTGCGCCGTTATCCGCTGGTGTTCACCACGGTGCTGGTGGGCCTGGCGGTCCTTACCCTGCAGGCGGCCGGCGCCGGACCCGCCGCGGCCTGGACCGCAGGTCTGTATGCGGGTGCCGTGGCGCTGAAGACCGCCGCGGAAATGCTCCGGAACATCCGTGCCGGGAACTGGGGGCTGGACATCCTGGCCGTCATCGCCATCCTCAGCACCGTCGTCGTCGGTGAATACCTGGCCGCGCTGATCATTGTCCTGATGCTCTCCGGCGGGGAAGCACTGGAGGACTATGCGGCCGGCCGGGCACGGGGTGAGCTTGATGCCCTGCTGAACCGGGCGCCGCAGGTTGCGCACCGGCTGCCGTCCCAAGCCGGCGGGTCGCTGCCCGGGAACCGGCGCATCCCCCGGGGTGCGGCGGAAGACATTCCGGCCACCGAGGTGGCTCCCGGGGACATCCTGCTGATCAAGCCGGCCGAAGTGGTGCCGGTGGACGGCGTCCTGCTGGATCCCGCGGCGGAGTTTGACGAATCCTCCCTCACCGGCGAGCCCCTCCCGGTGGCTCGCAAGGCCGGAGCCACGGTGATGAGCGGTTCCGTTAACGGCGCCCATGCGGTTTCCCTCCGCGCCACGGCGACGACGGCGGACAGCCAGTACCAGCGCATCGTGGCCCTGGTGCGGGAGGCCTCGGCATCGCGTGCTCCCCTGGTCCGGCTGGCGGACCGGTTTGCCGTCCCCTTCACCCTCGTGTCGCTGCTGATCGCCGGCACCGCCTGGGCCGTCTCCGGCGATCCGGTCCGGTTTGCCGAGGTACTGGTGCTGGCCACACCCTGCCCGCTGCTGATCGCCGCTCCGGTGGCCTTCGTGGGCGGCATGAGCCGGGCGGCCCGCAGCGGCATCATCGTCAAGGGCGGGGCGGTGCTGGAGCAGCTGGCGCGGGCCCGGAGCGCTGCCTTCGATAAGACCGGAACCCTGACCTACGGCCGGCCCGGGCTTGTGTCAGTGAATCCGGCGCCCGGCTTCAGCCCGGACGAACTCCTGTCACTGGCAGCCTCCGCCGAGCAGTATTCCTCCCACGTCCTGGCCGCCTCGGTCCTGGCCGCCGCCCGGAACCGGGGGCTGCAGCCGGCTCCTGCCGACACGGCGCAGGAGGTCACCGCCAACGGCGTCGAAGCGCTCATCGGGGGCCGGACCGTCCGGATCGGGAAGCACCGCTTCATCGCTGAAACGGACCCGCAGGTGCCTTCCGCGGACCTCTCCCCCGGGCAGATGGTGGTGTATCTCAGTGTGGACGGCCGGTTCGCCGGCACCCTGGTGATGAGCGACGCCGCCCGCACGAATGCAGCCGCCACCCTGACGCAGCTGCACGGA
Organism: Arthrobacter zhaoxinii; assembly: GCF_025244925.1. Lineage (NCBI taxonomy): Bacteria > Bacillati > Actinomycetota > Actinomycetes > Micrococcales > Micrococcaceae > Arthrobacter > Arthrobacter zhaoxinii. The sequence goes on from NZ_CP104275.1 coordinate 3,134,024, forward strand.
CTGGGGATCCGCGACACAGTGATGCTCACCGGCGACGGCCCGGCCACCGCGCGGGCCATCGGCAACACGGTGGGAATCACGGATGTACGCGCCGGGCTGCTTCCGGAGGACAAGGTGCGCGCCGTCGCAGCCCTGCCGCTGCGTCCGGTGGTGATGGTGGGCGACGGCGTCAATGACGCACCGGTGCTGGCGGCGGCCGACGTCGGCATCGCCATGGGTGCACGGGGTTCCACGGCCGCCAGCGAGTCCGCCGACGTCGTGATCATGGCCGACGATGTTTCCAAGGTGGCCACCGCGGTGGAAATCGGCCTGCGAACGATGCAGGTGGCGCTGGGCAGCATCCGGCTCGGCATTGTCCTGAGCCTGGCCCTGATGCTGGTGGCGTCCTTCGGTTACATTCCGGCGGTCGCCGGTGCCCTGACCCAGGAACTGGTGGATCTGGCCGCCATCCTCAACGCCCTGCGTGCCCTTCACGGGTCGGGACGCCGGCCGTCCCGCCCCGCACGGCGGCAGGGGCGAAGGCGAACAGGGATAATGGACACTGGCCGGCGTCCATGCCCGGCCGATGACGGGTTTAAACGCTAGGGGAATGTCCATGACGTTGGTCGACAATGCGGTGTACGTGGACGGCAAGCGCCACCACAATCCGGACAGCCTCGATGAGACCTTTGAACTGACGCGCAGTTCCGGCGGCATGGCCTGGATCGGCCTGTACCGCCCGGACGAGGTGGAGCTGCTGGCCGTCGCCGAGGAGTTCGGCCTGAACCTGCTCATTGTCGAAGACGCCCTGGCTGGCCACCAGCGCTCGAAGCTTGAACAGTACGGTGACCAGCTGTTCCTGGTCCTGCGTCCCGCCCGCTACCTCGACGACGTCGAACGCGTGGAGTTCGGCGAGCTGCACCTGTTCGTGGGACCCAACTTCGTGGTGACCGTCCGGCACGCCGAATCCCCGGACCTCACCCGGGTCCGCAAGCGGCTGGAACAGGAACCGGAGCTGCTCGCGCTGGGGCCGCAGGCGGTGCTCTACGCCGTGCTGGACCAGGTGGTGGATGAATACGCGCCCGTTGCGGCCGGACTGGAAAACGACATCGACGAGATCGAGGACCAGCTGTTCGGCGGCGACGCCGAGGTTCCCCGCCGCATCTACGAACTTTCCCGCGAAGTCATCCAGTTCCACCGTGCCATCAGTCCGTTGGAAAACGTGGTGGGCGAACTGCGCCAGAACGCGGACCAGTACGGCATTCCCACGGACCTGCACGACAACCTCGGCGACGTGCTGGACCATGTGCTGCGCCTGGTGGACCGGGTCAATGCATACCGCGCGATCCTGGAGAATGCGCTCACCCTCTCCTCCACGCTCGCGTCCAACCGGCTCGCAGAAACCAGCATTGAACAGAACGAACAGGTGAAGCGGATTTCCTCCTGGGCCGCCATCCTCTTTGCCCCCACCCTGGTGGGCACCATTTACGGCATGAACTTTGACCACATGCCCGAACTCAGCTGGGAATTCGGATATCCGCTGGCGATCCTGGCGATGTTCGGGATGGGCTTCGTCCTCTACGTGACCTTCAAGCGGAACAAGTGGCTCTGACGCGCCGGGGCGCCGCCGTTGACGGCGGCACCCCGGCACACCCGTAGCGGCAGCCCGGCGGACCGGCAGCCGCTAGCGCCGGGAGTCCTGCTTCGGAGCATCCTCCACATGCAGGTCATTGCCCTTGGTTTCCTTCACCATGGTCACCGCGACGAGGGACACCACGCACAGCACCATGATGTAGATGCCGATCGAGGGCGACCAGCCGGTCTCGTTCAGCAGTGCCTGGGCAATGGTCGGCGCGAACGCTCCGCCCAGGATGGCCCCGAGGGCGTACCCGATGGAGACTCCCGAGTACCGCACCCGGGCCGGGAACATCTCGGCGTACATGGCGGACTGCGGGCCGTAGGACAGGCCCAGGCCGATGGTCAGGACAAAGATCGCCACCGCAAACAACACAATGTTGGTGGTGTCGATGAGCAGGAACATCGGAACCGACCACAGGAACACCCAGGCGTAGCCGATCTGGAACGTCCGGACCCGGCCGATCCGGTCGGAGAGGATTCCGCCGTAGAGCGTGAAGATCAGCCAGCCGAAGGACCCCAGCGTGGTGGCCAGCAGCACCGAGGGCCGGTCCATGCCCAGCCCGCCCGTCTCCGGCTTGCCCGTGGCATAGGAGGCGAAGAATGCAATGACCAGGTACCCGGCCGCGTTGTTTGCAACGAAGATCAGCGCGCTGAGGACCACCTCGCGGGTGTTGTGCCGAAACAGCTGGCCCAGCGGCGCGGAGGATTCCTTCTTCCGCTCCTGGATCTCCTTGAACACGGGGCTTTCCGCCACCGAACGGCGGATGAAGTAGCCCACGGCGATCAGCACCACGGAGAGCAGGAACGGAATGCGCCAACCCCAGGCCATGAACTGCTCCTCGCTCAGGCTGGTGCTGAGCACGTACATCACGAACGTCGCCAGGATCATGCCGATCGGCACGCCGATCTGCGGATACGCGCCGAACAGTCCGCGCTTGTTCACCGGCGCATGCTCCACCGACAGCAGGGCTGCTCCGCCCCATTCCCCGCCTGCAGAGAAGCCCTGCAGGATGCGCAGCAGGATCAGCAGGATGGGGCCGGCGATGCCGATCTGCGTGTAGGTGGGCACCACGCCGATCAGCGCGGTGGAGGCACCCATCATGATCAGGGTGAACACCAGCATTTTCTTCCGGCCGATCCGGTCCCCCAGGTGTCCGGCCACCACGGCGCCCAGCGGGCGGAAGAGGAAGCTGATGCCGATGGTCGCGAAGGAGACCACCTGCCCCAGCGGCCCGTCATTGATGGGACCGAAATACAGGGTGGCCAGAACCAGACCCGCAGCCTGGGCGTAAATAAAGAAGTCGTACCACTCGATGGTGGTGCCGACCAGTGTCCCGGCGAGGACCTTGCGTTCCTCCCGGCTCATCCGCCCGGAAGAGGGCACGGCGGACGCGGCGTTGGTGCTCATCTAAAACTCCATTGTTTTGCGACGGATAAAACCGTGATACGGATCACTTCCGCATCCGGATGACCGCATCGTACGCCCGCCGCAGCCGGCGGGGCGTGCACCGGGTCCGGCGAGTTTCAAAGCTGCAGGGTTTGCCACGAACCGCCCGGGGGTATGCCGTGCACGCAAGTAGGTCCACAATGGACTTCGGCTCTTTTTGCGCCTCTTCCACTTTCTCGACTGAAACGGCACCAACGCACTGTGAATACCACCAAGCCGGACATCAAACCCTGGCCGGCCCTCTGGTCCCTGGTCATCGGATTCTTCATGATTCTGGTGGACTCCACGATCGTCAACATCGCCACCCCGGCCATCATGGCGGATCTGGATGCCGGCCTGGATAAGGTCATCTGGGTCATCAGCGCCTATCTGCTGGCCTACGCCGTACCGCTGCTGATCACCGGCCGTCTCGGTGACCGGTTCGGCCCGCGCCGCGTCTACCTGATCGGGCTGGTGGTCTTCACCCTCTCCAGCCTCTGGTGCGGCTTCGCGGACAGCGTGGACGCACTGATCCTGGCGCGCGTCTTCCAGGGCTTCGGCGCCGCGCTGATGACTCCGCAGACCATGTCCGTGATCACCCGGATCTTCCCGCCGAACAAGCGCGGCACTGCGCTGGGCCTGTGGGGCGCGACCGCCGGCGTCGCCACCCTGGTGGGACCCATCCTGGGCGGCGTCCTCGTGGACGCGCTCGGCTGGGAATGGATTTTCTTCATCAACGTGCCCGTCGGCGTCGTCGGCTTCGTCCTCGCCTACCGCCTGGTGCCGAAGCTTGCCACGTCCGTCCACCGCTTCGACTATCTGGGCGTCCTGCTCAGCGCCGCGGGCATGTTCGCCCTGGTGTTCGGTATCCAGGAAGGCGAGAGCTACAACTGGGGCACCATCGCCGGTCCGGTCTCCGTCTGGTCACTGATCATTACCGGCATTGTGCTCCTCGCCGCGTTTGTAGTGTGGCAGCGGTTCAACCGTGCCGAGCCGCTGCTGCCGCTGAAGCTTTTCCGGGACCGCAACTTCTCCCTGGCGAACATCTCCATCACCGGCATGGGCTTCGCCATGACGGCGTTCTCCCTTCCGCTGATCCTCTTCGCGCAGAACGTGCGCGGGTTGAGCCCCACGCAGGCGGCGCTGTTGCTGGCCCCCATGGCAGTGCTGTCCGGGGTCCTGGCCCCGATTGCCGGCAAGACCGTGCAGCGCGGGAACCCCAAGTTCATTGCCGTGTTCGGCTTCGCGGCCATGGCGGCGTCCCTCATCTGGCTCGGCGCGCTTCTGAGCCCGGACGTGCCCTACTGGCAGCTGGTGCTTCCGATGCTCCTGATGGGCCTGGCGAACGCCTGCATCTGGCCTTCGGTGTCCCTGACGGCCACCCGGAACCTGGCGGCCGACGTCGCCGGCGCCGGTTCCGGTGTCTACAACACCACCCGGCAGTTCGGCGCGGTGATCGGCAGCAGTGCCATCGCGGCCATCATGCAGTCCCGGCTGACGGCGCATCTGGGCGGCGGAGCGGCCGACGGCGGTACGGCGCCGGCCGCGGGCGCGTTCCCCGAAGCACTCAAGGCCGGCTACTCCGAGGCGATGGGCCAGTCCCTATACCTGCCCGCCGCGGTTATTCTCCTGGCCCTGGTGGCGTCGCTGTTCTACGCCAAGCCGGCCCCGGAGCTCACCTCCCGCGGTGCGCGGGAAACCGCACCGACCGTCACGAAGGGCTGACCGCGCTGCCCGGACAGCAGAAAACCGGGCAGAGCCCCCGCTCCGCCCGGTTTTCCCGCTGGGGCTATTCCTTCTTCAGCTTGTCCTGCGCAGCCCCTGCTGCCTTCTCCACGGGGTTGGGCACATCGGTGGTGCCGTAGAACCGTGCGTCCGGGCGGGTGGGGGGCGGCATGGGGGCCCGGGTGGTGGGACCGTCGTGGTAACTGAACTCGCCCTTCCCGTCCGGGGCGGGTCCCTTGGCCCAGGAGCCTTCCTTCGCATGCTCCCCGTCGGAGAAGTTCAGGTACTGGTAGGACACCTCGCGGTGTTCCTTGTTGAGCGGGAAGTTGCTGGGTACCGGTAGCTGTTCCATGTTCTCCGCCTGAAGTTCCAGGGCCGCGGTGGTCCACTGGTTCTGGTGCATGGTGTCCCGGGCCAGCAGGAACGCCAGCAGGTCCCGCACCCCGTGGTCATCGGTCATGTGGTAAAGCCGGGCGACGGCGAGACGGCCCTGCATTTCAATGTTGGCGTTGGACGTAAAGTCCGCCAGCATGTTGCCGCTGGCCGTAATGTACCCGCCGGTCCAGGGGTTGCCGTTGCTGTCCACGGGGCGGGCACCGGCACCGGCGACGATGGCGTGCTGTACATCCATGCCGCCCACCACTGCTGCAACGGTGGGATCGTCCTGGACGGCGTCGCCGGTAATCCCCAGCGGGGCCTTTTCCAGCAGCTGCGCAATCATGACGGCCAGCATTTCGACGTGGCCCATTTCCTCGGCAGCAATGCCGTACAGCAGGTCCCGGTATTTGCCCGGGATGTGCGCATTCCAGGATTGGAATCCGTACTGCATGGCTACCGTGATTTCGCCGTACTGTCCGCCCAGGGCCTCCTGCAGCTTCCGGGCGAATACGGCATCCGGCTTATCCGGGGTGGCTTTGAACTGGAGTTCCTGTTTGTGGAAAAACATGCAATTCCTCCGCACCTTGTGGACCGGCGCCGAAGTCGGCTGTCCCTCGGTCGGGGGTGCCGTGGCCGGTCACGGTGATTCCAAAGTAGACCCGCGCCGAAGCCGGTGGAAGACCGTACCCCGGACTTGCCGGAGCATGGCAGGGAACCGCCCCGTTTCCTTGCCGGAAGAAGGGCTGCAGCACCGGTAGTGTCCTTGCCATGGTCTCCCAGGAACATCCCGAATCCCCCGTCCGCCCCGGCCCGGATGCGAACCCCGCACCGGACGTCACCGATGACTTTGCGGTGCGGCGGCATACCCTGCCCTCGGGTCTGGCGTACACCACCACCGCCGGCCGGATGGTGTTCCGCAAGGAAGAAGTCCGCGACGGGAAGTCGGACGGGTTCCTGCCCAAGGCGGAGATCTTCGTGGTTGCCTACACCGCTGATGCCCCGGAGACCGGCCCCAACCGCCGCCCCGTGGTGTTCGCCTTCAACGGCGGGCCGGGGTCCTCGTCCGTGTGGCTGCACATGGGGCTGCTGGGCCCGCGAATGGTGGACTCGGGCGACGCCGGCACGCTGACCCCTCCCCCGTTCGGCCTGGTCGACAACCCGCAGACCCTGCTGGAACACGCGGACCTGGTGCTGATCGACCCCGTGAACACCGGTTTCTCCCGCGTGGTGGACGGCAATGACGCCGCCGAGTTCCACGGGTTCGAGGAGGACCGGGACCTGGTGGCCGAAGTGATCCGGCTCTGGACCACGCGCAACAACCGCTGGCTGAGCCCGAAGTACCTGGTGGGCGAGTCCTACGGCACCCTGCGCGCGGTGGCCGTGGCCGGCAAGCTGTTCGACGCCTACGGCCTGGCCGTCAACGGACTGGGCCTGATCTCCACGGTGCTGAACCTGGCCACCCTGGATTTCGCACCCGGACGGGACACCCCCTACGCCCTGCATCTGCCCACCTACGCCGCCATCGCGCATTTCCACGGCCGGCACCCGGGACGCGAGCTGGCCGACGTCGTCCGCGAAGCCGAAGAGTACGCCTCCCGTGACTACGGCTACGCACTGACCCAGGGTGCCCGGCTGGGCGCAGGGGAACTCGACGACGTCGTTACCCGCCTGGCTGCGATCACCACCCTGAGCGAGGGCTTTATCCGCCGGACCAACCTGCGCTGGGACTACGCCATGTTCTCCGCGGAGCTGCTCCGGGACCAGAACCTGGCGGTGGGGCGCATTGACGGCCGGTTCACCGCGGCGCCGGCGCACCAGCAGGACTGGATCAACTGGGATGACCCCAGCCTGGTGGCCATCAACGGACCGTACTCCGCGGCCATCAACCACTATCTCCGCGCGGAACTCGGCTACGAGAACGATCTCCCGTACGAAATCCTCACCGGCCGGGTCCAGCCGTGGAGCTACAAGGCCTTCGAGGGTGTGCCCGTGGACGTCACCGGCACCCTGGAACGGCTGCTGGTGCATAACCCGGGCCTGCGGGTGCACGTGGATTACGGCTATTACGACGGCGCCACGCCGCATTTCGCCGCGGAGTACGTGTGGGCACACATGCGGCTGAGCGAGGAAGCACGGTCCCGGTTCACGCACCATTACTACGAGGCCGGGCACATGATGTACGTGAAGCCCGAATGCCGGGCGGACCAGCTGCGGAACCTGGCGGAGTTTGTGACTGGAGCCTAGGGCTCAGGCCTCCGGCGGGCGGCGGAACCAGGCCGCGAAGACTGTCCGGCTGCGGCGGGAGGCCGGTTTACCGGGTGGCGAAATGGAGCCAGACGGCTCCGCCCCAGAGACCTCCTGCGGTCAATGCCAGCGCGAGCTCCGCCAGGATCCCGAGGCCCATCGCCTTCAGGGTGGCCACGCTGGAGGACCAGGCGGTGGGCAGGTCCCGCTTGCGGAGCCACTCGCTGAGCAGCAGGCCGACGGCGAATCCGATGAACAGGCCGACGGCGGGAATGGTGAACATGCCGACGATGCCCACGCCCACACCGGCCACAATGGAGCGCTTGGGGATTTCCCGTTCCTTGAGCCGCCGTCCGGTGAGGAGCGCGCTGGAGAGCATTCCGGCGATCAGGAGGACCGCGCCGATGCCGAAGGCCCACCAGGCAGGCGCGCTTTGCACCCCCAGGGCCCAGCCCAGCATGGCAATGATGATCAGGATGCTGCCCGGCAGCACGGGCACCACAATGCCGATCAGACCCACGGCGATGACCAGGGCTGCGGCAATGGTTACAAGAAGGTCGGGATCCATGCCCCCAGTGTTCCACCAGCGGCCTGCGCTGCTGCGTATTTGCGGGCCGGGGTGGCTGCATTTTCCCGGCCGCATTTTCCCGCCCGCCGCCGCATTCCGGGAAGTGGCCGGAAACGTGCGCTGGCGCACAACGGTGCGGTCAGGTGGAGGAATTACTAAGGATGCTTATAAGGTGGCATCTTCAGCCCGATTCACCGGACGGAAAACAGGAGAGCAGTAAATGAGCACCGAACCAGGGAACACAAACGCTTCCAACACCGGACGCGGCGCCTCTGAGGGCGGCCCGTTCCGGGACCGGTCCGACCGGCCGGCACCCGTTGACAACAGCCAGGCCGTTCCCGTGGACGGACACCGGGAGGACACCGCCACCCGGGCCATGGACACCGACGCCGCTGCGCTGCACACCTCCGGCCGGCGCTCGGGCAGCCATGCTGCCGAACCCGCCGCTGGCTACGTCGACGACGACGCTGCCAACCGCCCGACGTCGGCCTCCGATTCCCGTTCGGACTCCGAAGATACGCGCACCCGGGTCGCACCGGTCGCCGCAGGTTCGACGGGCACGGACGGCACCGGTGAACACCGGGGCGCTACGTCGGTATCCGCCGTGCGCGACCACCGTGATGCAGACACCGACCGCGACGCGGACCGTGACAATGGCCGGAACGAGAAGCATGACGGCGACGTCGTGCGGACCAGCAACCGCCGGCACGATGACCGGGACGCTGAGCACACCCGCGGGGCAGCCCTGCCCAACCGCGAGGCACTGCTCGCCCGGGAAAAGGAACGCTTCGGCGGCTTCAAGTTCGGCGCAGCGTTCTTCGGCTGGCTGACCGCTACGGGCATGGTGGTGCTGCTTTCGGCACTCGCCGCGGCCATCGGTGCCGCCGTGGGCCTCTCGGCGGAAACCAACCTGGGCCAGGCCCTGGAATCCGCCGCAGCCAACCAGTCCGCCGGCATCATCGGCGCGATCATCATGCTCCTGGTCCTGCTGCTCTCCTACTTTGCCGGCGGGTACGTCGCCGGCCGCATGGCCCGCTTCAACGGTGCCAAGCAGGGTCTGGCCGTCTGGCTGTGGGCACTGGTGGCGGCCGCCGTCGTCATCATCCTGGGCCTGATCTTCGGCAGCGACATCCGCAGCATCAGCCAGCTCAACTCGGTTGCCCCGCTGCCGGAAAACCTCGAAGGCGTGGACGCCGGTACCTGGATTGCCGTCGCCGCGAGCCTTGTTGCCACGCTGCTCGGCGCCATCCTGGGCGGCCTGGCCGGTATGCGTTACCACCGTCGTATTGACCGTGCGGACTTCCGCACGGAGGAGACCACCGTCCGCTAAGACGCGGCTTTACGGTCCCAGCGGCCGCTGCATCCCCGGGTTCCGGGGTGCGGCGGCCGCTTTTGTTTTTGCCCGGGCAGCACCACCAGCACGGCATCCCAGCCGGCTGTGGGAGCCTGCGCCGGCCGGGCAGCACCAGCACGGCATCCCATCAGGTGGGAAACTTGTTGCTTCCTGGGACCCCACCAGCACCACCAGCACCATTCCGTGGGACCCTGTGCTGCCAGAGCCACCCCACCAGCACGGCACCCCACCCGGTGGGACACTTGCTGCTTCCTGGGACCCCACCAGCAACAACGGCACCATTCCGTGGGACCCTGTGCTGCCAGAGCCACCCCACCAGCACGGCACCCCACCCGGTGGGACACTTGTAGCCTCCTGGGACCCCACCAGCACCACCAGCACCATTCCGTGAGACCCTGTGCGGCGCCGACTCCACACAAACCAGCTGCCCCGGGCGCGCCCACCACCTTAAACACCTGAGGCCCCGCAACTGCGGAGCCTCAGGTGTTTAGCAAACCGGAACCCTTACGGGGACGGGGTTCCGCCGTTGACGTTCAGGGTTTCGCCAACCACGTAGCTGGATTCCGGGGACGCCAGGAAGACGTAGGCCGGGGCCAGTTCGGTAGGCTGGCCCGCACGGCCCAGCGGGGTGCTCTGACCGAACTCCGTCAGCGCTTCCTTCTGCTGTCCGTCGGACGGCTGCAGCGGAGTCCAGAACGGACCCGGCGCCACGGCGTTCACCCGGATGCCCTTGGGTGCCAGCTGCTGGCCCAGGCCCTTGGTGAAGTTGTTGATGGCCGCCTTGGTGCTGGCGTAGTCCAGCAGATCGGCGGACGGGTTGTACGCCTGGATCGAGGTGGTGTTGATGATGCTCGATCCGGCCGGAAGGTGCTTCAGCGCAGCCTTCGTCACCCGGAAGAACGAGTAGATATTGGTCTTGAACGTGTGGTCCAGCTGCTCATCGGAGAGATCCTCGAGGTTCTCCACGGCAATCTGCTTACCCGCATTGTTGACCAGGATGTCCAGCCCGCCCAGGGCCGACACGGCATCCTCGACCAGCTGGCGGCAGTACTCGGGATCCTTGAGATCACCGGGAAGCCGCACCAGCTTACGGCCGGTCTTCTCGACCACCTCGGCAATGTGCTGGGCGTCCGGCTCCTCCTCGGGAAGGTAGGAGATGGCGACGTCGGCCCCCTCGCGGGCGAAGGCAATGGCCACGGCCGCGCCAATGCCGGAGTCGCCGCCGGTGATGAGCGCCTTGCGGCCCTCCAGGCGGCCGGTGCCGCGGTAGGTATCCTCGCCGTGGTCCACGTGCGGGGTCATGTCCTTGTCCAGTCCCGGCTCGGGCTGGTCCTGAATGGGCGGGGCGATGGACGGGTAACGGTCCACGGGGTTCTGGAAGGTGTACTGGTCCGACTTGTTGCCGTTGGTCATAGAAGTTCCCACTTTCGGTAGGTCAGTCCATTCGGGCGGTCCTGTCCGGACCGCCGTAATAGGCGGGCGCTCACGCTAACGTAAGCATGCTTATTACCCTATGCCCGATTGCTGGTTCTGCTCAAGTCCGCGGTTCCGCCGCACAAATCGCCGCTGCTCTGGCCCTGCCCGCTGCCGGGGGCGCAAACTGCTGCTTATCCAACTTGGAAGGAACACCATGACTGAGGGAACCCGGAAACGGATTGTGGTCGGAGTCGATGGCTCAGAGGAGTCGCTGGAGGCGCTTCGCCTCGCCCGTCGGCTGGCGGACCTGCTGGACTGCCGTATTGATGCCATCACGGTGTGGGAGTTTCCGGCAATGCTGGCCACGCCGTTTCCCACCGCCGATTGGTCGCCGCGGGTGGAAGCCGAGCGAGGCCTGGCCGAGGCGGTGGAAGCAGCCTTCGCAGGGGAGGGCACTCCTGGGGATCTGACCCAGTCAGCGGTGGCCGGGCAGACCGCCGGGGTGCTGATGGATGCCAGCCGCGGGGCGGAGATGCTGGTGGTGGGCAACCGCGGCCGCGGCGGTTTTGCCGGGCTGCTGCTCGGTTCCGTCAGTACCACTGTGGCCGCGCATGCCTACTGCCCGGTGCTGATCGCCCGGCCGCACCGGGATTAACCCGACACCACCGGGACTAGCGGGGCCGCACCGGGAGCAACCCAACAACATCGGGACTAGCGGGGCCACATCAGGACTAGCCCAACACCACCGGAACTAGCGGTGGGCCGGAACCCGGCGCAGCAGCACCGCAGCCCCAATGGCGGCCAGCACCATGGTGACCACGCCGATCAGCGAGGTGATGTTGACGCCGGAATCGAAAGCGGCCTGCGCGGAATGCAGCAGCGCCGATCCCGTCTCGGCAGGCAGGCCGCGGGCAGCCTCCACCGCCCCGCCGAGGGTCTCCCCGGCCGAAGCAGCCTGTTCGGGATCCAGCCCGGCCGGAACGGAGACGCCGCTGCGGTAGGTAGCGGTCAGGATACTGCCCAGCACCGCCGTGCCCAGGACGGATCCGATTTCGTAGGCGGTCTCGGAAATAGCCGAGGCGGATCCGGCGCGGGACGGCGGAACGCTGGCCAGGATCAGGTCATTGGAGATGGTTTCTGCAGCCCCCACCCCGACCCCGAGCAGCAGGAACGCGATGACCAGCTGGAGCACGGTCACAGACTCCCCCGCAGCAAAGACCAGGGCATAGCCGGCTCCGTTGAAGAGCAGCCCGCCGGCCACCACAACCGCAGGGCGGACCCGCTTCACCAGGGGCACCACGGCCAGGCCGGTGATGATGGTGAGCACCAGCCCGGGAAGCATGGTTAGGCCGGCCTCGATGGGCGTCTGTCCAACCACAAGCTGCAGGTGCTGGGAGAGGAAGAAGATGAAGCCCACCATGGCGAACAGGCTGAGCAGGTTCGCGGCGATGGAGCCGCTGAAGACCGGGTTCCGGAACAGCCGGACATCAAGCATCGGCTTTTCACGCGAAAGCTGGCGGCGGACAAAGAAGAAGCCCAGCACCAGGCCGACGGCGATGAACGGCAGGCCGGCAGCGGCGCCGTCGTGCGCGAACTCCTTGATGCCGTAGGTAACCGAGAGCATGGCACCCATGACCAGCACGACGCCGAACCGGTCGACGGCGCCGGGGCTGGGGTCCTTGGACTCGGGCAGCAGGATGGGCGCGAAGATCAGCAGCGGCAGCAGTACCGGGATGGACAGCAGGAACACCGATCCCCACCAGAAGTGCTCGAGCAGCACGCCGCCCACAATCGGGCCCAGGGCCGCACCGCCGGAGAAACCGGCCGCCCAGATGGCAATGGCAAACCGGCGCTGGGACGGATCGGTGAAGATATTGCGGATCAGGGACAGTGTGGCCGGCATCAGCATGGCACCGAATACAGCCATCAGGGCACGGGCAACGATCAACAGCGCCGCCGACGGCGCAAACGCAGCCACCAGGGAGAAGACCCCGAAGCCCACACTGCCGATCATCAGCAGGCGCAGTCGGCCGATCCGGTCACCAAGGCTGCCCATCGGCACCAGCAGGCCGGCCAGGACCAGGGCATAGACATCCACAATCCACAGCAGTTCGACGCCGGTGGGCGCCAGCGCCTGCGACAGCGACGGGATGGCAAAGCTGAGGACGTTGTTATCGATGGAGACGAGCAGCACGGGCAGCATCAGGATGACGAGTCCCCACCATTCGCGCGTGCCTGCACGCGTAGTTGCGGGATTTTCCTGGACCGCCAGCACAGCGTCCTCCTTTTGGAACAACGTTAGGAATTCATCGCGGGAAACACCCGAGTTACTACTGTACCGTCTAGACTGTATGGTGGCGAATCTGCGGCAGTTTGGTCAGCTGATGGCGTAGCGTGAAGTCATGTCCAACTCTCGCCCCGCCCGGGACCGCATCCTCGACGCCTATGAGGAACTGCTCATCAACGAAGGCCCCCGCGGCGCCACCCTCGACGCCGTCGTCGCGCGTGCCGAGGTTTCCAAAGGCGGCCTGCTCTATCACTTCAAAAACAAGGAAGCGATGGCCGGTGCACTGATCGAAAAGCTCCGCGGCCTCGCTGCCACCGACCTGCAGACCATGCGCGAGGACCCCGAAGGCCCCGCCCGGTACCTGGTCCGCAGTTCCGTGTATGTGGGCAGCGAGCTGGACCGTGCCCTGATCGGCGTCGTCCGCCTGGCCCAGGCCTCGGACCCCGTGGCGTCGGACCTGCTGCAGGAGATCCACCGCAGCTGGTTCGATCTGGTCCATGACGAGGTGGGCGATCCCGGCATTGCCCGCGCCATCACCCTGCTGGCAGACGGGCTGTACTACAACGAGGGCCTCCCCGGCGGCTGGCCGCAGGCCACCCGCGACAGCAGCCCGCACTCGGTGACGGACCTGCTGGAAATCGTGGACGTGCTGAAGTCCCACGCCCGGCAGACACGCACGTAACCTCCGCGCGCACCCACCGCTGTCCGGCGTGGCAGGGACGCTCCCCACACGCCGTCTGTCACAGTGGTGCCATGAAAACGAGCACAGCTGACCTTTTCGACGAACGCGGCGACGAGCTGGCGTCGGTGTCCCTGCAGTTCCAGGACCTGGGCGGGCAGGTGGGCTTCACCGGCCCGATCCGCACCGTCCGCTGCCTGGAGGACAACGGCATTATCAAGTCCCTGCTGAACTCCCCCGGCGAGGGGGCGGTCCTGGTGATCGACGGCGCCGGGTCACTGAACACCGCGTTGATGGGGGACCTGATTGCCGGGGCTGCCGTGGACAACGGCTGGGCCGGCGTCGTTATCAACGGAGCCATCCGTGACCGCGCCGCCGTCGCCAAGCTGCCGCTGGGAGTGAAGGCGCTGGGCTCGAATCCGCGCAAGAGCGCGAAAAACTCTGTCGGCGAGGTGGATGTGCCCGTAGAGTTCGGCGGCGTCACCTTCCGTCCGGGTGCGGTGCTCTACGCCGACGAGGACGGGATCCTCGTCGAACCCTAGGAGACCCGATGGCCAACGTCCTGCTCTTCCACCACGCGCTCGGCCTGACCTCCGGCATGGATGCCTTCGCCGAGGTCCTGCGCGAAGCGGGCCACACGGTGACGGTGCCCGATCTCTATGACGGGCGGACCTTCACCGATCTGGAGGACGGGGTGGCCTATGCCCAGGAGATCGGCATGGACACCATCGAAGAACTGGGCGTCAGTATTGCGAACCGGTTCCCTGCGGAAATGGTCTATATCGGCTTCTCGCTCGGTGTGATCCCGGCGCAGCGGCTGGCGCAGACCCGGCCCGGCGCCCGTGGCGCGGTGCTGGTCAGCGGCTGCATCCCGCTTGGCGCCTTCGCCGACACGTGGCCCGCCGGGGTACCGGTGCAGATCCACGGCATGGACGCGGATGAGGAATTCGTGGACAGCGGGGATCTGGACGCGGCCGAGAATCTGGCCGCGTCCACACCGGATGCGGAGCTCTTCCTCTATATGGGAGCGTCACACCTGTTCGCGGACATCAGCCAGCCGGATTACGACATGGACGCCGCGTTCACCCTCACCCGACTGGTGCTGCGGCTGCTGGAGCGGGCCGACAAACCCGCTTAGGCGTTCCAGAGTCCGTAGGAGTCCGCCAGCGAGGAGATCTTCTGGGCGCGGGCCAGGCGCGGCAGGTAGGAGCCGTCGCCCACCACGGCGCCGGCGGCATGCGCTTCCAGCAGCTCGTGGGCCCAGGTGATTTCGGATTCGCTCGGCGAGAGTCCCTGGTTGATGAAGTCCGTGGCCTCGGGCATCAGGCACAGCTTGCCGGTCATGCCCATGCTCTGGGTGACCTTGCAGGCGTCCAGCAGCTTTTCCCCGAGCGCGCCGACGGTGGGACCGTCGATCGGGCCGGGCAGCTGGCCGACGCGGGAGGCGACCACGAGCTTGGAGCGGGCGTAGGCCAGCGCCATCGGATCGTCCGAGGCGCCGGTGTCGCGGCGGAAATCGCCGACGCCGAAGGCGAGCCGGAACGTGCCCGGTGCACTGGCAATGGCGGTGGCGTTTTCAATGCCGAGGGCGGATTCCACCAGGGCCAGCACCGGGGTGCCGGCCTGCAGCCGCATGGCCGTGTGGGTGACCTGCTCGGGCTTTTCGGTCATCGCGAGCATCACGCCGCGCAGGCCCGGGGCCTTCGAGAGGGCGGCGAGGTCGTCGGCCCAGTAGTCGGTTTCGATGCCGTTGACGCGCACCCAGGCGGTCATGCCGGTGGAGAGGGCCTCGACGACGCGTTCGCGGGCTTCGGCCTTGCCGCCGGCGGGAACGGCATCCTCCATGTCGAAGACCACCGAATCGGCCTCGGACGCCAGCGCCGGTGCAAAATTCGCTTCATCTGCGGCGGAGGCCAGCAGCCAGGAGCGGGACAGTTTGGCGGGGAGGGCAGCAGCGCGGCTGTTTCGGAAGGGGGCCATAAATAAGACATTACTTTCACGGCTGTCGGTTGCGAAAATGCGACGGGCGTCATGTGGGCACCGTCACGCAAACAGTTCGGCTACGCCTCGCCCCGGCGCAGCAGCCGGCCGGCGGGAACGGCAGGGTCGACGTCGACGCCGGCCAGCAGTGTGCGGCGCACGACACCGGTGAGCTGCTTACCCGCGTACGGCGTGACCGGGTTGCGGTGCTGCAGGGAGGCCGGGTCCACGGTGAAGGTTTCCTCCGGTGCGAAGACTGCGAAGTCGGCGTCCTTGCCCGGCTCAATGCCGCCCTTCCGGTCCAGCCCGGCCAGTGCCGCGGGAGCCGCGGACATCCAGTGCAGCACCCGCTCCAGCGGAATTCCGCGGGAACGGGCCTCGGTCCAGATCAGCGCCAGGCCCAGCTGCAGGGAGGACACTCCGCCCCAGGCGACGCCGAAGTCTCCCCGCACCAGGTCCTTCAGGTCAGAGGTGCTGGGTGAATGGTCGGACACGATGCAGTCGATGGTGCCGTCCGCCAGGCCGGTCCAGAGCTGTTCCCGGTTCGCCGCCCCGCGTATCGGCGGGCAGCATTTGAAGGCCGTGGCGCCGTCGGGAATCTCCTCAGCGGTCAGGGTCAGGTAGTGCGGGCAGGTCTCGGCGGTGAGCCGGACGCCGTCGTCCTTCGCCGCGCGGATCAGGGGCAGCGCCTCGGCGGAGGACAAGTGCAGGATGTGCGCCCGCGCCCCGGTGCGCCGCGCCGCGTCGATGACCCGGCCGACGGCGGTGTTCTCCGCTTCCGGCGGCCGCGAGGCCAGGAACCCGGCGTACCGGGAACCGGCAGGGGTTGGTTGGATCTTGCCCGGGTCCTCGGCGTGGACGATCAGCAGCGCGTCGAAGGTTTTCAGTTCGGCGAGGACGGCTTCCATTTCCGCCGGTTCCAGATGCGGGAATTCGTCCACGCCGGAGTGGACCAGGAAGCATTTAAAGCCGAAGACCCCGGCGTCATGCAGCGGGCGCAGGTCGGCTGCGTTTCCGGGAACGGCGCCGCCCCAGAACCCGACGTCGACGGCAGCCTGCGGCCCGGCACACGCCCGTTTGGTCTCCAGGGCGTCCACTGTCACGGTGGGCGGGATGCTGTTCAGCGGCATGTCGATCAGGGTAGTGATGCCGCCGGCCGCCGCCGCCCGGGTGGCCGAGGCGAACCCCTCCCACTCGGTGCGCCCGGGCTCGTTCACGTGCACGTGGGTGTCCACCAGTCCGGGCAGCAGGACTTCGTCCCCGGCCAGTTCCAGCAGCCGCTCTCCCGCCAGCCCGGTGCCGAGCGGCACGACGGCGGCAATGCTCCCGTTCCGCACGCCGACCTCCGCCGGTCCGATCCCGCCGGGGGTCAGCACGGCGCTGCCGCGGATCACCAGGTCGTACCCGGCGCCGTCGTTGTACCCCGCGCCGTCGTGCATCACCGGCCTCCGAGCAGGACCTGGCGGTTCACGTCCTTATACAGGAGGTAGCGGAAGTTCGAGGGGCCGCCGGCGTAACAGGCCTGCGGGCAGAAGGCGCGCAGGGACAGGTAATCCCCCTCCTCCACCTCCACCCAGTCCTGGTTCAGCCGGTACACCGCCTTGCCCTCGAGCACGTACAGCCCGTGCTCCATCACGTGGGTTTCGGCGAACGGAATCACGGCTCCGGGTTCGAAGGTCACCACGTTCACGTGCATGTCATAGGCGACGTCCTCCACCGGGATCATCCGGGTGGTGCGCCATTTGTTGTCGGTGCCGGGCATCGGCGTCGGTTCAATCTCCGACTCGTTGCCGAACACCGGCGCGGGGGTGTGCCCCGGCAGCGGCTGGTGGGCCTTGCGGATCCAGGTGAACTTGGCCGGTTCCTGCCCCTCGTTGAACGCTCCCCACAGCGTTTCCGGCGGCAGGTAGGCGAACCCGCCCGGGGTCAGCACATGGTCCCGGCCCAGCCGGCGGACGGTAAGCGTGCCCTCGAGGACAAAGAGGAAGGACTGCACTTCCAGTTCCGGTTCGGGCGCCCGGGAGCCGCCGCCCGGGGCAATCTCCATCAGGTACTGGGCGAAGGTGGTGGCGCCGCCGGCGACGGGCCGGTTCAGGATCCAGGCGCGGGTGCCGGCCCATTCGGGCAGCACGCTCACCACGATGTCGCGCAGCACCCCGCGCGGAATCACGGTGTAGGCCTCGGTGACCACGGCGCGTCCGGTGAGCAGGTCGGTCTGGGCGGGCAGGCCGCCCTCGGGGGCGTAGTAGCGGGGGCGATTCACTTTTGAACCTTTTCGTCGGCGGCGGTGGGACGGGCAGCGGCCAGGGCGGTAAGTTCGACGCCGGTCAGCCCGGTTTCCTGCGTAATTTCCGTTTCGGTGAGCGCTCCGCACAGCAGGCCGCGGCGAACGAAGCGGGCCAGGGCGCGGGCGGTGGCCGGTTCGTCGAGTACGCTGCCGCCGCGCTTCTGCACGTAGTTGCGCAGGCGCGCCGCGGCGGCGTCGAACCCTTCCCGGTAGAAGGCGTACGTGGCCAGGAAGCGGGTGGGCAGCTGCGCGGGATGCAGGTCCCAGCCCTGGTAGAAGCCGCGTTCCAGGGAGCGGCGCACCAGCCGGGCATGCAGCTGCCAGGCCGACCGGATCTCGTCCGGCGTGCCCAGCGGCAGGATGTTGGTGGAGCCGTCCGAAAGCCGGACACCGGTGCCGGCGGCGGCCACCTGCATCACCGCCTTGGCGTAGTCCGCGGCCGGGTGCTCCATGGACTGGTACGGGGCGGCGATCTGCACCGCGTCGGAATAGTCGTAGGTGCCGTAGTGCAGCGCCGAGACCCGGCCCCGGCCCCGGTGGATCAGCTGCGCGGCGGGCACGGTGCCGTTGGCGGCGAGGATCAGCTGCGGGGTTTCCACCTGCACCTCGAACCGCAGCCGTCCTTCGGGCAGGCCGTGGGCATCCTCCAGCAGTTCACAGACGTAGACCATGGCCTCGACCTGTTCCACGGTGGAAACCTTGGGCAGGGTCAGTACCAGTCCGTCCGGCAGCGGCCCGGCAGCGAGCAGCCCGGCGAGGAACAGGTCCAGGGTGCGGACGCCGCGGGCCCGGGTGCCTGCTTCAAAGGACTTGAACCGGATGCCGACGAACGGCGGGGCGGTGCCGTCCGCGACCGCCTCTGCCACGGCGGCGGCCGCCTGCCGGGCGTGGCCGTCCTCCTCGTCGTCGGGCCGGGAGCCGTAGCCGTCCTCAAAGTCCAGGCGCAGGTCCTCGATGGGTTCGGTGCGCAGCTTCGCCTCAACGAGGGGCACGACGGCGCCGGCCACGTCCGGGTCGAGGCCCAGCCGGTCCGCCAGCTCGGCCAGGGATCCGTACGCCGCCAGCGCGGCCAGCGCGTCCTCGCCCCAGCTTCCGGGCAGGGCCGGCACGCAGCGGTCCGCCGGGATGTAGACGGTGGAGACGGGCTGGCGGCTGCCGTCGTCGCCCGGGTAGGCGGCGGCGAGTAGCCGGTCGGTGTCCGCGAGGACGGCGTCCAGCCGGGCTCTATGCTCGGCGCCGAGGACGGGTTGGGGCGGATTGGAGTTCCCGGACCGAGGGGACATCAGCAGAACCCGCCCACGGTGTTCCACACCTGGGCATCCGGGTCCGTACCCTCGCGCAGGACCGAGGCTTCGATCAGCCCGTAGGGGCGGTCCGCGGCGAAGAAAACCTCGTTGGGGTTATCCAGGCCGAAGGGTGACAGGTCCACCAGGAAGTGATGGTTGTTCGGCAGGGAGAGGCGCACTTCGACAATCTCCGGGTGCGCGGCGATTACGGCCTTGCCCATTTCATACATGCTCTGCTGCAGGGCCAGGGAGTGCGTGGTGGCGAAGGCGTCCAGGAGCAGGGTCCGGGCCGAGGCGTAGAGGGCATTGAAATCCAGGCCGCCCAGGTCCGTTTCCGGGGCGTAGCGCCATGTGGCCGTGACGTCGGTGGCGAGGATCCGGTCGGTGGTTTCGGCGAGGGTGGTGTAGCGGTCCCGCGGGAAGCCGTGGAACTCCGAGCCGGTGGATTTCAGCACCGTGAGGCCGCTGATCCCCGAAATGAGGTGCTGCTGACCGGCGGCGGACAGCAGCAGCGCGGTGCGGACTTCGGACTTGTCCTTGGCGAAGGCATGGTCATGGTCGCTGATCCGGTTCCAGAAGTACTGCTCCGCGGCCCAGCGTCCGCCGGTGACCCAGTCGAACCCGGCAGTGAAGTGCTGTTCCAGTCGCAGCAGGAACGCCTCGGGGGAGCCGACGCCGTCGCGCGCGAAGGCGTAGATGGTGTTCTTCTGCGTATCGGTGGCCACCACGGAGGAGTTGTCGCCCTGCGTGTGCGCCGCATCGAAGTCGCCGTGCAGCTGCGAGGTGACGCTGAGGTCCTCCAGGGAGTGCCGGGCGGTGTCGCGGGTGACCTTCACCAGCCGGACTTCGGCCTTGCCGTACTGGTTGCGGCCGAGCACGATTGCGGGCGGATCAGGAACCGCAGCGGCGGCAGGGTCCGCGGGGGCGTGCATTGCTTCTGTCATGGCTCAGCTTCCTCGGTAGGTGGAGTAGGCAAACGGACTCAGCAGCAGCGGCACGTGGTAGTGCTGACCCGGATCGGTGAGGTGAAAGGTCAGGGAGACGCTGGGGAAAAAGGTGTCCGTTCCCGTGGCCGCGAAGTAGTCGCCGGTGGCGAAGTCGATCCGGTAGGTGCCCGGTTCCAGTTCCACCGGACCGAGGCTGCCGACCCGGCCGTCCCCGTCCGTGGTTCCCTCCCCCACCCGAACGTCCCCGGCATCGTGCAGGGACCACAGGGAAACGGCGACGCCGGCGGCGGGCCTGCCGGTGCCGGTGTCCAGGATGTGGGTGGTGACGTGGCTGCGGGTCATGCGTTCAACAGTCCTTCGAGCCGGAGGATGGCGATGTCGCGCAGCTGGGCTGCAACGACGGGGAGTTCCTCGGTGTCGGTGTGCTGCAGCCGTTCCTCCAGGACGGCGAGGATGTCCTCCGCGCTGCGGCCTGCGGCGCGGAGGAGGAATACGCGGCCAAACCGGTCTTCGTACGCCCGGTTGCCGGCCTGCAGCCGGCCCTGGATTCCCTCCAGCCCGCTGACGGACGCCTGCTCGCTGCGGGAGAAGCGGGCTTCGGTGCCGGAGCCGGACGGGCGGTCACCGAGGCGTGGATGGTGGACCAGGGCGGCGTCGATCTCGGCCTCGGTGAAGTCCGGAGCGGCAAGTTCGGCGAAGCTCAGCAGCTCCCCGGGAGTGGTGAACGGGCGGGCAGCGGCCACCTCGTTGCACCAGCGGGGAATGTCGACGCACGGGCGGAGCATTGCCTCCGCATCCCGGCGGGATGCGGCATTGAACGCGGCAAGGAAATCCGGTGCTTCTTCAGGCGTATCTTCGAGGGGCACGGGTGTCAGCTTTCAGTCAGAGCTCATCCGCCGCCGGCGCTGGACACCCTTGACCATCGGCGTCGCCGACTTGATTCGATGTTCCGGAACGGAATTTATATTTCGGACAGTCTGTGCGCCGCCGCAGTATCTGTCAAGGAACTGCCCGTGAGGGAAACCCGCCTTATTACCGCGGATTGATTTGCGCGCTGGTCCGCGGGTACTTCCTGCAGGGCGCGACGGCTTTCACAATGGCTTCCATGGACTCCTCCAACGACCCGGAGGAAGGCCGGCGGCAGGCACGGGAGGCGGGACGCCGGAGAACCCCAGCCGGGCTCGGCCGCGCCTGCCTCTGGACGGCGTGCGCCGCCGGGCTGTTGCACGCGGCATTCAGCCTCTACTGGGCAGTGGGCGGCCGCTGGCTGCTGGACACTGTGGGCCGGTGGGCCGTGGAGGAATCTGCAGAGGCGCCGCTGCGGACCGGACTGCTGCTTGGAGCCGTGGCCCTGTTCAAGGCTGCCGCCGCACTGATTCCGACGGCGTCCGCATACGGCCGGGTGCCGTGGCCGGGCCTCTGGCGGGCGGTGAGCTGGATCGGTGCCGTGGTGCTGGTGCTGTACGGCGGAGCGAACACGGTGGTCAGCAATGCCGTGCTGGCGGGGCTGATCCGCCCGGACACCGGGTATGACCGCAGGGCGACGATCGGGCATGCCTGGCTCTGGGACCCGCTGTTCCTGCTGTGGGGTGCAGCCCTGCTCGGCTATCTCCTGTTGTCCCGTGCCGGGCGGGATAGCCGCAGGGAACGCGCCCGCTGAGGGAGAACACGCCCTTTCCGGCGGGGTATCTTCCGGAAAGAACTGCGTGGTACGCTTCCCTGCAATTACCGGACCCGGAAGGTTTTGGAACGGATTTACGGAGCCGGAAGAACATTCTTTTGATACCCGCACCTGCAAAGTAATGCGCTTTTGAAATGTTTCATTGTTTTGCGGATTCAAGCCCTTGCCGGGATTTCCGGCAGGGGAACTTCCCGCATTGGTTACTGGGCTAGCCGGTGGCGGTTGCCACCCCTCGCCGGAGGGTAGGCCGCAGTGTTGGACATGCTGGAGGAGCTGGCGGCAGCCACGGCCGGGGGCGTCCCCTGCGCCGCGGCGACCATCGTCCGTGCCTCCGGTTCGGTGCCCCGGCCGGTCGGCACCACCATGCTGATCAGCGGCACCGGGATAATCTCCGGGTCCCTTTCCGGCGGCTGCGTGGAGGCCGCCGTCGTCGCCCTCGCCGAGGATGTCCTCGCTGACGGCCGCCCGCGGCTTGAGTCCTTCGGCTACAGCGACACCGACGCGTTCGCCGTCGGACTCAGCTGCGGCGGCACCCTGGAGGTGTTCATTGCTCCCGTCTTCCCCGGCACTGTCCCGGCCGTCCCGGATGCCGGCACCCCGTGCGCGCTGATCCGGCGGATCGACGACGGCGGAGGCGCGGTTCCGCTGCTGATCAAGGACCCCGCAGAGGCAACGCCTGCAGGTCTGCTTTCCGCCCACGGTCCCGCCCTGGCCTCGATGCTGGGCACGGATCCGGCGCGGGCCGCCGCCCGCCTCGCTCCACTGCTGGCCGCCGGCCGCACCGGCGTCGTCGAGCTGGGCGGCAGGCAGCCGGGCGGACCGGAGTGCGACCGCGGCAGCGCCGTCCTCTTCCTGGAGTCCCGACTCGCGCCGCCGCGGCTGGTGCTCATCGGCGCCAACGACTTTTCCGCCGCGCTCGCCCGGCAGGGGCGGCTGCTCGGCTACCGCGTGACCGTCTGTGATGCCCGGCCGCTCTTCACCACCCCGGACCGTTTCCCCGACGCGCACGAGGTGCACGTGCAGTGGCCGGACTCGTACCTGCGCGGGGAGGCAGCCGCCGGGCGGCTGGATGCCCGCACCGTGGTGTGCGTCCTCAGCCACGACGCTCGGTTCGATGTCCCGGCCCTGGCCGAGGCCCTGCGCCGGGACGTCGCCTTTGTGGGGGCAATGGGGTCGCGCCGCACCCACGACGCCCGGCTGGCCGCCCTGCGCGCAGCCGGGCTGACCGCCGCCGAGCTGGCGAAGCTGCACTCCCCCATCGGGCTCGATATCGGTGCCGCCACCCCCGAAGAGACGGCCGTGTCCGTTTTCGCGGAGATCGTGGCCGCCCGGTCCGGTGCCGCCGCCAGCGGGCAGCCGCTGCGTGCCGTGTCCGGCCCCATTCATCCGATCAACCGGCTTCACGCCAGCTGAGGACAGCCCATGGACCTGCCCACCGTTTCCGAGCTGATCCGCACCGCGGATCCGCAGCACTGGCGCCCCGGCGACGCCTGGCTCGCCGGCGGCACCGTGCTGTTCTCGTACGGCAGCGAGACCCTGCAGCGGCTGCTGGACCTCACCGCCGCCGGCTGGGAACCGCTGGTGATGAACGACGACGGACTCGAGATTGCCGCCACCTGCACCATCGCCGCACTGTATGCGTTCCCGGACGCCGTCCCCCCGCAGCTGCGGACGGCTTGGCCTGCCCTGGACCTGGTGCGGCCGTGCTGCGACTCGTTCGTCGCCTCATTCAAGGTCTGGAACATGTCCACCGTGGGCGGGAACATCTGCACCGCCCTGCCCGCCGGGCCCATGACCTCGCTGACCACGGCGCTCGACGGCGTCGGCCTGGTTCATTCCCCCGACGGCACCACCCGCCGGGTACCGGTGGCCGAACTCGTGACCGGCGACGGCCGCACTTCGCTGGCACCGGGCGAACTGCTGCGCAGCATCACGCTTCCGGCCGCCGCACTGCGTGCCCGTACCGCGTTCCGGCGGCTCTCACTGACGGACCTGGGCCGGTCCGGGGTGCTGCTGATCGGCCGGACCGACGAGGACGGCGGTTTTGTCCTCACCGTCACCGCGGCCACGAAACGCCCGGTCCAGCTGCGCTTTCCGGCCGTGCCGGACGCCGCCGAGCTGCAGGCCGGGCTGGAACTGGACCCCGGGCTCTGGCACGACGACGTCCACGGGCTGCCCGCATGGCGGCGGGACATGACCCGCCGTCTTGCCGAGGAAATCCGGGCGGAGCTGGCCACGCCAGCAGCCGCTTCCGGGTCCGCACCCGCACCCGGGCCAGCACCCGCACCCGCGCCCGCACCCGCGCCGAAGGACGGTTCCCTGTGACGTACCGGATCAACAACGCCGAGGTGGACGCCGCCCCCTTCCCCGGCCAGTGCCTGCGCACCTTCCTGCGCGAGCAGGGCAACCTGGGCGTCAAGAAGGGCTGCGACGCCGGTGACTGCGGTGCATGCACCGTGCATGTGGACGGCCTGCCCGTGCACAGCTGCCTCTATCCTGCGGTCCGTGCCGAAGGCCGGGAGATCACTACTATCGAGGGCCTGGCCGACGGCGACGCCCTGCATCCGATGCAGCAGCAGTTCCTGGATGCTCAGGGCTTCCAGTGCGGATTCTGCACTGCCGGCATGGTGATGACCGCCGCCACCTTTGACGAGGCGCAGAAGGAGAACCTGCCCCGGAACCTCAAGGGCAACCTCTGCCGGTGCACCGGTTACCGGAGCATAGAAGATGCCGTCTGCGGGCGCCGGCACACCGAGTCGAGCACCGCCGGCACGGGATCCGCAGGCACCGGGCCCGCCGATGAACCGCAGTCCGCCGGCGCGCCGCGGACCGTCGGGGCCAATGTGGCCGCCCCGGCGGGTCCGGACATCGTGACCGGCCGCGCCCGCTACACCCTGGATGTCCCGGCGGAGGAGCTGCCCGGGCTGCTGCATCTGAAGATCCTGCGCTCCCCGCATGCGCATGCCCGGATCCTGTCCATTGATGCGGGCGCCGCCCTGGCCGTGCCGGGCGTCGAAGCGGTGCTGACCCACGAGGACGCCCCGGACCAGCTGTTCTCCACCGCCCAGCACGAACTGCACACCGACGATCCCGATGACACCCGGGTCCTGGACTCCGTGGTCCGCTTCCGCGGCCAGCGGGTCGCCGCCGTCGTCGCCGACACCGTGGGCGCCGCGGCGGAAGGGGTGCGTGCGCTGAAGGTGGAGTACGAGCTGCTGCCCGCGGTGCTGGATCCCGAGGCGGCCCAGACCCCCGGCGCCCCGGAGGTCCATCCCGGCACCGCCGGGAATGTCGTGGCGGAACTGCACTCGGACCTCGGCGACGTCGACGCCGGACTCGCGGCGGCCGACGTCGTGCATGAAAACACCTATTACAGCCAGCGGCTGCAGCATGTGGCGCTGGAGACGCACGGGTCCATTGCGCACTTCGATGAGCGAGGGCGGCTGGTGGTGCGCACGTCCACGCAGGTGCCGTTCCTGGTCCGGCGGGCGCTGTGCCGGGTGTTCGGGCTGAAGCCTGCCTCGGTGCGGGTGCTGACCGGCCGGGTGGGCGGCGGCTTCGGCGGCAAGCAGGAAATGCTGACCGAGGACCTCGCCGCGCTGGCCGCGCTGAAGCTGAACCGGCCGGTGCAGCTGGAACTGACCCGCGAGGAGCAGTTCACCGCCACCACCACCCGGCACCCCTTCGCCGTGAAGGTCCGCGCCGGTGCCGCCGCGGACGGCACCCTGACCGCGCTGGCCCTGGATGTCACCGCCAACACCGGCGCCTACGGGAACCATGCCCCGGGCGTGATGTTCCACGGCTGCGGGGAATCCGTGGCCGTCTACCGGTGCGCCAACAAGAAGGTGGACGCCCGCTCCGTCTACACCAACACGCTGCCCTCCGGGGCGTTCCGCGGCTACGGGCTGAGCCAGATGATCTTTGCGATCGAGTCCGCCATGGATGAGCTCGCCCGCGGGCTGGGCATGGATCCGCTGGACTTCCGCCGCCGCAACGTGGTGGCAAAGGGCGACCGCATGGTTTCCACCGCCCCCGTTCCGGCCGAGGACGTGCATTACGGCAGCTACGGCCTGGACCAGTGCCTGGAGCTGGTGTCGGGTGCCCTGGCCGCGGGCCGGCAGCGGCCGGAGACCTCCGGGGCGGAGCTTGCGGTTTCATGCGGGCCGGCCGGCGCGGCCGACGACGGCGGGTGGCTGATCGGGGAGGGCACCGCCGTCGCCATGATCGACACCGTGCCGCCGCGCGGACACATCAGCCACGCGAAGATTTCCCTGCGCGGGGACGGCCGGTACGGGCTCGACGTCGGCACGGCCGAGTTCGGCAACGGCACCACCACCGTGCACGCGCAGCTGGCCTCGACGGCGCTGCGCACCACCGCGGACCGGGTGGTGATCCGGCAGTCGGACACGGATCTGGTGGATCATGACACCGGCGCGTACGGCTCCACCGGCACCGTGGTGGCGGGCAAGGCGTCACTGGCCGCGGCGGAGGAACTGGCCGTCCTGCTCAGGGGCTTCGCCGCGTCCCTGTTCCGCAACACCTCGGCGCAGGTGCAGCTGCTGGCGGACGCGGTGGAGTGCGGCGGCGAGCGGGTGCCGCTGGCCGACGTCGCCGCCCGGGCCCGCGAGGAAGGCATCGAGCTGTCCGCGGAGGGCCGGTGGGGCGGCACCCCGCGGTCGGTGGCGTTCAATGTGCAGGGCTTCCGCGTGGCGGTGCAGGCCGGGACCGGGGAGCTCCGGATCCTGCAGAGCGTGCACGCCGCGGATGCCGGCGTCGTCGTCAATCCGCTGCAGTGCCGCGGCCAGATCGAGGGCGGCATTGCCCAGGCCCTGGGGGCGGCGTTGTTCGAGGAGGTGCGGATCGACGCCGAGGGCACGGTGGAAACCCGGATCCTGCGCGAGTACCACATCCCCACTTTCGCCGATGTGCCGCGGACCGAGATTTTCTTCGCGGACACCGATGATTCGCTGGGGCCGATGGGTGCCAAGTCCATGAGCGAAAGCCCGTTCAACCCCGTGGCTCCCGCCCTGGCCAATGCCCTGCGGGATGCGACCGGGATCCGGTTCGCCAGAACGCCGTTCGCCCGGGACCGCGTGTATCTGGAGCTGCGGGCTGCACGGGGGCTTTCCGCCGAAACTCCACGCACCCGCGCCTGCGGTGTAGCCGTTTCGGCTGCTGCCGGAAACGAAACCGGACCACCCCCTGAGGGATGATCCGGTTTTTACGATGTCCGCGAACTAAAGCGGTGCGCGGCGGCAGAGTTTCGGAACTTACACGCGGTGCGTGCTGGCCAGCGGGCAGGCCCACGTATCGACCCCGCCGCGGCCCACCCTGTTGATATAGGCGGTGACGTCCCGCAGGGATTGGCCAAACGCGGTTTCGGTGTACTTCACACCCAGCTGATCACAGTGCTGGCGGACCAGCGGGGCGACTTTTCGCAGATTCGGGCGGGACATGGAGGGGAACAGGTGGTGTTCAACCTGGAAGTTCAGTCCTCCCATAAAGGTATCCACCCACCGGCCTCCGGTGATGTTGCGGCTCATCAATACCTGCCGGCGCAGGAAATCGATGCCCGCTTCCCGGGGTGCGATGGGCATGCCGATGTGGTTCGGGGCGAAGGAAATACCCATATACAGCCCGAATACGGCGAGTTGGACGCCGATGAACGCTGCACCCTTGCCCGGTGAAAGCACGAGGAAGACCAGCACCACATAACTGACCAGGCGCACGGCGATGAAGCTAAGTTCCACCCACCGCCGCTTGATCCGGCCCTTTCCCAGTACCCGCTTGATGCCCTGCACATGCAGGTTGACTCCCTCGAGCAGGAGCAGCGGGAAGAAAAAGTAACCCTGTTTCGTGGCAAGCCAGCGCGTGACACGGTTCGTGCGCGCTTCGGCTGCCTCGGGGGTGAAGGCCAGCACGCCGGGGGCGATGTCCGGATCGGTGCCGATTTTGTTCGGTGCAGCGTGATGCTTGCTGTGTTTTGCATTCCACCAGCCAAGGCCCATGCCGGCGAAGAGATTGACCACGATCAGTGAGACCCACTCATTCCACTTCGGCGACACGAAGATCTGCCGGTGTGCGGCATCGTGGCCCAGAAACGCGATCTGTGTCATCAGCAACGCCAGCACCACCGCGGTCACCATCTGCCACCAGGTATCCCCGAGCAGGATGAAAGCCAGGGCCAGCACCAGGCCCATCAGGGTTACTCCGATCAGCTTGGCCCAGTAATAGCCGTAATTCCGGCGCATATAGCCGGCTTCCTGGACCTGGCGGGTCAAAGCGGTGAAGTCGCTGAGATGCCGCTGGCGGGCCGGGCCAGCTGGCCGTTTGCCTTCTCCACTCGAATCCACGCTGGTACCCGTCATAAGGGCGTCTTCCATAATTCACTCTCATATCGGCGGACAAAGTCCATGTCATATTAACCAAAACCCCTGCATCCGCAGACTCCGGCCGCGCCCCGGGGAGGAACGCGGCACCGGATTCCCGCCCCGGCAGTAGATGCCGAGACACTGTTTGGGATGCAGAAAAGCACCGGATTCGCTCCCCCGCCTTTGGCTGGGATGCGAATCCGCTGGTTCAGAATTTCCGGCTGGTGGCCGGCATATGCTAAGCGTGCTTAGCGTATATGAAAGACAGCTTATCCGGTTTTTCCGGCAATTAAGGACCCGCGAAAAGTAACGCAATGTCGTGGGCACACCGGACTAGCCGGCAGGCGTGGTGTTCCGGCCGGCGAAGCTCAGCACGGGCCGTTTCCAGGCCACCCACGCACCCACGACGCCAACTATTGAGCAACTGACGTAGAAGATTACGGGCTGGATCCCGATCAACCCTATGGTGCTGTTGCCGCCGAGACTGAGGAACAGGCCGGAAAGCGGGAGGGAAGCCAGAGGGATGAGGACCAGGCAAGCCCAGGGGCGCGCTTTCGGCCCGGTAGCGGCAAGCAGGGCAGCAAGCACCACCAGTTCCAGGAACCACCACGCCAACCGCTGGTCGTTGATGAGGTAGGGGCCACCCCAGAAGGTGCGCTGAGCTCCGCCGCCCTGTAGATAGCTGGTGAGGGTAATGAAGACGCCAAGCAGGGGTGCACCGATGAGTACAAGCTTCCGCAACAACGAAGTCCGGACGGGATTGCCGAGCAGGGCCAGCAAATTCGCGGTTCCAAAGAAACTGAACACCAAGGGATGCACGGGGATGGCGGGATCCGTGACGCCGAGGACGACCGCCAGGGCGATGCTCGTTGCCGCGGCAGCCGCATGCAGGACCTTTGCAATAGTGTGCCGTCCCGCAGCGAGGGTTGCGAACGCCATGATAGTCAGGACAAAAGCGATCACAGCGGGAGTGGTGAACGCTCCGAACGGATGGTCCACCAGGTTGTAGCTGTTCCAGCGGAACCACCGCCCCAACTCGCCGAGGACCATCATCACCAGCGCGAGCACCGTACCGCCGATGGTCCCGATGGCCGCCACCCTGTCCCGGCGGCGGCCCGGCAGAACCTGGTTTACGCGCGCAGCGGTCCCGTGCAACGACAGGTGGATAAGCTCGGATCGGGTTGGCTTCCTTCTCCCCTCACCTGTGGCGACGTCGAGCAACACCCCCAGGAATTCCTCACCGTGCCGAGCGCGCCAGCTGGCAGGGTAGGCCCACAGCGCCCGCCGGTAATAACGCTCCAATGCCGCCTCGCTCATGCCAGTGCCCCTTTGGTCCTGATGCGCAGGCTCTGCCGGGCGGCATCTGCGGCTGCTTCCATTCGATCGGCCTCTCTTTTCAAGGCGTCCGCCCCGCTGTCAGTCAGCGCGTAGTAGCGGCGGAGCCGCCCGGCCACTACTTCCTCGCCGTCGTCCCGCACCAGACCCTCCTCCTGGAGCCGGTCCAGCGTTGTATAGAGGCTGCCAGGTTTGAGCGCCACTCTCCCGCCGGAGAGTTTTTTGGTTTCACTCAGCATGGAATAGCCGTGATGCCTGCCCCTGGCCAACGCAGTGAGGATCAGGAAAGTGGGTTCGCGCATCTCGCGGGTGGTCATGGAAGCAATATATGTATGTGACATGAATATAAGCAAGAGCTTCCTGCCGCGTTTTTTCGGGCCCCTGAGTCGATACGGTTTCGACTCCGGCCAACCGTGACCCAACCGTTATATCCTTTTCTTCCTTATATTCAGTTTTTCTGACTATCGTTCTGGGCATGAGCAAGCATGAGATGCGCGAACCGACCTTTCTGGTCCTCTCGGCCCTGGCCGACGGCCCCAAGCACGGCTACGCCCTGATCGCCGAGACGAAGGACCTGTCCGGCGGCCGGGTAAAGCTGCAGCCCGGCACCCTCTACGGCGTGCTGGACCGGCTGCGGGAGGACGGGCTGGTGGAGATTTCCGGCGAGGACGTGGTGGACGGCCGCGCCCGCCGCTACTACCGGATTACCGACGTCGGCGCCGTCACCCTCGCTCGGGAAGCAGACCGACTGGCAGCCAACGCCCGGCAGGCAATGTCCAAGCTGCGGCTGCGTGCAGCGCAGGCCGGAGCATGACCGGCGGAACCTCCAAGCTGGAGGCCGCTTACACCCGGGCGCTGGGCGCCTACCCGCGCCGCTGGCGCCGGGAGCAGGGCGAGGAACTGATCGGCGTGCTGCTCTACGTCGCCCGTTCCGAGCAGCGCACCAAGGCCACCCCTGCGGAACTGTTCAACCTCGTGGGCAACGGGCTGGCAACCCGCGGGCTCGAACTGCTCGGCAGCGTGGGCAGGCGGCGCCGCAACGGCATCGCCTTCACCGCCACGGTGCTGGCCACCTACCTTGCGCTCACCCTGACGTTGCTGGGCGAATGGGGTCCGTGGGTCCGGCCGGGCACGCTGCGCTGGCGGCCCACCGGCGAGGGCTTCGGGGAGGCGTTCCTGGCCGCGGGACCGTTCACGACGGCGGCCGCAGCGGTTTATCTGGCACTGCTCGCCGGATTTGTTGCCGCGCTGGCCGGCCGGGCACAACTGCGCCGGACCCTGCACCTCAGCGCGGCAGCCACTGCTCCGTTGATTCCCCTCTCCGGCGCGGTGACGGGAATCCTCGCACCGCCGCTCACTCCCATGCTGGTGCTGAGCGGCCTGGCGCTGCTGGCCCTCATCGGCAATCCCGCTGCCAGCCCTTCCCGCCGTGTCCTGCTGGCTGCCGTCACGGCCGGTGCCTCGCTGGCGGGTCTGCTGCTGGCCGTAAGCCGGCTGGCCGGTGGCTCCGCACTGTTCTTCTACGATCCCGCCAGCGTGCTGGCCGTCGACGCCCGGTCCCTGACGCTGGCAGCGGCGGCACTGATGCTGACGGTTGGAATGGTCCTGGTCAGCGGAACCCGTCTGATCCCCTGGACTGCTGGCCTGGCTGTGGCCGCCGTGCCGCTGCTGGTCCGGCTCTGGTCCGGGAATTCCCTGGAGACGTGGCTTGCCGGTGCGGGCCTGGCCGGCCCCGCTGCCACCCACTGGGAATGGGGCTTCTTCCTCGTACTGGCCCTGGCCACGGCAGCACTCACCTCCGCCGGCCGGCAGCTCCGGTCCCGGCGGCTCCGACCCGCCTGAACCGCGCATCAACACTTCCTGCACAGAACCGCCTGTTCCACCTGATAACCGCTGTTGTTCTACGGACATGCTCCCGATGAGCTGGTCCGGCACCGCCCTGGCTTCAGTCTCGAAAGGCATCCCATGAACCGCAACCGCTTCTACCCTGTCCCGTCCGCATCCTCCGCCGCCGCACCCGGCGTCCCGGCCCGCCGTCGTCGTTTCCTGGCCGGCCTCGGGGCTCTCGCCTTCGGAGCCGCCGCGCTCACCGGCTGCGCGGCCGAGGCAGCACTGACCCCGGTCGCGGATTCCTCCGCCGACCCGTACGAGATCTATCTGGCCGAAGACATGGACGCCATCCACTTTGCCCAGGATGTCCTCCGCTTCCAGTGCTACACGGACAACGGCTACCCGGAATACGAGTCCTTCATCCCCGAGGAACCGGCAGTGCAGTGGCGTGCTGATCTGCTGGACCAGCTGACCGTCGCGGACGGGTTCTTCGACAGCGTGCAGGACGCTACGGGCAGCGGCCTCCGCGGTGAACAATCCGACCCGTCGCCGGCCAAGGTCTTTGTGCACGATGACGCCTTCGAGGCCGTCGCCGAAGCCTGCAACACGAAGGCCTGGGCAGCACTGGGGAAAGACGCCGAGCAGAGCCTCGTTGATTACAACCGGCTCAGCAGCAAGCTGGCCGGCGGCCTGGCCGACCGGACGTTTGAGGCACTGGCACCCCTCCAGCAGGAAGTGGTCCAGTGCCTAGTCGACGCCGGGGAACCGGTGACGCCGGCATCCGACAAGCTGTACGGCTTCACGTCGGAGGTCGAGCTCGGTGCACCGGTGGAATATCCGGAGCGCAGCGGCCCGAAGAAGACGTCCGGGGTGGAGATCATTCCGGCCGACGTCGAAATCACCTATGCACCTACTCCCGCCGAAGCGGCCCTGGCCGTGAAGTACTACAACTGCTCCCTGGAAACAGGCGTGCGGGATGAGTTCGCCGGCGTGATCCTAGAAACCAAGAAAGAGGTCGTCGCCGAGCACGCGGCGGAGCTGGAGAAATCCAACCCCCGAATCGCCGAGCTTGCTGACACTGCCCGCGAACTCACCGGCCGTTAGCCCCTCCCCGACGCCGGTGCCCGCCCGAGCGGCGGGCACCGGCGCCGGCGCTAGTCCTGGCTAAACCAGTTCCAGGTCGCTGAGCACCAGCGCGAGCCGGCCCTGCACTGCTTCCCCAAGCGGCTGCAGCGGTGCCGGCAGATTGTCCTGCGGCAGCAGGCCCAGCTGCGCGGCAATCGCCGAAATCACACGCAGGCTGCCGAACTCCGCGAACAGGTTCCAGAGCGGTTCCAGCTCCTCCGACAGCTTCCGGACGGTGCCGGCATCCCCCGCCTGTGCGGCGCGGGTGATCGCGAGCGCCCGGTCCGGCAGCGTGCCGCCCAGAACACTGAACCAGACGTCCGCTCCGGCGCTCAGGGCCGGGCCGGAGAACCCGTCGCCGCTGACGCCCAGCGCAACCTTTGCGGGTAGCACGGCCCGGACCTGCCGGATTCGGTCGGCTGCCTCTGCAACGGGGCGCGGCGGAATCTTCACGGCTTCGACGTGCGGCAGGGCCCCTATCCGGGCATACAGCTCATCCGTGAAGGCGAACCGGGTGGTGGTCGGATTGTCATAGATGCAGATGGGCACCGAACTGGCCGCGGACACCGCTTCAAACAGGTCGGCCACTTCATTCTCGGTCAGCGGCTGGTAGGACACCGGCGCGAGCAGCAGCCCGGCGGCCCCGGCGTTCTGTGCATCCTCCGCTCCGCGCAGCACGTCGGAGGTGCGCAGGGCACCGATGCCAACTATCACCGGCACCTCGCCGGCGGCCTGGACCGCGGCCTCCGCCACGCGGCGTCGTTCTTCCCGGGACAGGTAGGCGTAGCTGCCGGTGGAACCCAGGGCGCCGATGGAATCCGCTCCCGCCTCCGCCGCCCGGCGGACCAGCGCAGCGAAGAGGTCCAGATCGACGATGTCATTGATGACAGGGGTCAGGGGAAAGGCGGACAGGCCGGTGAACACGGGACCTCACTTCAGCGTCGGGTAACTGACCGGCCCAGCACATCACGTGGGTGCACCGACGCGGCGGTGGCACGCCGATGTCCGGCCGGCCCGGCCAGCACCAGGGTGGCCAGGACTATCGCCGCGCCCAGGCACTGACCGGGACTGAGCGACTGCCCGGCGAGCAGCCAGCCGGCAGCGGCCGCGACCACCGGACTGAGGAGCCCCAGCAGCGCCGTACTTGACGCGGGCAGCCGGTGCAGGCCGCGGAACCAGAGGCAGTAGGCCAGCGCCGTGCCAATGACACCGAGGTAGGCGTATCCGGCAACGTTGACGCCGGTCAGTGCGGGCGGCAGCCCCTCCGCCAGCAGGGCAATCGGCAGCAGGAACAATCCGCCGGCCACCAGCTGCCAGGACGTGGCCGCCAGCAGCGTGTCCGGCGTGCCCCACTTCTTGGTAAGGACCACCCCGGCCGCCATCGCGACCGCTCCCCCAAGCGCTGCCGCCACACCCAGGGCATCCAGCCGCGCCTGCGCCTGCAGCACCAACAGCCCGACGCCGGCCAGCCCGGCTACCCCCGCAGCCAGCTTCCGTCCGGTCAGGCGTTCGCCGATCCACCGAGAGGCAAACAGTGCGACCAGCAACGGCTGCACCGCACCCACGGTGGCAGCAACACCGCCGGGCAGCCGGTACGCGGTCACAAACAGCAGGGCGAAGAACAGGCCGATGTTCAGGATCCCCAGTACCGCGGAGCGCCACCACCAACCGCCCCGGGGCAGCCGCCGGACCAGCAGGAGCAGCAGCAGGCCCGCGGGCAGCGAACGCAGCAGGGCGGCCAGCAGCGGGCGGTCCGGCGGCAGCAGCTCTGCGGCCACGATATAGGTGGTACCCCAGACAATCGGCGCCAGGGCCGTCGTCGCGGTCAGAGTTCCGGTTTTGCTAAGCACTTAGCCAACATAGCTAAGTGCTTAGGTAATTGCTAGGGTGCTTCCATGAGTGATCACGTGGGCATGGTTCTTGGGCAGTGGGCGGCGGAACGGCCGGACCTGGACGTGTCACCCATGGCCGTCGTCGGCCGGCTGTCCCGGGTTTCCCGCCGGTTCGATGAACAGCTGGCGGCAACCTTTGCCCAACACGGCCTGGATGCGGCCTCCTTCGACGTCTTGGCCACACTGCGCCGCTCCGGCGAGCCGTACACGCTCAGCCCCAAAGAGCTGACCGCCAGTTCCATGGTCACCTCGAGCGCCATTGCCCAGCGGCTGAACCGGCTGGAGGCACAGGGATACGTGCTGCGCTCCCCGAGTTCCTCGGACCGGCGCGGCAAGCAGGTGACCCTGACCGACGCCGGCCGGGCCGCCGTCGACGCCGCCCTTCCGGACCACGTGGCCACCGAACACCGGCTGCTGGACGGCCTGGACGGCGGCGAGCGGGAGGTGCTGGCAGCACTGCTGGCCAAGTTGGACACCTGATGGTTTGCCCTCCGCTTGCGGGTCGGCTGCTGAGGTTTTCCACAGCCAGGGCTTCCCTACCGGCGGGGCGGTCGGACCCGGAAAATACTGGACGAACACCGAATGTCTATTCCCGGAAAGGGACCCGGAAGTCCCTAGGCTGATCCCGTCCCTGGAAATTACGGTTGGCCGTCTATGAAAGTGGGTCCGTGTGGATATTTTTCGGAACAAGCCTGCCGGAACGGAAACTCCGGATTCGTACCTAACGTTCATGTCGGCTTCCACCGCGCATGAGTTCCGGATGCTGGCCCGGGAGGTTTTTGCCGAGCTGGGGCTGGAAGTTGGCATTTATCCGGATCACGCGGAGGATAGCTCAGGACGCAAGTATGGTTTCTGGAACATTGCCGCCATCTGCAATCCGGAGCCGCGGACCGTTTGGCGGAGCCTGATAGCCGCCCATCTCCAACGCCTGCTGACGGGCTTCGACGGACCAGACCCGTTCGACATCGTTCCTCCTGCGGAGATACCCGCCCGGACCTTCGCCCGCCTCTATGAAGAATCCGCCCTTCCACCCTTGGACGGCCACCCCCACCGGGAGTTCGCGCCGGGCGTGATCGAAATGCTGGCACTCGACCTTCCGGACACGGTTGCGACGTTCCGGCATGAAAACGCCAGGACCTTCGGCGGGTGGGAAGCGCTCCGACAGCAGGGGATTGCGAACCTGCGGGCATTGAAGGTGGAACGGCTGGAGACCCTCACCCCGCCTGGAGGCGGTTCATTTAGTGCCCTGATCGGCTCATCCTTCTACACCGCAAGCAGGGCCATACTCCTTCCCTCGCTGGCCACGGAACTCACCGGCAAGCGGGTCCGCGGCGAGTTCGGCTGGCTGATGAGTGTCCCTAACCGGCATCAGGTGGCGTGGCATGTCATCGAGGACTCGTCCGTCATCGGAGCCGTCAACGGGATGGCCTCCTTCACCGCCGCGGGATACAGCGATTCCCCCGGCCCGGTGAGCCCGCACGTCTACTGGTGGAACGGAACCGGTTACGAGCAGCTGACCGAGGTCTCCGACGAGGGCACCGTGAGAATCCGGGTGGGCCAGGGATTCCAGGCCGTCCTGGAGTCGGTGATGAAAGGATAGAGCCTCCCGGGCCGCGCAAAGAATGAGGAGCACTCCGACAAACCGCCGGAACGCCGCCGTCTAAACTGGCAGGCATGGCCTTATCAACGGCGGACTCCCGCGCGGACCCGGCACCCAGTACCCGCACCCGGATTCTCTGGTTCGCCCTGGGCCTGCCCGCTGCCCTGGTCCTGGTGGTTCTCGGCGCGCAGATCCACGGCCTGGATTTCACCGTGTACCGCGAGGGAGCGCGGGCGTTCCTGGGCCTGGGCGAGCACCGGCTCTATGACCCGAGCCTGGTCCAGACGGACACCCGCGGCCTGCCGTTCACCTATCCGCCCTTCGCCGCCCTGCTGCTGACACCGTTCGCGGTCCTGCCCGAGGCCGTCGGGCTGGTCCTGCTGACCGCGACGTCGTGCCTCTGCCTGGTGCTGACCGCGTTCCTCGCCGCCCGCTATCTGCAGGAGAACAAGGTGCTGCCGCCGAAGCTGCACACCGTCCTGGGCGGCAGCGCCGGCGTCGCCGTCCTCGCCACCCTGCTGATCGGGGTGCTCGGGCCGTGGCGGGAAGGTCTAGGCTTCGGCCAGATCAACCCGATGCTCATGCTCCTGATTGTCGCGGATCTGCTCCGTCCGGCGTCGTCCAAGTTCCCGCGCGGGCTCCTGATCGGCCTGGCCGCGGGCATCAAGCTCACGCCGCTGGCGTTCGGGCTGATTTTCCTGGTCCGCCGCGACTGGCGCGCCATCCTGACCATGGGCGCCGCGTTTGCCGCCACCATTGCCGTCGGCTGGCTGGCGTCCCCGGAGCAGTCCCGCACGTTCTGGCTCGACTCCCTCTTCGATTCCACCCGCGTCGGGGACACCACGGACATGTACAACGTGTCGCTGAATTCCCTGCTCGCGCATCTGGGCACCCCCGAGGCGCTGCAGCGTCCGCTCTGGCTGCTGGCCTCGGCCGCCGTCGTCGTCCTGGGCTTTTTCGCGATCCGCCGCTCGGACGCCCGCGGCGACACGGTGGCGGCCATCAGCGCGAACGCCGTCGTGATGCTCGCGATCTCCCCGATTTCCTGGTTCCACCACTGGGTCTGGATCGCGCTGGTGCTGCCGGCGCTGTGGGTGGCGGTACGACGACGGCGGGCCGGAGTCCGCGCCGCCGGCACCGCCCTGCTGGTGGCGCTGGTGCCGGTGTTTATGCTGTCCTCGATCACCGTCACCATGATGCTCACCGGCGTCGTGAGCGGGCAGGGCCCGGTGGCGCTGGAGCTGTTCACCGGCCTGGGCGTGGTGCTGCCGGTGGCCGCGCTGGCGTTCTGGGCCACCGCACCGGCGCGTTCGGCCGGCTAAAAGCGGCCCGGTGAAAATCGAGTACCTTCTGCTCCCCACCGGATGGCAACGCATGTTAGCTTGTCGGGCACTGTCGGGAATCAACGGCGTTTCCTGACGCGACGAAGGATGAAGGAGTCCCTCATGGGCAAGCTCGACGGAAAAGTAGCATTCATCACCGGTGCGGCACGAGGCCAGGGCCGAAGCCACGCTATCAAGCTGGCGGAGGAGGGTGCCGACATCATTGCCGTCGACATCTGCAGTCAGATTGAGTCAGTCGAATACGACATGGCGACCCCGGAGGATCTTGCCGAGACGGTGCGCCTCGTCGAAGCTCTCGACCGCCGTATCTTCGCCCAGCAGGCGGATGTACGCGACCTCGCTGCGCTCGAGAAGGCGGTCAAGGAGGGAGAGGTTGCCGTCGGCCCCATCGACATCATCCTGGCCAACGCAGGCATTGCACCTATCGGACTGAGTGGTGATCGCGAGCAGCCGTTTCTCGATGTCATCGACGTCAACCTCACCGGCGTCTACAACACGGTGATTGCTGCTGTGCCAAGCCTCATCGCGAAGCAGGCGGGCTCCATCGTCCTGACGAGTTCCACCCAGGGCCTCAAGGGAACCGGCGGCAACGGTGGAGCCGGAACCGGCTATGCCGCCGCCAAACACGGAGTCGTAGGGCTTATGAGATCGTTCGCCAACTGGCTCAGCCCGCAGAACATCCGCGTCAACTCGATCCACCCAACGGGAGTCGCGACCCCCATGATCCAGAATCCGGTCCTGGAGAAGCTGTTCGCCGACAACCCGGGAAGCGGCGATGCGGTCAAGAACCTGATGCCTGTTCCGTGGGTCGAGGCGGTCGATATCTCCAACGCGGTTGCTTTCCTGGTGAGCGACGACGCCCGGTATATCACCGGTGTTACCCTCCCCGTGGACGCGGGCTTCAACGCTCGATGAGGCCGAGGGGCCCGCGTGGAGAAGGTCGACCGGGCCCTTCGTCGCGGGCCCGCTCCGGCCATCCACCGCACGGATACCTGACATAGGAAAAGAAGGCTTCCGCGGATATATGATCGGCGTCACAGTTAGGTTCTGAATTGCTCAGCAACTAACGAATGTGAGTACGCCTGTGGAACGACTTCTCTCCCATCTGGCACACCTGGAAATCACCAGCCCCGACGTTGACGCCTCCACGCGTTTCTACGTGGAAAAGTTCGGCATGCGCCTGGTTGATTCCGTCGACGGCGCGTCCTACCTGCGCTGCTGGGGCGACTACTACCGGTACAGCCTGGTGGTGCGCCCCGGAGACGAACCATCCCTGGCGGCCATGGCCTGGCGCACCGCCTCCGCAGAGGCCCTGGAAGCGGCTGCGGCGAACGTGGAAGCCGCCGGAGTGCAGGGCGAATGGGTTCCGGGCGGGCACGCCCACGGCAAGGCGTACCAGTTCACCGGCCCCTACGGGCACCCCATGAAGCTGGTCTATGAGGTGGAGCAGTACGTCGCCGAGCCCGGCTTCGAATCCACCTATCCGGACCGGCCCGAGCGCCGGAGCAGCCACGCCGCCGCGCCCCGCTTCCTGGACCACGTGACCATCGCCAGCAGCGACGTCCGCGGCTTCGCCGACTGGTACAGCACCACCCTGGGCTTCCGGATCATGGCCTTCACCACCCTGGACGAGGCACCGATCACCGTCTTCTCCGTGCTCACCACCAACGAAAAGTCCCACGACCTCGGGGTGGTTCTGGATACCTCGGGCCGGCCGGGCCGGGTCAACCATATTGCCTTCTGGGTGGACACCCACGAGGACCTGCTCCGCGCAGCGGACGTGCTGATGGAAAACGGCACCCCGATGGAATACGGACCCTCCATCCACGGCATCGGCGAGCAGAACTTCCTGTACTTCCGGGAGCCGAGCGCGCTGCGGGTGGAACTGAATTCGGGCGGCTACCGCAACTACGTGCCGGACTGGGAACCGCGGACCTGGACGCCTTCCCTCGGTTCGAATAACTTCTACCGCAACGGGAGCATGCCGCATTCCCTGACCGAATCCTTCCCGCTCGCGGACGGGTTCACCGCCACGGAGGAAGGCGTCTCGGACGAAATGAAACAAGCCCTGATCAACCCCTACGCCCAGCATGGCCGGGGCTAAGGCGATGACATATTCACTGATCACCTTCCGGGACCCGGCCACCGGCGATGCCCGGGCCGGCCTGGAATCCGCCGGCCGTGTGCTGCCGCTGACCGACGCGAATCTGGATCTGCCCGGCAACGAAAAGCCCACCCTGGAGTCCGTCATTGAGCACTGGGACAAGGCCGAGGGCCAGCTGGACCGGCTGGCGGAAGGCGCTGCCGGCGACTCCGCGGACTGGCTGGACTATGCGGACCTCACCGTGCTCGTTCCGCTGCGGCCGCAGCAGATCCTGCAGGCCGGCGCGAATTACCGCCAGCACGTCATTGACCTGGCGGTGGCGCACCGCGACGGGGAGGGCACCGACGAGGAGATCCGCGCGCGGACCGCGGCCACGATGGACCGGCGGGCAGCCGAGGGCACCCCGTACTTCTTCATCGGCCTGCCGACGGCGATGGCCTCCGCCACCGAGGACCTGGTCCTCCCGGGCTACAGCCGGGCCCACGACTGGGAACTGGAACTCGCTGCCGTGGTCGGCAGGCGTGCCTTCCGCGTGAGCCCCGAAGAGGCTCTGGACTACGTCTTCGGCTACACGATGGTCAATGACATCACCACCAGAGACCTTGTGTTCCGCAAGGACATGCCGGCCATCGGCAGCGACTGGTACCGGTCCAAGAACGCCCCGGGTTTCCTGCCGACCGGTCCCCTGGTGCTGCCGGCCAAGTTCGTCGAGGATCCGCAGGACCTGATGGTTACCCTGCGGCTCAACGGCGACACCATGCAGGCCGAATCGACGGCGGACATGCTCTTCAGCGTGGCCCAGCTGATTTCGCATGCCTCCCAGCAG
Organism: Arthrobacter zhaoxinii; assembly: GCF_025244925.1. Classification (NCBI taxonomy): domain Bacteria; kingdom Bacillati; phylum Actinomycetota; class Actinomycetes; order Micrococcales; family Micrococcaceae; genus Arthrobacter; species Arthrobacter zhaoxinii. The sequence continues at coordinate 3,174,325 of NZ_CP104275.1, forward strand.
ATGCCGCTGCTGCCCGGGGACCTGGTCCTGACCGGCAGCCCGGCCGGCAACGGAGCGCACTGGGGCCGGATGCTCCGCGACGGCGACGTTATGGAAGGCACCATCACCGGACTGGGCACGCAGCTCGTGCACTGCAGGGATGAGGTGGCACCGTGACCGGAGTCAATGCCGAAGACCGCGAAATGATCCGCCGGGACGATGCGCTGGGGAGCATCGAGGCGATGGCCGCCGCGCACAACAACTGGGGGCGCTGGGGACCGGACGATGTCCTGGGCACCCTGAATTTCATCGATGAGGCCAAGCGGGTCGAGGCCGCCGGGCTGGTCCGCACGGGGCAGACGTTCTCCCTGTCCCAGCCGTTCGACACCAACGGCCCCCAGAAGGGCTGGCGCCGCCGGACCAACCCGGTGCACACCATGACGGATACCGGCACCGATGCGGAGTTCGGCGACCAGGGGTTTCCGCACGGGATCGGCGGAGCCGACGACTACATCGCCATGCCGCTGCAGTGTTCCACGCAGTGGGACGGACTCGGCCACATTTTCGACCGTGGAAAGGCCTGGAACGGACGCCGCGCCGGTTCGGTGGTGACCAGCGAAGGGGACCTGGTCACCGGGATCCAGACCGCGGCGGCGCAGATCGTCACCCGCGGCGTGCTGCTCGACGTCGGGCGGGCGCTCGGGCCCGCGCTGGGCAGTGACGACGGCGAGCTGCCGGACGGATACGCCATCACCGCCGGGGACATCGAAGCCACCATCGAGAAGCAGGGGCCCAGCTCGGCGATCCGGCGCGGGGACATCGTGGTGCTGCGCACCGGCCAATACGCCCGAACCCTGCGCCAGGGGTGGGGCGAGTACGCAGGAGGTCCGGCGCCGGGACTGTCCTTCGGCATGGCGCCCTGGCTGCACCGGAGCGAGATCGCCGGGATAGCCACCGACACGTGGGGCTTCGAGGTCCGGCCCAATGAATTCGACACGGCGTTCCAGCCGCTGCACCAGATCGCCATCCCCAACCTCGGCCTCTTCCTGGGCGAAATGTGGGATCCGGAGCAGCTTGCCGCGTCCTGCGCCGCCGACGGCCGGTACGACTTTCTGCTGACGGCCGCTCCCCTGCCCATCACCGGGGCTGTCGGCTCGCCGGTCAACCCCATCGCCGTGAAGTAACCCGCTACATAATCCGCCGGAATGAAAACAAAGGAGTTTGCATCATGGCAGCTGTGAGCAAGGTAGGCATTGTCGGTTCGGGCGCGGCCGGGTTAACGGCGGCGATTCTGCTGGCCGACGCGGGCGTGGAGGTGGAAGTCCTGGAGAAGGAATCCGGTCCGTCTCCGCTCGGGTCCGGGATCACCCTGCAGGGCAACGCCCTGCGCATCTTCCGCCAGCTCGGCATCTGGGAGGAAATTGCCACCAAGGGCTTCGCCTTCAGCGAGCTGGGCCTCCGCGCCCCGGATCCTGCGGGCACCGTGCTCTCCGTGGTTGACGACGTCCGGACCGGCGGGGCGGACCTGCCCGCAACGCTGGGGATGTACCGGCCGGACCTCGCCGACGCTCTCCGCCGCCGCGCCGCCGACGCCGGAGTCCGCATCAGCTACGGCAGGAAGGTCAAGGGCGTGGAACAGGACGGCGGTTCGGTCACGGTCATTACCGACGACGGCGAGCGCCTTGCCTACGACCTGCTGATCGGCGCGGACGGGCTCCACTCGGCAGTGCGTGCGGCGATCGGTATCACCACCGAACCGGAGCCCACCGGGATGGGCATCTGGCGGGCGTTCGTGGAACGGCCAGCCGATGTGGTCCGCACCGACCTGACCTATGGCGGGCCCTGCTATATCGCCGGGTACTGCCCCACCGGCCAGAACAGCATGTACGCCTACCTGGTTGAGGATGCCCAGGACCGCAGGGTCGAGGACGGACCGCAGATCATGGCCGGTCTCGCCGCGGCCTACGGCGGGCCGTGGAAGGAAATCCGGGCCAGTCTGGACCACAGTGCGAGGATCAACTACACCCGGTTCACCACCCATCTGGTGGACGGGCCCTGGAACCGGGGCCGGGCCGTGATCATCGGGGACGCCGCGCACAGCTGCCCTCCCACCATTGCCCAGGGTGTTGCCCTGGCCGTGGAGGACGCGGCGGTCCTGGCCGATCTGCTGACCAGCCGCGACGAACTGGATGACAGCCTCTGGGCAGCCTTCACGGAGCGGCGGCTGGAGCGGGCCAGAATCGTCATCCAGGGATCGGTGCAGCTGGGGCAGTGGATGCTCGACGGGCAGATCCGGGACGCCGACGTTCCGGGCGTGATCGCAACGGTGGCGGCAGCCGTAAGCCAGCCCGCATGAGCAGGCAGCAGTCCGGCGCCCCGGTGGTGGACGTACATGCCCACGTCCTGCTGCCGGCGCTGCAGGAGTACGTGGCGGCCAGCGCTCCGGCGGAGTTCGCCGCTGCGCAGGAGCTCGATGCCCGGCGGCAGGGACCTGAATCGCTGGCAGTCTCCGGCGCCATGATCCGGGACCGCTGGCCGCGGCTGGTGGACCTGTCCCGTCGGCTCGCAGACATGGATGCCGCGGGAGTCGACGTGCAGCTGGTGTCCCCCTCGCCGTCGCACTATTACTACTTCGCCGGTCCCGTGCTTGGGGCGGAAATCGCCCGCCGGGCCAACACCGCCGTTATGCAGCTGGTGGCGTCCGCCCCCGACCGGCTGGCGGGACTGGGGCTCGCTCCCCTGCAGCACCCGGAAGCCATGGTGGCCGCCCTGGACCACGCGGTGCTGGACTGCGGCCTGCTGGGGGTCGAGATCGGTTCCTACGCGCCAGCCGTTGACCGTCTTCCCGGGCAGGAACCGAACGCCGGGACCGTGGAACTGTCCGACCCCCGGCTGGAACCTTTCTGGGCCCGGGCCGAAGAACTCGGCGCGCTGGTTTTCCTGCATCCGTTCGGCTGCTCGCTGGATGAGCGGCTGGACCGGTTCTACCTGGCCAATACCGTGGCGCAGCCTGCGGAGAACGCCGTCGCGCTCTCTCACCTGATCTTCTCCGGCGTCCTGGACCGCTATCCGAAGCTGCAGCTCCTGGCCGCGCACGGCGGCGGGTACCTACCCAGCACGCTCGGCCGGTCCGACCACGCCTGGCGGATCCGGCCGGACGCACATGGGTGCGCCGCCCCGCCGTCGTCCTATCTGCGCCGCCTGTGGTTCGACTCGCTCACCCACAGTCCCGCCGAACTGCGGGCCCTGGCCGGCGCCGCCGGGGCGGACCGGATCCTGCTGGGCTCCGACTATCCGTTCGACATGGGCTCGGAAGACCCGACAGGGGAGGTCCGCGCCGCGGGCTTGATCCCTGAGGAGGAACAGCACATCCTCGCAGGCAACGCTGACGTGCTGGGGATTCGGCCCGGCTACCGGGCCTCCGCCCCGGCCATGAGCGCACCGCGCACGGAAGGACACGGAAACGATGGTTAAGATCGCACGCTGGAACGACGGCGGGGAGGTCCGCTCCGGCTTCATCCATGAGGACCGGGCCTACCCGCTGCCCGCCGGACAGACCGTCAACGATCTGCTCGACGACGGGCTGGAGGAGACCCTGGCACTCGCCGAACGGACCATCGGAGGAGCCGCGCTCACCGGCGACGGCGCGGCGCACCCGCTGTCCGGCGTCGTGCTCCTGGCTCCGCTGGTGCCCGCCACCCTGCGCGACTTTGTGGCCTTCGAGGAACACGTCGAGGGCATGCGGATCAGCGTCGACGGCGCCGCCGGCGTGATGGAGGAGTGGTACCAGGCCCCCACGTTCTACTTCAGCAATCCGCACACCGTCCGCGCCACGGGGGAAGAGATTCCCATTCCGGCCGGCTGCAGCCAGCTGGATTTCGAAACGGAGGTCGCCGCGGTCATCGGCCGGGTCCCCGGCAGCAGCGGCACCAACCTCAGCGCCGAGCAGGCGCAGCGGCACATCTTCGGGTACACGGTCTTCAACGACTGGTCCGCCCGGGACCTGCAGCGCCGGGAAATGAAGGTCAGTCTGGGTCCCTGCAAGGGGAAGGACTTTGCCGGCACCCTGGGTCCCTGGATTGTCACCGCCGATGAATTCACACACCGGCACGACGCCGACGGTTTCCTCGGGCTGCGGATGAGCGTTGACGTCAACGGTTTCCGGGTGGGTGAGGACCTGCTCTCCAACCTGGGCTGGCCGTTCGCCGAGCTGGTGGCCTACGCCTCCCAGGACTCCGTGGTGCTGCCGGGCGATGTGCTGGGATCGGGCACCTGCGGCAGCGGCTGCCTGGCCGAGCTGTGGGGCCGCCATGGTTCCCAGACGCCGCCTCCCCTGCAGACCGGGGACACCGTCAGCATGACGGTAGAGGGCATCGGCACCATCACCAACACCGTGGGTCCCCGCCGCGAAGCATCCACCCTGGTGCGTGCCCGTCCCCGGCAGCGGTTGCCCCGGGCCTATAACGGGGCCGGAGTGGCGGGGGCCTGATCCCAGCGGCGCGCATTGTCCCGCCGGCCGCCGCGTATCCCGAGGAGGTTTCGGCCCGCAGCGGCCTACTCCGGATGGGAGCCGGCAAGCAGTTCCCGCGAGCGCTGGTATTTCGCGGCCAGGCGCGTCCGTGTCTCCTCATCCAGTTTCCCGACCCGTTCCGGGTTGGTGTTGTCATCCAGGTCTGCTGCTTTGACGATGCGGGCAATCTCGTTGGCCCGGACGCGTTCGAAGTAGCGTTCCGGGGGCTCACCCTGGCGTTTAGTCATGGCGTCCACACCTTCGATCACCGTTTCGGGGAATCCCTGGGCGCGCAGCGTCTCCAGCGTGGTTCCCGTGTCTTCCACGACGTCGTGCAGCCACCCCACAGCGCCGGCCTCCTCGCGCAGGGAATCCGGTGCCGTTTCGGCGGCTGTCCGGGCTACGCGCCCGGGGTGGCTGATGTAAGGGGCTCCTGCTTTATCTGTCTGGCCCTCGTGTGCTGCTCTGGCCACGCGCTCGGCGTGGGCTATGAGATTTTCCATCTACTCTCCTTGCTTGGCCTGCATAGGCCACTTGTTCCGTTTCGAGTTCTTATTGGCCGGCTCTGCCTGCCGGAATCCCGGGGCCGACGCCGGGTTCCGCAGCGGAAGCAGCCTCAGGCCAGCCCAGTGAGAAGTACATCTCCGGCACTCCGGCATACTCCCGGTCCAGCCCGGGATTATGCTGCAGGCCGGCGGCCAGCGCGGTGCGCCGGGAGCCCCGTGTTCGTGGTGGTCACCCGGGCCAGGATGGGCAGTTCCGGCAGCAGTGTCCGGCCGCGGCGCACCGCTTCCGCGGCCCCCTCCTTCGCATAGCCCCGTCCCCAGACCGCCGGGTCGTAGCGGTAATACAGATTCAGGATGGTCCTGCCGTCCACGACGGCGCGCTGCAGTCCGGTGAAGCCGACGACGGCGTCCGGTGTCTCCCGTTCGGCCACCGCCCAGTAGCCGAAACCCTCCCGGTCCCAGTGGTCCAGGAAATCCTGCAGGGACCTTGCCGCGGATTCCACCGTCGGGGTATGCGGATTGTGCCGGTTGGTTCGAAGATCGGTGTGGATCCGGACGGCGGCATCGTAATCCGCGCGTTCGAGCCGTCTCAGCAACAGGCGTTCGGTGCTCACGGGGGTCCAGTCGTCCGGATCTTGGCGCATGCCCTCATCCTAAGCGGGGCCTCCCCCGGTTTTTGCGCCTCGAAGAGGTATCAAAACGGGTAGTCCGGATAAACCGCTCTCTGCCCAGCATGGCTAGATTTGGGTTTCACCCACCCGTGGAAACCTACTTGTCTCGCTAGGAGCACCCGTGCCACCCAGCATCTATGCGCCGTTCCTGCTCGTGGGCGCCCTGGCTCAACTGCCGACGGCAATCTACGCAATGACACACCCCCAGCGGCAGAAAGGCCAGGCCCTGACTGACCGGGCAAAGTCCTGTCTGGCCCTGTCCCTTGTCGGCGCGCTGGCCATACTGGTTGGAACTGCCCTGGTATTGGTCGGTCCCTAGCCCAACGGGAAAGAGCAACGCCACACGGCTGGAATAGCACCGGTCAGCCGACCATGGACAGCAAGGTATTCTTCCGAGCATGACAATTCCCGGGGGCACCGAAACCAACAACCACTCAAGTAACGCCGTCATGTATTTCTGTGGTGCGGCCGCCATGCTGATGTTCGCAATACTCGCTTTCGGCAACGCATCGGAATGGTTCGACTACGTTTCCGCCGCCATCTGGCTCGGACTCGCCGTAGTCCTTGGCTACCGGGGATTCCGCCCGGGCGCGGTCTGAGCCGGCCGACCCCGGACCTCCAATGAAACCCAGAGCGTTCCCTTTCTCACCGACTTCCGCCACCTCACTCGCGGTCGGTGACCTGATCCCCGTGCAGGGCCTGTCCGGCAATTTGGGCATGCCTGCAGGTCGTGGAACTTCAGCCTCGGAAGCGCAAGCATTTCATCGTTGCCCTGTTGCCTTGGCGCGGCGGATCGACGCCCGGCACCTCCGACGTGGCGGGACTCGTCCCGCTGGAACGGGCGTTGTCCGGGATACAGATCTTCACCGAAGGCCACTTGCAGGTCATTGGGAATGCGGAACCGAACGATGAAGGGCAGGAGCGTTTTTACGGCCCGGGCTATGTAGGCAAAGTAACGTCGGTGTGGGGCTGGAAAGCGACAATCTGGCACGCCCAGGACGCTGCGGACGGCGGGGTGTCCCTCACGGACCCGGACTAATCCAGCACCCGCCCCACATTCTCCAGCCAGCGGGCGACGACGGCCAGCTCCTGGGCACTGAACCCGTCGGTGATCTTCCCGTTCAGCTCGCCCAGCGCGGACTGCACGACGCCGAGCGCGGCCTTCCCGTCGGCGGTCAGGTTCACCCGGATGGTCCGGCGGTCCGCCGGATCCGGTACCCGGGTGAGGAGCCCGGCCTTCTCCAGCCGGAACAGCAACCCGCTCAGCCCGGCCGGCGAGGCATCCACGGCTTCGGCCACCTCGCCGGTGCTCGCCCCGGGACGGTTCGCCAGATACAGCAGCACGCCGGAGGCTGCCGCGCTGAGGCCGCGGTCTTCGCCCCGGCGTCCGATCCACCGGCGCAGCCTCCGCTCGGCGGTCAGCGTCAGGAAGACCAGCCGCGGCGGACGCCGCCCTCCGCCGTCGTCCGGCCCGCCGCTCTCCGTTCCAGCACTGCCCGGCCCGCTGGCAGCCCCTTGCCTCACAGCTGCTTCGCGATCCGTCCGTCCAGCCAGGTGAGGACCTCGGGCCACAGCTTGTCCTTAACCCCGCGCCGGAAGAAGCCCATGTGCCCGATCGCGGGTACCCCGGCGTCGTCGGGCGAGTAGGTGCGCCGCTCCAGCGGAGCGTTGGTGAGCCGGCTGTAGATGGCGTTGATCTGTCCCGGCGTGGCCCAGAGGTCGTCAGTGAAGCCGATGGACAGCACCTCGGCCTTGACCCGGGCTGCGCGTTCGGCGGCGTCCATGCTCGGATCGTCGAAGAAGTAGTTGGGCCGGCGGGACCAGGAGCTCCACTCGAGCATGGCGCCGCCGGGCATGTCCTCGCCCAGGCCCATTTTTCGGCCCGGCACTGCGCCGAGAAGCCGGCTGGTAAGTGGACCGAGGACCCGCAGGACCAGTCCCACGCGCAGCCGTTCCTTGGGATCCTGAATGGCCTTGGTGACACCGGCGTGCGAGGCCACGGCCACGAATCCGAGCAGTCCGTCGGTGCCGTTGTCCAGGGCCATCGCATGTCCGCCGATGCTGTGCCCGACGGCGAGGCGCGGCAGCTCGGGGAACCGCGCGGCCATCCAGTCCGCGGCGGCGGGCACGTCCTGGCTCATCCAGTCCCGCATCCGCAGTTTCCGGTTGCCCTTCGGACTGCCGGACGCGCCGGTGCCGCGGTAGTCGTAGGTCAGGACCGCGTACCCGTTTTCGGCCAGGTATTCGCTGAAGCCGGTGTAGAGCCGTTCGGCTACCGCTGTGGCCGGATGGATGATGACCGCGGCGCGGGGTGCGGCGTCGTCGGGCACTCGGAGGGTGCCGGCGAGCGCTCCGCCCGCGGGGACGGGGATGCTGATCCGTTCGGACGTGACCGCTGCCACACTATTATTTCGCATGCGAAGTAATTTACACGGGACAGAGGGTTTCGGATACCCGGCAGTCGAAAAGGCATTAGTTACCGTTTTCCGGCCGAAAAACGGTAACTAATGCTCTTTCGATCCGCTGGGCCTTGTCGGTCCACACTCCCCGCCCGCACGGCATCCCAGCCCTTGTTGCTGGAGGGGACCAACGGGACCACATCAGCCCCTACAGCACCAAAGTGTGGGACCCCGTGCTGTTGCACCGGCTCCGCCGGCACCACTGACCCGCAAGCGCGGCCGAGGCGACGAGCTACACCACCACAAGCTCCGTTCTATCTGCCCCGTGGTCGGCCATCGCCACGCTCTGGATTGCCGGATCCTCGTAGGTGTTCCAGTAATAGGTCATCGTGCGGGAGGAGAAGAGGCCGGTGTAGGTGGTCTTCTCAAACTCGCCCGAGCCCATGGCCGCGCTGCCGTCCACCATCGCGACCTGCTGCAGCGTGTGGAACGCACGGCTGACGTTCTCCTCTTCGCTCGTTTTGGGCGGATAGTGCGCGTGGACATAGGCCGCGCGGACAAACCGTGACGGCGAGTAGTAGTCACCGGGGATTCCCCGCATAAGCGACCCCGAGCCGAACGGGGTCAGGTGCGCCTGGTTGAGCACAACCTCCTCGGGGAAGTCGGGCGACGTGTTGAGGTAGTTGCGCAGGTTCTCGTGGTGCCAGCCGAAGCCGGGCTGGTTCGCCAGGACGTCGACGTCGTCGTGGAAAACGTGCATACCGTCGCTCGTGTACTCCACCACGATGGCGCGGGTCGAGTCCCCGATCAACCAGTGCAGCAGCGAGCTCGGATACTTTTCGTTGATCGGCCGGTCCACGATGACAACGCTGTCCAGGGCTGCCTCGACCTCGTCGACGGTGGCGAACTGGGAGGCCACCCAGAGTGGAAACTCAAACGCGGCGACATTCGTGGCGCCGTCGACCGGTGCCGACGCGTACTCCGCGTATCCCGGAAAGTTGAGGCCGCCGACGGCGAGGCCTGCGTCATTGCCGCAGTCGAAGTACAGCGGCGTATCTTCCTGCACGATGCCCATGCCGATGACGGCGTGCTCAATCTTCGGCACCGCACCGAAGGGCGACTTGGTGGCGTATCCGGTGGGCGTCAGCACCACCCGCTCCCCGAAATCGGACGTCCAGTCGAGGTTTCGTGCGAAATAGAGGTTGCCGCTGCCGTCCGTGAACCTGATGCCTGTGCACATGGTGACGCTCCCTGTTCCGGCGAAGCCCTGACGGAGTTTCGCCTGTCCGGTGGGCAGATGCCCAGAGAAGCTGGCGAAGAGGAGAACGGAGCTGGCTGCCCGTCATCCCCTGCCCTTTTCAGGGTAGGCCCGGACCCGGGGCGGACGGGAGGCTCCTCCCCAAACCCGGGCCCGGACCGGTGCAGGTCACCGTGCAGGTTCTTTCGTCACGACCTGGCAGCACCGAAAGAAACAAGCCACACGGGTAAGGAATGTGTCCTGCGCCACAAGTCACACTATGGTTGGGGGCATGTTCGAATCCGATGTCTGGGGGGCCATCATTAAGGACGCCCACCGATACCCGTCGCCGCACAATTCACAACCAATAAAGGTGCATCTGCGCAGCCAAACGCAGGCAGCCGTTTATTACGACCTCGACCTGGGCTTACCCGCGGAATCCTATGGAATTCCCTTCGGCCACGTCTGTGCCGGAGTTTTCCTGGAATCCCTCCGGGTCTGCGCCCAGGCCCGCGGATATGGGCTCCGCGAAGAACTTCACCTCAGTGACATGGACTTCGACTCAAAGGACCGGCTGCATTTCATCGGCCTAGTCACCCTGGTGCCCCAGGCGTCCGACCCCGAGGACCAGGCCGACTATGAAGCCTTCCTGGTCCGGCAGACCTCCCGCCGCCCCTATGACAACACCCTGGTCGACCCCGCCGCCGTCGCCGAAGTCGAAACCAGGGCGAAGCGGCACGGCCATGTCTTCCGCAGTTCCAGCGATCCCGCGCTGGTACGTTCCGTAGTCCACGTCAACCAGGCCACTCTCTTTGACGATCTGCGCAACGACGCCGTGCACCGGGAAATCCTCACCTGGCTCCGGTTCTCGCGTGCCGAGGCCAGACAGCGCGGTGACGGTCTGAGCGCCGAAACCATGCTGATGCCCGGACCCGTGCTGCGTTTCGCCATGCAGCACCGCGGATTGTGGGAGGCTCCGGTGGTCGGTGCACTCATCCGCAGAATCTACCTGAACACCATGCGCGGGGTGCGGCAGCTGGGCTGGCTGGAGGGGCCGTTCGACGGGCCGGCCGACTACGTGGAAGCCGGCCGCACGTTTATGCAGGTCTGGCTGGTGTTCACCCGGCACAATGTCTACCTGCACCCGTTCGGCACCGTGATCACCAACCAACGCTCGCACGCGGAGTTCGTAGCAGCCGCCGGAGCCGACGAGACTGACGGGCGGAAGGCATGGATGCTCTTCCGCTTCGGCCACAGCACTCCCCCGCCCCCGGCGCACCGGCGCCCCGCGTCCGCCATGATCCTTCCCGCTGCCCAGGAGCTGCATTCATGAAAAAGATCTTGATCTTCGCTTTCCTCGCCGTGCAGGAACGCTTCGTACGGCTGTTTATGCCCCGGGTCTCCACGCATCAGCTGCTGCTGCTGCCGGGAATTGAATCCCTCCGCTGGACACTGGGCCGGTGGCGCGCCTGGCGGACCTTCGAACTCGCGGCGAAGAAGGTCCCCGCCTACCGGCAGTTCCTGGCGAAGCACGACTTCCCGGGCCGACTTCCGGGCAACGGCACCGTCTACGACGAGTTCTCGCAGATTCCGGAAATGGACAAGGACAGCTACATCCGGCCCTGGAGCACCGAAGAACGCTGCCTGGGCGGCAAGCTGCCCCGCCGCGGCGTCGTAGTGGACGAATCCTCGGGCAGCTCCGGCGTCCCCACCAGCTGGGTCCGGGGTCCGGACGAGCGCGAGGCCACCCGCCAGCTGCTCCAGCTGGGCTTTGCCCGCACGTCCAAGGCGCTGGACAAACAGCCGTTTGTCCTCAATGCGTTTTCCCTGGGGGCCTGGGCCACCGGCATGAATGTCACGTCGTCGCTGACCGATGTCACCATGATCAAGTCGATCGGTCCGGACAAGGACAAGATCATCCAGACCATGCAGGAGTTCGGCACCGGTTTCACCTACATCATCCTGAGCTACCCGCCCTTCCTGAAGGCCCTGTTCGAGGACACCCGGCTGCGCTGGCAGGACTACGACATTGTCGCGGCGTTCGGCGGCGAGGGCATCAGCGAGAACATGCGCGCCCACATCAACAAATACACGCACGGCGCATTCGGCTCCTACGGCGCCTCCGACCTGGAAATCAACCTGGCCATCGAGACGGACTTCTCCGTCGCCCTGCGCCAGGCCGTCGCGGAGCACCCGAAGCTGGCCGCGCGCATCACCAAGCAGGACGAGTACGGCGTGCTGCCGATGATCTTCCAGTTCAATCCGTACGGCTATCTGATTGAAACCAACGACGCCGGCGAACTGCTCGTGACGATTGTGCGCCGGGAGAACATCAACCCCCGCATCCGCTACAACATCCACGACCGCGGCCATGTGATGCGGGTGCGGGACCTGAAGCCGATTCTGCGCGAATACGGCCTCACCCAGGTGCTGAGCGAGCAGCTGCTGGATCTGCCGCTGCTGTTCCACTACGGCCGGTCGGATCTGTCCGTGGACTTCAACGGTGCCGTCGTGGCTCCCGATGCGCTGCGGGACGTCATCTACAACGAGCAGGCGCTGCTCGACGCCGTCGAAAACCACCGCCTGATCAGCTACGAGGATGCGGCGGGCAACCGTCAGCTGCACATTGCGCTGCAGCTGAACGAGCAGGCCACCGAGTCCAAGGAGCTCGACGTCGAGCGGTACCTCGGGCACGTAGTCACCGAGCTGCGCCGGATGAACGGGGACTTCAACAACGCCATCCGGACCGCCCCGGACTCCACCCTGCCCACCGTGGCCTTCTATCCCTACCGGACTGGTCCTTTTACCGACGACGGACGCAAGCTTAAGAATGAGTACGTCTGGCAGCTGGACGGCGACGAAGTCGGGGACTGGGAGCTGGACTTCTCCTACACCGCACAGCAGTAGGGGCATATCCGGAGCCTGCGGGGCGTCGTCGTTCATCACCGCGAGAGGATCCGCAATGAACATCCCCGACGCCCCGCTGGCGGTCTCCCTCCCGTTCACCGGGACGTGGAAGGTGCAGAACAGTCCTCTGCGCCGGGTGCCCAGCCACGGTACGCATCTGCTTGCCACCACATACGCCATCGACTTCGTAGGCGTGGACGACGCCGGCCGGACGGCTCCCACGGTCAGCTGGCACACCGCGTTCGGCACCGAGCCGCCGGAGCTGTTCTTCGCGTTCGGGCGCCCGATCCTGGCGCCGGTTCCCGGGCAGGTGGTGACCGTGCACGACGGCGAAGCGGACCATGAGGCCCGCCGGTCGCAGCTGGCCCTGGTGCCCTACGTGCTGGGACAGCAGGGCCGGTTGCGGCAGGGAGCCGGTGCCATCGCCGGGAATTACGTCCTCATCGCCACGCCCGACGGCGGCGCGGTGGTCGGGGTGATGCATCTGCGGTCCGGGTCGATCCGGGTTTCTGCCGGGCAGCACGTGCGCGAGGGCGAGCAGATCGGGGACTGCGGAAACTCGGGCAACTCGACGCAGCCGCACGTGCATGTGCAGGCGATGGACCGGCCGGATCCGTGGACCGCCCGGGGAGTGCCGCTGGTTTTCCGGTCTTTCGGGGAGAAGCTCGTCCGCGGGAGGACGTTTATCCCCCGCGAGAACATGCTGCCGCAGGAAGCCTCCACGGTATTGGCGCCCTGACGGGCGTTGGCGCCCCTAGACATCGCCACCGAGACCGGGGCCGCGTCGGTATCAGGGGCGGTGCTGGGTCGGCGCAGCACAGCATCCCACGATGTGGTGCGGATGTTGCCTAAAGGGGTAACAGCAGCCCCACCAGCACCAGACCGTGGGACACCGTGCGGCTGACGGCGGCTGGGCGAATCGAAAGTGCACTAGTTACCGATTTTTTGACGGAGAACGGTAACTAGTGCAGTTTCGATTCCCGGGGACCACGGTCCGCGCCGATTCGTGCTCCGCCTGGTCCCAAATGCGCAGGTCGATGCGGTGCCGGACTTGCCGGGCCGGACTCCCTTCAGTAACTGGCCCGGGCGCCGCCGTCCGCAGATGAAATGAACTTCGCGGCCAGGGCTTCGCTGCCCCGGGCCAGGAGCGCGACGTCGGCGCCCACCAGGATGAAGTCCACGCCGGCCTCGATGTAGCGGCGGGCAGTTGCTTCGGCGAACGCGTTCACGCCCACCGGTTTCCCGGCGGCCTTCACCACTCGGATGCAGTGCTCGACGGCGGCCATCACCTCGGGATGTTCCTGCTGGCCGAGGAGGCCCATGGACGCGGCAAGGTCCGCCGGCCCGATGAACAGGCCGTCCACCCCGTCGACGGCGGCAATCGCCTCCACGTTGTCGACGGCGGCGGCGGTCTCGATCTGCACCAGCAGCGTCACGGATTCCGCGGCGTTCTCGAGGTACCCCTCGATCCGGTTCCAGCGCGACGCGCGGGCCAGGGCACTGCCCACCCCGCGGATGCCCAGCGGCGGATACCGGACGGCGCGGACCAGCTCCGCGGCCTGCTCCGGGGTGTCGACCATGGGAATCAGCAGGTTCTGCGCGCCCAGATCCAGGTACTGCTTCAGCAGCACCGCGTCCCCGCTCGGCGGGCGGACCACCGCGGTGACCGGATACCCGTGCACCGCCTGCAGCTGCGCGAGCAGGGATTCGAGCCCATTGGGGCTGTGCTCGGCGTCGATCAGCAGCCAGTCCAGGCCGGAGCCGGCGCAGATTTCCGCGATCAGCGGGCTGCCGGAACAGACCCACATGCCGGTCTGCCGACCCCCGGCCAAGCGGGCGGCGAAGGTTTCCTCTACTCGAAGCGGCATGTGATGGTTCCCAACGGTCCGTAGTCGGCAAAGACGGTGTCGCCCTTGTAGACCCACATGGGGCGGGTGAAGGAGCCGGCGAGGATGATTTCCCCGGCCTCCAGCGAGGTGCCGTGCACGGCGAGCTTGTTCGCCAGCCAGTACACACCCGCGGCGGGATGGTTCAGCACCCCGGCCGCGACGCCGGTTTCCTCGATGCCCTGGTTCCGGTAGAGCAGGGCCGACACCCAGCGCAGGTCGACGTCGGCCGGTTTCACCGGGTTCCCGCCGACCACCATGGCGCCCATCGCCGCGTTGTCCGCGATGGTATCCACAATGGTCCGGCCCTCCATCTCGATCCGCGAGTCCAGGATTTCCAGCGCGGGCACCACGTAATCGGTGGCATCCAGGACATCGAACAGCGTGCAGTTCGGCCCGGAGAGCGGCTTGCCCAGCACGAACGCCAGCTCCACCTCCACCCGGGGATGGGTGTACCGGTCCCACTCCAGGGTGCAGCCGTTTTCCAACACCATGTCGTCGAGGATGACGCCGTAGTCGGGTTCGGTGATGCCGGTGGCAGCCTGCATGGCCTTGGAGGTGAGGCCGATCTTGTGGCCGGCGAGGGACCGCCCGGAGGCGATCATCCGTTCCCGCCACAGGTTCTGCACCGCGTAGGAGTCATCGATGGTCATGTCCGGGTAGCGCGCGGTCAGGCGCGGCACCGGGGTGCGGGTGCGTTGGGCTTCGAGCAGCTCATCGGCCACCGCCCGGAGAGTTGATTGATCTAGCACGGCGATTCCTTTGGGTTCAGGGTGCAGCGTGTTCGGAGGGTGCGACGACGACGGCGCTGGGCTGGCGCCGTCGTCGGCCGCGGTCTAGAGCTGGGTGCCGATCTTGAAGCCCTGCGCGGCCTCGCCGGAGGAGCTGCCGGCGTCGTAGTCGGGGCGGGTGTAGGAGAACCCGTCGGCGCCGATGGTGACCGCCATTTCCGAGGTTTCGGTGCGGGCGGTGAGCGGCTGCGGGTTGCCGTCCAGGTCCAGCACCAGGGAGGCCTCGGTGTACCAGGACGGGACCACGGGGTTGCCCCACCAGTCGCGGCGCTGGTTGTCGTGGACGTCCCAGGTGATGGTGGGGTTGTCCGGATCGCCGGTGTAGTAGTCCTGCGTGTAGATCTCGATGCGGTGGTCGTCCGGATCCAGGATGTAGAGGTAGAAGGCGTTGGAGACGCCGTGCCGGCCGGGGCCGCGCTCAATCCGGTCGGAGATGCGCAGGGCGCCCATCTTGTCGCAGATCTGAATGATGTTGTGCTTTTCGTGCGTGGCGAAGGCCATGTGGTGCATCCGCGGGCCGTCGCCGCCGGTCAGGGCGGTGTCATGGACGGTGTGCTTGCGGTGCATCCACGCGGCGTAGGTGACGCCGTCGGAATCCTTGATGTCCTCGGAGACGCGGAAGCCCAGGTCCTCCAAGTAGGCGCGGCCGCGGGGCACGTCCGGGGTGACCTGGTTGAAGTGGTCCAGGCGGACCAGTTCCCCGGCGGAGTAGAGGTCATAGCGCTGGGTGAGGCGTTCCACGTGCTCGGTTTCGTAGAAGAACTCGTAGGGGAAGCCCAGCGGGTCCTCCACGCGCACGGAGTCGCCGATGCCCTTCACGAAGCCGTCCCTGCGGCGTTCGGTGCGGCAGCCCAGCTCCTTGTAATAGGCCTCGGCCACGTCCACGTCTTCGGGGGTGCGGACGCGGTAGGCCAGGGCGGCGACGGCGGCCACCGGACCCTTGCGCAGCACCAGGTTGTGGTGGATGAACTCCTCAAGGGAGCGCAGGTAGATGGCGTTCTCGTCCTCTTCGGTGACGTGCAGGCCGAGAACGTCCACGTAGAACTTCCGGGACCGTTCCAGGTCGGTGACCACCAGGTCCGTGTAGGCGCAGCGGACAATGTCCGGCGGGGCGATGCTGGGGGTGGGGATGCGGTTTTCGATGTCCATGGTTTTGCTCCTTTGCAAAAGGCGGGGGGAGTGCCGGGGAAGGGTTAGCCGTCGACCTTGGCGGCGTCGTCGGTCCCGAACTTGGGGGTGTGGACCTTGCCCAGGGAAATGTGCACGGCCTGCTGGTCGGTGTAGAAGTCGATGGAGCGGTAGCCGCCCTCGTGGCCCAGACCGGAGGCCTTCACGCCGCCGAACGGGGTGCGCAGGTCGCGGACGTTGTGGCTGTTGAGCCAGACCATGCCGGCCTCGGTGCTCTGCGCGAAGTTGTGCGCGCGGGTGAGGTCGGAGGTCCAGATGTAGGCGGCGAGCCCGTACTTGGTGTTGTTGGCCAGTTCCAGGGCTTCGGCTTCGGTGTCGAAGGGGGTGATGGCGACGACGGGGCCGAAGATTTCCTCCTGGAAGATCCGAGCGTCGGGGGCGACGTCGGCGAAGACGGTGGGGGCGATGTAGTTGCCCTCTTCCAGGCCTTCGGGACGTCCGCCGCCGGCGAGCAGGCGGCCCTCGGTCTTGCCGAGCTCCACGTAGGAGGCGACCTTGTCGAAGTGTTCGGGGTGCACGAGGGCGCCCACCTGGGTCTTCGGGTCGTGCGGGTCGCCGACGACGATGGTCTTGGCACGGGCGGCGAAGCGTTCGCAGAATTCGTCGTAGACCGGGCGTTCGACCAGGATGCGGGAGCCGGCGGTGCAGCGTTCGCCGTTGAGGGAGAAGACGCCGAACAGGGCGGAGTCGATCGCGGCATTGAGGTCCGCATCGGCGAAGATGACGCAGGGGCTCTTGCCGCCGAGCTCCATGGACATGCCCTTGAGGTTCTCCGCCGCGTTGCGGAAGATCGTCTTGCCGGTGGTGGTTTCGCCGGTGAAGGAGATCAGCGGGACCTGCGGGTGCTTCACCAGCGCGTCCCCGGCTTCCTCGCCCAGGCCGTTGACCAGGTTGAACACCCCGGCGGGGACGCCGGCGTCGGTGAAGATGTCCGCCCAGAGCGAGGCGGAGAGCGGGGTGAATTCGGCCGGCTTGAGCACCACGGTGTTGCCGGTGGCCAGGGCCGGGGCGAGCTTCCAGGATTCGAGCATAAACGGGGTGTTCCACGGGGTGATGAGCCCGGCAACGCCGATGGGCTTGCGGTTCACGTAGTTGATCTGGGAACCGGGGACCTTCATCGCGTCGTCGAACTGGGCGACGATCAGGTCCGCGAAGAAGCGGAAGTTCTCCGCGGCGCGCAGGGCCTGGCCCTTGGCCTGGGTGATGGGCAGGCCGGTGTCGAAGGTTTCCATTTCGGCCAGGCGTTCTTCCTGGGCTTCGACGGCGTCGGCGATCCGATTGAGGATGCGGGCGCGTTCGCGCGGCTTCATTTTCGGCCAGGGACCGTTCACGAAGGCTTCGCGGGCGGCGGCGACGGCGGCGTCGATGTCTTCCTTCTGGCCCGCGGCAGCGGTGGCGTAGGTCTTGTTGGTGACCGGATCCAGCACGTCGAAGGTGGCGCCGCTGGCGGAGTCCACGAACTTGCCGTTGATGAAGTGCTGGATGTGGGTGGGCAGGTTCTCCGGGACGAAGTGCGTCGTCATGGGGTGTTCCTCTTTCTGCGTTGAATCGTGGAGGTTTCTTTAGATCGGGGAGGGCGGCTGGTGGTTCTGGGCCAGGAAGGCGTTGAGCGTGGTGGTGCGGTGCGCGCGGGCGGCGTGCTCGACGTCGGCCGGTGCTGCTTGTGCCTCGATCAGGTCCAGCAGTGCGTCGTGTTCGGACACCGAGGCGTGTGCCCGGTCCGGGACGTACCGGAAGACGGAGGAGCGCATGCGGCCCAGCCGGTTCCAGCCGCGGTGGACCAGCTCCAGGATGTGCGGATTGGGGCAGCGGGCGTAGAGCAGGGCGTGGAACTCGGTGTTCAGGGCGGTGAAGCGGACCGGATCGAAGTTGTCCAGGACCTCGCGCATCTGGTTGTTGAGTTCCCGGGCTTTCGCCAGTTCCTCGGCACTGATGTTCGGGGCGGCGAGGGCGGTGGCGGCGCCCTCGATGATGCTGAGGGTCTGCATGGTGTGCAGGTACAGGTCCGGGTCGATGCCGGCAACGGTGGCGCCGACGTTGCGGACAAAGTGCACCAGCCCTTCGGCTTCGAGCCGGCGGATGGCTTCCCGGACGGGGACCACGCTGCAGCCCATCTCGGTGGCGATGCTGCTGAGCACCAGCCGGTAGCCCGGGCTCATTTCGCCGCCTAGGATGCGTTCCTTCAGCAGTGAATAGGCCTGCTCCGATTTGGAGCCGGCGCCCGTGGCGGTGCTGGCGGCTTGGCCCGTGCTGCTGGCGGTCCCGCTCACGCTGCTCATGCCTGTTCCGCTGCCCAGGCCTCGTACTTTTCCTTCCAGGCGGCGTTCATCGGGTAGAGCCCGTCCACACCGTGGCCCGCCTTCACCATTTCAGCGATGAACTCTTCCTGGTGTTCCTGCTTGATGCACGCCTCCACCAGCTCTTCGGCGAGGGCCGGCGGGATGACCAGGATGCCGTCGTCGTCGGCCACGATGATGTCGCCGGGCTGCACGGTGGCGCCGCCGCAGGCGATGGTGATGTCGGTGTCCCAGGGGACATGCTTGCGGCCGAGGACGGCGGGGTGCGGGTTGGCGCAGTAGACGGGCAGGTCGATGCCGGCGACGGTGGAGTAGTCGCGCACGCCGCCGTCGGTGATGATGGCGGCGGCGCCGTTGTGCTTGGCGCGCAGGGCGAGGATGTCGCCCAGGGTGCCGGTGCCCTTTTCGCCGCGGGCTTCCATGACCAGGATTTCGCCCTCGCCCACGGAGTCGATGGCGCGCTTCTGTGCGTTGTAGCCGCCGCCGTGGGACTTGAAGAGGTCCTCACGGTTGGGCACGAAACGCAGGGTGCGGGCGGTGCCGACCACCTTGCGGCCGGGGCGGGTGCCGGTGAGGCCGTCGATGGAGACGTTATTCAGGCCGCGGGCGCGCATCTGCGAGGACAGGGTGGCGGTGGCGACGGATTCGAGTTTGGCCCGAAGTTCCGGGCTAAGGGCTTGCTGCGCTTCCTGCTGCGGGGCTAGGCCGGCCTTTTCCGCGGAGCCCCAGGCTTCTTCGCGCTGCTTGTCGTCGATCTTCGGCTGCGCGCCGAAGCGAGCCAGCGGGGTGATGCCATCGGTGACGGTGGTGGCGAGGCGGCCGGTGGTTTTGTCTGTGCCGGGGACGTCGACTTCGACTTCGAGGCGGTCGCCGGGGACGGCCACGGAGGCGCCGGCGGGGGTGCCGGTGAGGATCAGGTCGCCCGGTTCCAGGGTAAGCAGCTGCGAGAGGTCCGCGACCAGCTGGGCGAAGGGGAAGAGCAGGTCTGCGGTGGTGTCGTCCTGCGCGAGGTCGCCGTTGACCCAGGTGCGGACGCGCAGGGCGGCGGGGTCGACGTCGGCCGCGTTGAGGATGTGCGGGCCGACGGGGGTGAAGCCGTCGCCGCCCTTGGAGCGGAGGTTGGAGCCTTTGTCTGCCCAGCGCAGGTCGTAGACGCCCAGGTCATTGCTGGCGGTCACTCCTTCGACGTAGCTCCAGGCGTCCTCGATGGTGACGCGGCGGGCGGTCTTGCCGATGATGAGGGCGATTTCGCCTTCGAAGCCGAGCAGCTCGCAGCCTGCCGGGCGCTCCACGCTGCCGCCGGTCAAGGCCAGCGAGGAGCTGGGCTTGAGGAAGTAGGAGGGCTGTTCCGGGATGCGTCCGCGTTCTGCTGCCCGTGAGGGGTAGTTGATGTGGACGGCGATGACCTTGCCGGCCTGCTGCAGCGTGTCCTTGGTGGCGTCGTTGCCCATGTCTCTCCTGGATCAGGTACGAAATCGTATATGATCAGGGTTACATGTGGTGGGGGTCACGTCAAGAGTGACGAATTGTCTACCATGCAGAACCCGAAAATTACCAGGTTCTGCACAGATTGAGTGGATATACAGGTCGCAAGTCGAGTCACGGACGTGTCGATCTGACAGGGGCCGAACCTAAACGGAATAATAGGAGAATGTACCTATACGGCCGAGGCGAGGGTCTCCAGCGCTTACAGAGCAACGGTAATGGCTTCATTGCTGTAACTGGTGACTCGGGCATCGGCAAGTCCGCCTTACTTGGCGAACTGGTTCGCACCGATCGCCACGGCTGGATCACCGCCCCCGTTGCCAACCTTCGCTCGGCTCCAGGGCAACTTCACAATTCCCTAATTAGTCAATTGACCGCCGTTCTCGACCTTTACTTGGCCGACCGCACCGCTGTGACCACTGCCCTTCAGTTCATATCCGAGGCCGCTAAGCGTCTCGGCTCAGTAGGAGGCAAAGAAATCTCCCGCGTAGTCGGAGTCGAGATCCTCAACTTACTCAAGTCGCGGCTGGGCCCAGAGTTCGGCGAATCTATCGGGAACATGGTCGGGAACATACTCCAGGCTGGAGACGAATCTTTACAGCAACGCCTCGCGAGCTCATCCGAACTGGGAACTGTGGAAATTGTGCTCAAGTTTGCGGAGGAGATCATTGATCTCACAGGCTCCGGTATACGCCTTGTTCTCGACCGGGCAGAGCGGCTCTCGCCGGGCGATAAAGCGATCCTTCTTGACATGGCCGAGATGCTTCCGGGGCGCGTACAGGTCCTCATCGGTCTAAGTACCGCGACGGTTGAAAACCGTGCATTTATGACCCGCCTAGCTGAAACCGGCGCCGCCATATTTGAGATCTACCCGCTCGGGCTGGAATCCACACGCCAATGGATGACGGATACCGAAGTTAGCGCACTTTCAGCAGAAGACCTCTTGCGTATAACGAGTGGCTATCCCCTATTTCTCGCTGAGGCAATAAACGCGCTACGAGCGGGCCACGAAATCCATAGTGTCGAACCAGCAATCGCCTTTCAAGAACTTACAAAGACGTCGTGGAATCAACTGGCTATTCCCGCAAAGATCGCTGCACGAAAGCTGGCGGTTTTCGGCGAAAGTCCACCAGATGACTTTATCGCATCCATCCTTGGCTGCGACCAAAATACCTGGTCGGCAGTCCGAGATGACCTGCTCCATTACAGGATTTTCATTACCGACAACGAGGGCGTGGCCTGGTTTCACGACCGGCGGCGAGACGTGTTACTTCACTCCATTATGAATACCCAAGACCGGGATGACGCAGTGCTAGCAGCCCTGGAATCCCTCGATACGGAACTCGAATCCCTAAAGCATATTCCTCACTGGACTGCAGCTTGCCTCTCCGAACTATCCGCGACCGGTCCTATTCAGGGAAAATACGCGCACATAGCTAATGTGGGCGCCTCCTCCCGCGATGGCATGGCTGTCCTGTTTGCTTTGCTTGAGCTTATGGAACCCCAAGAAACAAACCGGTCGGAGTTCATCGAAACTAATTTGCTACTTGAGTACGCTTCCAATGTAGTCGGCGTAACTGGAGATAGCGTTGACGGATTGCAAGAACTTGAGAACCTCGGTTTTGCCTCCACTTACAGCAAACAGACGATTTCCATCACGACGCATCTAATTGCTGATAATCTCACGTATGCGACTATCCTCGGAAGGATGACCAGAGAGTTTGGCCGATGGATTATTCCAAGTATCGCGAGCAGTCTCTTTAACGGCTATTTGCGGCCTTTGGTCTCGCCATTCCAGGCGGCGGGCTTCGGCATGGGAACATCTTCCCTGACTAAGATGGCAAGGGACGCCAGACAGGCGTCGGAACAACCTCGGGGCTACACAAGCGGCCGAAGCGGCGCTGTTCTTGCGGTGACTGCCCGACTTGGCGGGCGCCCTTTCTTCGCTGGCATTGGATTCCAGAACATTCAGGACCGAGACGCTGCCGCTGAACGGCTTGCTGCGTCACAAGTTCAGATTAGGGAAGAGCGTCTAATTATCTCTTCTATGCACCGGTTGCCCGTCCCTAGACTCCGCTCTCGACGTGTACGGGACATCTTCAACCTCCTGGGTCTACTTGATTCAGAGAGAGCAACCCCTCTCGTCGGGCCCCATTTTCACCTGGCGTCGGCACAGCATCGAGTGGACGCGCTGGAGGCCGTTAGGACTTTCCTCACGGACACAGAAGCTGCAGCGTGCGATCTATTAGAGCCGAGATCGATACTGGTTGACCAGAGACACGCCCCATCATCCATTATGGAAATTTACGTGTCTGGGATTGAAGCCCGCGCTGAATTGGTTGATATTTCTGAGGAGGAAGTCAGCCCTTGTGACGATCCCCTGTTCGGCTACAAGCTTTCTCGACAAGGGCAGCTATTGCAGGGGGAAAGGGTCCGCGGATGGTCACATAAGGGATACTTAGAAGATTCCATGCCGAAGCATGAGCCGTTCGCCGAGGTTGCTGAGGAAGTCACATCATCCATAATGGAATTTAATAAATTCCAAGAAGTTGAGCGAATACCATTGGATGCCCCCAGCTTGGAGTCTTCCATAAACCTTTACCGCCATCAGTGCATAGAAGTTGCCCAAACAGTCCTGACAACTGGGCTTGGCGATCCACAGGCCTTATCGGATGCAACAGGGATTTCCCTCTACGTGAGCATCTACCCATCCGATATAGATTTGATAGAGGGGTATGGTGCTACGTGTATCAGGTTTCCCAGCGCCGAGCCGTCCGTGACTGTAAATAGAACCGAGCACGCGCCCACCCGTGAAGAATCTCGCGACTGGCTGACCGGTGCGGCGAACGGTCTGAGCAGCGTAGTAGCAGTTACCTGGTCTCAACACCCATTTGCCGAAGATCTCATCGCCGAACTCTTGGGATACGACGTAAGCGATATTCGGCTTGTGGATCCGCATCCCTGAGGCGCCGGTGGATCTAGTTATGCTCTAGGCATGCCAGTAGATCCTGCACTTTTCAACTTAGCCAAGCCTATCGAGTCAGATCAGCCATGGCCCCGCCCTACCTGCCCAACCTGCCAGGCCGGATACGTCGGCTTCTCGTCACCCACTGAGCAAGAAGGCCATGCGTCTATCGCGCTGCGCGGCCATCCCGCATTTGACCCCGAATGGGTTTCTGGCACATTCGTTATTCGAGGACAGTGCGAGAATCCCGAATGTCAGCAAGCTGTGAACGGCACCGGCGACTTCAACGTCGGCTACTCGCAGGAATCTTACATCGATGACCCTGAGTACTACGGTCCCTCGTACTCCAAGTACTACAGGGTCACGCATTTGCATCCTCCGATGTTGTTGATGCCGATCCCTCAGTCTGCTCCGGGACAGGTCCGGGAGGCTGTGCTCCGCGCATCTCG
This sequence comes from Arthrobacter zhaoxinii, assembly GCF_025244925.1. Taxonomy (NCBI): domain Bacteria; kingdom Bacillati; phylum Actinomycetota; class Actinomycetes; order Micrococcales; family Micrococcaceae; genus Arthrobacter; species Arthrobacter zhaoxinii. The sequence goes on from NZ_CP104275.1 coordinate 3,197,595, forward strand.
CGTGCTCTTCGCTGATGCCGGGCTAGCGGCAACCGCGCTGCGTACGGCGGTGGAACGCTTCTTAACCTCGGAAAACATAACTGCGCACCGTACAACCGGCAGCTTTCGCAACGTACACGAACGCATCAAGGAGTGGCGGGAAGCCGACTCCCAACGCCCTCCGGTTGCGGACCTACTTTTCGCAGTGAAGTGGCTTGGAAATGCTGGGACTCACGAGGACTCGGACCTGACCACAAACGAGGTGCTGGACGGCGCCAGAGTGCTGGACGAAGCGTTCCACCGTCTCTTCACTGGTCCAGATATCGACGCACATGCGCGGACCATCAACACAGCCATGGGGCCCTCCCGACAGCCCTAAGGCGAACCAGGCGGCTGCTGCAAGGCTAGGGATGGCCCATAACTGGCTTTCCACTTATGGGTAACACCGCTCTCATGGGAAAGGTGATCCGGAGAAGCATGAAGCGCACTGCCATGTCCTGACCACGGGGCGTTGTTTATACCCTAAACCTCCTATGCCGACTCTTCGTCAACCCAATAAATCGGGTTCAGGTATCCCGGCATTTCCCGTTAGAGCGAAGCGTTAAGCATTTAATCCGTTACCAACCTCACTGAGACCATGCCTGTTCCGCGGAATATCTCCGGTGGTCCTCCTAGTTGGGTTATTAGACAACTTCGTCCCGGACACCTCCGCCCTGTGCACACGCAACAAAAGGAACCCCCACTTGAAACTCTTTACCCCCCTCACCGTCGGCACCATGGAACTGCCCAACCGCCTCGTCATGGCACCGATGTCCCGCGTGCGCGCCGACCGCAACGGCGTGCCCACCGACATCATGGTCGAGCACTACCGCCAGCGCGCCTCCATGGGCCTGATCATCACTGACGGCATCTACCCCTCCTTCACCGGCCAGGGCAACGCGCTGATGCCCGGCCTGGTCACCGAGGAGCACGTCGCCGGATGGAAGCGCGTCACAGACGCCGTGCACGAGGCCGGCGGCCGGATCGTCGCCCAGCTGATGCACTCCGGACGCGTTGCGCACGAAAACATCAACGGCGGCCGCCCCGTCGTTGCCCCCAGTGCCATCGCAGTTGAAGGCATGGCGCACACCTACGACGGCAAGCAGCCCTTCCCGGTGCCGCACGCCCTTACCGAAGCCGAACTCCCCGGCGTCGTGCAGGATTTCGTCTCCGCGGCGCAGAATGCGATGAAGGCAGGGTTCGACGGCGTCGAGCTGCACGGCGCCAACGGGTACCTGCTGCAGGAATTCCTCTCCCCCGTCTCAAACACGCGCACCGACAACTACGGCGGATCGCCGGAGAACCGGGCCCGCCTGGTCATCGAGGCCTTCCGTGCCGTGGCCGAGGCCATCGGCGCCGAACACACCGGCATCCGCATTTCCCCGGAACACAACATCCAGGGCGTGCTGGAAACCGACCGTGCCGACGTGACCGCCACCTACACCGCCCTGGTGGACGGCATCGCCGATCTGAAGCCGGCCTACCTGTCCATCCTGCACGCCGATCCGGCCGACGAAATGGTCCAGGGCCTGCGCCGCCGCTTCGGCGGCCCGGTGCTGATGAACACCGGCTTCGGCACGGTCACCACCCGCAGCGACGCCGTCATGCTGCTCGAGGAGAACCTGGCCGACGCCGCCGTCGTCGGCCGTCCCGTGATCGCCAACCCGGACCTGGCCCGCCGCTGGCAGGAGGACCACCCGCTGAACGAAATCGACCAGACCACCGTCTACACCGACGGTGCCGCCGGCTACACGGACTACCCGGTGCTGGCTCCGGTTTCCTAGCTCGAACGAACGACGGCAGGCCCTCCGCATAATGCGGGAGGCCTGCCGCCGTTTAGGGGCCTTCTGCTAACCGTTCTAGCCCTGCAGTCCGCGACTCCAGCCGGCAGGGCTGCGGAGAGTTTGTCGGAAAGGGCAGCCCTGAACGGTGACTCCGGCCCCGGGTTACGGCCCCGGGGGCGGCGGCTGCACCGGGGGCGGCGGGGGCTGTCCGTCGTCGTACCCGGGCCCGCCTTTGTGTCCCGTACCTCCCGGGCCGAGGTCATTCCGTGACGCTGTGCTTACCTGCCGCCACGGGCGCCGGTCGTAGATCGCAAGGAGCTGCGCGCCGATCCCGAGGAATACCATGCCCAGCCATACGGCGATGTTCAGCCACGGAATATGCAGCGCAACGATGAGGATAGCCCCGCCGACGAGCGCCTTGACCACCGGACGCTGGCGGCCGCGGAACACCAGCCTTCCGATGTAGTAGGAGCTGAATACGAATGCCGCGAGGGTGAGCGTGATCCAGACCAGCAGGATGGCCAGCGCGAGGGGTGCGCCGACGAAGGTGAACAGCAGAAGCACAATCGCAAACGGAACGACGATCGAGGCCACGAACCCTACGAGCAGAGCCTTCCAGGGAGTCGGTATGAGGCGGTCGGTGACGTTGTGCAGCAAGCGGGGGAAAAGTAATCCCGCGAGGAGGGTGATGAGGCTCAGCGCAACCAGCGCGTAAAGCAGGCCAAGCAACCAGCCGACGAACCGTTCTCCCTGCGTTGGCTCGTCGGAGTCTGGCGGGGAGATGCGCTCCACGGTGCCGCTGACCGCCCCGTCGGCGATGCGGGCGTCGTCGTTGGAACTGTAGGTGAGGTTACCCCCGACCGTCCCCTCAATGGTGAGGTCGCCAACACCAACCTGCACATCACGGCCGACCGCGCCGGCTATGTCGACATCGCCCGCGGCACCCACCAGGTCGTCTCCGAAGGAACCGCTGTCGGTAAGATCCACCGTCGAAGCGAAGATGGTGCCGCTGCGCGAGATCTCCCCGCTGATGGTCACATCCTGCCCGGCGAGACGCACATTGCCGTCAACGTTTCCGCTGATGTCGATCGTCTGGCCGGCCGCGATGACGTCGCCCGTCACGTTGCCGGTGATGGTGATCTGCTGGGCCGACACGTACACGTCCCCGGAGACATCGTCCCGCACATCCACGGTTATGCCGTTGTAGAACTGCGGACCCGTATTGTCGTTCTGGTCATTCGGCGCAGCCGGCAGCGACTGCGGGACCGGGGAGAAGGCGAATGCGCCCGTCCCGGTTCCCAAAATCAGAATGATGGCGGCGAGGATTGCGGAGAAAGCCCGCCCTGGCGAAAGAGGAAGTCTCATTGGGTCGCCTTTCAGGTACCTGCATATGGACGCATCCACGACGCTCTTGATCCTGGCTGTGCGGCAAGCATCTTGGCAGAGGTGCCATGCGCCCATGGTCACGCCGTCGAAGGGTGCTGTAAAGGTGCGCGTGCTAATCCGGGAACCTGCCGACTGCAGACGCGGGATGTCCGGGGAGGGCAGGCGCCGTCGTCGAGACCTTCACACCCTCTGGGCGAGTTGAGACCGGGTTCGGAAGCCGGTAGCCCTCACCACCCGCGACGACGCGATCATGCTGCTCGAAGAGGACCTGGCCGACCGAAGTGCCTCGCCGACGACACCGAAGCGTCATGTGCACGGCATCTCACCCGGTCCAGAAGCGCCGCTGTTGCCGGAGCTGTGGCTTGTCGCCATTGTAAACAGCCGGGGGCCGGGCTGTTTAACCGTGCTCTCCGGACCTGACTTCCGGCTAGCAGTACCGCCCGGCGGAACGCTGCGGCACCATGGCAGTGAACGGCCATGCTTTTCCGCCAACGCAAGGAGCACACCGGTGATCCTGACCGAGAATTACACACTCGCCAACGGGCAGCCGATTCCGAAGCTGGGCCTGGGCACCTGGTTCATCCCGGACGCCGCAGCAGCGCAGGCCGTCCGGGAGGCGGCGGCGATCGGCTACCGCAACATCGACACCGCGCAGGCCTACGGCAACGAGCACGGCGTCGGGGAGGGGGTGCGCAGCAGCGGCATCCCGCGCGGGGAGCTTTTTGTCTCCAGCAAGCTGGCCGCCGAAATCAAGGACTACGACGGCGCGGTGGCGGCGATCGACGGCTCGCTCACCACAATGGGCCTGGACTATCTGGACCTCATGCTGATCCACAGCCCGCAGCCCTGGAACGACTGGCGCGGTGGGTCCTATGCCGAGGGCAACCGGGAGGCCTGGCTGGCGCTCGAGGAGGCCCAGATGGCGGGAAAACTCCGCTCCATCGGCGTCTCCAACTTCGAACGGCAGGACCTGGAGAACATCCTCGGCTCCTGCACTGTCGCCCCGCAGGTCAACCAGGTGCTGCTCCACGTGGGCAATACCCCGGATGACCTCCTCGCGTACTGCGCAGCGCAGGACATCCTCATCGAGGCCTACTCCCCCATCGCCCACGGCGAAATGCTGCGGAACACCGACGTCGCCGCCATGGCGCAGCGCTACGCGGTGACCGTCCCGCAGCTGTGCATCCGCTACGCCCTGCAGCTGGACACGGTGCCTCTGCCCAAGACGGCCAACCCGGAGCACATGAGGAGCAACGCTCTGGTTGACTTTGTCATTTCCGACCCGGACATGGCCACGCTGCGGAACCTGCGCATCAGCGACTACGGCAGGTCCAGCCGGTTCCCGGTCTTCAGCGGCAAATAGCCGCTCCGGTTGCTGCTCCGCCGCAGGGAATCAATTGCCCGGTCCGTTGATCGGCTCATCCAGCGACAGACTGATGGTCTGCCCGGGCGCCAACTCACCGGTTGACGGGTCCGCATATTGGTACCAGGGGACGCCGTCCCCTGTGGCCGGCAGGTTGGCTTTGGGGAGGTTCGTGACGTTGAAGCGGGACGAGATGCCGCTTTCAGTGTCCCCGGGAGCGGTGGTGTAGGTCAGCGCAATCCCGTCGGCGCCGGTGGTGAAGGTTCCCCGGGCACCGTCGATCGGCAGCTCGCCCGGGATCAACCGGAGCGTGGTTCCGGCCGGGATCGGCTGGTTTTCGACGAGCGTGGGGTTGTACTGCAGGAGCTCGGCCGTGCCGACGCGGAACTGATAGCCGAGGCTGTCGAAGGAGTCGCCGTCGACCGTGGTGTAGAAGACGGCACGGCCCCAGGAGTTCCAGACGTCCTCGCCGGTGCCGGAGCGGCCGTCCACCGGGTTCTTCTGCAGCGCGATCGTGCGTCCGGGCTTGATGAAATAGACGTTGCCCTGCTCATGCACGAACCGCACCTTGTTCGCTTCCGCGAGCTGATCGCTGGTCACGTTGAACCGGTAGGAGATTCCGGCCAGGGTGTCGTCGGGGATAACGGTATAGCTGGTCGGGATGCCGTTCGCGTCGAACATGGCGTCCCCCATGGCACCGATGCCGGGGCCCGCCGGCATAAGCCGGAGCCGCGTGCCCGGGGTCAGCGGTGCGCCCGGATGAAGTCCGTTGAATCCGGCGACCTTTGCTTCGGAAAACCCGTAAACCTCAGCCACCCTCGCGAGTGTGTCGCCCGGAGCCGTGATGTAGAAGTCCGGGTTGCCGAACGAGTCGGAGACGGTCTCCCCCGCCAGGGATGGCGTGGACTCCGCTGCCGGATCCGCGGTGGCAGCCGGCCTAGGCGTTGCGTCGACGGACGGTGTCTCCGCCGCAGCGGGTGGTTCCCCTGAGGTGCACCCGGCGAGCCCCAGCGACAGCAGAACAGTGCAGGCGGCCATTGACAATGTCCTGGTCTTGAATTGCCGCGTTTGTGAAGCACCATCGGTTTTCATCACGAGCATCCCCCGTTAGGCCCGGGCACACCCGGAGCGTCCAATAGGGCAGAGCATAACGGAACGGTTTTTCGCTGCACGGCCGACGACGGCGCCCGCCTTGAATTCGGCAGTCCCCTCTCGTTTGGGAAGACAACTCTCCAGAACCAATACGGAGACACAGTGCCGAATCGTGGAATGATTCAGCAAATGACATCTGGCTGGAAATCCGTGTCTGGACCCATGGCACAGGAGGTACCCATGTCCGCTGAAAAATCACCCGAAAGCAGCGCCTCAACGATGGAATCGAAAGTTGTCTCCGTCAGTCAAAGCAGCAAGCACACCTTCAGCAAGGACCGGGTTGAATCGGTTCTGCTGGTAGAAGGGCTCGGCGTTGACGGAGACGCGCACTCCGGCACCACCGTGCAGCATGTGTTCAGGAAACGGTTCCATCCGACGGAGCCCAACCTGCGGCAGGTGCATCTGATCCAAGCGGAGCTGTTCGAGGAACTCGAGCAGGACGGCTTCGAGGTGGGTCCCGGCGACCTCGGGGAAAACATCACCACCCGCGGCATCGACCTGCTGAACCTACCCGAGGGAGCACTCCTGCGGATCGGGCCCGACGCCGTCGTTCAGGTAACCGGCCTGCGGAATCCCTGCCGGCAGATAGACCGCTTCCAAACCGGGCTGCTCAAAGCGGTGCTACCCCTCGACAGCAACGGAAAAGTCGTCCGCAAAACGGGAGTCATGGGCATCGTGCTGACAGGTGGCCGGGTAAGCGCCGACGATAAAATCCGTGTTGAGCTTCCGGCCGGGCCGCACCGTCGCCTCAAGTGCGTCTGATTCCTGCCGAAGGTACGGACCGTGTCCTCCGGGCAAAGGAATAGCCAGAAGCAACGCGTGCGCTTCTGGCTATTCCTTGAAGGTGCCGGAGTCTAAGGCGGCCTACTTCAGGTTCTGAATGGCGTAGTCGGCTTCTTCAGCAGTGAACTTTGCTCCGTATGTGCCGGTGCTGGCGAGGTAATCCCGCAGCTCATCCAGGGGCTTCGGGTTCTCCATCTGCAAAACCTTCGCGGTTTCCAGCGCGTTGACCTTGTAATCGGCCTTGAGGTTGTCGATGGCGTACTGCGCGGCCTCCGGAGTGTACTGGCCGTACTCCCCACCCAGCTGCTCGTAGATGGCGCCCTTGCTCATGTGCAGGGAGTCGCTGTAGAACGTGGCGTCATTCAGCGCCCGCTGCTTGTCACCACTCTTCTCAATGGCGGGAGCGGCGGGTGCAGCCTGAGTGGGTGCGGAGTAGGTCGGTGCCGGGCTGGACAGCGTATTGCTGTTCGTCTCCGATACCTGCCGGCTTTCCTCGATGACCGCTCCGATTGTCGCCGTCAAAGTAAAGATCGTGACCACCGAAACAATGGCGTTGAGAACCCAGACGACGGCGGTGACGATCCACGCCATCTTCTTGTTCTGCTCGTACTCGGCGAGAGGCTGACCGTGCTTGTCCTTCTGGTTGCCGGTCAGGGTGATGATCATGTCCACCAGCGTCCAGATGCCGAAGCCGCCGAACGTCAGGAGCTTCAGGACACCGGTGCCGATCTTGCCCAGGTAGAAGCGGTCCGCACCAAAGGTGCCAAGGAAGAGCGCGAGCAGCCACGTCACGACGAAGGACTTCCTGGTGGCGGTAGCGGGCATATAGCCTTTTTCGGTGGTGCTCATAACGGGGTTATGCCTTTTCTGTGGTGAGGGTCGTGCTTCCCGGGGCGACAACTTCAAGCGGACAGCCAATTACTTGTAGTAGATAATGCCATCTTTTTGATGCTGAGCAGAGCAAAAAAGGCCGCCCGCGACGGAATCAAATGAGTAATGAAGTTATGCCTAAAGCCAGTCGATTGGTGATTCGGTGCTTTCCCCTCAAGGGCCGCTGCTTCACCTCAAGCTGGATTATTTCGGAGTGGTTTTGGCCAGCAGCAATGTGAAGGTGAACGCCGACGTCGTTCAACCGGTGCCGCCTACGCCGTCATTTCTTACCTTGCTTTGAGGGCTGCGACGAGTGCTCCTCACCGGAATACTGCGCTTCAATATCCTTACTCCAGGCACGCGCGTATAGGCCTAGGGCCGCCTGCTCCCTGAGTGCGAAGCCCAGGCCGTTGAGTGCGTGCTGGCTAGCCCCCATTGCCAGTTGCTGCGCACTGCGGCTGACGCGTTGTTTGTCTGCCCGGTACAAATACTCATCCATGGCCCTTGCCCACCGCTTCCGCCAGATATCCACTGCCGGCTCTGAGGCAAGAGCGGCCATCACCCTGTGTGCGGGCATAACCCGGGGTGCAATCCGGGTCCTCATTGCCCTGCGCGCTTGCGCAGCGTGCGGGCCAAAAGAACCTGTACAGGCGTGCAGATGAGCGTTCCAGTAGAAGTCCCAGCTAGTGGTTCTTCGATCGGGCCAAACAGCGGACCGGGGGCCCCGCATCATGGCGTGGCCCGCGTCGAAGAGAAGCAGGGCAGCCAGCATCGAGCGCGTGTTGAGGCTGGGAAAGCGGTTGACCGCCCACAAAGTCAGATCCATGGAGACCTCGCCAATCTCCGTTGCCAGGTCCAAGCCCTTTGGCCCACCGAACCGTGCAAATGCCGCTTCCACCACCTCAGGTACCGGTGCGCCCGGCGGCGGCGGATAAACGAGCCCCGGCGAGTGGGAGATCTTCACGGTACCCAGCGTGGCAACGTTTTCGTCCGCCAGCGCGTGCGCAAACTTCCATAGGCGCTTAGCGACGTCGTCGGTGGCAAGCAAATGCAGGAGCACGGCGTGACGGTCGGATTCCGGGCTGCGTGACAACCGAAACCGGCCCCCCTCCCCGGCCCGCAGTTGGGAAGACAAAGGGGCAACAACATGGCGGATAATGTCGTCTCCGACATTCTTGCGCTCCGGCTCAATAGTCAGGATGGACCACAGTGTTGTGCTGGGGTGCTGCTTCCCAGGGCGGGTAGCTGCACCTCGATGAACAGTATTCGACTGCATTACGCGGCTCATTTCATCCCCAAGAATGATTGTCTGACATTGGTACGTGCACTGTCATCATCCTGTGTTCCCAAAACGTGTAAGTCCATACCGGCCCCCCAAATCATTACTTGTTCGTGCCCTCTTGGGCCGGTGCGCACCGAATGCCGGAAGGTACATGGTCTAGGTCGAGTTGGGAAGAATCGACTTTCCCGTCACGGTTGGCGTGCTCCGGGGCCCTTCCCGCAGGCCGTGGCGGGATATGAAATGATCCGTCAACGACTGTCAGATGGAATCCCCAAGGATCGAAAGTGGTCTCGGTCAGTCAAAGCAGCAAGCACAACTTCAGCAAGGACCAGGTGGAATCGGTTCTGCTGGTGGAATGGCTCGGTGTTGACGGAGACGCGCATTCCGGCACTGGCACCGGAGGCCAGTACGCTAATCCGTGACCACTAGCCGGTGCCGCCTACGCCCTCACCCTGCTTTGATGGGAGCGACTAGCGCTCCTCACCGGAATACTGCGCTTCAATATCCTTACTCCAAGCACGCGCGTATATCCCGAGGGCACCCTGTTCCCGGAGCGGGAAGCCCAGCTGTTTCAGTGCCAGCTGGCTGGCCCCCGTAGCCAGCTGCTGCGCACTGCGACTGATGCGTTGCTTGTCTGCCCGGTACAAATACTCATCCATGGCCCTTGCCCACCGCTTCCGCCAGACATCCACTGCCGACTCCGCGGCAAGGGCGGCCATCACCCTGTGCGCGGGCATAACCCGCGGTGCCATCTGCGCCATCGCTGCCCTGCGCGTATGCTCCGACTGCGAGCCGAAAGAACCTGTGCAGGCGTGCAGGTGAGCGTTCCAGTAGAAGTCCCAGCTAGTGGTTCTGCGATCGGGCCAAACAGCGGACCGGGGGCCCCGCATCATGGCGTGGCCCGCGTCGAAGAGAAGCAGGGCAGCCAGCATCGAGCGCATGTTGAGGCGGGGAAAGCGGTTGACCGCCCACAAAGCCAGGTCCGAAGACACCTCGGAAATCCCGGAAACCAGTTCCAAGCCCTTTGGTCCACCGAACCGGGCAAGCGCCGCTTCCACCAACTCAGGTACCGGTTCGCCCGGCCGTGGTGGATAAATGATGTCCGGCGCTTGGGAGATCTTCACGGGACCCAGTGTGGCAGCGCTTTCGTCTGCCAGCGCGTGCGCAAACTTCCATAGGCGCTTAGTGACGTCGTCGGTGGCAAGCAAATGCAGGACTACGGCCGGATGGGCGGATTCCAGGTTGCGTGAAAGCCGGAACCGGCCCCCCTCCCCGACCCGCAGTTGGGAAGACAGCGGGCCCGCAATACGGCGGATTATTTCATCACCCGCATCCTTCCGCTCGGGCTCTATGCTCAAGACGGACCACAGGGTGGTTGTGCTGGCGTGGGGCTGCACAGGACGGGTAGTTGCCTCTCGATGAACAGTGTTTGATTGCATTATGTGGCTCATTTCATCCCCAAAATGATCGTCTTGGCTTCTGTAGGTGGGTTCCCAACACTGCATTCTCAACAGGGTGTCACCAACACTGTGTTGCCAAAATATGAATGTCCATACAGGCCCTAGGAAATTTCATATTTGTGTCAGGGGGGCTTTTCCTGCGCACGCTGAGCGTCTAAGGGTTTTGCGAACCAGCGACGCGCACTGCACCACACCGGCTTCGGCCCCGTCACCACGTGTAGCGATGCCACCGCCTTGCTTTCCCACGTGCGCCGCCGGCCGGAGATACGGGCTGCCATACTCTGACCATGACCGTCTACTTTGAGTGCACCACCCGGACAGCCCTGCCCGCAGCGGAACTGTTTGACCGGGCCCGGAGCATTGATGCGCACAAGGATTCGATGGCGCGGTCCCGGGAAGAGGTGCTCGGCGGCGTGACTTCGGGCCTCATCTCGCTGGGTGAGGACGTTACCTGGCGAGCCTGGCATTTTGGTGTTCCGCTGCGGATGACGAGCCGGATCACCGAAATGGAGCCGCCTGACTATTTCATCGACGAGCAGGTCAAGGGCCCGTTCCGGCGCTTCCGGCACGTTCACGAGTTCAGCCAGGATGCCGCGGGCAGCACGATGGTTGACCGCATCGAGTTCGAGGCGCCGTTCGGCGTCGTCGGGCGCCTGGTGGAGAAACTGGTGCTGGCCCGCTACCTCCGGGAGCTCATTGAGACGCGCAATCGGTACCTGGCCGACGAGCTCGCCCGCGGTTGAGGCACGATTCACCACGACGCCTGGATGCGCCGGGCCCGCCGCCTCACCGCCGCATCCGAGCGTGCCTTAGCCGCGGAAGCAACGCCGCCGCCCCCGAAGAAAAGCGCACCCGCGGTCCACCGGCTCCCGTACCGGCGTTCCCAGCCCTCGATGACGGCGTCGGACGGATCATCGGGGTTATAGAACACGTTCACGGGCTCTCCCGTATGAATTGCCGGCGCGTTCCGCCGGGCGACAGGCCACCCCTTCCGCACCACGTGATCCAGCCGCTGCGGAGACGGACCATACGGGCTCTGGGCGGAGAAGCTCACGCTGGCGATGGTCTCTCGGATGCGTCCGGCAGGCCGCTCCCGCGAAGAGAGCACCGTGCCGACGGCGACCGTCCCGCCGTCGATCAGCTGCCGGTCCGCGTGTGCACCGTACACCCCGTACCCGCCCATCAAGGCTCCCATCAGGATGGAGACGACAGCCAGCAGCATCGGCCGTTCCAGCCGCGGCCTTCTATTCCGCCTCCACGCACGCATTCCTCTTCACCCCGGCGCCATACTACTGCCCTCGATTTTGCGGTCAGGCGTCGCACCGCCGTTGAACTGCAGCTCTGGCGCCAAGCAGGTGCATCCAACAGCTGCCGCGATAGGGCTGGAAGATGGCTTAACCGTCGAGGGAACGAATTACCCGTGCCGGTGAACCCACGGCCAGGGACCGCGCCGGAACGTTCCTGATGACGACGGCGCCGGCGGAGCCGGGCCAGCAGCTCCCGCACCGGGCCGGTCCGAGGTAGCCGCGTCACTCGCGTTGCGGACGTAATAATCCCTCAGGACAACTAGGCTGAAACGGTGACGCACAGCTTCGATAAGGATTACTGGGAACAGCACTGGCACGAGGCTCCCGAGACGGCACCGGCCGCGCCTGCGGAGACCCCGCCGAACCCCTACGTTCAACGCATCGCCCGCGACCTGTCCCCCGGCACGGCGCTCGACGCCGGCTGCGGCACCGGCACCGAAGCCCTGGAACTGGCAGCCCACGGCTGGGACGTCACCGGCGCGGACTTATCCTCCACAGCCCTCGAAACGGCCGCGCGGCAAGCCGCAAAGCGGGAATTGCCCGGCAGCGTGATCTGGATCGAAGCGGATCTGGTCTCCTGGGAACCGGGACGCCGGTTCGACCTCGTGATGACCAACTACGCCCATCCGGCCATGCCGCAGCTGGCGTTTTACCAGCGGATCATGGACTGGGTGGCCCCCGGCGGGACGCTGCTGATTGTCGGCCACGCCCACGACCCGGCCGCCATGACCACCCACGGGCACCATCCGCCGAACGAAGCCACCGTCACCGCTGAAGACGTTGCGGCACTTCTGGATCCGGCGGAATGGACCATCACCATTGCCGACCGGCAGTCCCGCACCCTCACTGCGCCGGACGGGCAGACCGTCACCCTGCCCGACGTCGTCGTGCAGGCCTCGCGGCGGAACTAGGCCACGCCGGTACTAGCCCACGCACCGGCACCCGGCGTCACTGCGCGGACCTAACCGTCGCGCCAGGAACCCCGCAGGGTCTCAATGCCGTCCAGCAGCACGTCCAGCCCGACAGCGAACTCGGCGTCGTAGTCGTAGCCCTCCTTCGCCAGCTCACCCACCACTTCGAGCAGGTACGGATAGCGGGCGGCGGCCTCCGCAGATTCACCGTCACGGGTGGCCGCAGCCGCCGCGGCCGACTCCTCCGGGGTCTCGAAGGACAGGGTCTTCTGCTGCAGGGCGAAGCCGTACACGTAGGCATCCAGCAGGCTGGTGACGTGGACGGTGGTGCGGAAGGAAAAGCCGCTCTCCCGCAGGCAGCCCAGCAGCGCGTTGTGCTGGCGCAGGTTCTCCAGTCCCGGCCGGCCGGCCGCCTCCATCAGTCCCACGGCCCAGCGGTGCGTAACCAGCGCGGACCGGAGTGAAGCGGCACGAACGCGCATAGCCTGCTTCCAGCCGTGCCCGCTGTCCGGCTCCGTGACCTCCGCCCAGACCAGGTCCACCATGCCCTCGAGCAGTTCCTGCTTATTCGCCACATGCTTGTACAGCGCCATCGGCACCACGCCGAGTTCCTGGGAAAGCGTGCGCATGGTGAAGCCGTCGATACCCACCTGATCGGCCAGTACGACGCCGGCGCGGAGTACGGCGTCCCGGTTCAGGCGCGGGCGGCGCGCGGACGCTTCCTGCTGCTGTGCCTTCGGTACCTGTCCCACAGAGCCGCCTTCCCCGGAATTTGATGCTTGACAGAGTGTACGTCATACACCTAGGTTCATCGCATCCGGTGTACGAAGTACACCTTGGCCGACAGGAGCACCATGCACGCCTCCAACCGGACCGCCCGGACCGCCGGGATCCTCTTCCTCCTCACCTTCGCCTCCGCCATCGCCGGGGCTGCGCTCTACGCACCGCTGCTGACCGACCCGGACTACGTCGCCGGACCCGGTGCGGACACCCGGATCCTGCTCGGCGCGGTCTGCGAACTGGTGCTGATCGTCGCGAACATCGGCACCGCCGTCGTGCTGTTCCCCGTCCTCCGCCGGCACAGCGAGACCGCTGCGGTCGGCTACGTCGCGGCGCGGATCATGGAATGCGCGCTGATTGCCGTCGGGATCCTCAGTGTGCTCACCGCCGTGACGCTGCGGCAGAGCGCCGGGGCCGACGCCGGGGAGTATCTTCCCGTGGCCCGGGCGCTGGTGGCGGTGCACGGCTGGACCTTCCTGCTCGGCCCGGGGTTCGTGGTGGGCATCGGTAACGGGCTGCTGCTGGGGTTCCTGATGTACCGCTCGCACCTGGTGCCGCGGCCGATGGCACTGTTCGGCCTGATCGGCGGTCCGCTGATGTCACTGTCCGGTATTGCCGTGCTTTTCGGCGCCTACGGGCAGTCCTCGGTGCCGTCCGCGCTGGCCACCCTTCCGGAGATCATCTGGGAGGCCTCGCTGGGGATTTACCTGACGGTGGCCGGCTTCCGCCGGCCGCGGAAGGCCGGCGCGGACAGGATGGTTCCGTGCCACTCTGTGCGCCGCCCCGTCCGCATGTTCCACTGATCCCTGACAAGCAACCCCGCCCCAATGAAGGAGCACCCCCTAATGCCCGCCTCCGAATCTTCGCTCACCAGCTACGCTGACCTGCTCGCCGCCGTCGCCCCCGCCGGCGACTCCCGGCCGATTCTCGATCCGGCCACCGGTGAACTCGTCGCCGAGGCGCCCGTGCACACCGTCGATGACCTCGAAAAAGCCGTTGCCACCGCCCGCGCCGCCCAGCCGTCCTGGGCCGGCCTCGGCCATCCCGGCCGCCGGGAAGCGCTGAACCGTGCGGCCGACGCCATTGACGCCGCTGCCGAAGGGCTCGCCGAGCTCCTCTCCCGCGAGCAGGGCAAGCCGCTGAACGGACCGAACGCCCGCTTCGAGGTCGGCGGGGCAGCCGCGTGGCTGCGCGCCGCGGCGTCGTTCGATCTGGAGCCCGAGGTGCTGGTGGACGACGACGGCGGCCGCGCCGAACTCCATTACCGTCCCCTCGGCGTTGTGGGCGCCATCGGACCGTGGAACTGGCCCATGATGATCAGCATCTGGCAGCTCGCCCCCGCACTGCGGATGGGCAACACCGTGGTGATGAAACCCTCCGAATACACTCCCCTGTCCGTGCTCGCCCTGGCGGCCGTACTCAACCAGGTTCTGCCGGCCGATGTGCTGCATGTGGTCTCCGGAGGCCGCGACGTCGGCGAAACCCTCGCCGCCCACCCGGACGTGGACAAGATCATGTTCACCGGGTCCACCGCCACCGGCAAGGCCATCATCCGCTCCTCCGCCGACACCGTGAAGCGCCTGACCCTTGAGCTCGGCGGCAACGACGCCGGCATCGTCCTGCCCGACGCCGATCCACAGGCCATTGCCGAAGGCCTGTTCTGGGGCGCGTTCATCAACACCGGACAGACCTGCGCCGCGATGAAGCGCCTCTACGTGCACGAGGACATCTACGACGACGTCGTCACCTCCCTCGCCGAGGTCGCCAAGACCATGCCCATGGGCGTGGGCCTGGACGAAAACAACGTGCTCGGCCCGCTGCAGAACAAGGCCCAGTACGACATCGTCGCGCAGCTGGTGGACGCCGCCCGCGACGCCGGCGCCCGTATTGTGCTCGGCGGCAATCCGGAGCAGGACCAGCCCGGCTACTTCTACCCCGCAACGCTGGTGGCGGACATCGACAATGACAATCCGCTGGTCGCCCGGGAACAGTTCGGCCCTGCCCTGCCGATCATCCGGTACTCCACCGTGGACGAAGCAGTGGAGATGGCCAACGGGCTCGACGTCGGCCTCGGCGCCTCCGTCTGGTCCTCGGACAAGGACGCCGCACTCGAGGTGGCCGCCCGCATGTCCGCCGGCACCGTCTGGATCAACAAGCACGGCTCCGTCGATCCGCGGGTTCCCTTCGGCGGCGCGAAGCAGTCCGGCTACGGGCTGGAATTCGGCGTCGAAGGCCTCAAGCATCTGGGCGCCCCGCAGGTGATCAGCTACTAATCCGGCTCTATGAGGAGCAGCGGCCATGCGGGGTTCAGCACTGATCGTTGGAGCGGGTATTGCAGGAACCGCAGTTGCGCGGGGGCTGCTCCGCGCCGGATGGTCGGTCCAGGTGCTCGAACGCGGCGCAAACCTGCCCGGCAGCGGAACGGCGCTGGCCATGTGGCCCGAGGCGATGCGGGCCCTCGACGCGTTGGGTGCCGGTGACGCAGTCCGCGCCGGTTCGATGGAAGAGCACGGCGCACGGATCCTGAAACCCGACGGCAGCCAGGTTGCGGCCATGGGCGGCAGCCGGACCGCTCGCTTTGTTCCACGCACCGTCCTGCTGGACGCTCTCTCCAGGGATTTGCCCGCCGGAGTTATCGAATGGAATTCGCCGGTCGCCGGGCCCTCAACCCTGCCCTCTGCCGATGTTGTCGTAGCCGCCGACGGAATCTTCAGCCGCCTGCGCACCGCCTGCAACGGAATATCGCCCCGGGCGCTGGGAACAGTGGCCTTTCGCGGCGTTGTCCCCGGCCCGGCCGGCGGAGTCAGCGAGACGTGGGGGCGCGGCCGGCTGTTCGGCATTACGCCGCTGGATGCCGGCAGCACTAACTGGTTTGCCTGCCTCCGCTCCACCGACCTGCCTCCGCTGGGTTCCCCGGAGGCTATCGGCGTCCAGGGGGCAGACCTGCTGCGCAGCCTCTACCGCGGGTGGCATCCGGACGTCGCCCGGGTGCTGGGAAAACTGGACGGAAGCCCGCTAGATTACCGGGAGCTGTTCGACGTTCCGCCGCTCGCGTCCTACATTTCCGGCAACTTGGCGCTGCTGGGCGACGCTGCGCACGGCATGGCACCGAACCTTGGCCGCGGCGCCTGCGAGGCCCTTCTGGACGCGGTTGCCCTGATCGACGCACTCAGCTCGGCTCCCGACGTTACCGCCGGCCTGCAGCGCTACGACGCCTGCCGGCGTCGGCGGGGAAACCTCATGGTCCGGGCGGCACGGCTGCTGAACCGTGTCGCCACGGCCGAGCATTTCACCGGAGCCCGGAACCTCGCGATGTCCGCCGGGGCACGGTTCGCCTAGTACTTTCCACGCCAAAGCCGCCGTCGGGGGGCGCCGTCGACGCCCCGGGGAATTCCACCGCAGCAGGAGCAGTTTGCTCTTTTGAGGGACTGGCAGAGGATATCCGTGCCAGTCCGGCCGAACATCATCGAAGGGATACGCAATGCCGACATTGGGAATCATTGGAAGCGGGAACATCGGATCCGCGGTCGCGCGGCTCGCGGTTGCCGCGGGCATGAACGTCGTTATTGCCAACTCGCGGGGACCTGAAACGCTCGCGGACCTGGTCGCCGAGCTCGGGCCGCTTGCCCAGGCCGGCACGGTGGAAGACGCCGCGAAACTCGGTGACGCCGTCGTGCTTTCCATTCCGCTGAACGCGGTTTCCGCTCTTCCGGACGGACTCCTGGCCGGCAAGATCGTCCTGGACACCAGCAATTACTATCCGTCCCGGGACGGGCGCATCGCCGAGCTTGATGACAGCACGGTGACCACCAGCGAACTGGTGCTGAGCCGGCTGCCCGGAGCGCAGTACGTCAAGGCCTTCAATAACATCCTGGCCCATCATCTTCCGCTTCTGGCCCGTCCCGCCGGGTCCGCTGACCGCTCCGCGCTGCCCATCGCCTCCGACGATGACACGGCCAAGGCTGAGGCGGCGGCGCTCATCGACGGGCTGGGCTACGACGTCGTCGACGCCGGCACCGTCGCCGAGAGCTGGAAGTTCGAGCCGGACTCCGCAGGCTACACGCGTCTTTACCTCGCGGATGCGAGCACACCCGACGACCAGCTGATGAGCTCGGATCCGGGCACAACACCCAAGGCAAAGGTCGAGTCCGCGCTGGCGTCGGCCACCCGGGTGAACGTGGCCGACCGTCTCTTCTAGGCGGTAATCGGCTGGGTGCGCGGCGGCCGGGTGCGATCCGGGCGCCGCGCAGGCCGCCGCGCAGGAAGCACCGCCTAGACCACGGCGTAGGTCACCCGGACTCCCCCGTTGTCGAGGCGCTGTTCCCGCAGCAGGCGAAGATTCAGCGGCAACCCGTCGGGCAGGGCCCGCGTGCCGCCGCCGGCAATGACCGGACAGATCACCAGCGACACAACGTCCACCAGGCCCATCCGCATAGCGCTCTTGGCCAGCTCCGGACCGCCGATCGTCACGTTTCCCGCGGCCTTGGCCCGCTCCACGGCCTCCCGGGTCAGGGCAGGTTCCAGGGTGGTCCGGCCGGTGTAAACCTCCGGAAGTGTGGAGGAAAACACCACCTTGGGCACCGCCGTCCAGGCCGCCGCGAACCGGTCCGTCCCCGGCGGCCCTCCGGCCAAGGCTGGATCGGTTTCCCAGACGGCCATGGTTTCGTACATCCGCCGCCCGTAGAGCACGGCGGCCGCGTCCTCCAGGTCCTCGGAATGTGAAACAAGAAAATCCTCGGTCGGCTCCAGCCAGGCGAAGTTACCGTCAGCGTCGGCGCTGTATCCGTCCAGTGAGCAGTTCATGGAGTACATCAGGGATCCCATCCCTTCACTCAACCCCCGGGTCTTCCCGCGGCACAAGGGTTCCGGAACGCAGGGGTGTGCGGCGGTCCTACTTCGGCCGCGAGTACATCACCAGCAGGACGCAGACTGCGGAAAAGCCCGCCTGGGCCAGGAGCAGCACCACGGGAACGTAGCCCAGGAACAGGCCCAGCAGCAGCGGCACCGCGGCCAGCAGAATGGTGTCCAGCCCCTGCGCCAGCGATCCGGTCTGCGCGGTGGGCACCGGCCCGAAGACGGTCTCCACCGGCGGAGCGGACCAGTCGGGCAGCGGACGGTAGGCACCCCGCACCGCCGCGGCGCCGAACCCGATCCCGGCGAGCGCACCAAGCCCGATCAACGCCGGAGTGCCCGTGCCCAGCAGCACCAGGACGGCGCAGAACACCGCGGACCAGAGCGCCAGGACGGCGGCGGGCAGGACCGTCCGGCTCAGCCGGACCAGTGCCGGGAACAGCGGCAGCAGGGCGTCCAGGCCCGGGGTGATGGCGGTCTGCCGGGCCAGGGCACCCGGGGCCGGAACCACCGCGCAGACGGTTAGCAGGATGATGACCAGCTGCAGCGGCGCCGGCTGCTGGCCGGCGGTAAGCAGCACGGCAACGCACAGCAGGAGCAGCAGCACGGGCCGCCCCCAGATCCCCGGGGTGCGCAGGAACGCGGTGGCATCGGCCCGCAGCAGCGCACCGAACGGGGTGCGCGCGCCCTTCGCGTACCAGCGCCGGGCACGGGAAGACGTCCTTCCGGGCGTCCCGGCGAACGCCCGTCCCAGCTCATTGGTGTCCATCAGGTACAGCGCGGCACCGGCATGCCCGGACACCCCGCCGCCGCGGATCAGTTCCCGGCCCGGGATCGCACCCATCCGCGTAAACACCAGCACTCCCAGTCCGACGACGGCGGCCAACGCCGCGGCGGCAGGCTCCAGTTCCCCGGCCGCGGCTCTCCGGGGCAGGAAACTCAGCAGGGCCAGCAGCACCAGCCCGCCGACCGCACCCGACGCTCCCGCCGGAAAACCGTTCCCGGCAGACTGCCGCAGGGCCGCCAGCAGCAGCGCGCAGACCGCGGCCAAGCCGAAGACGGCAGCGCCGAGGAACTGCCCTTCCACCGTTGCCGCCAGATCCGTAATGAAGCCGACCGGCAGATACAGGACCGCACCCGCAGCCCAGACCAGGCCCACCCGGCGGAGCAGCCCTCCCGCGAGAAACGGACGCCGCTCCACAGGCAGGCTCAGCCACCAGTACCCTTCGGCCGACGCGACGGCCACCGGCCCGAGCTTCCGCGCCCCCGCCATCACGGCGGCCAGCGCGGCGAACAGCAGCACGGTCGCCGCGGCACCGTCTGGCAGGGCGGTCCATTCCGCGGTCACAACGGTGCGGCGGCCGCCGGTACCGGCCCCCAGGGCCTTCGCGACCTCGTTCCGCATCGCCAGCACCAGTCCCCCGGCCAGGGCGAGGATGGTCCCGACGCCCAGCAGTGTGGCATAGGCATCCAGCAGCACATCCCGAACACGGACACTGCCGCGGCGAATGTCCCGCGAGGCAACGCGCGTATAGCGGGCCGGATTGAACTCCGTGGGTAATGGATCGGCAGACGCTTCGGTCCGGGCCACGGGTTACCGGCCCGCGATCTCGGTGGCGGCCAGGGCCGGTTCGATCTCCCGCACCTCGTCATCGATCAGCAGGCAGCGTCCGGCGATGGCCAGGAGCAGCGCGGGGTCGTGGGTCACGAGCAGGACCGTGCCGCCGTCGTCGGCGTACCGGCGGATCCGCTCCCCCACCCGTTCGCGCATCACCGGGTCCAGGCGCTGCTCGGGTTCGTCCAGGATCAGCAGGGAGGAGGGCCGGATCAGGGCCGAGGCGAGCAGCAGCCGGCGGCGCTGGCCGGAGGAGACGGACTCCGGAACGGCGCCTGCGCGCTCCTGCAGGCCGAAAAAGTCCAGTTCCGCGTCGACGGCGGCATCCGGGTCCGCGACGCCGTGGCCGCGGGCGACCAGCTGCAGATGTTCCCGCAGCGACAGGGAGGGGAAGAACGCGTCCTCGTCGAAGAGGGCGGCCACCTGCCGGCGGAACGGGATGGCGTCCTCGTTGGCGGGCAGCCCGTGCACGCGCACCTCGCCGTCCAGCATCAGCTGCTTCCCGGCGATGGTGCGGGCGGCGGTGGATTTGCCGGCGCCGTTGAAGCCCACGACGCCGAGGATCTCCCCCGCATCGGCATGCGCGGTGATGGCGCCGCACACGGGCGCCCCGGTGTACCCCACCAGCAGATTCGAAATCTCGAGCACGGCCCCCGGAGCAGTCATGGCCCTAATCTAGCGGGCCGGGAAGGCCTCCGGGTGGAGCGACTTCAGCCCGATGACGGCCCCGCGTCACAAACCCGGTTCCCTCCCGGCCAGGGCGATGACCCGCTCGGCGGCGCGCACCATGGCGACGTCGATGAAGGTGCCGTCCGCCAGCACGAAGGCGCCGGTGCCGTCGGCTGCGGCGGTTTGCACGCGGTCGACGATGTGCTGTGCCCGGGCCACTTCCGAGGGACCCGGGGTGAAGACGCGGCGGATGACGCCGAGCTGGCGCGGATGCACGGCGGTGCGCCCGCCGAAGCCGAGGCCGCGGCCGGTGCGGCAGCTGGCTTCCAGTCCGGCGGCGTCCACGACGTCGGCGTACACCGCCATCAGCGGGGCGGGCAGACCTGCAGCGGCCGCGGCATTAACGATGCGGCTGCGCGACCAGGCCAGACCCGCCTCTCCGGCCGGGCCGGCGGGAACCCCGAGTTCGGCACGCAGGTCCGCTTCTCCGGTCGCGATCGAGGCCACCCCTGCGCCGGCAATCTCGAAGGCCCGCTCGACCGCCAGCGCCGATTCGAGCAGTGCGTGCACCTCACGCCCCGGCAGCGCGGCGCGAAGGGCGGCGACGTCGTCGGTCGACTGCGTCTTCGGCAGCCGGACCCCGAAGGCCGGAGGGAGCTCTGCTACCGCAGCCAGGTCGGCGTCGTGCGCTGAGGATCCGAGAGCGTTCACCCGCACCTGGACCGCGGGTGCGGCCGCGCCGGAGGCCTCCCACAACGCCGCGAAGTCCTTCAGCGCCGCACGGGCCTCCACCTTGCGGGCGGCGGCCACGGCGTCTTCGAGGTCGACGATGACCGCGTCCGCCCCCGCGCGCAGCGCCTTCCCGAACCGCTCGGGACGGTCCGCGGGTGCGTAGAGCGCAACCATGATGGGCCGGGTCATCCGATGCTTCCGTCTCCGCGCAGCGCGGCGATTTCGCCGGCCGAGTACCCCAGGTCGGCCAGCACGGCGTCCGTGTCCGCGCCGGGTGCCCGCCCGGTGAAGGCGATCGTCGCCTCATCCCGCGACATCCGGAACAGCGGTCCCTGCATGGCGATGTCGCCCAGGTCCGCGTCTTTGATGCGGTGGATGGTTCCGAGCGCGTTGAACTGCGGATCGGCAACGATGTCCGAGGGGTCGTAGATGGGCGCGACGGCAGCGTCCGCCGCTTCGAACGCGGCGATCACCTCGTCGCGGGAATGCCGGGCGATCCACGAGCCGACGGCGTCGTCGAGGATGGCGGCGTGCTCGGCGCGGTCGGCGCCGGTGGCGAACCACGGCTCGTCGGCGAGGTCGGGACGGCCGACGAGGGCGACGACGCGCTCGGCGATGGACTGTGCACTCGTCGACACCGCCACCCAGGCCCCGTCGCCGGTGAGGTAGGCGTTGCGCGGCGCGTTGTTGACCGAGCGGTTGCCCGTGCGCGGCTGCACAGTGCCCAGCGAATCCCAGCGCGTGATCTGCGGACCGAGCATCGCGAGGATCGGCTCGATGATTGCGACGTCGACCTCCTGACCCCTGCCGTCCCGGTCCCGGGCGTGCAGGGCGACCATGACCGCGTAGGCGGTCGCCAGGGAGGCGACGCCGTCGGCGAGCCCGAACGGCGGAAGCGTGGGCGGCCCGTCCGGTTCGCCGGTGGAGGACGCGAAGCCGCTCATTGCCTCGGCCAGCGTGCCGAATCCCGGTCGGTGTCGATACGGGCCGATCTGCCCGAACCCGGTGACCCGGGCGAGAACAAGCCCGGGGTTGTCCGCGGACAGGGCGGCGTAGTCCAGCCCCCAGCGTTCGAGCGTGCCGGGACGGAAGTTCTCAATCACCACGTCCGCGGTCCGGGCCAGGCGCAGAAACGCGTCACGTCCGCCCTCCGTGTGCAGGTCGATGGCCACGGTGCGCTTGTTGCGGCCGAGCGTTTTCCACCAGAGGTTCTGCCCGTCCTTGCTCGGTCCGTGGCCGCGTGCCGGGTCCGGCCGGTTTGGATGCTCGACCTTGACGACGTCGGCACCCATGTCGCCCAGGTGCATCGCTGCCAGCGGGCCGGCAAACAGGGTGGAGGCATCCACCACCCGCAGGCCGTTGAGCGGATTCATCCGGTTTCCCCTTCGTCAGTGGCCGGGTCGGTGCAGATGCGGAAACCGATCGACGTGGACGCGTCCAGGCCGAGTCCGGGCAGCAGCAGCTTCGCGCTGAACTCCGGATGCTGCACTCCGCCGTCGAAGTACCAGTTCGACCCCTCGCAGCGGTAGGCGCTGCCGCCTTTAAGCATGACGAAACGCGTACGGCCGTCGGAGTGCTCGGATTCGGTCCAGTTCCACACCTCCGGGGTGCGGCGGACGAAGCCCGGCCGGGTGGCCGCGAGCTGCCACTCGTCCTCCGAGGGGAGGCGTCCTCCGGCCCAGGCCGCATACTCGCGGGCCCGGGCGAACGTCACCTTAGTGGCCGGACGCTCGGGGTCGCGGGCCTCCGTGTGCTCGCCGATGGCGTCCAGGAAACGCGCGTACTCGGCCTCGCTCACTTCGGCCGCGGCCACCCGGACCGGGTGTGGAATCACGACGGACCGGTCCAGCGTGCGCTGGTCGTGAAGCCGGGGGGACAGCGGCTTCCACTCGTCGACGTAGGGTGCGCCGTCATACATGCCGGTCTCCCGCATCCGGAACCGCACGGTCAGCGTGTACCGGCCGGGCGGAACCGTCACCGCCGCCGTGTCCACGGGCCGAACCGTAGCCGCGGGCAGGGAGGCCGGTGCGGCCGCACCGGTCCGGTGCGGCGCGCTCATCCGCCGGGCGGAGCGGTGCCTGAAGGACGCATCGTGCTGGGCGGGTTCGCCGGCGAGGGCGGCCTGGACCCTGCCGATCTCCGCGGGGACCGCGGCGCCGGTGCGAACCCGCACCGCAGCGGCTATTCCGTTCGCGGGCACGGTGACCGTATCTGCGGTGTCGCCGGCGTGCAGCGGTGCCCAGCCACTGCCGGCCAACCGGTACTCGGCGTCCGAGCCGGACGTGTTCGCCAGCAGCAGCAGTGTGGCGCCGTCCAGCTCGAAGGTCGACCCGACGAGCGGGGCCGTGGTGACGGTGAGCGGCGTCCACTCGCCCTCCACCAGCCAGCGGTGGAATCCGCGCTGGACGGGAAGCATGCGGCGCAGCGTCGCGGCATCACGGTCATTCCAGCCGACCCAGGAACCGAAGACGACCTCCCACACCACAATGCCGACGCCGTTGAGCCAGGCCGAGCGCAGTTCTTCGGCGTGGTCCCGGTGCCAGCGGCGGATGTGGTGCTGCATGTGACGGCGTTCGAACCACCGCGCGCGAAGGACCCCGGGGGTTTCGGAGTCGGCGAACCACTGCGCCCAGGACAGTGTGTGGTCGGCGATCCGGCCGGTCGTGAGCTTTGATTCGCCCTCCAGGCCGATGCCGGGCCGTGCAGCATCCAGGACCTCGACGAGCGTCCGGTCGGCCTTCTTCAGCGTGTCGAGGAAAACGCTGTCCGCACCGATCCGGCGTACAGCCGCCGCGAGCTCAGTGGCGTCGTCGCCGCCGCGGCGCGTTCCGGTGTCCCACGGCATGTAGGCCAGGAACACTGCGACGCCGGCGGCGCGCAGTTCTGCGGCGGCGTCGGCAAGGCCCGGCACGTTGTAAAAGTCCCACTGGTTGCGGTTGTCGATGCCGATGACCGGATAGGCGTGCCACAGCACAATGCCGTCAAGGCCGCCGAAGCGCCCGCGGGCGTCGGCAAGGAAACGCCCGGGCGTGAACCGCTGCGCTTCGAAGTCGAAAAACAGCTCGTCCCAGAGCCAGACCTGCGCCACGGCGAAGCACCGGCTCGCCCAGGCGGACGCGCCGTCGTCGTACCGGCTGGGACCGAGGTGACGGGCCCACGCGCCGTTCCGCCACGCGGTGAGCTGGGCACGCCACCGGGCCAGGTCGCCGAAGTCGGCCGGAGCTGCGAAAATCTTCGCGTCGTCGAGGGTAAGTGCCGCATCCCCGACCGCCAGATCCGTCTCGAGCGGCACCCGGGTGGGCAGGTCGAATTCGCGGGGCCGCAGGGGGTCGAACCCACCACTCATGCGTTCGTCCTTTCGATGGCGGTCATAACGTTCCCTGGGATAACCGGAGGGTCCGTTCGGCCAGTTCGTGGATGGACCGCTCCGCCCCGCCCGGGAGGGAGGTGGCGATGCGGTCCTGAAGCGGAGCGGTCCAGGCCTCGTCGATCGCCCCGGCGCCCAGGAGCCCGCCGACGACGGACCCGACGGTCGCGCCGACCGAGTCGGTGTCCCATCCGCCCGCGACGGCGAGCGCAACGGCGGCGTCGAAGTCACCGCCGTAGGCCTGGAGCGCGCAGGCTGCGAGTGCGGCGTTGTTGAGGGTGTGGACCCAGTGCATCCCGGCGAACTCCGTGTGGAGTACGTCGAGTGCGGCAGCAGCGGTCAGTGAGCCTTCGGCCAGGGACCGGCCGGTCCCCCGGCCGAGGTGCACCGCGGCGGCGAGGCGCGACGCCGGCGGCAGGACGGCATCGGCGGCGTCCAGGGCGGCGTCGGCGGTGGTCTCGGTGAGGGAGGCGGAGCAGAGAGCCGCGGCCCACATCTCCCCGTAGATGCCGTTGCGGGTATGGCTGAGCCGGGCATCGGTCCAGGCCGAGGCGGCGGCGGCGCGGGCATCTCCGGGATGTGCCCAGCCGTGGACGTCGGCGCGGATGAGCGCGCCGATCCATTCACGGAACGGATTGTGGTGCCGTGCCGTGTCGGGGATGATCCGGGCGTCGAGGAGGTTCCGGTAGGCGGCGCGTTCGGCGGTGAAGATCCTCCCTGCGGGCAGCTCCGCCAGCCAGGCGGCCGCGATGTGCTCCGTCGTCAGGTTCC
Organism: Arthrobacter zhaoxinii; assembly: GCF_025244925.1. Lineage (NCBI taxonomy): Bacteria > Bacillati > Actinomycetota > Actinomycetes > Micrococcales > Micrococcaceae > Arthrobacter > Arthrobacter zhaoxinii. Next base: position 3,222,696 of record NZ_CP104275.1, read on the forward strand.
TGCCGTGGGTCTCGATCAGCTCGAGCGCGAGGATGGCGAAGTTCAGATCGTCGTCTTCGGGCATGCCGTGGATGTTCTCGGCCAGCGACGTCGGGGCGGAGCGGCGGTTCCAGGGCCAGCGCTGCGCGAGGTCCCGGGAGAGCCCTGCCGCGGTGAAATAGGTGTGGATCGGCCAGTTCCCGGCGGCCCGGGCGAGCTGTTCGATCCCTTCGCGGGGAATCTTCTCCACGGGCTTTCCCAGCAGGCAGCCCGCCGCCCGGCCCAGCCAGGCCCCGTGCACCCGTCCGAAGGACACGGATGCCGCCGGGGCCGGGCCGGGTGGCGCGGCCGGGGCGGGCGGCGGCGGTGCGGCCGGGGCGGGCGGCGGGAGCAGGGCGGCGATGTCGTTCCACTCGTCCGGTTCCTCCGCGCTCGGCACCTGCAGTGCCTGCAGCTCATCAAGCAGGGTGCGGGCGAGGACGCGCATCGCGGGCGGGGCCGGGATGCCGCCTGCCCCGGACGGCGCGGGCCGGATCGGTCCGCCGGCGTCCGTCCACCGCTGCTCGATCGGCGCGATGCCGCTCTCCGCAACGCCCTGCTCGCGGAGTGCGGTCAGCTCGCCGGCGACCAGGTCCTCCGGCTGCGCCCAGGTCAGTCGCATGCCGCGTCCTCCCTTCCGAGCAGTGAGTGCAGTGCCGCGGCCCGCTGCTCGGCGCGGTCCGCGTCGGCCTTCGCCACGTCGCGCACCACCTCCGTCATTACGCTCACCACTGCGTCGAGATCGAGGCGGCTGGCGGATGTGACGTCGGCCAGCCAGTCAGGGGGCACGGCGTCGATCCCGTGCAGTCCGCCGCAGACGGCCCCGGCCATCGCCGCGATGGAGTCCGCGTCGCGGCCGTAGTTGACGGCGTCGAGCACCGACGCCCGCAGGTTCCCGCCGCGGGCCGCCACGAAGCCGAGCGCCACGGGCAGCTCTTCAATGGACTTGGTGCGCGAGGGCAGGCGGGCGTCCATTGCCGGGGCCCGGTAGTGGTCCCCCACGGTGTCGAACGGTGCGACGGCGGCGCGCACGGTCCGGGCGACGTCGCGCGGGTCCTCCGATCCGCCGTCGGCAAGGAAGGCATCGACGGCGTCGAAGACGGCGCGGATCGCTGCGGCGGTGCCGTCGTGGGCCAGCTCCAGCACGGCTTCGCGCACGTGGGCGACGGTGGCCCCGGGGGCGGCGGATGCTGCCACCGCCGCCGCGAACACCCCTGCGGCCTCGCGCCCGTAGGAGGACTGGTGGGCGCCGGCGAGGTCGATGGCCTCGGCGTAGGCACCGCGCGGGTCGCCGATGTGTACGAGCCCGACCGGCGCCATATACATGGTGGCGCCGCAGTTAACGATGTTGCCCACGCCGGCCTCGCGCGGGTCCGCATGGCCGTAGTGCAGCTTCGCGACGATCCATTTCTCCGCCAGGAAAACGCGCTGCAGGATCAGTGCGGAGTCTTCGAGTTCGGGGACCCAGCGGCGTTCGCCGATCATCAGCGGCACCAGATCGCCGGCGACGTCGTAGGCGTCGAGGTGGCGGCGCCGCTTGGCGTACACCTCCACGAGGGCATGGGTCATGAGGGTGTCATCCGTGATGTGCCCGTCGCCCTTGTGGTACGGCGCGATGGGCCGTGCGGTTTTCCAGTCGGCGAGGAAGGGGCCCACGATTCCCTCGACCCGGCCGCCGTGGCGCTCCTCGATCTGCTCAGGAGTCCAGCCCTCCGTCGCACCGCCCAGGGCATCTCCGACGGCAGCGCCTGCAAGCACCCCGGCCACCCGGTCCCGCAACAGGTTCATTCCCACTCCTCGGTTGCCTCTGAGAGTGCCGACGGTTCGGGGGCGGACCGTCGGCCCGCCCCCGAAACATCAGCCCGCGATATCCGTCCAGCCGTCGGAGAGCTGGGCCGACAGCTCCTCGCTGGTGATTTGATCGGCCAGGTACTGCTGGTACGCGGGGGTCGCGATGGTGTCCTTCCACTCCGTGTACTTCTCCACCTTGAGGAACGGCGGTCCCTCGAGTCCTTCGCCGGAGGCCAGCACCTGGGTCCAGGCCGGGTCATCCGCGGCCAGGGTCTCCACCTCGGTGCGGGCCGAGCCGGACGAGGGGATCAGCGCGTCGGCGTAGGCGATGGAGGCGAGGTTCTCACCGTTCATAAAGAAGTTGAGGAACTCTGCCGATTCCTCCACATACTCGGAATCGACGTTCACCGAATAAGTCTGCGGATTGGCCGCCTGAATGGCACCGGCTGAGCCCTCCAGCGGCGGCAGCGCCACCCAGTTGAAGCCCTCGGGGGCATCGGCGGCGATGTTCGCGGCCTGGAAGGAACCCTGCACGGTCATGGCCACCTTGCCGCCGTAGAACGATGCCAGCACGTCCGAGCCGGACTGCGTCAGCGACGTGGGCTCAATCGACTTGTCCGTGTAGGCCATCTCGTGGATGAGTTCCGGCACGGCAAGCTCACCGTCGCCGACCTCGATCGATGCCTCGGCGCCTTCGCCGTCGAAGAACCCGCCGTCGAAGCCGAGCGAGAGGCTCATCATCGCCGCCGTCGGCGACGCGAGACCCCAGCCCAGGCCGTAGTTCCCGCCCGTGGTTGTTGCCCGGGCTATCTCCTGCAGCTCCTCCCACGTCATCGTCTCGCCGCTGGGCACCTCCACCCCGGCGGCCTCAAGGAGGTCGGCATTGGCGAAGACCATGTAGGACTGCAGCGTCGACGGGTACGCGATGATTTCCCCGTCCTGGGTGACGGAATCCCAGACGCCCTCTGAAATGTCCGACTTCAGGTCGGCGTCGATATGGTCCGTCAGATCGGCGAGGTAGCCGTCGGACGCGAAGGAGACGATGGAGCTGGCCTCGTAGTGGATGATGTCCGGTGCGGTTCCGCCGGCGAACTGGGTGATGAGCTTGTCGAACGTCCCGTCCCATCCAGCCTGGACGATCTCGACCTGGACGTCCTCGTTTTCCGCATTCCAGGTGTCGACGATCGTCTTCACGGCTTCCTGGGTCGCGGGCTGGTCGGACAGCGACTGGAACTGGAGGGTGACGGCGCCGTCACCCTCGCTGTCCGAGCCGTTGCTGGCGCTGCCCTGCTGGCAACCGGTCAGCGCAAGGGCGACCGCGCCCGCAAACGCGACGGCGCCGATGCCTCGGATTCTCTTCATGATGCTCGCTTTCTCAGTGGTGAAGCGTTGAGTGGTTAGTGCAGGGTCAGCCTTTGACTGCGCCGGCGAGCATTCCGCCGGTAAGTTTTTTCTGCAGGAGGGTGAAGATGATGAGCGACGGAATCGTCGCCAGGATCGCTCCTGCCGCCAGCGGGCCGAGCTGCATCTGCCCTTCCGCGCCCAGGAACGAGCGCAGCGCGATCGGAAGCGTGTAGAACTCGGGGCTCTGCAGCAGGACGAGGGCGAGGAAGAATTCGTTCCATGCCGAGACGAAGGTGAACATGGCCGTCGCGACGAGTCCCGGTGCGAGCAGCGGAAGGATGATCGTCCGCAGGATCGTCATGCGCGACGCTCCGTCCATCTCTCCGGCCTCCTCGAGTTCGGTCGGTATCGCGGCAACGTAGCCCTGCAGCATCCACAGGGTGAAGGGCAGGGTGAAGGTGACGTACACCAGGATCAGGCCGAACAGAGTGTCATTGAGCTGGATCGAGCGCAGCACCAGGAACAGCGGGATGATGATGAGGATCGACGGAAAGACCTGGCTGGTCAGGATCCAGACCGTGCCGGCGGCGCGCAGCCGCCCCTTGAGGCGGGCGAGGGCGTAGGCCATCGGCATCGACAGCAGCACGGTAATGACCATCGTCGCGACTGAGACCAGGAGCGAGTTGCCGGCGGCGGGCAGGAGGTTCTGCCGTTCCAGCGCGGAACGGTAGTTGCTGAAATCCCATTCGGCGGGCAGAAGGTTGACGGCCAGGGAGTTCAGCTCTCCGGAGGATTTGAAGGACGCGGACAGCAGCCACAGCAGCGGGAACCCCAGGAAGAAGAGGAACCCGGCGAGGGCGACGTACATCAGCGCCGTCGCGTACCAGGGGCGTCTGGTGGTCATGAACGTGCTCCCTTGGTCTGGCGGAACTGGTTGACGAGGTACAGCGACAGGATCAGCAGGATCGCGATCACGAGCACGTCGCCCATCGCCGACGCGTAGCCGATTTCACGGTTGCGGAAGGCTTCGAGGTAGGTGAACAGCGGCGGAATCATGGTGCGGCCGCCGGGGCCGCCTTCGGTCAGGACATAGATCAGGCCGAAGGAATTGAACTGCCAGATGAAGTCCAGGGCGGTCACGGCAAGGATGATGGGGCGAAGGCCCGGGAGAGTGATGTGCCAGAACCGGCGGAACGCTCCGGCGCCGTCGACCGCCGCGGCCTCATGCTGCTCGGTGGAAATGGACTGCATGCCCGCCAGCAGCAGCACGGTGGTCTGCGGGATGCCCGCCCAGACGCCCACCACGATGACGGCGGGCAGCGCGGTGGAGAAGTCCCCGAGCCAGTTGACCCCGGGAATGCCCACCGCTTCGAGCGCACCGTTGAGGGGCCCCGAGTTGGGGTTGTAGATCATCCGCCACACGATGGCGATGACCACCGGCGGCATCGCCCAGGGGATCAGTGCCAGGACCCGGGTGAGGCCCTTCAGACGGAGATCGCTGTTGAGCAGCAGCGCCAGTCCCATCGCACAGACGAGCGTGAGGAGCGCGACCGCCCCGGCCCACACGACGCCGATGCCGAACGAGCCCCAGAAACGGTTGTCGCCGAAGAGCTCGATGAAGTTCCCGAAGCCGATGAAGTTGATCTCGGCGTTCCGGCCCAGCGTGGCATCGGTGAAGCCCAAGGCCACGCCGCTCACGAGCGGAATGACGGAGAAGATGATGATGGGAAGCAGTGCGGGAATCACCAGGACGATGGCTTCGCGCCGCTGCGCGCGGGCGCGGTGACCGACCCGCTTCACGGCGCGCGGCGTCTCCTCCGCCTCGCGCCTGGTTTTCGTGGCGGTGCTCATCGGGCTGGCCTCTCGTTGTTGAGGTCGGGTGCTTCGGAATCGGGTGTTCCGGCCGGGTTCGGGCTGCGCGCATGGGATGACCCGCGGACCACCAGCGCGGGGGCGACGGCGACCGTGTGGGCCGGGCGTTCCGGTTCCGCGATGCGGGCGAGCAGCAGCTCCGCCGCAACCCGACCGCGCTCTTCGGCACCGAGGTCGACGCTCGTGAGGCCCGGGCGGATGACGCCCGCCAGTTCCGTGTTGTCGACGCCGGTGACGGTGATGTCTCCGGGGACGGCCAGGCCCAGGTCTTCCGCGGCCCGGATGGCGCCGATGCCGATCAGGTCATTCGCCGCAACGATGGCGTCGGGGCGGTGGTCGTCATGCAGGGCGCGGCGTGCGGCGGCGTACCCGGCCGTGATCGTGAAGTCGTCGGCGTCGACGCTGCGCGCCGAGATGGCCGGGTGCGCCACCACCGCCGCAGCGAATCCGTCGCGGCGGAAGGCGCCCGGGGTGGTGTCGCTGGGCCCGTTCACGAAGGCGATGTCGCCCCGTCCCTCCGCGACGAGATGTTCCACCACAAGCCGCATGGCCGTGAAGGAGTCCGCGGGCACGGTGTCGAGGCTGGCGTCGTCGGGCAACCGTCCGAGAACGACCACCGGCACCGGTGCCTTGGCGAGTACCGCGAGGAGTTCATCCGTGACGCGGAGCGGCGAGAGGATCATGCCGTCGACATATCCGCGGCCGAGATCGCGCACCACGTCGACGGATGAGGAAGACGTGCCCGTGGACGACATCACCAGCCGGTAGCCGGACGCCGAGACGACGCGTTCGATCGCGGTCATCATCTCGATGTAGACCGGGTTGCCGATGTCGGCGACGGCATAGGCGAGCTGGTTCGTGCGGCCCCGCTTCAGCGACTGCGCCGTCGCGTCCGCCACATAACCGAGTTCCTCAGCGGCGTGCTGCACCTTCGCCACGGTCTTGGCGCTCGCGGCCTGTCCGTTGAGCGCCCGTGAAGCGGACGCCACGGAAACGCCGGCATGCGCGGCGACCTGTGTGATGGTGACCCGGACCAACGCTCCCCTTTGAGTGTTGTAAACGTTTCCAGCTGTGAGCCAGACCACCATGCCACCGGGTTTACGGCGGTGTCAACTAGTGCAGGGTTTTCAGTCCGACCACGCCGCCGACAATCATGGCCAGGAACAGGATCTTCAGCAGGGATACGGATTCCGCGCCGGTGGCCATGCCGTAGACCACGGTGAGGGTGGCGCCGATGCCCACCCAGACCGCATACGAGGTACCGAGCGGCAGTTCCCGCATGGCGTAGGCGAGCCCGGCCATGCTGGCAATGAGGGCGGTGACGAAGATGGCCGACGGCCAGAACCGGCTGAATCCCTGCGACCTGTCCAGAGCCGTGGCCCAGACCGCTTCCAGAACGCCGGACAACACCAGAACAATCCATGACATGACAATCTCCCATGGGCCGTCTTGTCGCACACCGGGTACGGCACCCCTCGTCCGGGAGACCGTGTCGCGGCCTCCCCTCCACGGTCGCACGTCCGGTTTTCGGGGGCAACCTGGCTTCGCGGCGGGTGAAAACGCGGAGCGCGGGCTGAAGTAGACCTTGGCACCAAGACCGCTGGCCGTCCGCTAGCATGCCTCCATGGTGAACATCGTCTGGTGGGAAGTTGAGACCGAAGCCCCCGAGAAGTTCATGTCGTTCCATTGCGATCTCCAAGGTTGGACGTTCGCCCCCGCATTCGAGGATTCAGAGCTCGACGCGAGCTACTGGATCATCAGAAGCGGCGAGTCGGGAATTGGCGGTCTTCAACGCGCAACCGAAGGAACAGCGCCTACGGCCGGAACCCGGGTCTATTTCGAAACTGATGACCTCGAAGGCTTCCTCTCACGAGTCCGAGAGCTCGGCGGCCAGGTCGAACGAAGCAGAACTGACCTCGGCGGCAATGACCGCTGGTTCGCAACGTTCCAAGATTCATGCGGGGTGTCCTTCGGCATATGGACTGATAGAGCCCCCAACGAGTAACAGCACCTCTCGCTGCGACGAAAGTGCAGTAGTTACCGTTTCCGGAATCGAAAGTGCAGTAGTTACCGTTTTTCGGCTGAAAATCGGTAAGTTGTGCACTTTCGATGCAGCGCACCCTCCCCGGGGAGCCACTACAGTGACCCCATGCCCGAACTGATCAGCCCCGACGCCGCCTGGCATCATGCCTGGCGCGAGGCACACCTCGAGTGGGGTCCGGGCCTCCACGAAGACGGCTTCGGGCTCCTGCCCGGCGACGACGTCGAAACTCCGGCCGGATTCGATGCCTGGCTGCACCGGCTCGCCGCCGATACCCGGTGCACCTACCGGTGGATCACCGAGGACGGCCGGGTGCTGGGCGGGATCGCCCTGCGGCACGAGGAGCATGAGGCCGTACCGCGTGCCGGGCGCCTGGGTTACGGAATTCGCCCCTCCGCCCGCCGCCGCGGAGTGGCGGCCTGGGCGGTGGAAGCCATGCTCGACGAGGCACGCAGGCTCGGGATGTCGCAGGTGCTGGCGGTCTCCGCGGCAGGCAACCGCGCCTCGGTCCGGACGCTTGAAGCGGTGGGCGGCGTGCTCCAGCAGGACGACGACGGCGGGCAGGTGCGCCGCTATGTGCTCGCCGCTGCCCCGGGCAGCGAATAACAGGGCCGGACCGGCAGGTTGGTGCAGACCGTCGACCAGCAGAGGTGAAAGTGCCAGAGTTTTAGCCATGACCGATGAACAGTTTGAGCGCGATGACCTGGGCATTGCCGAGTGGTGGCCGATGCTCGCGTCCGAGTCCCGCGAGTGGCTGACCGCCAACAACGGTGACGCGGTGGAGGCGTGGGTGGTGGAGGACATCTCCCGCAGCCGCGGCATGGCTTCCGACGGCAGCGGCGCCTACTTCCTGCCGGACGCCGCCGTGGACTGGATCGAGGCTCGGGCAAACGGCGAAATGCCGGGGCTATGACGTCCGGATGACCCAGCGGGGCACCGCAGCGGAGCCCGACGGCGGGCCGGCGGCAACCGCCGTCGACTGGGCTTTCTTCACGTTCAGCGGCATCGGTGCAGCCTGGTTCGCCGTGCTGCTGCTGGAGGAGAGCCTGCAGCAGCGGCATATCTGGTTCCTGGTAGTGTTCTGGGCCGCGCTGGCGTACCTGGTGCTGCCGCGCCTGGACCGGGTCTTGACGCAGATTTTCATTCCCAACTACTTCATGGGCCGCACCCGCACCAATGCGGGGCTGTTCGGCGACGCCGTCAACCTGGCCTTTCTGGGCAGTGAAGCGCAGCTGCGGGGCGCCTTGGAAAAGGCCGGCTGGCACCTCGCGGACCCGGTGACCCTGGCCAGCAGCTGGCGAATTGTCTCCTCCACCCTGCTGCACCGCAGCTACGATCATGCCCCGGTCAGCCCCCTGCTCCTGTTCGACCGGCAGCAGGATTTTGCCTACGAGCAGGAAATGCACGGCAACCCGCGGCAGCGCCACCATGCCCGTTTCTGGCGCTGCCCCGAGGGCTGGATGCTCCCCGGCGGCATCGCCGCGGACTGGCTGGGTGCCGCGTCCTTTGACCGTGCCGTCGGTTTATCCCTGTTCACCCTGCAGGTCACACACCGGGTCGGCGAGAATATCGACGCCGAACGGGACTACCTGATCGACTCGATTCGGGATTCCTCTCCGGAGGTGTCCGTGGAAGTGATCAAGAACTTCTCCACCGGCTACCACTCCCGCAACGGCGGCGGGGACTCGATTGTCACCGATGGGGACCTTCCGGTAGCCGACCTGGGCAACCTTCCGGAGACCGGCCCGGCCGTCCCCGCGGGCGCCGCGGCCGCCCGCCGGGAACGGCCGCCGGCACCCGTCATCTTCGGCACGGTCCTTGTATTGCTGCGCGGATTTGCTGCCCTGGCGGTGGCGGCACCCTTCCTCGTGCACGTGACCGATGTTTCCCTGGTGATTAACCTGCTGGGCACACAGAGCCGCGGCCTTGCCGAGCTGGGCAGCGCCTACGCTCCCACCAGCGTTTCTCTCACCGTGTTCGCCGGGGTGGAAACCGTGCTGGCCGTGCTCATTCTGCGGGGCAGCAACTTCGCCCGGGTTACGGCAATGTCGCTGAGTTCCATCGCTATTGCCGTGCAGATAGCAGCCGTGTCCGCCGGGCCCGACGCCGCACTGCGGACCAACCTGTTCGGCTACGCCTTCGACGTCCTGCTGATCCTCGCCCTGTCGAGTGACGGGGCGAGGATCTACGCGCGCTCCCGCCCCCGCCGTCGTCGTCCGCCGGACCCCGCCCCGAGCGCGGGTGCCGCCGGTCCGCCCCGCTAGTCCGCCGCCTGCAGCGCACGCACCCGGGACCGGTAACGCAGGGGCGATTCCCCAACGCTGCGCTTGAAAGCCGTACTGAACGCACTCTCGGAGGAGAACCCCAGGTCAAGTGCCAGCGACCGGATCCGGATGTCGCCGGACCGCAGTTCCCGCTGGGCCCGGAGCATGCGCCAGTTGTTCAGGTAGGACCGCGGCGGCGTGCCGGCAACGTCCCTAAACCGTTCCGTGAAAGCGGTACGCGACATAGCCACGGCGCCGGCCATCTCCTCCAGACTCGGCGGCCGGGTCCCCTGGGCGTGGATGAGTGCCAGGGCGGGCCGGAGCCGTTCGTCGGCGAGCAGCTTCAGCCATCCTTGAGGCAGGTCAGCGTCCTCAACAAACGCCCGAAGCACGTCCACCAGCAGCAGCTGCCCGTACTGCCGGACAGCAAACGCCGATCCCATCCGCCGGCCGGCCACCTCCGTGAACAGCCGGTCGATCAAATCATGCAGGTGTGGGGCGGCTGCGGTTCCCGACCGGATGTGCGCCACGGGCGGCAGGGCCTGCAGGAGCAGTTCCCTGCCGGTGGCGTTCACAGCCACCCGGCCGCCGATGACGATGTCCTCGGTGCCCGGCGCACCCTCCCCCACCCGGACAAACGTTCCGCTGGCTGGCGGTTCCAGGCGCAGCGGCGAGGTGTCCCCGCTGCCGCCCTCCAGCTTGAGCCAGCGGCGGCCGTTGAGGAGGGCAACGTCGCCGGCCTCCAGGACCAGGGGCATACCCGGCCCGTCCGTAGAGAGGTGCATCCTGCCCTGCACGACCGCGAAGAACTTTAGGTCCTCATCGATGCTGCTTTCGGTTTCCCACCGCCCGGACACCGCAGCGCTGCCCGAAATAATGCTCCTGACCTCTATAAGGTCGAGCACTTCCGATAACCGGTCGTCCATCATATTTGTACTCTAGAGCAAAAAATACGGACTTTTCCTTATTCCAAGTACAAACTCCGGCGGTCAGACTTGGAGTGCCTGCCCGGCCGGGTGGGCTGCATTTCTTTAGGAGTCTCATGAATGACAGCATGATTTCCCTCGTCACCGGCGCCAACAAGGGCATCGGCAGACAGATCGCCGGCCAACTGGCAGCCCTCGGCCACACGGTGGTGGTAGCGGCACGGAACGCCGACGCCGGTGAGCGGGCCGCCGCGGAGGTACGCGCGGAGGGCGGAGACGCCGTCGCAGTCGTCCTCGATGTCACCGATCCGGCCTCGGTGGCGGCCGCGGCGGACGAGGTCAAACGCCGCTTCGGGCGGCTGGATGCCCTGGTGAACAACGCCGGGATTGTGGCGACGCCGGGAGTCAGCTTTGCTGCCCAGCAGCCGGGCTCGGCCGATGTGAACGAAATCCGGTCGGTCTTTGAGACCAACTTCTTCGGTGTCATTTCCGTGACCGCGGCCTTCCTGCCGCTGCTGCGCCTCTCCGCGGCCCCGCGGATTGTCAACGTCTCCAGCGTGGCCGGATCCCTGGCCGCGGTATCCGATCCGGCCACTACGGACCCGATCGCCGCCGGGTATGCCCCGTCCAAAACGGCCCTGACCTCCCTGACACTGCAGTATGCGAAGGGGCTGGCTCCCGAAGGCATCCTGGTGAATGCGGTCTGTCCGGGGTTTGTTGCCACCGATCTGAACGGTTTCCGGGGAACACGTACGCCGCGGCAGGGGGCTCGGGCTGCCGTCCGGATGGCAACCGTCCCGGCCAACGGACCCACCGGCACCTTCAGCGATGAGGACGGCTCCCTGCCCTGGTAAGCGGCCTGCGCCGCTGCCGGCCGGTCGGGCCAACCGACCGGCCTGCGGGGCACGGGCACCGGCGACCGTTAGCATGGCCCGATGACAACACCTCCCCTGACCGGACGCACCGCCGTCGTCACCGGCGTGAGCCGCCGCCGGGGCATTGGCTTCGCCGTCGCCGCACGGTTGGCGGACATGGGCGCCAGCCTGTATCTGCAGCACTTCGCACCGCACGACGCCGAACAGCCCTGGGGCGCCGAGGACGTTGACACAGTGATGGACCTGCTGCGGGCACGCCTGCAGCCCGGCGCCCGGCTTGCCCACGGCGAACATGATTTCTCCGCACCCGATGCCCCCGACGCCCTGATTAACGACGCCGCGGCAGCCCTCGGGCACCTGGACATCCTGATCTGCAACCACGCCCGCAGCGGCGGCGACGGTCCCCTGCAGGCGCAGAATGCCGCCATGCTGGACGCACACTGGGCCGTCAACGCCCGCTCGGTGCTGCTGGCCACCGCCCGCTTCGCCGACCAGCACGACGGACGTGCGGGCGGACGGGTCATCTGGTTCACCAGCGGACAGCTGCTGGGCCCGATGCCCGGCGAAATTGCCTACGCCGCGTCGAAGGCCGCCCTCGCCGGCATCACTCCCTCGGTTTCCGCAGACCTCGCCGACCGCGGGATCCTGCTCAACACCGTCAATCCGGGGCCGGTCAACACCGGCTATCTTGATGCGGAGACGGCCGACCGTCCGCTGGAAGTCCTCGACGACGTGGGGTCCGCTTTCCCGGGCGGCCGCTTCGGCGCCCCTGATGATCCGGCGCGGCTGATCGCCTGGCTGGTGTCCGACGAGGGCCGCTGGGTGGTCGGCCAGACGATCAGCACCGAGGGCGGTTTCCGGCGCGGCTGAACCGTTTAAGGCGCGCCGGCGGGCCAGACGACCTCAAAGCGTTCGAACACGATCTCCTCGGACTCGGACCAGGTGGTTCCGCGCGCGGCGGCACTGCGTTCCCAGAACTTCTGATGTTCCCGCCGCCAGGACTCCAGGCTGAGGTCGCCTTCACCTTCGTCCCGGGCGAAAGCCTCATCCGCGTCGGCAAAGCTGCCCAGTTTCAATTCCACGGTCCGCAGGACCACCCGCGGCGCTCCTGTGCTGTCGCAGACAATCCAGTGGATGCCGATCCGCGGCAGCTGCGAGCCCTCGTCCACGTACTCCGAGACCAGCGAAGACGTGGCGCGTTTGCGGCCGCTCATAACCAGGGCCAGCAGTTCATCGGCCATGGCCGGAGAGTCGCCGAAGGTCTCCACGTTGTATTCGCCGTCGGCTGCTGCCTGGGCCGGGAAGGCCAGTGCGTAGTCGTCCCAGAACAGGGCGGCGGCGTCGAAGTCGGGCGTGATTTCGGAAGGGTCGGAACTGTCCATACAGGTCAGTCTGCCAGCCCTGGCGCGTCCAGCAGCCATTCGGCCCAGGGTTACTTGCTACAACGCTCGGAGAGCCAAGCGTCATACATCTCCGGGTACGCCTTCATGATCAGGGGCTTAACCTGCGCTTCAAAATCGGGGTCCGAAGGCCAAGTACCGGCCGCCGTGTTGCGATTGGTGAACTGTGGCTGGGGGTTCCCGGAGGAGTCGAACTTGATCAGGTCTTTGTCGCTGTCGTCCGGGTCGCAACTCGCAGAGAGGAACGGGGACAGGTCCTCGAAGATGACCACCTTTCCACGCGCCGGTCGGTCGTTGGCAAACGCACGGTTAAGCTGGTCCATCTTCTCTTGGGCCCTCGCCTTGGCGTCCGCGTCCTCGATCTTGGACAGGTATCCCTGCGCCTGAAGCTGGTAGGTGCGGAAGTGAGACTCCCACTGAGCTGTCACCGCGGCCGTGAGGGCGGTGGCCTCCGGGGTATTCATCGCCGGGTCGTTCCAGAACTCATCGAACTCGTCGCCGTGGGGGTCGTCCACCTCGCCGGACACCATCGGGAGCAGGGAGTCGGTAATGGAGTCCACCTTGTCTTCCCAATCACGGTCCTGATACCCGAGTCCACCCCTCGCGATGAAGACTCCGACCGCCACTACGGCCATAACCAGCAGGAAAGCGGTCACTGCAATGGCCGTCTTTCCAACCGGTCCGAGTGTAGGCGCCTTCTTGGGAGGACTGGGCATGGGGTACTGCGTATAGCTCATTGGTGCCTTTCGGATGGGCCCATACGGGTCAGTCTGCCAGCCCTGCCGCCGTTAGCGCGGGACGACGGCGGCACCTGGGGCGCCGCCGTCGTCGTACGTGGAAAAGGAGTTACGCCTGCGGCTGGCGGGCCGGCAGGAGGGGGGCGAAGAACCCGGCGAGCTCGGCGGTGGCCGTCAGCGGCAGCACGTTGGCCACGTACTGGTCCGGGCGGACCAGCACCACGGCACCGTTCCGGGAAATTCCGCGCTGCTCATAGATGTCGGCGGTCGGGTCCGCGCCGTAGACCTTCGCCAGGTCGTCGAGCTGGAACGGTCCGACCTGCGGCTTGAACACCGCCGGCACGGCGCCGAGGTCAATGCCCGTGTGGTCCTGCTGGTAGATCACCTTCACGTCGAACCAGGCATTCCGGTCCGCGCCTTCCGGCGTGGCCGCCAGCGGGGAATCCGGCGCGGTGTCCAGCCATTCGGCCAGCTCGGTGACCGGCGACGGGGTGCCGGCGGCTGCGGCGTCGGCGAAGACGTAGATCCGCCACTTGCCGTCCGCCCGCGCCTGGTGGCCCAGCTGCACCGGGTTGGTGTCGCAGACGCGCAGCACGGGTGCGGACTTGAAGCGCTTGCCGAGCGGGAACCCGGCGGCCAGATTCTGGTGCCGAGGTTCGGCAATGAGCACGGAGGGGGTGTACTCGGTCATGAACCCGGCCGGGAACTCGGCGGTGCGCACGTAGAAGTCCTCCAGGTCCGAGGGGTTCTCGAACTCCTCGGGCCTCTTCGCCATGAGCGTGGACCACTCTTTGTCGAAGTCGATGAGGTTCTTCGCGACCACCTGGCGTTCGGCCGAGTAGGTGGAGAGCAGGGTTTCCGGGCTGCGGCCGTCCAGCACGTGGCCGAGCTTCCAGCCCAGATTAAAACCGTCCTGCATGGAGACGTTCATGCCCTGACCGGCCTTGGCGCTGTGCGTGTGGCAGGCGTCGCCGGTGATGAAGACGCGCGGAGTCCGGGTGCCGAGATCCTCGGTGCGGACGTCGTCGAACCGGTCGGTGAGCCGGTGGCCCACCTCGTAGACGCTGTGCCAGGCGACGTTGCGGACATCGAGGGTGTACGGGGCCATGATGCCGTTGGCCTTGGCAATGATCTGGTCAATGGAGGTCTTCCGGACGGCGCCGTTGTCATCTTCGGGCACAACGCCGAGGTCCACGTACATGCGGAACAGGTGCCCGCCCTCGCGCGGGATGAGCAGGATGCTGCCGCCGTTGGAGGACTGGATGGCGCACTTGGTGCGGATATCCGGGAAGTCGGTGTTGGCCAGGACGTCCATGACGCCCCACGCGTGGTTCGCCTTGTCTCCGGCCATGGTGGCGCCGATGGATTCGCGGACCTTGCTGCGGGCGCCGTCGGAGCCCACCACGTACTTGGCCCGAACCGTGCGTTCGGTGCCCTCATCCGGGCCGGCGGTGGACAGGAGGGTGACGGCGACGGGGTACTCGGCGTCGTCGTCGACCTTCAGGCTGCGGAACTCGAAGCCGTAGTCGGGCCGCATGCGGGTGGGCGAGTTGGCCATGAACCGGGCGAAGTAGTCCAGCACGCGGGCCTGGTTGACGATCAGGTGCGGGAATTCGCTGATCCCGGCCGGATCATCCAGGGCGCGGCCGGAGCGCACGATGTTCTCCGGGTTCTCCGGGTCCGGACGCCAGAAGCACATTTCGGTGATGCGGTAGGCCTCGGAGGTGATTTCCTCGGCGAATCCGAAGGCCTGGAAGGTTTCCACGCTGCGGGCCTGGATGCCGTCCGCCTGGCCGATCGCGAGGCGGCTGTCCCGGCGCTCCACAATGCGGGTGGTGATACTCGGGAACTGTGACAGCTGTGCGGCGGTGAGCATCCCGGCGGGACCGGAGCCGACGATCAGCACGTCCACTTTGTCGGGCAGGTCGGCGGGCCGGTCGATACCGGTGCCGGCCGCCGGCTCGATGCGGGGGTCGCCGGATACGTAACCGTGATGGTGGAACTGCACGGGGGTCCTCACTTCGTTGTGCCGTAGGTGCCCGCCGATCGTGTTCGTTATTTGAACAGAACGTTCGATAGTCGAACCGCCGGTGGTCTAGTCACCGTACCGGAGACATGACGCGCGTCACAAGCAGGACCGCGCGGTGCGTTTTTCCGGTGTCACTCCCCCTCGGCCTGCCGGAGCCGGGACACGGCAATCCCCACGAATGCTCCCGCTGCGGCCACCAGCAGCAAAGCGAGGGCAATCATGGCGATTCGAATCGGAAGCGGAGAAACCGCGACGCTCGAAAAGGAAATTCCCGTACCCATCAGTGCGAGGAAAATCGCTGCAAAGGCCGGGGTTTTCGCTGAGGTGCTCATTGCTTCAATATTCAGCGGGAGCGGATTCCTGTCAACTAAGGGGATATGCCGCCGGAGCGGCAGCGTGCCCGTGGTTGCAGCCGGGCACGGTAGCTTGGTGCCCATCAGGCCAACCGCCGGCAGGGAAGAGTTCATGACTGTTACATGCGCAGTGATCGACGATTATCAGCAAGCCGCAACCCGGTTCGCTGACTGGGAACAGCTGGCTGATCAGGTGGAGCTGACCGTCTTCTCCGACCACCTGGCCGACGAGGACGCCGTCGCCGCACGCCTGGCCGGGTTCGACGTCGTCGTCGTCATGCGCGAGCGCACCCCCTTTCCGGCGACCCTGCTTGCCCGGCTGCCCCGCCTGAAACTGCTGGTGACCACCGGGGCGCGCAACGCCTCGATCGATCTGCCGGCAGCCCGGGAGCAGGGCGTGACCGTCTGCGGGACGGCCAGCAATTCGACCCCGCCCGCAGAGCTGACCTGGGCACTGATCCTGGGACTCTCCCGGCATCTGGTCCCGGAGGCAACCGCCCTCCGGGACCGCGGACCCTGGCAGCAGACCATCGGCACCGATCTGCACGGCGCCACGCTCGGGCTGCTGGGGTTGGGGAAAATCGGCTCACAGGTTGCACGGGTAGGCGCGGCGTTCGGGATGGAGGTCCTCGCCTGGAGCCAGAATCTCACCGCCGAACGTGCCGAAGCCGCCGGAGCCCGGCTCGCTTCCTCCAAGGAAGCGCTGCTGGCGGCGTCCGACATCGTGTCCGTCCATCTGGTGCTGAGCGACCGGACGCGCGGGCTGCTCGGGGCCGGGGAGCTGGCGCTGATGAAGCCGGACGCTTTCCTGATCAACACCTCCCGGGCCGGGATAGTCGACCAGCCCGCACTGCTCCATGCGTTACGGCAGCAGATGATTGCCGGCGCCGGGCTGGACGTGTTTGCCGAAGAGCCGCTGCCCGAGGATTCCCCGTTCCGCGGCCTGCCCAACGTCCTGGCAACCCCGCACCTCGGCTACGTCACCGAGCGGAACTACCGCACGTTCTTTCCGCAGGCGGTGGAGGACATCTCCGCGTTCCTGGCAGGCACCCCGATCCGGACTCTGTAGCCGCCGCGGACGTTCGGCTTTCCGCCCGCATCGTCTTCTGGCCTGGGCCGCGGACTTCTATTCTTTGTGCCATGCCGCATCTGCCGCGCCCGCCGCTTCCTGCGGCTCGCATTTCGGACGAAACGCACCGGGTCACCACCTTTGAACTCTTCTTCGACCTGGTGTTCGTGTTCGCCTTCACCCAGGCCACCGGCTTTATGGTGCATGAGTATTCGTTCCTGGGGGTGCTGCAGGGGATGGTCATCCTGACCCTGTTGTGGTGGTCCTGGGCGCCCTTCTCCTGGCTCGCCAACCAGGCACACGCCGATGAAGGACTCATGCGGTTCGGCCTGTCCGCCGTCATGGTGGCCATTTTCATTGCCGCACTGGCCATCCCCGAGGCCTTCAAAGACCTCGACGGCGGCCTCGACGGTCCGCTGGTCCTTGCCCTGGCATACACCGCGGTCCGGATCCTGCACCTGGGGCTGTACGTGTATGCGGCCGGAAACGATCATCCGCTGCGCCGCCAGGTAGCCAAGCTGACCGTCACCGCCACCCTGGGAGCGGCGCTGGTCATCACCGGGGCGCTGCTGGGCGGAACCGCGCAGACCTGGTTCTGGCTCGCCGGCATGGCGCTGGACACCGGCATCACTTTCCTCATCTCCTGGCACGGGAACTGGCGGGTCCATTCGGCGGCGCACTGGACCGAGCGGTACGGCCTCGTCATCATCCTCGCTCTCGGCGAATCCATCGTCTCCATCGGCGTGGGCGCCTCCGAGGTGCCCGTCAGCATCCCGGTGCTTGCCGGTGCGGCGGCAGGTATCTGCTTGTCCATCGGGCTCTGGTGGCTCTACTTCGACGTCACGGCAGTAGCTGCCGAACACCGTTTCGCCGCACTGCGCGGATCCGTCCGGTCGTCGGCCGCCGTCGTCGCGTACACCTACCTGCATCTGCCCCTCGTGGCCGGCATTGTCCTCACGGCCCTGGGCGTGGAGGACGCGCTGGCCCATGTGGAGGAGGGCAAGACCATGGACCGCGTCGGGGCTTTCGCGTTGTTCGGCGGACCGGCACTGTACCTGCTCGCCAGCGCGGGCTTCTGGCGGAGGATGGGCGGCGGCTGGAAGAAGTGGCGGCTGGGCACGGCTGTGCTGATGCTGGTCCTGATAGCCGCTGCTCCGCCGTTGACCTCCCTGGCGGCGCTTCTCCTCGTCACCGCACTGATCGCGGCGCTGGTTGCCGTAGAGAGCCTGCTCTACCGCGAGGTCCGGAACCGCGTACGTGGTGCGCACGCGGCCTGACCCGGGGCTGATGCTTCCTGCCGGTTTGCCGATCTGCGGCAGGATGGAGGCCATGACCGTTGCAAAAACCATCCTGTTGTTCCTGCTGGCCGCTGCCGCCGAAATCGGCGGGGCCTGGCTGGTCTGGCAGTCCGTGCGGGAGGACCGGGCGTGGTGGTGGGCCGGCCTGGGAGTGATGGCTCTGGGCGCCTACGGGTTTGTCGCCACGCTGCAGCCGGACGCCCACTTCGGCCGGATTCTGGCGGCGTACGGCGGAGTGTTCGTGGCCGGGTCGCTGGCCTGGGGCATGGTCTTCGACGGTTTCCGGCCCGACCGCTGGGACATCGTTGGCTCGCTGATCTGCCTCGTGGGCGTCGCCGTGATCATGTTCGCGCCCCGCAGCCCGCTGTCCTAAATGATCTCAGGAGCCCCGGGATTGGCCCGGGAAGACGGCGGCGTCCAATCTTCCGGACCCCGGACCCATCCCCTCGGGGAGGCCAATCGGCTATTCTGTGGACGTCGGCCGCCGTACAGAGTCCGACCCCCGCGAGACCTGCCGGACGGCGCAACAAGCCGCTGCAGAGAGCGCCGATCATGGGCAGTATCGAGGTTCAGCACCCGAGCGTTGCGGACCGTGTGGCAGTTGGCAAGGATCGCCGACAGGCAACACCCGTCTCCGCCCACCAGGGCTGGGTTCCGGCGCCCGTCCGCCCGGACCCCGTCGCCCTCCTCGAAGAACAGAACCTCACCCGCGATCCGGACCTCGTGCCGGTGCGTCACGGCCGGATGCTTGATTCTCCGTTGACCTTCTACCGGGGTGCAGCCAAGATCATGGCCGCCGATCTCAAGGACACCCCTCGATCCGGCCTGACCACCCAGCTGTGCGGCGACGCCCATTTGTCGAACTTCGGGGTATTCGCCTCACCCGAGCGCACTCTGCTGTTCGACCTGAATGACTTCGACGAAACACTTCCGGGGCCGTTCGAGTACGACGTGCTGCGGATGGCCGCGAGTTTCACCATTGCGGCCAGGAACAACTCCTTCACCGACGAAGAGGCGCGTTCGGCAACCCTTGCCGCGGTTCGGGCTTACCGCGAAGCCATGCGCGAGTTCGCCCAAATGGGAACCCTGGACATCTGGTACGCGCGCCTGACGGAGCAGGATATTTTGTCAACGATCCAGCTGGGGGCGGACACCGGCAAGGGCAAGGCGGCCAAAAAGGCGGCGAAGCAGATGGGCAAGACGGCGGAGAAGACCGCCCGGAAGGCGCGTTCCCGGGACAGCCTGCAGGCACTCGCCAAGCTGGCTGAGCTCGTGGACGGGAAGTACCGAATCGTCAGCCAGCCACCGATCGTCATTCCGCTCAGGGAGTTCGGTGATTCTTTCGGTTTATCCGCGGATCAGATGTGGGAGGAATCCCGCGAACAGCTCCGCTCCTACCGGGCCACGTTGCAGGACGACCGGCGCCACCTCCTCGAGCGCTTCGAAATCGTCGATATCGCCCGCAAGGTGGTGGGTGTGGGCAGCGTCGGCACCCGGGGCTTCATCGCGTTGCTTCAGGGCCGCGATGCAGACGACCCGCTGTTCCTGCAGGTCAAGGAAGCAACACGGTCGGTTCTTGAGGACCACCTGCCCAAAAGCAGATACCGCCAGCCGGGCCAGCGCGTGGTGCAGGGCCAGCGAAGGATGCAGGCCGCCAGCGATATTTTCCTGGGCTGGACCAAGGGAGTGCAGGAAAACCGGTACCTGTACTGGCGCCAGCTGCGGGATATGAAGGGCTCGGTAGTCGTGGAAACGATGAAACCCCGCGGGATGCAGTTTTACGCACGCACCTGCGGCTGGACCCTGGCCCGGGCCCACGCCAGATCAGGAGACCCGATCGCGATTGCCGCCTATCTGGGCAAGAGCGAGAAGTTCGATAACTCAGTCACCGACTTCTGCGAGCGGTACGCAGATCAGAACGAGCAGGACTACCGGACCTTCGCGGACGCGGTACGTTCCGGGCGGCTGCCCGCGGTTGAAGGGGTCTAGCCCGGAGCCCGGCTTCTTGAGGAGAACCCGGCAGCGAACCTCATCCCGCCACGTACTCCGCCAGATGCTCCCCGGTCAGCGTGGACGCATCCGCCACCAGATCCGCCGGTGTCCCCTCGAACACGATCCGCCCGCCGTCGCGCCCGGCGCCGGGACCCAGGTCAATGATCCAGTCCGCATGCGCCATCACGGCCTGGTGATGCTCGATCACGATCACCGACTTCCCCGCATCCACCAGCCGGTCCAGCAGGGCCAGGAGCTGTTCGACGTCGGCCAGGTGCAGGCCGGTGGTCGGCTCGTCCAGCACGTAAATACCGCCCTTGCCGCCCATGTTCGTGGCCAGCTTCAGCCGCTGCCGCTCCCCGCCGGACAGGGTGGTCAGCGGCTGGCCCAGGTGCAGATACCCGAGCCCGACGTCGGCGAGCTGGCCCAGGATCCGATGCGCGGCCGGGGTGGCGGCCTCCCCCTCGGCGAAAAAGGCCTCAGCATCGGTGACCGACAAAGCCAGCACCTCCGCAATGTCCTTGCCGCCCAGCCGGTATTCCAGCACCGAGGCCTGGAAGCGGCGGCCCTCGCAGTCCTCGCAGACCGATTCCACCGTGGCCATCACGCCCAGCTCGGTATAAATGACGCCGGCGCCGTTGCAGGCCGGGCAGGCCCCCTCGGAGTTGGAGGAGAACAGGGCGGGCTTCACCCCGTTGGCCTTCGCGAACGCCTTCCGGATCGGTTCCAGCAGGCCGGTGTAGGTGGCCGGATTGCTGCGCCGGGAGCCGCGGATCGGGCTCTGGTCCACCGTCACCACGCCCTCCCTGCCGGAGACCGACCCGGTGATCAGCGAGCTCTTGCCGGAGCCGGCCACCCCGGTGAGCGCCACCAGCACGCCCAGCGGAATGTCGACGTCGACGTCGCGCAGGTTGTTGGTGGCGGCGGCGCGCACCTGCAGGGACGACGACGACGGCCGCACCGACTCCTTGAGCCGCGCCCGGTCCCCCAGGTGCCGGCCGGTCAGCGTACCGCTGTCCCGCAGTCCGGCGAGCGGGCCCTCGAAGGTGACCGTGCCGCCGTCGGTGCCGGCGCCGGGTCCCAGGTCCACCACGTGGTCCGCAATGCCGATGGTTTCGGGCTTGTGCTCCACCACCAGTACGGTGTTGCCCTTGTCCCGCAGCTGCAGCAGGAGCTGGTTCATCCGGGCGATGTCGTGCGGATGCAGGCCGATGGTTGGCTCGTCGAAGACGTAGGTGACGTCGGTGAGCGAGGAGCCCAGGTGCCGGATCATCTTGGTCCGCTGCGATTCGCCGCCGGAGAGGGTGCCCGAGGGCCGGTCCAGGGACAGGTAGCCCAGCCCGATTTCCGCAAACGCGTCCAGCAGGTGCTGCAGGCCGGTCAGCAGCGGAGCCACCGAGGGTTCCTTCAGCCCGCGGACCCAGCCGGCGAGGTCGCTGATCTGCATGGCGCAGACGTCGGCGATGTTGACGCCGTCGATCTTCGAGGAACGTGCCTCGGGACTGATCCGGGTGCCGTCGCATTCGGGGCAGGTACTGAAGGTGATGGCCCGGTCCACGAAGGCGCGGATGTGCGGCTGCATTGCTTCGGGGTCCTTGGACAGCATGGACTTGGAGATCTTGGGGATGAGGCCTTCATAGGTGAGGTTGATGCCCTCCACCTTGATTTTGACGGGCTCCTTGTAGAGCAGGTCGTGCAGCTCGCGCTTAGTGAACTTTGCGATCGGCTTGTCCATGTTGAAGAACCCGGAACCTGCGTAGATCCGCCCGAACCAGCCCTCCATGCTGTAGCCGGGCACGGTGATCGCGCCCTCGGAGAGCGATTTCGCGTCGTCATACAGGGCCGTGAGGTCGAAGTCGGTGACCGCCCCGGTGCCCTCGCAGCGCGGGCACATGCCGCCGAGCCGGTTATAGGTGGCCTTCTCCGCCCGGGTCTTGCCGTCGCCGCGCTCCACCGTAATGGCACCGGACGCCTTCACGGACGGAACGTTGAAGGAATACGCGTTGGGCGGACCGATGGAGGGTTTCCCCAGCCGGCTGAACAGGATCCGCAGCATCGCGTTGGCGTCCGTGGCGGTGCCGACCGTGGAGCGCGGGTTCGACCCCATCCGCTCCTGATCCACGATGATCGCCGTGGTCAGCCCCTCCAGCAGGTCCACCTCCGGGCGGGCGAGTGCGGGCATAAAGCCCTGCACAAACGCACTGTAGGTTTCGTTGATCAGCCGCTGGGATTCGGCGGCCACGGTGCCGAACACCAGTGAACTCTTGCCGGAGCCGGACACCCCGGTGAACACCGTCAGCCGCCGTTTGGGGATCTCGATGCTGATGTCCCGCAGGTTGTTCACCCGCGCCCCCTGCACGCGGATCACGTCGTGGCTGTCCGCTGCATGCGCTCCCTGCCCGGGACCGGTGCCGCCGCGCGTGCCTGTCCCGGCCGTGGTGTCCGTGCTCATTGCCGCTCCATCTGTCCGCGGTGCCGCCCGAATGCGTCCTCCGTGCCGTCAAACCGTCGGTCTGATTCTGCCCGGTTGCCCCGGGCGCGGCAACGGTTATCCGGAACGACGACGGCGCCGCCTGCCCGCCGCCCGGCGCGGCGGGCTGTGGAGGACTATATTCAGGCCTAACCCGGCCGGATTTACGGAAAGGCACCAACATGGCAAAGCTGGATCTGCGGGTACGGCTGGTGGGCAAGGTGCTGGCGAGGACCTCCATTGCCCGTAAGAGCGAGGAGCAGATCCTTGCCGACCAGCAGCGCATCATCAAGCACAATCCGGTGGTGGACTGGGTGCTGGGCGGCGTCGCCTCCGGCGTGAAAATGAAGGACGAGACCGCTGCGGGAGCCGGGGGCCGGATCCCCGTCCGGGTGTACCGGCCAAAAGATGCCGACGGCACACTGCCGCTGGTGGTCCTGATCCACGGCGGCGGCTGGACCATCGGCAACCTGGACATCTATGACTCGCTGGCCAGCACCATCGCCCGGGACGCGCGCGCCGTCGTCGTTTCCCTCGAGTACCGGCTGGCGCCTGCGCACCCCTGGCCCGCCGCCGCGGAGGACTGCTACGCCGCACTGCTCGAGGTGGCCGCCCGCGCCGATGAATGGGAGGCCGACGCCGGCCGGCTCGCCGTGGTGGGCGACAGCGCCGGAGGCAACCTGGCAGCGGTGCTGACGCTGATGTCCCGGGACCGGTCCGGTCCCGCCATCGCTTTCCAGGGGTTGATCTATCCCGCCACAGATATGACCCTGGGCAGCGCGTCCATCGAGGAGAACGCCCATGCGCCCATCCTCACCAAAGAGGAGATCCTCCGCTACGGCAGCCTCTACGTCCCGGATCCGGCGGACCGCAGCAACCCGTATGCCTCGCCGCTGCTCGCGCTGGACCACACCGGGCTGCCGCCGGCGCTGATCCAGGTGGCCGAGCATGATCCCATCCGCGACGACGGGCTGCGCTACGCCGAAGCCCTGCGCAAGGCCGGCGTTGCCGTCCGCGTCACCACTTATGTGGGGATGCCGCACGGGTATCTGGCCTTCCCGCGGCTGTGCCGCAGCGCTCCGCAGGCGTTGGCGGAGTTGTGCGCTGAGCTGCGGCGGCACCTGGCACCGGCAAGGGTCCGGTAACGTCCCGCACACTCCGCTGCCGGATCCGGCTTGAGGATGACGGGGTACCCTCGCTGCATGGGGAACTCTGCCGTGAAACCGCTGCTTCTACCCGCCGTCGTCGCCGCTCTCTGGCTGCTGTCCGGACTGGGATACACGTTACTGGTGAATGACGGCCGGCTACCGGCCGCCTTCACCGCGTTGGTCTTCCCGGACACGCTGCCGATTCGTGCCCAGGTGCTGCTGGACAATCCGGGGCGGGTGCTGGTGGCCGGGCTTACCGCACTGGCCGTAGCGGCCGCCGCGCTGGCACTCCTGCCGGCACCCGGAAGGACCGGTGCCACGCCGCGGCACACCAGGTTCCTGGCAGCATGGATGTCCGTCGCCCTGGCTGCCGTGGCGGGGTCGGCGGTGCTGGGCACGGCTATGGTGCTGGCCGATTGGCCGACAGGGCAAGAGGCATGGGTTTTCACTGTGGCCTCTCCGGTTCTGCTCACCGGGGCGTACTGGGGCATCGCCTGGGGGTGGATCCCCGCCCTCGTGTCACTGGCCGCCCGCACTCACGACGACGACGCCCTGCCGCCGGAGGCGCGCGGCACGGGACCGCGGCGCGGGTGGGCCCTGGGCGCCTTCGTCCTGTTCTCGGCAGCCGTTCTGGTGGCACTGCCGCTCACCGCCCGAAGCCTGTAGCGACGCCCCCGAACCCTCACAGCCGAGGCGCCCGCCGGGCTAGGCCTTTCCGGCGGCCATGACCCCGGCCTTGGACCGCGAAGACATGATGGACCCGACGGACAGCCAGGACATCACCGCCACCGCGGACAATGCCGATCCGATGGACAGCGCCGACCCGAAGGACCCGATCGAGCCGATGGAGCACGCGGAGCCCACGCTGCCGATCGACAACACCGAATTCTGCGATCCGATGGACAACACCGAACCGGATGACCACAACGACAGCACCGAACGTTCCATGTCCGCTCCTCTTCTGGAGAGTGCACCGCTGATGGCGCACCATTCCCAGCACCCTAGCCGCCGCGGATCGGCCATGCCCGGGTACCGGGAGCCGAAAAAGAAAGTGTCAACAAACTGTTGACATGCCGTTCGTGTCAAGCTTTTATTGACACATGAAAACTTCTCGTAGCTACCTGATCGCCATGGCGTCAGTTTTCCTCCTGTTGGGTTTCGTCCTGGGTGGGCTGTATCTGTGGCTCGATCTGAACGGATTCGTGGGCGGCATGTTCACCGGAGCGTCGGTGATGCTGATGATCTGCGGCGTCTATGTCCTGGTGCGGTATGTCTGGTGGGGACGCGGACGAAACGGTGCCGACCGCGCCGACTGGCTGCCCAGCCGGGAACGGACGGATAAGCCGTGACGGACCGGAACGGCACAAACCCCGGCCAGCCCGGCCCGGACCTGCAGGAACAGATCGGCGCATTGATTCTCGGCGCCTACGACGACGCCGGGAACCTCACCGAGGCGGACCACCTTGCCCTGGTGGCGCGGGCGGGTGCCGCCGAGCAGGCCAGCCAGCAGCTGCAGCACCGGGCGGTTGCGGCAGCGCGACGCGCGGGGGTCAGCTGGGCGGCGCTCGGCCGGGAACTCGGCATGACCCGGCAGGCGGTGCAGCAGCGTTTCGGCGGTCAGCAGGAGGAGCCGGCCCCGGGATCCCGGGAACGCTGGCTCGGCCCCGTCACGGCCTTCGACGAAATGAACGAGTTGAAGGTGGCCGGGCAGCTGGGTTGGCGCACCATCGGCGTCGACCTGCTGCGGCACCGGATGCTGCAGACCGACACCCAGTGGGAACACCGCCGCGTGCTCTGGACCCGGCCGTCTTCCCACTACGAAACGGACGGTTGGGAGGTGGGCAGCCGGTCCTTCCCGTGGCTCTATCTGGTGCGGGACCTGCAGCGGGCGCCCGAACCTACTCCAGTGTGACTCCGCTCAGCCGGGCCACGGCCTCGGGGTCCCGGTGGTCGAAGAAGAGGGATTTGCCGGTGTCGAGGTCGGCGATGGATGCCATTTCCTGGGGGCTGAGCTCGAAGTCGAACACGTCGAAATTCTCCGCCATCCGGTCCGGGCGGACAGATTTCGGGATCACCACTACCCCGCGTTGGATCAGCCAGCGGAGCACCACCTGAGGGATGGACTTCCCGTGGGCGGCACCGACGGCCGAGAGCGTGGGATCCGAGAAGAGGTTGTTCTTCCCCTCGGCGAACGGCGCCCAGGACTCATGCCGGATGCCGCGGTCGGTCATCAGCTGGTTTTCGACCGCCCGCTGGTAGAACGGGTTGGTTTCAATCTGGTTCACGGCCGGAACCACGTCGTGGTGCAGGATCAGATCGATCAGCCGGTCCGGGGTGAAGTTCGAAACCCCGATGGCCCGGGCGGCGCCGTCGTTGTAGAGCTGTTCCATGACCCGCCACTCGCCGTAGACGTCGCCGAAGGGCTGGTGGATCAGGTACAGGTCCACATACTCCATGCCCAGGTTCTGCAGCGAAGTCTCGAAGGCGCGCGTGGTGGTGGCCTCTCCGTTGTCCTGGATCCAGAGCTTGGTGGTGATGAACAGTTCGTTGCGCGCCAAACCGCTCTTCTGCACGGCGCGCCCCACGGCGTCTTCGTTTCGGTAGGCCGCGGCAGTGTCCAGCGAGCGGTATCCCGCGGCCAGGGCATTGGTTACGGCCTCTTCGGTCTCATCCGGCGGGACCTGATACACGCCGAAGCCCAGGATCGGCATTTCGACGCCGTTGTTCAGCGTGACGTTCTCCATCGGTTTTCCTCTCGTAGGTCATCCGAAATCAGGACCGGGCACCGTGGGCCCTTGGTGCCGGGCCTGCACGGTTCGAGTTGCATGAGGTCTCCCTGGGGCCAACGGGATCGGTGCGGTGCCCGCGTGGATACCGGGGTGCGGCGCTTAGTCGGATCCGCCGTCGACCCTTCGAGGGTACAAGCGGTGAACCGCAGGCGGGAGGGTCTCCGCGCGGACTCGGCACCGGACGGTGACATTAAAGCTTCGATAAAACCTGTAGCGTGCGTACCCAAAAGTATTTCCGCATTTATTCCGCCGCCTCTAAAAAAGGAAACTGATGGAAAACACCGCCGCGCATACTTCCTTCACGGAATTGTTTTTGTGAGACCGTCGACGTCAAAGGCCGACCACCAGCCCGTGAATAAGCAGGGATTGCTTGCCCGGCATCCAATAGCGGGCTTTTTTGTCCTCGCCTATGCCTTCTCCTGGATCGCGTGGAGTCCGTGGTGGCTGGGGCAGGACGGGTTGGGGGTGCTGCCGATACCGGGTGCGCTTGAGGTAGTGGCGGTGGTCAACCCCCTTGGAATCTTCGGCCCTGCCGCTGCCGCCCTCGTCGTCATCCGCGCAACAGAGGGAAGCGCGGGCGTCCGGCGGTTCTGGGCAAGCGTGACCAACGTTCGTCTGGGCCTGCGCTGGTGGGGCGTAGGGCTGCTTGGCATTCCCGCGTTGCTGCTCGCAGGGGCGGTGCTCCTGCCCGGCACGCTGAGCTCGTTCTCTTCCCAAGGTTTGGCTGGCGTGCTGATGATTTACCCGCTGCAGCTCCTGGGCATCATCTTCCTTGGCGGCGGGCTGGAGGAAGTGGGCTGGCGCGGTTTTGCCCAGCCCAGGCTCCAGCAGCGGCATCCGCCACTGGTGGCCGCGGTTGCGGTGGGCATCATCTGGGCCGTATGGCATGCGCCGCTGTTTCTGACGCGGACCTGGGACACACCCCGCAGCAACGCCGCGGAAATTTTGCTCTACGTGGTGGTCGTCATCGGACTATCGATCGTCTTGGCTTGGATCCGGAATGCAAGCGGCAGCATGCTTGCCGCCGTGGTGGCCCATGCATCGGTGAACGGCTTCCTCGGGGTTCTGGTGGTCACGTTCCCCGGTTCCCTGGTCGAAACCGCAAATTGGTGGGGCCTCGGCGTCCTTGTGGCCGCGGTCGTCGTTGCGCTCGTGACAAAGGGCCGGCTCGGAGCAACAGACCAGCAACTGGATAGCTCCACCACAACGGTGGCAGGTGCGGCGAGCCGCTAGGGAATCCCGGACACCCCAGCCGCACGTGGCCGGTTAGAGGACTGCCGCCGTCGCCCGGCGCTCCTCATCGCTGCGCAGGATGCAGAATTCGTTGCCCTCCGGATCTGCGAGCACCACCCACCCGGTGCCGTCCGCGTTGCGCCGGTCGTCGACTTCGCGGGCCCCCAGCCCCAGGAGGCGCTCGAGTTCCTGATCACGGGTGCCCTCCGCGGGCTTCAGGTCCAGATGCAGGCGGTTCTTGATCTGTTTGGCGTCCGGAACCTCGATGAACAGCAGCCGCTGCGTGCCGTCCTCCGAGAAAATCATGCATTCCTCCTCCCCCGGCCGGTTCGGGTCCTCCGGGTCTTCCCGGAAGCCGAGGATCCGCCGCCAGAACACGGACTGGCCGTAGGCGTCGAGACTGTCGAAGGATGTGTGGGAGATCAGGGATGCCATGGGGAGGAGCCTATTGGGTTTCCTGCGGATATGACACTGCCCACAACGGGGCCCCTCCGTCGGATTTTGCCCGATTCCGCCGCCGTACGATCGAAAGCGGGCCCCGCCCCACCCCAGCACCGAACGTGCCGTGGAAACCGGCAATCCAACCAGGAGGATGCAACCGTGAGCGAACGACTCAAAGACAAAGTAGCCCTGATTACCGGCGCAGCCAGCGGGATGGGCGCCTCCCACGCGCGGGCTTTCGTGCGTGAAGGCGCCAAGGTGATGATCGCGGACATCAACGACGACGCCGGTGCCGCCCTGGCCGCGGAACTGGGCGACGCAGCCCGCTACGTTCATCTGAACGTCACCAGCGCCGAGGACTGGGCCGCCGCCGTGGCAGCCACCCTGGATACCTTCGGCGGGCTCAACATCCTGGTGAACAACGCCGGCATCCTCGACGGCGGTCCGCTCGGCCAGTACCCGGCGGAGCGCTGGCAGCGGGCGCTGGACATCAACCTGACCGGCCCCTTCCTGGGCATGTCCGCAGCCGTTGAGGCGCTGAAGGCGTCCGCGCCGGCGTCGGTCATTAACATTTCCTCCACCGCCGGGCTCGAGGGCATCGCCGGTATGCACGGTTACACGGCGTCGAAGTTCGGTCTGCGCGGCCTGACGAAGTCGGCCGCACTGGAGCTGGCCGCGTCCCACGTGCGGGTCAATTCGGTGCACCCGGGGTCCATCCAGACCCCGATGACCGCCGTGATGGGTAGGCAGAAGCCGATCGACTTCACTGAAACCACCCTCACCCGACCGGCCGCGCCGGAGGAGGTCACCAGCGTTGTCCTCTTCCTCGCCAGCGACGAGTCCAGCTTCTCCACCGGCGCGGAGTTCGTGGTCGACGGCGGGATCACCGCCGGGAAGATCTACAACGTCTAAACCTGCAGTGTTCCCCGGACCGGCACCCGGTGCCGGTCCGGGGCCCCCTACGCCGGCTGGACGGGCTGCTGCAGCTCCGTGACCCAGTCCGCCTGGTCATCGGAGGCTGCACGGATATACACCTCGCGGCACGGGCCGGAGAGCACAAAGCCGCGGGCAATGGTCTCCGTGTGCACGGCCTGCCAGCTTTCCCCGATGCGGTCCATGGTGCCAAGGTGGATACCGCAGATGGCCGTCGGGACGGACGGCAGATCCACCATCTCCACGCCGCCGGGACCGGCAGAGGAGACGGCATACCCGGCCACGATCTGCATACCGTCTTCGCTCACCTCGTACTGGGCGACCGGCTGATCCAGGGATGCGCCGGTGGGTGCCAGCGCATCCGCGACGGCGTCGAACAACGGCCCGACGACGCCGGCCACTTCAGCCTGTTCGGAGACAACGGCGGTGCGGGCGGCCAAACGGACCGCGGGCAGTGACTTCTGCACAATTTCGATCTGGGACATGGCATTTTCCTTTTCAATGAGGTGGAGCCGCCGTTCCACGTCGAGGAGCCGCGCGGCCGCCGTCCGCTGTTCGCTCTCCACCTCGGCCCGCCGGATGCGGAGCATCTGGGCGATCCGGGCGGCGTCGACTCCTGCGTCGAGAATGGAGGCAACTTCCTCCAGGCCGAAGCCGAGCTGACGGAGGGCAACAATCCGGTGCAGCCGTTCCAGCTGGGAGGGATCGTAGGAGCGGTAGCCGCTGAACTCGTTCACGTGGGCCGGTACGAGCAGTCCGGCGGTGTCCCAGTGCCGCAGCATGCGGTGGGTCACCTGGCCGATCTGCGCGAAGGCTCCGATGGATAACATGTCTCAGTTCTCCTGCCTGCCACTGTGTCAGGGTCAAGTTTCACGCCGAAATGATTTTCCCCTGCAGTGCGAACACCACGGCACACCGCCCTGGTCAGGTCGCGAGGCCGCCACCCCATACATCATTGGGCTCGCTGTACAGGATGAAATCGAGCACCACCCAGGAAAAGTAGAGGAACAATGCCAATCCCGTGACGTTGAGGATTGTAGTGATCCAGCCGAGCACCTTTCCGGCAGTCGCCGGTGCGTTCAGCTTCTCGGCCTTTCGGGCGTAGTAAATGGCGAGCGGGCCAAGAATGATGCCTGCCGCGAACAAGCCCACAGCTCCAAGAATCATTGCCTGCTGTGCAAGGTGTTCCCCGGGAGTGCGCTCCCGGGGAACGGAACCTGCGTACCCGGGATCTATAAACCCGGGATACGGCGGCGGCGCCCCCGGGTAACCACCCGAATACGCCCCCGGGTGTGGTTGGGCATGCTCCTGTGGCGCGGAGTTCGATGCGGACACGTGGGCCTCTCCTCTTCGGTGCTGATTCCGATCATCGTAAGGCTTTTACCCGAGCCGGGGGGCAGACGGCCGTTCGCCTAGATGGCTCCGTCCCCGTAGCCGGTGAGCGAGGCGAGGATAAGGAAGTAGATCAACGTCTGGAAGAGGGCCGCGTAAATCGCGTAGATGACCACGGTGACCCAGCCGAGTACCTTGCCCGCAGTTGCCGGCACCTCCAGTTCCTCCGCCTTTCGGGCGTAGTAAATGGCGAATGGCGCAAGCACGAGGCCGGCCACAAACAGGGCAAGCACCCCAAAAAGGAGTGACTGGTTCTTAAAGCGCTCCCCTTCAGCCCGCCCGCCGGGCCGCTGGACCGACCCCGGATAGGGCGGCAGTGCGGTCGACGGTTTCCCTTCGGCCGTTGAAGGGTAGGGATACTGCTCGTCCTGCGGGGCGGAGTGGGAGGTGGACACTGGAGACTCGTTTCTACGGTGTTGCGGAATTCCGTTCGTCGGGGGGCTGGTGGTTGATGATGCCCCGGCGGAAGAAGGCTACATGACGATGGACAGCCGCCCGCATCCCCGGCGAAGCCGCAGAGTTGTGAGACCCTTCCCCTGTCGGGCAGGCGCCAATGCCGGACATCGGTTTTGGTCTGCGGCCTAACGCCCGGACTGCAAATATGGGGGAAATTAATGTATAAGTCCGCGAAAGCCGGAGCTATTTTGGTCGGTGCCCTGGTTCTGGGCGGGTGCGGCTCAACTGAGCCAGCCTCCGCTCCGTCTGCTCCGTCCAGCCAGCCCGCTGCTGACTCTCCAACGTCGCAGCCCGCCAAAGAGCCTTCACCTACGCCGTCGTCCGAGCCGACTGCACAGATGAAGACGTATACGACGGCGGACGGCGTGCTCGAGTTTGAGCATCCTGCGGACTGGACCGTGGTTGACGTACCTCCTCCTGCGGTGGGTGCAGGACAAGCGGTTAGTGTTCTTGACGGCGCGGGCCGAACCATGGCGACCCTCAGCACCGGATACCCGGGCGTGCACGACGCGGCCATGATGAGCCCCTCGCAGCCAACCGAACTGGACTATCAGGAGATGCCCGCAGACCAGCTGCCGTTGGTCTTTGCGGACTCGGTCAACGCCTTCAACTTCCAGGTTGTCTACAATCCCAATACCGATGTGACCGGAGCGGTGATGAGCATCAACAACCTCGCGGCAGGCTCCGATCACGGATGGCTGCGCGGCTTTGACCTGGACGCAGCCACGGGCGCGTCATTCTCCCGATGGATAGACGGCTCGGAGACCCTGATCGGTCTGGACCCCGAGCTGTCGGCAGTCGGCGGTGCGGCAGCGTACGAGGCCTACATCGCGACGCCGGAATACCAGGCAGTCAAGACCATGCTCCTGTCCCTCCGCCAAACGGCAGGCTAAACAGCGTACGTGCAGAATCAGCCCGAATGCTATTAGTGCCCCTGGTGTCGCAGGAAGAATCAACCGCGTAGAGGAGTAACCCGGATTGAAGAAGAAAATGGCCGCCGCCGTCCTTGCGGCAGGAATGCTCGGCACCTCGGCATGTTCGGACTCCCGGATGTCCACTGAGGAGACCTGCCAGGAAATCAGTGACCTTGTTTTGGCCAGCTCGTTGTCCTGGGAGCCTGAAACACTCTATGAGGGGTTCAAGCCCATCGAAGCTCGGGCTTCCAGGGAGCTGCGGAAGCCGACTAAAGCCGTCTTGGATTACGTGGAAGCAGCAGCCAAAAATGAATCGGATACGGAACGCATGTCCGAGCTGGAAGCCGACTTTGATGAGGCCGAGGCCCAGATTGACGAAGTCTGCATCAAGTAATCCATCCGAATACGCCGGGGACCGCTCGGCAGAAAGGCGGAGGTGCCTTTTGGGTAAGCTGTTGCAATGACAGCCCTTACTCGTGGAACCTCAGTTGCGGCACAGCTGCAGCAACTCATTCTGGACAACCCGGGCATGGAGCTTTTTCTTGAAGCCTTCGCCGGGCAGGCTGCTGAACTTTTCAGCGACCCGAACCAGCTGCTCTGCAGCATCACCCTGAAGCGGGAAAAACACGCCCAGACCGTGGCCAGCAGCAGCAACGAGGCCAATAAGCTCGATGAACTCCAGTACGGCTACGGCGACGGACCGTGCCTATACGCAGCGGAGAGCGGAGAACTGACGCTGGTGGCGGACACCCGCACCGGTTCCCGCTGGATCGAGTATTTCGAGGCCATCCATGGCCTTGGCTGTTATTCCATGCTCGCCGTACCCCTGCTCATTGGTGACGACGGCGGCGCGGCCCTGAACCTCTATGGCAAGAGCACCGGCATCTTCACCGATGATTTCGTGCGAGCTGTTGAGGACTATGCAGCGGAAGCGGCCGTGACGCTGCAGGTTGCCGTTCAGATCGCGAACCACCAGGACGTCAGCGAGAATCTGCGTAAGGCGATGGAATCCCGGACCGCCATCGACGTTGCCGTCGGCATCGTTGCCGGCCAGAACCGCTGCAGCCAGGAGGAGGCCTTTGCCATCCTCAGCCGCGCGTCGAGCCACCAGAACATCAAGCTGCGTGCCCTGGCCGAACGGCTGGTTGAATCGGTGACGGCGGCCAAGGTGGCAACCCACTTCGCCTAACAGGCCGGGCAGGCAAGCGGCGCCGGGCGGCGCGGATTACAGATTCCCCCGCACCTCCCCGAACGGTTTCCAGAAGTAATCGAAATGCTCCTGCGGGCTGCTCAGGAACCGCTGGGTGAAGACGACGCCGATGTCCCCGTTGGGATAGACGGCGGCGCTGGTCCCGGATCCGCCTGCCCAGCCCCACATGCCCGGCTCGGACCAAGGCGCCCCGCGTCCGGTCTGCACGGCGGTCATGAATCCCCAGGACTCGTCCGGGCCGGCCACTTCAGCCACGCCGACCTGCTGCGGGGAGGTCAGCTGATCCGCGGTCATTTCGCGCCGCAGCTCAGCGGGCAGCACCGTGTCATCCGCGAGCCCGGCGAGGAAGCGCAGGAAGTCCGGCACGGTGGAGACCAGGCCGCCGCCCAGGGACGCGAACTTCGGCGGGCCCGCCAGTGCGTCCCGGTACGACACCGCCTCGAACAGCCCGCCGTCGTCGTTCGCTGCGTACACCACGGGGAAATGTTCGGTGCCAGTGGGGAACCCCGTGCCAGTCAGCCCGAACGGTTCGCTGATCCGTTCCTGCACCAGCTGGTCCAGGGGCGTGACGGCAGCTGCCGCGAGCAGGACGGAAAGCACGTCCGCGCTGGAGTGGTACATCCAGCGCTCCCCCGGCTGATAGGCCAGCGGCAGGCTGCCGAGCCGGGTCAGATACTCCTCGGGAGTCATGTCCGGCGGGTTGGGGCCCCAGAGGAAATCCTGGGTTGCCGCCACATAGGGGGTCGGATCGAGGTCGACGCCGAGCCCGGCGGTGAAGGTCAGCAGGTGACGCACCGTGACGGGGCCGCGGGCCGGGACCGTCAGCGTCAAAGGCGCGTCCGGGGTGGCCAGCACCCGCAGGTTCGCGAGTCCCGGCAGCCAGCGGCCGGCCTCGTCATCCAGCCCGAGCGTACCGTCGCCCACCAGGCTCATGGCCAGGGCGCCGCCGATCAGCTTACTCAGTGAGGAAATGCGGAACGGGGTGTCCTCGGCCATCGGATCGGACTGGTCGAGTCCCAGCGACCCGGTGGCGAAGATTTCGGTCTGCCCGTTGATCCGAACGCCTGCCACCAGTCCCGGGCACCAGCCCGATTGGACGGTCTCGGTCAGCCTGTCCCAGAGGGGTGCGGCGATGCCTGGCATGCTTCTACTGTCCGCTTGTGCGGCGGAGCGCGTCAACGGATGGGGGTCCCGTGCTCTTTACGGGGGATTGATTGCACCCGCACCGTCCCGGCGCCGGTTACTCCCTGCGGTCCCGCACCGCCGCGTAAATGAACAGGTCCCTGCGCTGCCCGGAGATTTCCATGTAACTCCGCAGCAGGCCCTCCCGTTCAAAGCCGGCCAGCTCGGCGGTCCGGATCGAGGCGGTATTCCACGGCTCAATGTACGCCTCCACTCGGTGCAGCTCCGGAAGAGTCCAGGCGAACTCCAGCAGTGCCCGCAGGGCGTGGGTGGCAAACCGGTGGCCGCGGGCGGTCGGCATGATGCCGTAGCCGGCCTGGGTACGGCCGTGCTGCAGCTCCCATCCCCAGAGTCCGATCTGCCCCACGCACCGGTCCGTGCCGGCGTCGGCCACCGCGAAGGAAAAGCCTGTTCCCGCGGCGTGCCGCTCCCGCTGCCGTTCCAGCCACTCCAAGGCCTGCCCGTGGGTCGCCCGCGCCGGAAGGCTTCCTACCGTGGGGATGTACTTGTCCTGGGCCAGCTCCATGGCCATCCCGACGTCGGTGTCCCGGAACGCGCGCAGCCTCACGTCGGCATACTGCGGCTCGACCGAAGGCCACGGGGGAATGCCGGTGCTGGTTTCCATGGCGACAGCCTGCCACAGCCGCGCTTCCGGTGATCGGAGGCACGGCTCACCGCGGACTAATCCAGCACGGCCGTGGCTTCGATTTCCACCAATACGCCGGGCTCGTAGAGCTGCACCACCTCGATCAGTGATGCCGGCGGCAGCGGTGTCGGCAGTCCGATCTCTTCGGCCACAGCTTGGATCCCCGCCATGAATTCACCGATCTTCTCCGTCTCCCAGTCGGTGACGTAGAAGGTCAGGCGAACCACGTCACGGAACCCCGCTCCGGCGCCTGCCAGTCCCCGGGCCACATTGCGCAACGCCTGCGAGACCTGCCCGGCCAGATCTGCGGGGATGGGTGAACCGCCTGCCATGTGCGCCACCTGCCCGGCCACATAGACAAAGCGCGACCCTGTAGCCACTGCAACGTGGTGATAGGGCGCGTCGGGAAGCATTCCTTCGGGGCTGAAGAGTTGCACGGGCATTTGGGTCCTCCGGATTCGCGAAATGGAATAAGGAGTCTGTTTATACTTGCTATCTTCAGGGAACTTCAACGAAACCAGGTGTCATGACGGATACTTCCATGCCCTTGGAACCGGCATTAAGCATGGATGCCCCGCACCGTGAACTGCTGGCCCAGGTTCTGGATAAGTGGTCCTTGAGTGTGCTCAACGAACTGTGCCAAGCACCCTGCCGTTTCAATGAACTCCGCCGGGCAATTCCCGAAGTTACGCAGAAATCCCTGACCACTACCCTGCGCCGGCTGGAGCGCAACGGAATCATCGAACGCCGGATTCTGGCAACTCGGCCGGTCGCCGTCGAATACCGGATGACTCCGCTGGGCAAGTCGATACGTGAACCTGTAGACGCACTTCTGCGGTGGTCCGCCGGGAACCTTTCCCGAATTGAACAGGCCCGTGCAGTGTTTGACGAGGGGCTGTAAAAGAATGTTTTGATCCGGCCCGGTATTTGCCGTCGGAGACAATGTACGGATATCTGCCCCATACGGAAATAGAGGAAGTATGACCACCGTCAATCTCAGCGTCAGTATTCAGCGGAAAAAGCTAATGCCCTGGCAGCGGCCGGATGCCGTCTTCAAAACCGGCATGGACGTGGAATCCGTGGACATCTCCGAAGCTCCGGTCGCCGGCGTCTATGAGCCGGGAAGCGAATACTCCGGCGAATCGCTCCGAATCCGGGACGGAAACTGGTTCGTCAGCCTGGGCCAGAACGCACGGGAGGTCATAGACCTTTCCGCCCATCTCCACGGACTCTCCCGGACGAAGGACCAATCAGCGGCAGAGGAGGCCGCCCGCAACGCCGCAGACCAGTTCCTCGTTATTGCAGGCACCGTCTGGAAGAAGATCGGTGAGCCCTACTACGAGATCATCGACTCCAGGGCGGACGGTGAGCGCGGCACCACCATACTGGCGAACTGCAACGCCAACTCCCCTGTCGAGGACACTGCCTACTGCTACGGTGCCGACGAACGTGAGCAAGCCGCGAAGGACGCAGCGGACCTCGCCGACCGCCGGGGACGCAGCAAAGAGGTCTGCCTGGCGCTGCAGGACTTTGCCGGCATCGCCGTGACCCCCGAAGCCGTCCTGACCATCAGGCACGGGATACAGCTCGGCGGCGACTAGGCCGCTGCGCCTATTTCCGGCCGAACAGCTTGCCGAGCCAGCCGCCGGACGGCTGGGCGCCGGCCCCAGCTTTTGCAGTGTCCGCGCCGCAGCTGCAGCGGTCCGCCGTCGGCACCCCGCGCATCACCTGGTCAACGTGGTTTCCACATCCGGTCCACGTGGTCTTGCCGCATTTGCGGCACCTTACTGCTCTGCACATTCTGCTTGTTCCTTGGCTCGAATTCCCACCGGGCATTGGCGCCCCTCCACCATTGGAGCAGATACCCCCTCGGCCCGGCTGGTCGGACGCATTCCGGAGGCCGCACTGCGCCGGGGCTTCGGGTTCTTCGTGCTGGCCATCGGCGTTTTCGTCCTGGCCATGGAACTGCTGCCCTAGACAGACCGGGCCGCCACCCCCCCCAATTCGGCAGCAAAACGTCGACGGCGTCACGTACCTGCATGAGATCCCTCACGGACGGGCACATATCGGCGGGACGGCGGAAAACCCGGACGTAACGTTGATTTAAATCAACCTTCGTCAGCTTTTTGGAGTGCGCATGTCCGTTTCCCCTGCCCGGGAGGGCGCTTCCCCCTCAACGCGAGCCGAGGTGCGCGCCGAGGCAAAACGCAAGCACCGCGCCATCCTCCAGGCCCTGACCGGCCTGCTGCTGGGCATGTTCGTCTCGATGCTGGCCAACACGGTGGTCAGCACCTCGCTGCCGGTGATCATTTCCGATCTCGACGGCGACCAGGCCGCCTTCACCTGGGTGGTCACCGCCACCCTTCTGGCCACCGCGGTCTCCACCCCGGTCTGGGGCAAGCTCGCGGATCTGCTTAACCGCAAGGTCCTGATCCAGCTGGCCCTGATCATCTTCATCGTGGCCAGTGCCGCGGCAGGTTTCGCCCACAACACCGACTGGCTGATCGCCATGCGTGTAATCCAGGGCATCGGTGCCGGCGGCCTCGGTGCGCTGACCCAGATTGTCATGGCGGACATTGTTTCCCCGCGTGAACGCGGCCGCTACATGGGCCTGTTCGGGGCCGTGATGGCCCTATCCACGGTGGGTGGCCCGCTGATCGGCGGTGTCATCACGGACACCGTCAACTGGCGCTGGAACTTCTACGTCGCGGTGCCGCTGGCCGTCGTCGCACTGGTGATGATCCAGAAGACCCTGCACCTGCCCCCGCTGAAGAAGCGAAAAGTCCAGATCGACTACGCCGGCATCGTGCTGCTTTCGGCATCCGTGTCCTGCCTGCTCATCTGGGTCTCACTGGTGGGCAGCGACTTCGGCTGGGCCAGTGCCGCCACGGCATGGATGGTGGGCGGCTCCTTGCTGGGCCTCGCCGCGTTCGTGGCCGTGGAGTTGAAGGCGGCGGAGCCGCTGATCCCGCTGAGCCTGTTCCGCAACCGGACCTTCACCTTCTCCGTGATCGGATCACTCTCCGTCGGCGTCGCGATGTTCGGCACCACCGTCTTCCTGTCCCAGTACATGCAGCTGGCCCGCGGCGCCTCCGCGACCATGTCCGGGTTGATGACCATCCCGATGATGGCCGGCCTGCTGATCATCTCCACACTCGTGGGCCGGATGATCACCAAGACCGGCAAGTGGAAGGCCTATGTGGTGGTCGGGTCCGTGCTGCTGACCGTCGGGCTGGTCCTGATGGGCACCATCGAATACGACACCGACTTCTGGCTGGTCTCCGTGTACATGTTCCTGCTCGGCGCCGGCGTGGGCATGGTGATGCAGAACCTGGTCCTCGTGGTGCAGAACGACGTTCCCACCCGGGACCTCGGCGTCGCCAGCTCCAGCATCAACTTCTTCCGCACCATCGGCGGCACCGTCGGCGTCTCCGCCCTCGGCGCCGTGCTGGCCACCCAGGTGACGGACCGGCTGGCCGCGAAACAGGGCGAGCTGATGGCTGCCATCGGCGCACTCGGCGCGGAGGGCAAGGAAGTGTCCGCTTCACTGGCCTCCGGCACCATCCCGGATGTGAACTCGCTGCCCGAATCGGTGCGCTTCATTGTGGAATCGGTCTACGGCTCCTCCGTGGCGCACATCTTCATGATCGCAGCCCCGCTGGGAGTCCTGACCCTGTTGGCGGTGCTGTTCCTGCCGAACCTGCCGCTGGGCAGCCTGACCCGGCACGAGAAGATGCAGGCCGAGGAATCCGCAGTGGCCCCTGCCGGCTCCGCGGAAACGGTAGCCAACGTATCCGAACACGCCGCCGGGCAGAATCCCGCTGTTCCGTCCGGAAAGGATGTTCCCTCCGGAAAGGACAACAGCTAGCGTGGCGACGCCGACGGCCGGGGACTCTGAGAACATCACCTTCGAGTCCTCGGTCCTGGAGGTGGAGCACCAGTTCTCGATGATGCTTGCCGCTGCCCGGCGGTCCGTTAAGCACGCCGCGGCAGCCGTCCACCCAGCCCTGCAGCCGCTGGGGTTCACGGTCCTGATGACCCTGTACCGCGGTGGGGAATGCCAGCAGGGCAGTGTTGTCGAAACCCTTCACGTGGACAAGGCACTGCTCAGCCGAACGGTGTCTCAGCTGGAAGCCCTGGGTCTGGTGGTCCGCCGGACCGATCCCGCCGACGGACGGGTCCAGCTGCTGAACCTGACCGCCGAAGGCCGGGCCCGCTTCGAAGGAGCGAATACAGCCAAACGGTCCAAGCTGCGCGCCCGGCTGAGGAGCTGGACCCCGGCCGAGCTTCGGAACCTCTCGGACCTGCTGCACAAGCTCAACGAGCGGGACTGATTTCCTCAGCGTTTACCGCGTTCAGGGGCAGGGACACCGTGAACTCGCTCCCCTGCCCCGGGCTGCTAATGAAGCTCAGCTTCCCGCCGTGCGCCTCCACGATGTTCTTGGTGATGACCAGCCCCAGCCCCACGCCGGGGACTGCTGAGGCGACGGCACGGCGGGCACGGAAGAACTTGGTGAAGACCTTTTCCTGCTCGGCAATGCTCATTCCAATCCCGGTATCCTCCACCCGGAGATGGACTGCCTGCGCGTCCTGCCACAGCCTCACGGTCACCGTTCCGCCGTCGGGGGAGTACTTCACGGCATTGGAGAGCAGGTTATCCACCACCTGGCTCATACGCTGCGGATCCACGTCCGCGGTCAGGGAAGCCGGGATGTCCGATACCAGCTCCACCCGGCCGGCATCCGCCTTCGGTTCCACTGACTCCACCCCGGCCCGCACAATCTCAGCCAGGTCCATCGGACGGCGGTCCATTTTTGTGGCACCGGACGCAACCGACAGCAGATCGGACACCAGAGCCAGCAGCCGCTCCGAGTTACGCAGCGCGACGTTCAGGGCCGACTCCACCTGCGGGGGCAGGCCGTCCTCGTCCAGGGCAAGGTCGAGGTACCCCATGATCGAGGTCAGCGGGGTCCGCAGCTCGTGGGACACGCTGG
Organism: Arthrobacter zhaoxinii; assembly: GCF_025244925.1. NCBI lineage: Bacteria > Bacillati > Actinomycetota > Actinomycetes > Micrococcales > Micrococcaceae > Arthrobacter > Arthrobacter zhaoxinii. The sequence continues at coordinate 3,262,513 of NZ_CP104275.1, forward strand.
CTACGAACTCGTCCTGCGCCGCCTTGGCACGGACCAGCTTGGTGACGTCGCTGAAGGCAAGCACGGATCCGGAGAAGGATCCTTCGGTTTTAATGGGCCGCGCGGACACGTTGAGGGCCAGCTCGTGTTCACCGGTGCCGAACCACACCAGCTGGTCCGAGAATGACTCGCCGGCGGCGGCCCGCTGAGCAGGGCTGTCGGCGTCGTCGACGAGGGTGACCCGGTCCGGCCCGAGAACCGATTGTCCTTTTGCCGTGATGGGAATGTCCCCCATGGCCCGGCGCCAGTTGGAGAGCAGGTGCGCGTTGCTCAGCAGCGTGTTCCCGTCCGGATCCACCACCAGCAGGCCCACGTCCACGGCATCCAGTACGGATGCCAGCAAGGCCTCCCGCTCCCGGCTCTCCACCAGGTTTGCCTGCAGGATGCGGTCCTTCTCCACGATGGCTGCCTGCTTGTGCCGGAGTTCTTCCTCCGCTGCGGCCCGTGCAGCTTCGGCCGCTTCGGCCTTCCGCAGTGCCTCCACGAGCTCGCGCTCGTAGAGGGTGCGTTTGGCGGCCTTGAAGGCTGCGATCCGGTCCACCGAGGTGCCGTCGCTGTCTTCGGAACGGACACCGGACAGGAGTACCGGAACCGGCTCCCCGTTCACGGACAGCAGCTCCGCGGCCATTTCGTTGAAGCACCCGGACACGGCCAGCTGGGACACCGCATAGGAAGCAAAAACCACCCGGTCACCCACGGGCATCAGGTCGGTAACGTTGCTGCCGAGCAGCGCTTCCCGCGAACGCCCGGTCCAGGCGGCAAGGGTCTGGTTGACCTCCAGGATGGTTCCATCCGCAGCCAGGACGAGGTGTCCGGAAGGCGCCGCGTGGAAGTGCTCCTCGTACGCGCTTCCATGCGGCTGCGGTTGGTTTGCTCCCCGGCCGGTACCGGCGCCGGTCATGAGCGAACCACCGGCAGGTGTTGGAGGATGGCCTCAACCGTCTCGCGGGGAGCAATGATGTGCGGCATGCTTCCGCGGACGTTCAGCTCCGCCAGCGTACTGCCGGGAAGGAACCGGTGAAGGTACAACGACGCCGCTTCAGGAGCAAGCGGGTCGGCCTGGGACTGCAGAATCAGGGCCGGGACCGATACCTGGGGCAGCAGGTGCCGGATGTCCGTGGCAAAGGTCATCCGCAGGAAATCCCGCACGTATTCCGGGTGTAGCCGGCACATCTGCTCGGCCATGGCAGCTTCACCCTCCGGGCCGGCGTCCGGGCCCGCTATTCCCGGAGCCACCATCCGTGCCCAGAGCGGATAGTTTGCCTCCACGGCATCCATCACTCCCTGGATATCCTCCTCCGAGAACCCGCCGGCATATCCGTCGTCGCTGACGTAGCAGGGCGCGGCGCAAAGCAGGACGAGGCGTGCAATCCGTGGAGTCTGCACCGAGGCGGCCACTGCCATCGCGCCGGCGATGCTGTGCCCCACGATGATGGCCTGCTCCAGGTCCAGAGCATCCAGAATTTCCACCAGGTCCTCCGCATAGCCTTCGAGGACGGCATACTTGGCCGGGTCATAAGCCTCAGGGTCGGCACCGCCGGTTCCTGCGTGGTCAAACAACACCACCTTGTAGGAGTCCGTGAATGCCGGCAGGATCGGATTCCAGATCACCTGGTCGCAGCCGAAACCCTGAACGAGCAGCAGCACCGGACCATCGGCACGCCCCAGCACCCGGACGTTGTTTCGACGGATTACTGTCTGCGCATTCATCCTGCTTCTGCCTTCGTCGGGTCCCTGATGAGACCCGGAATCGGAAGAAATGCCGGTCGTATTGCACATGAAGTTGAGGCCTTATATCGAGACTGTTTCAAGTACCGGCGAAATTACCGGAGAGAGAAAGCGGCACGAAAGCGCAGAGATTCCCCGTTGCAATCTAACAGAGCTGGAGGTGCGGAAGAAATCAATGCAATGGCATGTACTGCTAATTGGCAGCATCCTTGCCTTTCGTGGGGCAGCTGCCGTTACGGCTCCCGTCATGAAGGAGATTTCGCCGTCATGCACGGTCTTATTCCTCCCCGTTCCGGCCAAGCTTTCCGAGGATCCGCGCCAGATCCGCCCGGTCTCCGGGCGACAGGACGGAAAAAAATTCATCCGCCTCACGCTTCCGCTCCACCAGGACTGTTTCCCGCAGGTGCTCGCCGGCCCCGGTGAGCGACAGCAGGGCAGCCCGCCGGTCGGTCGGATGTGCCCGGCGCTCCACCAGCCCCTTTGCGGTCAGCTGGTCCACTACCTCCGTGGCGGATCGCGGCGCAATACGCAGCCGTTCCGCCAGCTCCTTCAGCCGCAGCCCGGGCTCACTGCCCGGACGCACGTCGGCGTCCCCGCCGCCGCTCTGTCCGGCGGCCCGCGCCACCGCATTCATCGCCCGGAACTGGTGCGGCGTCAACTCATACGGAGCGAGCTGCTGCATCCAGCGTTTCCGCAGCCCGCGGAACGCGGCATGCATCAGGTCACCAAGGGCAGCCGGATCGGCAGAGGCATTCATCATGGAGATCAGTCTACTCGTTTTACAGGTAACCACATAATGAGGTAACCTCTGCATTAGCTGCCGATTCGCATCTCCCGGCAGCACAGGAGGAACCATGGCTATTCCCGAAGCGGCCCCGGAGGGCCCCGGAAGCGGTAGAGGATCAGGCGGCGGCCGCGGCCCCGCAAAACTGAATCCCGCCGACCAAAAACAACTGACCCGGCATCCGGTTCACCTGCGGCGCATCGCCGCCCTGTTCGCCCCGCACAAGGCGACGATCGCCGTCGTCGTTCTGCTGATCACCGCATCGTCGGTGGTCGGCCTCGCGCAGCCGTTCCTGGTCCGCGCCGTGATTGACGACGCGCTGCCGCACGGCAACACCCGCCTGCTGCTGTTCCTCACCGCGTCCATGGTGGGGGTGGCCGCGCTGACCGCCGCGATCGGCGTCGTCCAGACCTGGCTGGCCACCGGGATGGGCCAGCGCGTAATGCACACCCTGCGCGTCCGCCTATTCACCCACTTGCAGGCCCAGTCCCTCGGCTTCTTCACCCGCACCCGCGGCGGGGAGGTGCAGTCCCGGCTCACGCACGACATCTCCGGCATGCAGTCCGTGGTCACCACCACCGCCACCGGAGTCGCCTCGAACCTCACGACGGCGGTGGCCACCGCGGTCGCAATGGTGGCCCTCTCCCCCGGGCTCACCCTCATCTCACTGGTCGTCCTGCCGCCGGCCATCTGGCTTTCCCGCCGCGTGGCCATCATCCGCCGCGACGTCACCGACGAACGCCAGCGCGAACTCGCCGCTCTGCACACCCAGGTGGAGGAAGGCCTGTCCGTGTCGGGGGTGCGGCTGGCCAAAACGCTGGGCACAGTTCCACGTGACGCCGAACGGTTCCGCGCCCGCTCCGAGACCCTCGTGGGACTGGAGATGCGCAGCCAGCTCGCCGGCCGCTGGCGGATGGCCACCATGCAGATTGTCTTCGCAGCCATCCCGGCCGTCATTTACCTCGCCGCCGGGTTCCCGGCCACCAGCGGCGGCATGACCATCGGCACCCTGGTGGCTTTCACCGGACTGCAGGCCGGCATTTTCCGGCCGGTCATGGGCCTGCTGAACATCGGCGTGCAGTGGGTGACCGCGCTGGCATTCTTCAGCCGGATCTTCGAATACCTGGACCTCGAGCCGCAGATCCGGCCGTCCGCGCATCCGGTCCGGCTGGATCCGGGCGCGGTGCGCGGCGACGTGCGGTTTGAGGACGTGCACTTCGCGTACGACGACGGCACCGAAGTCCTGCACGGCATCGACCTGACGCTGCCCGCCGGGACGACCACCGCCGTCGTCGGCCCCACCGGCTCCGGCAAAAGCACCCTCGCGTCCCTGTTGCCGCGGCTCAACGACACAGGTTCCGGCAGCGTGAGCATCGACGGCGTGGATGTACGCGAACTGGCGCCGGAGGACCTGGCCCGGATTGTCGGCGTCGTCTCGCAGGAGACGTATCTGATCCATGCCTCCATCCGCGAGAACCTGCTGCTGGCCGATCCGGAGGCGAGCGATGAGCAGCTTTGGTCCGCCCTGGCCGCGGCACAGATGGCCGACACCGTCGGTGCCCTGCCCGAGGGCCTGGATACCCTGGTGGGTGCGCGCGGCCACCGCTTCTCCGGCGGCGAGCAGCAGCGCCTGGCCATTGCCCGCACCATCCTGCGCAATCCGCCGGTGCTGGTGCTGGACGAGGCCACTTCGGCGCTGGACAACACCACCGAGGCACAGGTGCAGCTCGCCCTGGAGCGGCTGTCGGCAGGCCGGACCACGCTCACCATCGCGCACCGGCTCTCCACCGTGGAGAACGCGGATCAGGTGGTGGTGCTCGACGCCGGCCGGGTTGTCGAGGCGGGCACGCCGGCGGAGCTGCGGGCGGCCGGGGGCGCGTTCGCCCGGCTTGCCGCGCACACCGCCCTGCTGGAGGAGGCCCTGCTGCCGACGGACGCCCCGGCCGGCCGCTAAGCCTGGCAGAGGCAGAAGGGGTGACCCGCCGGATCCAGGAACACGCGGAAGGTCCTTCCCAGCTGGTGCTCGTGCTTGGTTGCCCCAAGCGCGAGGACAGCGGCTTCCCCCTCGTCCAGATCGTCAACATCGACGTCGATGTGCATTTGCTGGGGAGCATCCTGGCCGGGCCAGACCGGAGGCGTGTAGTTCTTCACCCGCTGGAAAGCGAAGCGCTGGCCGGTGCCGTCGGAGATTTCGGTCCAGTCGCCGTCGTACCCGTCCAGGTTCACCTTCCAATCCAGGAGGGCGCCGTAGAAGGTGGCGAGTGCCTCGGGATCCGGGCAGTCAATAACTGTGCTGGGTACTCGTGCGATAGCCATGGCTGGAACCTTAGCCGGGCTTCAGCCAGCCTGCTAGCCGACACAGAGGCAGAACGGGTGGCCTGCCGGGTCCAGGAACACGCGGAAGGTCTCCCCCGGCTGGAACTCGTGCTTGGTCACGCCAAGGGCAAGGACCGCCGCTTCCCCCTCGGCCAGATCGTCCACGTCGACGTCGATATGCATCTGCTGGGGAACATCCTGGCCGGGCCAGACCGGCGGCGTGTAGTTTTCCACCTTCTGGAAGGCGAAGCGCTGGCCGGTGACACCGGTGATGTCCGCCCATCCGTTGTCGTCCACCGACACCTTCCAGTCCAGGAGGGCGCCGTAGAAGGTGGCGAGTGCCTCGGGGTCCGGGCAGTCGATGACAGTGTTGGGAACTCGTGCGATAGCCATGGCGGGAAGCTTAGGGCGCTGCGAGGCCGGCTGTCACGCGAAATTCTGCTGCCGACACGCAGGAACAAGGCTGCTCCAGGCTCCGGCAGAAGAAGCCGCCACCGTCTAGGCATGCTTCGCGGGAACGAAAAAACGTGCCGCCCTTCCGGAAGGAAGGACGGCACGTTCTTTGTTCTTCGGGAACGGGTGGAACTAGCTCCGGACCGGTTCCTCCACTTCTGAGTGCTGCTCGTCGACGTGCGGGTGGCGGCGTTCCAGGGAGGCGCCCTCGACGTCGACATCCGGCAGGATCTTGTCCAGCCACTTCGGCAGCCACCAGGCCTTGTCGCCGGCCAGGTGCATCAGGGCCGGGACCAGCAGCATCCGCACCACGAAGGCATCAACAAGGACACCGAAGGCCAGCGCGAAGCCGATCGGCCGGATCATCGTGCTGTGCGAGAAGATGAAGCCGCCGAACACGGACGCCATGATGATGGCCGCGGCGGCCACCACCGAGCGTCCCGCGCGGAAGCCCTGGGCGACGGCGAGGCGTGCCGGTGCGCCGTGGACGAAAGCCTCCCGCATGCCGGAGCCGAGGAAGAGCATGTAGTCCATGGCCAGGCCGAAGAGGATGCCCGCCAGGATGGTCGGCAGGAAGCTCAGGATCGGGCCGGGGGTTTCCACCCCGAAGATGCCGGACAGCCAGCCCCACTGGTAGATGGCCACCACGCCGCCGAGGGCGGCGAAGTAGGACAGGATGAAGCCGAGAGTGGCGATCACCGGAACGAAGATGGACCGGAACACCAGGATCAGGATCAGCAGGGACAGTCCCACCACCACGCCGAGGTAGAGCGGCAGGGCGGAGCCCAGCTTCTCGGAGATGTCGATGTTGCCGCTGGCAGAGCCGGCCACGCCGATCTCGTAGTCGCCGTTCTCGCCCTCAACCGGGGACATACCGCGCAGCGAGTTCACGAGTGTTTCGGTGGATTCGCTCGTGGGGCCTTCTTCCGGAATGACCTGGAAGGCAGCCACGCTCCGGTCTTCGGAGGTACCGATGGGGGCTACTGCCGCCACGTCGTCCTGCTCGAAGATGGCGGTGGCAATCTCGTTCTGGGCCACCAGCGCTTCCTCTTCGCTGGGCTCGCCGGGCAGCTCGGCCACGAGCAGCAGCGGACCGTTCTGTCCTTCACCGAACTTCTCGGAGACGGCCGCATAGGCCCGGTACTGGGTGGTGTCGTGCGATTCGGCGGAACCGTCGGGCAGGTTCAGCCGCAGGTCCATCGACGGCACGGCCAGCAGCAGCAGCGCGGCAATGGAGCCGACAACCGTCACCACGGCACGGACGGAGGACATGGGCTTGGCCGACGCGAGCTGCGGGCGGCCCTCCTTGGAGTCGGCGCCGGCGGGAGTGATGGCCGCGCGTTCCTTGCGGCTGAGGATGCGCATGCCCACGAGCTTCAGCAGTGCCGGGGTCAGCGTGACGGCAACCAGCACGGCGATGGCAACACAGGCCGCACCCACGGTGCCCATGAGGCCCAGGAACGGGATTCCCGTGACGTTGAGCGCCAGGAGTGCAATGAAGACGGTTGCACCGGCGAACACCACGGCGTTGCCCGAGGTGCCGTTGGCCAGCGCAATCGACTCCTGCAGGGAGAGGCCGGTCTTGAGCTGGCGACGGTGCCGGTTCACGATGAACAGGGCGTAGTCGATGCCCACGGCGAGGCCGAGCATCAGACCCAGCACCGGGGTTACGGAGGCCATTTCGACGACGCCGGAGAAGGCGAGGCCGCCCAGGGCACCGATGCCGACGCCGATCAGCGCGGTCAGCAGCGGCAGCCCGGCAGCGATCAGGGTGCCCAGCATGACGAACAGGACGACGCCGGCGATGACGAGGCCAACCACCTCGCCGATGCCGAAGAGGGCCGGAGTCGCAGCCGAGATTTCAGCGGAGAAATCCACCTTGACCCCGTCGATGGGCTCATCCTCGAAGAGGGCCACCACGGCATCCTTGGTTTCCTGCGTAATTTCCATCTGCGACTCAGTGAAGGTCACATTCAGGATCGCGGCGCTTCCGTCCTCGGAAACGGTGCGGATTTCCGTGGCCATGTCCAGCAGGGCTGCGCCCTGTTCGGCCTGCACGGCGCCGGCTTCCAGCTCTTCACTGCCAGCGTCCAGCTCCGCCCGCTTAGCATCCAGTTCGGCCTGCTGTGCGTCCAGTCCGGCCATCATTTCGGCGGGTGCGCCCGCCGCTTCGGCCTGTTCCCGCGCGGCGTCGAGCTGTGCCTGTCCGGCCTCCAGCTGGGCGCGGCCGTCCTCGATCTGGGTGCGGCCTGCCTCAACCTGCGCCAGGCCCGCCTGCAGTTCCTGCCCCTGCTTGGCCCGATCCGCCTCGGTGGCGAACGGATCGATGACGTTTTCCACGCCGTCAATCTCGCCGGCCTCGTTAACCCACTCGGAGATTTCCTGCTGCTGGGTATCGGTGAAGCGGGAGCCGTCCTCCGTCTGAACCATCACGGAGCCGGAGCCGCCCGATGCCTGCGGAAGTTTTTCCTGCAGCCGCTCGGTGACCTTGGTGGTGGGCGTATCGGGAATGGAGAACGCGGTGGTGAGGGTGCCGCTGAAGAGCGTGTAGGCCACACCGGCCACCACGAGCACAGCGAACCACGCCGCCAGGACGGTGCGCGCACGGCGTGCGGCCGCCGCACCAAGGCGGTAGAGGAATTCAGCCATTGAGAGTCTGTCCTTTAGAGGGATGGTTGGGGGAAACTGCGGAACTAGGGCAGGCTTGCCCGGCCGGTCCGGCGGCATGGCCGGTACGGACGGTGTCGAGAAGCTGGTCCAGCATCCGGGCCCAGCTTCGTCGGGACTGCGGAGTGTCAACGGCACCGGTGGCGCAGTGCCAGTGGTGGTACAGCACCCCCAGTCCGCTGGTGAGGGCGCCCACCAGCAGGTGCACGCTGAGCTTATCGGCCTCGGGGTGGCGGCTGAGCATCACGGCGGAGAGCCGTTCGCTGAGCTCGGTGAAGGCCCGCAGGGCCATGGGGTGTGCCGTCGCTGCCGGCCCCCCGTCTCCGAGCACGCGGTTCAGGTAGGCCATGGGTCCCACCAGGTCCGCGTTGCGGAAGGCCTCGGCAATTTCATCCAGCACGGCCGGGCCGTCGGACGCAGGGACGGCGGTCAGGCTTGCGACGGCGGAACTGAGCACGTCACTGCAGACCTCGGACACGATGTCATTGATGGAGCCGAAGTGGTTGAACACCGTGCGGCGGGAAACGTCGGCGCGCTGCGCCAACTCGTCCACAGTGAAGTCTGTGGTCTGGCGCTCGTCCATCAGCGCGGCCGCGGCAGCCACGATTTCCTGCCGGTGGCGGCTTTTGAGCGCTTTGCGGCGGTCTTCAACCGGGAGGGTGGTGGTCAGCACGTTCCTACACTACGTGCATCATTGCACTGGGTGCAAACGGTTGGCGGCAGGCGTTCCGTCAGTACCGGGCGCCCTCCGGCTGCGGTGCGTTATTGAGCATTGCCAGGTCCTCATCACTGAGCATCAGGTCTCCGGCAGCGACGTTTTCGCGCAGGTACTTCGGCGTCTTGGTGCCGGGAATCGGGATGACCCGGCGGCCCTGGGCCACTACCCAGGCCAGTGCCACCTGCGCCGGCGTCGCGCCCACCCGTTCGGCGACGTCGTGCACCCGCTGCACAATGGCCAGGTTCGCCTTGATGTTCTCCTGCTGGAAGCGCGGGAGCTTCCGGCGCATGTCATCAGCCGGCAGCTGGTCAAAAGAGGTGAACCGGCCGGTGAGGAACCCGCGGCCCAGCGGTGAGAAGGGCAGGAACGCCATGCCGTGCTCCTCGCAGTAGGGCACGACGTCGGACAGCCGGTCCCGGGTCCAGAGCGAGAGTTCGGACTGCACCGCCGTCACCGGATGCACCGACTGCGCCAGCTCAATCTGCTCCACACTCGCCTCGGACAGCCCGATGGCGCGGGCCTTGCCGTCCGTGACCGCCTGTGCCATCGCTCCCCAGGAATCCTCCAGCGGCACCTCCGGATCCACCCGGTGCAGGATGTACAGGTCCACGTGATCGGTGCCGAGCCGGCGCAGGCTCGCATCAATGGATGCACGGATGTGCTCGGGTCGGCCGTCCTTCTTCAGTCCGGGCATCGTCCCGGCGGCGGGAGCCTCGGTGCTGATCTCCAGCCCGACCTTGGTGGACAGCACCACCCGTTCCCGGTAGCCGTCCTTCAGTGCCCGGCCCACGAGTTCCTCGTTGGTGTAGGGGCCGTACACGTCCGCGGTGTCGATCAGGGTGCTTCCCAGCTCGACCGCTCCGCGGATGACCGAGACCGACGTTTCATTGTCGCGTTCGGTATCCATGTCGTAGGCGTAGCTCATGCCCATGCAGCCCAGCCCGATGACGCCGACCTCGGGCCCGTTGATTCCCAGATGTGTTGTACGCACGGCACTCTCCTTGCGTGGCGGAGCGGACAGGTTCAGGGTTTAACGCTTATCTCCAGCACACCGTCCCGGATACGGGTGGAAAAGGACGGCTGCGGGGCGGTCGCCGGCCCGTGCACCACTTCCCCCGACTCCACGGAGAACGTGCTGCCGTGCCAGGGGCAGACGATGCACAGCTCGTTCGCCACCTGCCGCAGCTCGCCGTCGTGGAGAGGGCCGCCGAGGTGGCTGCAGCTGTCCACCAGAACAGAGACCGCGCCGTCCGCGGCACCGTCGGTGCGCTTGAGCACCATCAGGTTCACCGGTCCGAGGCGGGCCGGCTGCGGAACTCCGGACGCGAATGCCCCCGCGGGTCCCAGCGAGTGCCAGCCCGCCGGGATCTGCTCGGGGAAGTCATCGTTGCGGTTGACCCCGGCGCCCTGCCGGTACGACAGGTGTCCGCCCAGGAAACCGCCCGCACCGGAGACTGCGAGGCCGGTGAAGGCCAGGACGCGGCCCAGGTCCGTGCGGCCCCTACCGCGCACCAGCCAGGAGGCGGAGTAGAGGCCGACGGCGAGCACGTTCGCAGCCTGGTGCACAATCCCGGTGCGCTGCTGTTCGGTATCCAGCTGCGAGAAGTCGACGGCGCCTGCGAGCGCGGTGGGACCCGCGGCAGCTACACCCACGCCCACCAGGGTCCGGGCGGCCCGCTCGTTGCCCGGCACCAGGTCCAGCACGGCTGCGGACACCCACGCACCCAGCGGCACCACAATCATCAGCGGATGAAGCGGGTGCCCCAGGGGCACTCCGTGCAGGATGTCTTTCACGGCAGGCCAGGGCACACCGGCCTTCACCGCCTTCGACACCCAACCGGCTGCGGGGTCCAGCCAGCCCGTGGTTTCCAGTTTGTCGGCAACGGTCACTAAGGGCAGTCGGCGCATGGCCTCTCCTCACGGAAATGATCACCTGATTGATCCTGCACAGGCTAGGTGCCGGCCCGTGCGGGCGCCACCGAAACCGCCGTACCGTCCGGTTTGGGCGGCACTGTTGCACGCCGGCCCGGGCCGGCGGCAGCGACCCGGGGCTAGAGCGCCTTGCCCGGGTTGAGGATGCCCAGCGGATCAAGGGCGGTGCGGATGGTATTCATGATCTCCAGGGACACCCCGCCCAGCTCCTCCTCCAGCCAGTCCCGCTTCAGCAGCCCGATCCCGTGCTCGCCGGTCAGGGTGCCGCCCAGCCGGTGCGCCAGATGGAACATCTCCCCCAGCGCCGCTTTGGCCGGACCGGTGGTCACGGAGTCCTCCGGATCCAGCACAATCATGGGGTGCAGGTTCCCGTCCGAGGCATGCGCGATCGTAAAAATACGGACCCCGGTACGTGCGGAAATCTCCTCAAGCCCGCTCACCACTTCCGCGAGCCGGCCCCGCGGTACGCCGATGTCGCCGATGGACACCCGCCCTAGCTTTTCCAGGGAGGGGATGGCCTCCCTGCGGGCGGTGATCAGGGCGGCGGCGTGCTCGTCGTCGACGGCCTTCTCGCAGCTGCCCAGCGTTGTCAGGACCTCCATCACCACGTCCTGTTCGAGGAACGCCCCGTACCCGTCCGTCTGCACCAGCAGGAACGCTCCGCCCTTCGACCGGTAATCGGTGCCCATCGCCATATCCACGGCTTCCAGTGTGGGCCCGTCCATCAGCTCCATCACGGAGGGCTGGATCCGGGCGGCAATGACGGCGGAGGCGGCCTGGGCGGCAGTAGTAACGTCCGGGAAGAACGCTGCCACCGTGGCAGTGTGCACCGGCATGGGGCGCAGCCGGAGGGTGGCTTCGACCACTACCCCGAGGGTTCCTTCCGAACCGATCATCAGGGCATTGAGGTCATAGCCGCTGACGCCCTTGATGGTCTCGCGGCCGGTGCGCAGTTCCCGGCCGTCCGCCAGGATCACGCGCAGGGCCAGCACTGATTCCCTGGTGACACCGTACTTGGCGCAGCGCATGCCGCCGGCGTTGGTGGCGATGTTGCCCCCGATGCTGCAGATGGCGGTGCTCGCCGGGTCCGGTGCGTAGAAGAGTCCGTATTCCGCCGCCGCCGCGTTGAGGTCGGCGTTCAGCACCCCGGGTTCCACCACAGCCAGCTGCTCCCGGGGGTCGATGCGCAGGATCCGGTTCATGCCCGAAACGTCGAGGACCAGTTCGCCGGCCCGGGAGGACGACGCCGCGGCGAGCCCGGTGCCGGCTCCCCGGGGAACCACGGGTATGCGGTGTTCGGTGGCCAGCTGGAGGGTGGCGACGACGTCGTCCGCGGTGCGGGCGAACACCACGCCGTCCGGCAGCGACTCCGGAACAAAGCCGGACCTGTCGGTACTCACCCGTTGCCGGTCCGCTTCCAGGAAGGAGACGGAGGGGAAGCCGCTCAGGACGGAACCGCCCGGGCCGAAGGTGACGCCGGCGGGAACGGGAACGGGAACGGGATCGAGGGAGTGCGTGCTCACGGAATTTCTCCTTGCAGTTCGGGGACGCGGACGCCCCGGGAAACCGGAATCTCGAGCGGTTTTAAGGGACCATCCAGCCAAGAATCGAGGTGGACTGCAGCCAGATCAGCACGGTGATGAACGCCAGCAGGCCAAGGCTCCAGCCGATGAGTTTGCGCAGCAGTGTCCCTTCCGCCCCGTCGAGGCCGACGGCGGCGGAGGCGATGGCCAGATTCTGCAGCGAAAGCATCTTGCCCATGACCCCGGCCGAGGAGTTCGCGGCGGCCATGAGCGTGGGCGACAGACCGGTCTCATTCGCCGCGGCAACCTGCAGGGCACCGAAGAGGGAGTTCGACGACGTGTCAGACCCGGTCAAGGCCACGCCGATCCAGCCGAGCAGCGGAGAAAGCAGGGCGAAGAAGCCGCCGGCGGAGGCCAGGGCGACCCCGAGGGTGGTGGTCTGCCCGGACAGGTTCATCACAAAGGACAGCGCCAGCACGGAACAGACCGTCAGGATGGTCCAGCGCAGCTGGACCAGGGTTTCGCCGTACACCTTCACCCCGCGGCGCGGTGCAATCCGATACAGCACCATGGTGACGATTCCGGAGAAAAGCAGCAGGGTGCCGGTTGCCCGGATGTGGTCAAAGCGCAGGGTCTGGGCAGCCACCGGTTCGCCGTTGTTCCCGACGACGTCGAGTCCCGGCCACAGGAACGTGGTGCTCCCGATGCTGGTCAGCCAGGTCTTGACCACGGGGATCTGGGCGATGGAAAACACCACAATGATCACCAGATACGGGGCAATGGCCATCCAGACGTCGTGGCCCGAGGGCCGGCCGCCGGATCCGGTGAGGGTGTCCGTTCCGGTCCGGGTGTCCGTTCCGGCCGCTCCGGTCCCCGACGCCGACGCCGCTTCCCCTGCGTTTTCGGCCTCGCGGGATTCGCCTGTCATCCCGATGATCTCGGCCGGCTGCCAGACACGGAGCATCAGCAGCACTGCGATGACTGTCACCACGGCGGCAACGACGTCGGTCAGTTCCACGATGAAGAAGTTGGAGGCGGCGAACTGCGCCAGTCCAAAAGCAGCTCCGGCCACCAGCGCCACGGGCCACGTTTGCCGCAGCCCGCGCTTGCCGTCCACCAGGAAAACCAGGATCAGCGGAACCACCAGGGCAATAAAGGGTGTCTGCCGTCCGGTCATGGAGGAGAGTTCCTGCAGCGGGATGCCGGTGACACCGTTGAGCGCAATGAGGGGAGCCGCCATCGCACCGAAGGCCACCGGCGCCGTGTTGGCAAGGAGGGCGACAACGGCGGATTTCAACGGCTTCATGCCCGCGGCCATCAGCATGGCGGCCGCAATAGCCACCGGGGCACCGAAGCCGGCCAGGGATTCCAGCAGGGCGCCGAAGCAGAAGGCGATGAGGATCGAGAGGATGCGTAGGTCGTCGGAGATTGACCGGATGGTGCGGCCGAGGACCTCGAACCAGGGCGTTGCCACCGTGAGTTTGTAGATCCACAGGGCGTTGATCAGGATCCAGAGGATGGGAAAGATGGCGTAAAAGGCTCCCAGTCCCGTGGCCGAGAGGACCTGCCCCACCGGCATCCTCCAACCGACCACGGCGAGGATGATGGACAGCGCCAGACTGATCAGGGCCGCCTGGTACGCCTTCATCCGGAAGACGCCCAGCAGGACGAACAAAATCAGCAGGGGCAGCGCCGCCAGGATGGCGGACATGGCCAGGGAACCGGCAATCGGGTCGAGAGGCTGTTGGAAGGCAGCAGTCGTCACAAAAACTCCTTTGTTTTTGTTTCCACATCCACGGTGATGATGCGTTGACCCTAGGCCCGCCCCTTCGCAGGGTCAACGGTTTGGCAGTTTCTGCTTCCTGCTATTGCCGGGGATCGGGATTTCGCGGCTGTTCGCTGCCCATATCCGCTGCTCCAAAGAGTTTCTCGGCGGGTGAATCCGTGTCGGAGTTCGCCCGCGCCATCAGCTCCGGATGATGGAGATCCAGGGCGGGGCGTTCCGAGCGGATCTTGGGCAGCGAGGTGAAATTGTGCCGCGGCGGCGGGCAGGAGGTTGCCCATTCCAGCGAGCCGCCGAAGCCCCAGGGGTCATCCACTTCGACTTTCTTGCCATGCCGCCAGGTGATGTACACATTCCAGGCGAAGGGAATCATGGACAACGCCAGAATCGCGGAGCCAATGGTGGAGAGCTGGTTCATTCCGGTGAAGTTGTCCTCCACAAGATAGTCGGCATACCGCCGGGGCATACCCAGCACACCCAGCCAGTGCTGGATCAGGAATGTGGTGTGGAAACCGAAGAACAGCAGCCAGAAGTGGATCTTGCCAAGACGTTCGTTGAGCATCTTTCCAGTGAATTTGGGCCACCAGAAATAAAATCCCGCAAACATTGCGAAGACCACGGTGCCGAACACCACGTAGTGGAAATGCGCCACCACGAAGTACGTATCCGAGACGTGGAAGTCCAGCGGCGGCGAGGACAGGATGATGCCGGTCAGTCCGCCGAAGAGGAACGTGATCAGGAAACCGAGGCTCCAGAGCATGGGGGTTTCAAAAGTGATGGATCCGCGCCACAGGGTGCCGATCCAGTTGAAGAACTTCACGCCGGTGGGCACTGCGATCAGCATGGTCATGAAGGAGAAGAACGGCAGCAGCACCGCGCCGGTCACGTACATGTGGTGCGCCCAGACCGTGACGGAGAGCGCCGCAATGGCAATGGTGGCGAATACCAGGCCCTTGTAGCCGAAGATGGACTTGCGGCTAAAGACCGGGAAGATCTCGGACACAATGCCGAAGAACGGCAGCGCAATGATGTAGACCTCGGGGTGGCCGAAGAACCAGAAGAGGTGCTGCCAGAGGATGGAGCCGCCGCGTTCGGGATTGTAGATCTCCGCACCGAAGCGCCGGTCTGCGCCGAGGGCAAAGAGTGCTGCTGCCAGGGGCGGGAACGCCATCAGGACCAGGATGGCCGTCACCAAGGTGTTCCAGGTGAAGATCGGCATCCGCCACATGGTCATGCCGGGGGCCCGCAGGCAGATGATGGTGGTGATGAAGTTGACGGCACCGAGGATGGTGCCGAACCCGGAGAGCGCCAGTCCGAAGACCCAGAGGTCTCCCCCGAGCCCGGGGCTGAAGGCAACATTGGACAGCGGTGTATACGCCGTCCAGCCGAAGGACGCGGTGCCCTGCGGGGTCAGGAATCCGGACAGTGCCACCAGCGAGCCGAACAGGAAGAACCAGAACGCGAGTGCATTCAGGCGCGGGAACGCGACGTCGGGCGCCCCGATCTGCAGCGGCATGATCACATTCGCGAAGCCGGCGAAGAGCGGGGTGGCGAACATCAGCAGCATCGCCGTGCCGTGCATGGTGAACAGCTGGTTGTACTGCTCCCGGGTCTGCAGGATCTGCATGCCGGGCTCAAACAGTTCGGCACGGATGAGCAGTGCCATCACGCCCGCCAGCGAGAAAAAGACAAAGGACGCGATCAGGTACATATACCCGATGGTTTTGTGGTCGGTGGAGGTGATCCAGTTGACGACGATCCGCCCTTTGGACACCGGAACCACCCGGGGTGCTACAAACGTTCCGTCCGGTTCCGCGGTGTATTTCACTGTCGACATGGAACTATCCCGATCCGCCGAAGGGTACTGCCCTGCCAGGAACACGAGACTGTGCTTGGTATCGTAGGGCGGCTTGTTACAGCCCGCCAGACCCTCCGGACAATCCATCGGCCGGCCCCGCGGGATTCGCGCGGAACGGCGGCACTGCCGCCGGTTACCGGACTGTCCCGATACCGGTGCCGTATGCGGGAAGGGCAGGGCACAATCGGAGGATGGACCATCACGCCCCCTCAACCGAAATGCCCCGGACCGCTGTGATTACCGGGGCAGGCTCAGGGATTGGCCGGGCTACAGCCCGGGCCTTTCTGGCTGCCGGCTTCCGGGTGGCCCTGGCAGGACGGCGGGAGGCTGAACTGCGGGAAACGGCTGCCGGATCCGCGTCGGCACTTGTGGTGCCCACCGACGTCACCCTGCCCGACGACGTCGAACGGCTTTTCGCCGCCGCTGCGGGGGCGTTCGGACGGGTAGACGTGTTGTTCAACAATGCCGGGACCTTTGGCCCCACGGGCAGCATTGACGAGCTGAGCGTCGAGGACTGGAACCGGACCCTGGCGGTGAATGTCACCGGCACGATGCTGTGTTCAGCGGCGGCCGTACGGCACATGAAGGCTCAAACACCGCAGGGCGGCAGGATCATCAACAACGGCTCCATCTCGGCGCATACGCCGCGTCCGCTCTCGGCGGCGTATACGGCCACGAAGCACGCCGTCACCGGCCTGACCAAAGCAATCGACCTGGACGGGCGGCCCTTCGGTATCAGCTGCGGACAGATCGACATCGGCAATGCGGCCACCGAGCTGCTCACCGGGATCGGCGGCGGGCCGGGTGCGCTGCAGGCCAACGGCACCCGGGCCGTCGAACCTTCGTTTCCGGCCGGGGAAGCCGCTGCCGCGGTGCTGTTTATGGCCTCCGCTCCGGCGTCCGCGAATGTCCGTTCCCTCGTGGTCACCGCGGCCGGCATGCCCTTCGGCGGCCGCGGCTAAGGGTGTTTCATCCGGAGTCTTAGCCCTCTGCGCGGTCGCTTTCCACGTATGCTGGCGGCCATGGGGATACAGAACACCGGGCCCGGGTATTGGCGGGCGGCACAGGACAAGGTTGAACTCTTTCAGCGGAACCCAAGCGAACCTGCGCCGCCGTTCCGGCTGAGCGGTGTGTGGGTGGCACTGTGGATTTTCCTGCTGCTGTTGGGCGGAGTGGTGGCATACCTGGCGTTCGACTCCCTTCAGACCGGAAGGCCGTGGAGGCGGGGCGATAGTGTGTCGAGCTCATGGATCCCCCTCATCCTCGGTCTCGGCCTTATGTCCGCGCCTATCTGGCACTACCCCCAGGTCCGTAAGGACTGGGGCCAGCTGTCTCCCAGGATGACCGTCACGGCCGCCGGCATGGACATTTACGTCATGGCGGCGCCGCGTTCCCTAGGCTGGGAAGCCGTCCGCGGGTTCCGGGTGGACACCACCGGCAGCTGGGACCAGTTGGTAGCCGACCTCACCAAACCGCACCCCAATCCGGTGAAGAAGGGTCCGGCCCAAGTCACCTCGTATCCTGGCGTCTCGTGCCTTGAGCCGCACAGTACCGCCTACGTCCTGAACTCTCTGCTAGCCAGGCCCGACCTCCGCGCGGACCTCGGATCGCCCCGCTCGGAAGCGGAAATCAACGCACTCATGGTCAGCGCAGTTCCGGCAAAGCCCACCGCCTAGGCCCCTCCTCCACCACAGGAGCGGCAGGCCGGGTTCCTAGCCCTCCCGGGCCTTCCGGGTCTGCTTCTCGCTGGCCTTCTGCAGCGCCGCCACCAGCTCATCCTTGGTCATCTTGGAGCGGCCGGAGATTTCCAGACGGGACGCGAGTTCATACAAGTGGTCCTTGGACGCGTTCGCGTCCACTCCCCCGGCGGTGCCCCTGGACGAGTTGCGGCCTTCGGCGGCCCGGGCATCGGAGGGGCCGTTCTGCTCCTTTTCCTCCCAGTGGTCTCCGACCTTTTCGTGGGTGTGCTTGAGCGAGGCGTACGCCGTCCGGGCCGCCCGCTCGCCGTCGCCGTATTCCTTTACCGCGGAGTCGTAAGTCTTGGCAAAGGTGTCCTGCGCCTTGGCATCCGAGCGCTGCAGAGTCGAAGGCAGTTCGCTCTTCACTGCGTGGTCATTCCTGCCGGTCTTAGGCATCCTCGTCCCTGTCCGTAGCGTTCTCTTCGACTCCGTTCGGGTCCATTGCCTCCAGCACCTCGTCCGGATCGGTGTCGTCCGGCAGTGGTTCGGGTTGGCGCCATTCCTCGAGGTGGCCAGGGCGCGTGGTCTTGGTCAGGTCCTCGGTCTCGAGCTTCAGCTCCTCATCGAGGCGGCGCCCGTGGGTGCTGTTTCCGCGTTCAGCCATGATGCGTTCCTTTCGGTCCGTCGGCAGTGAGCGTCCTTACGGTCTACCACCCTTCCCGGCACGGGCTCAACCAAAAAAACTTCTTCGCCGCTCCCGGCAGTGCACGGGAGCGGCGAAGAAGTTTTTTGCAGGACCGGGGGCGATGATTGGTGCCCGGAAAACAGGGGTTAGGCGGTGGCGGCGGCGGCCTCGATGTCGTCGTCGTCGATGCCCAGCATCTCCAGCTTTCCGCTCTTGCGGTCTGCCAGGTACTGCTTCATTTCCTTCTTGATCACGGGCAGCAGCAGGTACACGCCGAGCAGGTTCACAAACGCGCAGACGAACAGTGCGGCATCGGCGAAGCTGATGACCTGGCTGAAGGACAGGACGCAGCCGGCCACGGTGAACGTCAGGAAGATGACCTTGTAGGCGATCTCGCGGCGCTTGCCGCGGCCGAAGAGGTATTCCCAGGACTTCAGACCGTAGTAGGACCAGGTGATCAGGGTGGAGTAGGCGAAGAGCGCCACGGCGATGGAGAGCACGATCGGGAACCATGGCAGGACGGTGGCGAACGCATCGGAGGTGAGGATGACGCCGTCGGGCGCGTCGCCGCCGGCCTGGACCTGGTCAATCCCTGCCTGCAGGCTGGGGGTGGAGGCCATGATGATGGCCAGGGCGGTCATGGTGCAGATGAGCACGGTGTCCACGAGCGGTTCGAAGAGCGCCACGAAGCCTTCGCTGACCGGGCGGCGGGTCTTGACCGCTGAGTGCGCGATGGCTGCGGAGCCGACGCCGGCCTCGTTCGAGAAGGACGCCCGCTGGAAGCCGACGATCATGACGCCGATGATGCCGCCGGCGAAGCCCTCGGGACGGAACGCGCCCTCGATGATGGCACCGAAGGCTGCCGGCACGTTCTCGAAGTTGACGATGATGACGAACAGGCAGGCCAGAATGTAGATGCCGCCCATGGCCGGCACCAGCTTGGAAGTGGTGGCACCGATCGACTTGATGCCGCCGAGGATCACCACGGCCACCAGGGCCGCCAGGACCAGGCCGAAGATCAGGGCCGCGCCCGCGCTGCCGAGGAGCCCGTCGTCGCCGCCCGTGACGTTCTGGATCTGCGCGAAGGTCTGGTTGGCCTGGAACATGTTGCCGCCGGCAATGCCGAAGATCAGGATCGCTACCGCAAAGATCCCGGTGAGGATTTTAGCCGGCCAGTGGCCCAGGCGCCGGAAGGCTACCGGCAGGTACTTGAACGGACCGCCGCTGATGGAGCCGTCCTCGTGGACCTCGCGGTACTTCACGCCCAGCGTGCATTCCGCGAACTTCGAGGCCATGCCCAGCAGTCCGGCCAGGATCATCCAGAAGGTCGCACCAGGGCCGCCCAGGGCCATGGCCGCACCGACGCCGGCGATGTTGCCGAGGCCGACGGTCCCGGACAGGGCCGAGGTAAGGGCCTGGAAGTGCGGCACCTCCCCCGGATCATCTTTGGAGGAGAACTTGCCGCGGACCACCTGGGTCGCCACCTTCAGTCCGCGGAACTGGATGAAACCGAAGTAGAAAGTGAAGACGATGCCGGCGAGGATCAGCCAGGCGACGACTACGGGGAAACTGAAGTCGCCGATGGTGACCGGGAAGAACACGATCCCGGAGAATACGGTGGTAATCGGTTCGAAAAAGGAGTTGACCGCGGAGTCAATGGTGCCGAGCAATCCACCGTCCTCAGATGCCGGTGCCATGGAAACTGCCCGTGCTGCGTTCATTGGTTCGAACCCCTGTTTCAAGTAAGCGTGCTGTCGAATGCGACAACATAGCCTCGCTTAACACAGGGGTATCGCACAAATCACATGCCGTACGTGAGACGGACTGTCAGCACTCCACCACATTGACGGCCAGGCCGCCGAGTGCGGTTTCCTTGTACTTGGAGCTCATGTCCCTGCCGGTTTCCCGCATAGTCACAATGACTTCATCCAGCGAGACCCGGTGTTCGCCGTCGCCCCAGAGCGCCATTTTTGCGGCGTTCACGGCCTTCGCGGCGCCGATGGCATTGCGCTCGATGCAGGGCACCTGCACCAGCCCGCCAATGGGATCGCAGGTCAGGCCCAGGTTGTGCTCCATGGCGATTTCGGCGGCGTTTTCCACCTGCTCCGGCGTGCCGCCCAAAATCTCGGCCAGGCCGGCGGCGGCCATGGACGACGCCGATCCCACCTCGCCCTGGCAGCCTACCTCGGCGCCGGAAATCGAGGCCTGCTCCTTGTAGAGCACACCCACGGCGGCGGCGGCGAGGAGGAAGCGGACCACGACGTCGTCGCGCTGCTCCGGGGTTGCGTTCTCCATGCCGGGGCCGTAGTGCGTGGCGTAGAACATGACGGCGGGGATGATGCCTGCCGCGCCGTTGGTGGGCGCAGTGACCACCCGTCCGCCGGACGCGTTTTCCTCATTGACGGCCAGGGCCACGAGGTTCACCCACTCCTGCCAGAACTTCGGGTCCCGGTCCGGGTCCTCGGCCCGCAGCCGGGTGTGCCAGGCCGGAGCACGACGGCGGACCTTCAGTCCGCCGGGCAGCAGGCCGGTACGGCGGATGGCGGAGTTTTTGCACTCCTCCATAACGTCGCGGATGTGCAGCAGGCCCGAACGGATGTCCGCCTCTGACCGGGAAACCCGCTCATTGGCCAGCATCACTTCGCTGATGCTCAGTCCGCCGGCGGTGCAGTGCTTCAGCAGTCCGACTGCGGTGCGGAAGGGATAAGGCAGATCGGACTTGCTGGCCTCCAGTTCCAGGGCGTCCGCCCGCTCTTCACCCTCGCGGACAATGAAGCCGCCGCCCACGGAGAAGAAGGTGGCCTCCTGCAGCACGGATCCGTCGGCGGCCAGGGCGGCGAACTTCATGCCGTTGGTGTGCCGCGGCAGCACCGTAAGCGGGTGCAGCACAATGTCCGCCTCGCCGTATTCCAGCGGCAAGGCCACGGCGCCGGGAACCTGGGCACACAGCTGCAGTTTCCGGGATGACTCAATATCAGCCAGCCGCTGCTCCACCTGTTCGGGCAGGATCAGCTCGGGAGCGAAGCCTTCCAGGCCCAGCAGCACTGCGGTCATTGTGCCGTGGCCCCGGCCGGTCGCCGCGAGGGAACCGTAGAGGTCCACCCGCAGGCCGGCGACGGCGGCCAGGCTGCCGGCGTCGACCAACTCCGCCGCGAAGACTGCAGCGGCGCGCATCGGGCCCACGGTGTGGGAGCTCGATGGGCCGATGCCCACGGTAAAGAGGTCAAAAACGCCGACTGCCAAGGTATTGCTTCCTAACGGTTTGCCGCAGCGGGGGCAGCGGAGAGGTCCGCTACTTCCGGGTACAGCGGGTGGGCCTGCGCGAGGGCGGTGACGCGCCCGCGCAGCGGTGCCAGGTCCGAGTCCTCGCCTGCAATGAGGGCCTTGGCAATGATATCCGCGACCTCGCGGAACGCGTCTTCGCCGAACCCGCGGGTGGCCAGGGCCGGGGTGCCGATTCGCAGGCCGGAGGTCACCATCGGCGGCCGCGGGTCGAACGGTACGGCGTTGCGGTTCACTGTGATGTCGATCTGCGCCAGCCGGTCTTCGGCTTCCTGGCCGTTGAGGGCGGCGTTGCGCAGGTCAACGAGCACCAGGTGCACGTCGGTGCCGCCGGAGACCACCGAGATGCCGGCCGCGGCGACGTCGTCGGCCAGCAGGCGTTCGGCGAGGATCCGGGCGCCGGCAAGCGTCCGTTCCTGCCGCTCTTTGAACTCAGGGGTGGCGGCGATCAGAAAGGCGGTCGCCTTGCCGGCGATCACGTGTTCCAGCGGGCCGCCCTGCTGGCCGGGGAACACTGCGGAGTTGATCTTCTTGGCAATGTCGGCGTCATTGGAGAGGATGATGCCGCCGCGCGGACCGGCGAGGGTCTTGTGTGTGGTGGTGGTGACCACGTGGGCGTGCGGCACGGGGCTGGGGTGCAGTCCCGCGGCCACCAGGCCGGCGAAGTGCGCCATGTCCACCATGAGGTAGGCACCCACCTCGTCCGCGATGCGGCGGAATTCGGCGAAGTCCAGCTGGCGGGCGTAGGCGGACCAGCCGGCCACAATCAGCTTGGGCTGGTGTTCCTTGGCAAGGGCTTCCACTTCGGCCATGTCCACGCGGTGGTCCTCTTCGGCCACGTTGTAGGGCACCACGTTGTAGAGCCGGCCGGAGAAATTGATCTTCATGCCGTGGGTCAGGTGCCCGCCGTGCGCCAGGGACAGGCCCAGGATGGTGTCTCCCGGCCGGATCAGGGCGTGCATTACGGAGGCGTTGGCCTGCGCGCCGGAGTGCGGCTGCACGTTGGCGAAGCCCGCGCCGAAGAGGGACTTGGCCCGGTCGATCGCCAGCTGCTCAATGACATCCACGAATTCACAGCCGCCGTAGTAGCGGCGTCCCGGGTAGCCTTCGGCGTACTTGTTGGTCAGCACGGAGCCCTGGGCCTCCATGACGGAAACCGCGGTGTGGTTCTCGGAGGCGATCATCTCCAGGCCCTGCTGCTGCCGGCGGAGCTCGTTGTCGATCTGCTCCGCGACCTCGGGATCGACTACAGCCAGCGAATCGTTGAGGTAATCGCTCACAGGTCGCCGCCGTTCTTCTCTGCGTATTCCTCGGCGCTGAGCAGTGCGCCCTCGCTCGTGGCGTTCACGGTGAACAGCCAGCCGGCGCCGTACGGGTCCTCGTTGAGCAGGGCCGGGTTGTCGATGGCCTCCTGGTTGATCTCCACGATCTCGCCGGAAACCGGGGCGTAGAGGTCCGAGACGGACTTCGTGGACTCGACCTCGCCGCAGGTTTCGCCGGCGGTCACTGTGTCGCCGACGGCGGGCAGGTCAACATAAACGACATCGCCGAGGGCGTCGGCGGCGACAGCGGAAATGCCGACACGGACGGGGCTCGAGGAGTCTACCCACTCGTGTTCGGCGGAATAGCGGAGTCCTGCGTTTACTTTGCTCATCTGTTTGCCTCTCGAAGCTGAGTCGGGTGCGTTCGGGTCTGGTTCAAAGTCTAGGTTCCGAGTGCCCGCGGGGCGGCATTCGCCGCCCCTTAGACACCTCGCTCGTTCCTCGCTCGGCGATGCGGGGCTACACGAACGCCGCGCCGCGCGCACCGTTCAAAGGTGTCAGAAACGTGCTCACCTACACACGTGAGCCGCTGTCTGTGCCTTGCCCACAGCGTCACCCCGCGCCGCCGTCGTAAGAATCTTTGGTCTTTCGTTACTGCTTGCTGCGCTTATAGAACGGAAGCTCGACAACCGTGAAGGGTTCGGGCTTGCCACGAAGGTCGACAGAGAGCTCGGTGCCGGGGGCGGTGTAGTCCTGGTCCACGTAGGCGAGGGCGATGGGGAAGCCGAGGGTGGGGCTGGGGGCGCCGGAGGTGACTTCGCCGATGACCGTTTCGCCGTCGCTGCCGAACACCGGGTAGGAGGAGCGGGCCGAACGGCGGCCGGAGCCCTTCAGACCCACGAGGCGGCGGGCCGGGCCTGCTGCCTTGCGGGCTTCGAGCGCTGCCCGGCCCACAAAGTCGCCCTCCTTGGAGAGGGCGACGACAGGCCCCAACCCGGCGGCATACGGATCGGTGTCGAGGGTGAGCTCGTTGCCGTACAACGGCATCCCTGCTTCCAGGCGGAGTGAATCGCGGCAGGCCAGGCCCGCCGGGATCAGGCCCCGGCCCTCCCCGGCGGTGAGCAGCGCGGACCAGAGGGCCGCGGCGTCGTCGTTGGGGACGTAGATCTCGAAGCCGTCCTCGCCGGTGTACCCGGTGCGGGCCACAAGCAGGTTCAGGGTCCGCTCCCCCGTCCGGATGCCTACCGTGGCGGCAGCGTAGTACTTCATCCCCGTGACCAGGTCCTGCCGGCCGTCCAGAACCAGGTCCAGCAGGATGGCTTCGGCAACAGGGCCCTGCACGGCCACCAGCGAGGTCTCCGCCGACACGTTGTTCACCATAACGTCGAAGCCCTCGGCACGGGACGCCAGTTCGGCGGCCACGGTATCGGCGTTGCCCGCGTTGGGCACCACAAGATAGGAATCGTCCGCGAGGCGGTAGCTGATCAGGTCATCAATTATGCCGCCGTCGTTGTTGGTGATCAGCGAATACTTGGCGCGTCCCGTCTTCACCGCGGAGAGCTTGCCCACCAGGGCGTAGTCCAGGAACGCCCCGGCGTCGGGCCCGGACACCTCCACTTCACCCATGTGGGAGAGGTCGAACAGCCCGGCTGCACCGCGTACGGCCTTATGCTCGGCCAGTTCGGAGCTGTATTTCAACGGCATCTGCCAGCCGCCGAAATCGGTGAAGGAAGCACCCAGCTGTTTGTGCGCTTCGTAAAGCGCCGTGTATTTCTCAGTCATGGAATGGTCCTTCTAGTTTTCGAAGTCTTCGATGGGCGGGCAGGAGCAGATCAGGTTCCGGTCTCCGGCGGCGCCGTCAATGCGGCCCACCGGCGGGAAGTATTTGTCCATGCGCAGGGTGCGCAGCGGGAAGGCTGCCTGTTCACGCGGGTAGGCGCGGTCCCACTCGTTGGCTGCCACGACGACGGCGGTGTGCGGGGCGTTGCGCAGCGGGCTGCCTTCGAGGGTGAAGTCCCCGGCGGCCACCTGGTCGATTTCGGCGCGGATGGCGATCATCGCGTCGATGAAGCGGTCCATCTCGCCCAGATCCTCGGACTCGGTGGGTTCCACCATGAGGGTGCCCGCCACCGGGAAGGACAGCGTGGGGGCGTGGAATCCATAGTCCACAAGGCGCTTGGCCACGTCTTCGGCGGTGACGCCGGTCTTCGCGGTCAGCTCGCGCAGGTCCAGGATGCATTCGTGCGCCACCAGCCCGCCCTTGCCCGTGTACAGCACCGGGAAGTATTCGTTCAGGCGGGCAGCCACGTAGTTCGCCGCGAGCAGGGCGTGCTTGGTGGCGCTGGTGAGCCCCTCGCCGCCCATCAGGCTGACGTAGGCCCAGGAGATGGGGAGCACGCCGGCGGAGCCGAAGCGGGACGCGGAGACGGGAATGTCCTCGCCGCCGGTCCAGGTGGCGGCGTCACCGGGCATGAACGGGGCCAGGTGCGCCTTGGCCGCCACGGGTCCGACGCCGGGGCCGCCGCCGCCGTGCGGGATGCAGAAAGTCTTGTGCAGGTTCAGGTGGGAGACGTCGCCGCCGAACTCGCCGGGCTGCGCCAGCCCCACCAGGGCGTTGAGGTTGGCCCCGTCAATGTAGACCTGGCCGCCGGCCTCGTGGATGGCTTCGCAGACGTCGCGGACGTCGTCGTCGAACACGCCGTGGGTGGAGGGGTAGGTGATCATGATGGCGGCGAGGTTCTCGCGGTGCGCGTCGATCTTGGCGCGCAGGTCCGCGTGGTCGATGGCGCCGTCGTCGGCGGTGGCCACAACCACCACCTTCATGCCGGCCAGCACCGCGGAGGCAGCGTTGGTGCCGTGCGCCGAGGCGGGGATCAGGCAAACCGTGCGCTGTTCATCGCCGCGGGAGTGGTGATAGCCGCGGATGGCCAGCAGCCCGGCCAGTTCACCCTGCGAGCCGGCGTTGGGCTGGATGGACACGGTGTCATACCCGGTGATGACCGCGAGCTTCTCTTCCAGGTCCGCAATCAGTTCGCGCCAGCCCTCGGTCTGGGAATCCGGAGCGAAGGGGTGGATGGAGGCGAACTCCGGCCACGTCATGGCCTGCATTTCCGCGGTGGCATTGAGCTTCATGGTGCACGAGCCCAGCGGAATCATGGTGCGGTCCAGGGCCAGGTCGCGGTCCGAGAGGCGGCGCAGGTAGCGCAGCATCTGGGTTTCGGAGCGGTAGGAGGAAAACACCGGGTGCGTCATGAACTCCGAGGTGCGCAGCAGCCCGCCCGGCAGGTCGAAGCCGTCCGCGGATTCCACGGGCGCGGCGCCGAAGGCTTCGGCGACGTCGGCGATCACGGCCGGCGTCGTCGTTTCATCGGCGGAGATGCCCACGGTGTCCGCGTCGATCCGGCGCAGGTTGATGCCCTTCGCTTCGGCGGCGGCAATCACCTCGGCGGCGCGGCCGGGAACGCGTGCGGTCACGGTGTCGAAGAAGGACTCGTGCAGCAGTTCGACACCGGCGTTCTTCAGTGCGGCGGCCAGGGCCCGGGCGGAGTCGTGGGCGCGGCGGGCAATCGCGGTCAGGCCTTCGGGGCCGTGGTAGACGGCGTACATGGAGGCCACGATGGCGAGCAGCGCCTGCGCCGTGCAGATGTTGGAGGTCGCCTTCTCCCGGCGGATGTGCTGCTCGCGGGTCTGCAGGGCCAGGCGGTAGGCGGGGGTGCCGGCGGAGTCCTTGGAGACCCCCACCAGGCGGCCGGGCAGGGACCGTTCCAGGCCCTTGCGGACGGCCATGTAGGCGGCGTGCGGGCCGCCGTAGAACAGCGGAACGCCGAAGCGCTGCACGGAGCCGACGGCAATGTCCGCGCCCTGCTCACCGGGAGGGGTGATGAGGGTCAGGGCCAGCAGGTCCGCGGCCACCGTGACCAGCGCGCCGCGGTCCTTCGCGTCAGCGATCACCGGGCTCTGGTCGCGGACCACGCCGGAGGCGCCCGGCTGCTGGAGGACGACGCCGGCCAGCTCGCCTTCGGGCAGGCCGTTGGAGAGGTCGGCAACAATGACGTCGAAGCCGAGCGCCTTGGCCCGGCCCTTGACCACGGCGATGGTCTGCGGGAACAGTTCCGCGTCCAGAACAATGGCACCGTTACCCTTTGCCTTGTTGGACCGGCGCATCAGCAGCACCGCTTCAGCAACGGCAGTGGCTTCGTCCAGCAGGGAGGCATTGGCGATGGGCAGGGCGGTGAGGTCCTGGACCATGGTCTGGAAGTTCAGCAGCGCTTCGAGCCGGCCCTGGGAAATCTCCGGCTGGTAGGGGGTGTAGGCGGTGTACCAGGCCGGGTCCTCCACCACGTTGCGCAGGATCACCGGAGGGGTGTGGGTGCCGTAGTACCCCTGGCCGATCATCTGGACGGCCGTTTTGTTCTTGCCGGCGATCCTCCGCAGCGCGACTAGGGTTTCCTCTTCGCTCTTTGCCGGATCCAGGATCAGCGGAAAGTTCTGCCGGATCGCGGCGGGGACGGCCATGTCCACCAGACCGTCAAGGGAGTCGTAGCCGACAGCCTTGAGCATGGTCTCGACGGCATCGGCGCGGGCGCCGATGTGCCGGTCCGCGAAGGCGGCGGGATGAGCGGCGGAGGACGGTTCTACAGACATAAGAGGCTCCAGGAAAGGCAGACGGGGGTGCGTCGACGGCTCCTCCCCGCTCTGTATTGGACCTGAGAGATTCCGCGGGTGTACTTCCGCTTGCACCGTCGGTGAGGTCCCGGCACAACCGGGAACTGCTTTCCAGAGTTGCCTCGCTGTGGCGGTTCGGGGGCCTGAGAGATTCCCGGGGAGGGTTTGCTCCTACGGCGCCCGCCGATGCTGCTGCGCATCCGGCGGGACTCTCCCGCCACGGCTGATAAAGGCATGTTCAATTGTGACTGCTGATGTGACACAGCCAACTTTAGCCTGCCCCCGGCTGCGTCTCAACCGGTGAACACGCCCGGCCGCGGGGCGAAGGGACAGGTCCGAACCCCGGTGTGACCTGCGACGTCACACCCCTTGGAATTTGACGGGGCCTGTTGGAGGCTTCCAAACTGAAATGTCGGCGGCAGCGCCAACAACTTAGGACTGCCTCATGGGGTGGCATAGGCGATAACGGCGGATCAGCTGCCGGCGGGTGCCTATTAGAAGGATTTCAATGTCTGAGCGCATGACCCGCCCACCAAGCGGCAGCACTGTTTCCGCGCCGGAAAACAGCGCCGAAGAACCCCATCTGGCCCGCTCCCTGTCCAGCCGGCACATCCAGCTGCTCGCCATCGGCGGGGCCATCGGCACCGGTCTGTTCATGGGCTCCGGCAAGACCATCTCCGCCGCCGGCCCGTCAGTGATCTTCGTCTACGCGATTATCGGCTTCATGCTGTTCTTCGTGATGCGGGCCATGGGCGAACTGCTGCTCTCCAACCTTCGTTACAAGTCCTTCACCGACTTCTCCGCGGACCTGCTGGGCCCCTGGGCCGGCTTCTTCACCGGCTGGACCTACTGGTTCTGCTGGGTGGTCACCGGCATTGCGGACGTGGTGGCAATTGCGCACTACGTCACCTTCTGGTGGGGCAACGCTCCCCTGTGGATACCCGCCCTGGCTTGCATCCTGCTCCTGCTGGCGCTGAACCTGCCCACCGTCAAGGCGTTCGGTGAGACCGAATTCTGGTTCGCGCTGATCAAGATCGTTGCCATCCTGACGCTCATTGTGGTGGGCCTGGTGATGATCCTGACCGGCTTCACGCACGGCGACGGCGTCACCGCCAGCTTCGGCAACCTCTGGGAACACGGCGGATGGTTCCCCACCGGCCCCATGGGCTTCATTGCCGGATTCCAGATTGCCGTGTTCGCGTTTGTCGGGATTGAACTCGTGGGCACCACCGCGGCGGAAGCCAAGGACCCGGAAAAAAACCTGCCCCGGGCAGTGAACTCCATTCCCATCCGCATCCTGCTCTTCTACGTAGGCGCCCTGGTAGTGCTGATGGCAGTCATTCCGTGGGACGAATTCAGCGCCGACGAGAGCCCGTTTGTAGGCATGTTCACCCTGGCCGGGCTGGGCACCGCCGCTGCCATTGTGAACTTCGTAGTGCTGACTTCCGCGGCATCTTCGGCGAATTCCGGGATATATTCCACTTCGCGTATGGTTTTCGGCTTGGCGCAGGACGGTGATGCCCCTCGCCCGTTCGGCCGCCTTTCCGCGCGGAAGGTTCCGCAGAACGCCCTGTTCTTCTCCTGTACGTTCCTGCTTGCCGGCGTCGTTCTGCTTTACGCCGGCCAGTCCGTGAGCGCCGCTTTCACCATGGTGAGCACCATTTCGGCCCTCTGCTTTATGTACGTCTGGTCCATCATCCTGATCAGCTACCTGGTGTACCGCAAGCGCCGGCCGCAGCTGCACGCGGCCTCGAAGTTTAAGATGCCGGGCGGCGTCGTGATGTCCTACGCAGTGTTGGCTTTCTTCGCCTTCATCCTGTGGACGCTCACCACCAATGCGGACACCCTGCAGGCCCTGCTGGTCACCCCGGTCTGGTTTGCCCTGCTGGGCATTATCTACACCGTCCTGCGGCGGACCCCCGTGCACCAGGCGCGGGTGGCTGCGCACCGGAACGACGTCGCCCGCGAGCGTGCGGCGCTCACCGCCGGCAAGCCGTGAGCAGCTCCTAGTAGACGACCGTCCCCCGGGAGCTGACCGTAGCGCCGCCTCCGGGGGCTCCGGCTTTGCTGCTGGCGTCGATCTCCAGTCCGAACGTATTGAGCGGCACTTCCAAAGCGGACACCAGGTGCGGCACCACCTCCTGCTGGATCCGGGCAATCACTCCCTGCACGTCGGCGTCGGAATTCACCGTTACCTTCATGGCCAGGTCAGGTTCGTCCGCGGTGCCGCGCAGGCGGACGCTGGAGTTCACCACACCGGGCAGCTGCTCGGTCTCGTGGCCGACGGCGGCGGCCAGGACCTGCGGATCGCACACGGTGACACCGTGCGCCGGGTCCTCCTGGAGCCGGAAGGTTCCTGCCGCCCGGGCGCGGGGAACCTGGGCCAGAAGCCACCACAGTCCCAGGATGCCCAGGATCAGCCCGGCCAGCAGCATTCCCCACGAGGTGTACTCCCCGGCCAGGAATTCCCGGCCGTTGGACAGCACCCGGTCCGAGCGTCCGGGGCTGCCGCCAATGAGGCGTGCCAGCGTCCCGCTGGCAACCAGTACGGCCAGCACTCCGGCAGCGAGGAAAAGAATCCCCAGGATGATCAGCCACGTCCGGTTGGCTTTCCCCGAATGATGTCTCATTTTCCGCTGCCTTCCCTACTGGTCCGCGCCATCGGTTCCACGCCGTCAGTTCCGCATCCGGACCGATGCCGTGACCTCAGGCACCGG
Organism: Arthrobacter zhaoxinii; assembly: GCF_025244925.1. Lineage (NCBI taxonomy): Bacteria > Bacillati > Actinomycetota > Actinomycetes > Micrococcales > Micrococcaceae > Arthrobacter > Arthrobacter zhaoxinii. The sequence goes on from NZ_CP104275.1 coordinate 3,292,604, forward strand.
ATCCAGCCCGGTCGCGGCGAGACGCGAGCGCACCCCGTCCACCACCCAGTGCTGCACATCGGAGGTGCCGTGCAGCGCCGTCGTAACGTCCACATGGACCTTGCGCGAAGAAGCAGTCGCTGATGCAGAAGCCACTCCGTCAATGTGGTCGCAGGTGGACGCTGCAAGCCGGGCAACTGCCCGGCGGCTCATCACCACGTTTTCCCCGCCCCGGACCGACGGCACGCCCCCGGATTCCGCCGCACCGGGCAGCCCAGGCATGTTCACCGGCTTGGCCTGCAGCGGCAGCGCGGAGAAGTCGCCGGGGATCATCCCGCACAACAGCAGGATCACCCCGATCAGCAGAAGCACAACCGCCCCGGTCCAGCCCCGGCTACTGTCCCATCCGGTTTCGGAGAGCCAGCGCAGCGGTTCCGTCACGAACACCGGCCAGGAGCCCTGCGTCAGGCGGACGACGGCGGCCCAGACCAGCGCCACGCCGAGGGCCAGCAACAGGACAGCGGCAATCGTTGCGGGAACGGACCGGCTGGGCCGGCGCCGCATGGAGACCGGCGGCGGAATCTTCGCGCTCACTGCAGTTTCCTTCGCCGACGCAGCTCACGCTGCGGCGGCTTCAGCCAGGAAACCGTAATGTCCACCTGCCGCACCTGGACTCCGGTCAACTCGGTGACCCGCTCGGTGATCCGGCGGCGCAGCTGTTCGGTGGCCTGCCGCAGCGGCATCGGATACGGAAGCCCCACGGTGACCTTGAGGCTGGCCACGTTTCCGGCCAGTTCCACGCTGGCGTCCGGACGTGCAGAAAGGTCAGCCCGGCTGCCGATGCCCAGGAATCCGCCCGAGCTTCCGCCGGCGAAGGTTTCGTCCCGGGCCACCTGACTGGCAGTTTTCTCAAGTACCTTCCGCGCCAGGACGGTTTCCCCGCGGCCTTCGATATCCCAGGGCTGATGCATTGCTGCCGAAGGAGCGGTCATCGGCTTGTCGCTTTACCGAGCATTCCGGGAACGTCCACCTTCCCGTCTGCCACCAGCCCCACCAAAAGCCCGATCAGACCAAACAAGACCGTTATCAGGAAGGCCAGCCAGCCGCCGAAGGCCAGCACGATTCCCAGTACCAACCCGACTGCCAGGCACCACTGTGTTCCGGACATGGAATCCTCCTCTTGGTTGTTGTGCTGCCGTTACTCAAGGCTCTTGGACTGGCTGGGCGCCGACTGTCCGTCCTGGTCCTCGTTCTCGTCCGGCAGGTGCACGTCGGTGACGTTGACGTTCACCTCCAGCACTTCCAGTCCGGTGGCGTTTTCCACCGACCGGATGACGTTGCGCCGGATACCCTGGCTCACTTCAACCACGGAATAGCCGTACTCCACTACGATGCTGACGTCGATCGCGGCCTGCCGTTCACCCTTTTCCACGGTGACCCCGTTGCTGACGTTGGTCTGCGACCCCGGAATCCGTTCGGTCATCGAGCTGAAAGCACGCCGGGCGGCATTACCCATGGCATAGACACCAGGAACCTCCTTGGTCGCCATCCCGGCCAGCTTCTGCACCACGGTTTCTTCAATGGTTGTGTCCCCCCGGGGTGTCTGCAGCGGCCCCGCCCGTCGGTCGGCCTCAACGGACGGCGATCCCTGCGACATACCCTGTCCGGGATCTGAGCCCTGCATGGTCTGCGTGCTCTGGGCACTCTGTGGACTGGTCGAAGCGGACGTTGCCCCCGCTGCCTTTGATGGATCTGCCATAAGAATCATCTCCTGCGTCATTCAATGCGGATACTCCGCGCACGTCCCTTACAGAGTTAATGACGGGCCGGATCCGGAATCGTCACAGCCTTTCGGTAAGTTCCACCGACTTTCCGCTATCCGGTCCGTTGATATTCCGCTTCAGCTCCGGTTCTGGGAAGATCACTGCACGTCCGGCCGCCGCCGGACGGGACAGGGACACCATGGCAGGATCCGAGCTGCCGCAGGCGGCGTATAACGGCAAAAGTTTTCCCCGGCACACGCAACCGGGGAGCGTCAACGAGGCGGGCCTGGTTGCGCTGGCACGTGACGGAGACCTGACCGCCTTCGAATACCTCGTGGCCATTTACCAGCGCCGGCTGTTCCGGCTCGCTTACCGGATGCTTCGGGACCGGGGGGACGCCGAAGACGTCGTCCAGGACACCCTGACGGCCGGCTGGCGGATTCTCCCCACCTTGAACCGGGAAGAAGCATTCGGCGGCTGGGTCTACCGGACGGCCACCAACCGCTGCCTGGATGTGCTCCGGCACCGCACCTCCCACCCCCAGGACCTGCCGGGCGCCGATCCGCTGGCCGACGTGGCAGCCGCCGTCACCGCCCGGGAATCGGACCGGGAGTCGGATCCGCACCACACTGCAGAGATGGCCGCGGAGCTGCAGGCGCTGCGGAGGGCCCTCTCCGTGCTTCCGGCCGACCAGCGGGCCTGCTGGCTGCTCCGTGAGGTCCACGGCCAGAGCTATTCGGAGATCGGTGCCGCCCTGCGGATCAGTCCGCAGGCGGTGCGCGGCCGCCTGGCCCGGGCCCGCCAACGCCTGACAGCTGCCATGACGCAGTGGCGGTAGTCCCTTGTTATTCCACTAGTTAGACAATAATATCCACGATACGGAAGAAGTTGCCGACGTCACGTTGTTCACGGCATTGCCACAGGGAGACCCATTATGGCCATTGAAGTAACCGACTCCTCACCCGCCGAAGGTGCGGAACACATCCTGACCCCCGAGGCGCTGGAATTCATTGAAGAACTCCACCGCCGCTTCCGAAGCATCCGGGATGAGCGCCTTGCCGCCCGTTCCGTCCGGCGGCAGGAAGCCGCCACCACCGGCAGATTGGATTTCCTGCCCGAGACTGCCGACATCCGCAGCGGGCAGTGGACGGTGGCCGAGGCGCCCGCCGCACTGCAGGACCGCCGCGTGGAAATGACCGGCCCGGCTTCCCCCGCCAAGATGGCCATCAACGCCCTGAACTCCGGCGCCAAGGTCTGGCTGGCGGACCTTGAAGACGCCTGCACCCCCACCTGGCACAACGTGGTGGATTCCCAGGTGAACCTCTACCGCGCTGCCCGCGGCAATCTGTCCTTCACCTCACCCGAGGGCAAGGAGTACGCGCTGCGCACCGATGCGCCCCTCGCCGTCGTCGTGATGCGTCCGCGCGGCTGGCACCTGCCGGAAAAGCACGTGCTGATCGACGGCGAACCCGCCGTGGGTGCACTGGTGGACTTCGGTCTGCACTTCTTCGCCAACGCCCGGCAACTGCTGGACAACGGGCAGGGCCCGTACTACTACCTGCCCAAGATGGAAAGCCATCTGGAGGCCCGCCTCTGGAACGATGTCTTCACCTTCTCCGAGGAGTATGTCGGCGTACCGCAGGGCACCGTCCGCGCCACCGTCCTGATCGAGACCATCCCGGCCGCCTTCGAAATGGAGGAGATCCTCTACGAACTGCGCGACCATGCCTCCGGCCTGAACGCCGGACGCTGGGATTACCTGTTCAGCATGATCAAGGTCTTCCGTGACGCGGGGAAGGCCTATCTGCTGCCGGACCGGGCCGACGTCTCGATGACCGCGCCCTTTATGCGCGCCTACACCGAACTGCTGGTGAAGACCTGCCACCGCCGCGGGGCCTTTGCCATGGGCGGCATGGCGGCGTTCATCCCCAACCGCCGGGAACCGGAAATCACGGCGAGCGCGCTGGAGAAGGTAAAAGCGGACAAAACCCGCGAAGCCGGCGACGGTTTTGACGGTTCCTGGGTGGCCCACCCGGATCTGGTGCCGGTCTGCCGGGAGGTCTTCGACGGCGTGCTCGGCGACAAACCGAGCCAGGTGGACCGCCAGCGCGAGGACGTCGCCGTGACCGCCACGGACCTGCTGGATGTCAGCACGGCGGAAGGCTCGATTACCGAGGCCGGGCTACGGTCCAACCTCTATGTCGCCGTCAATTACGTTGCCGTCTGGCTCTCCGGCAACGGAGCAGTCGCCATCCGGAACCTGATGGAGGACGCCGCCACGGCGGAGATTTCCCGCTCGCAGGTCTGGCAGCAGGTGCGCAACAACGTGGTGCTGGAGGATACCGGCGAGACGGTCACCGAGGAACTGGTCAGCAGGATCCTGGCCGAAGAAACGGAACGGCTGCGCGGGGAAGTGTCGGAGGAAATGTTCACGGGCTACTTCGAGCCGGCCAGCCGCATCATCGGGGAAATCAGCCTGTCTCCGGACTACACGGACTTCCTGACTCTTCCGGCCTACGAGCTGATCGACTAGCCCTCCGGCAGGCGGGCCTTGCCGAAGTGCGGCAGGGCCCGCAGGTAACCGCTCCCCCAGCGGGTGATTGCGTTGTACGCCCGGGCCCGAACCGCCGGTGCGGACAGGAACACGTCGTGCATGGCGTCCGGGATCCGGTCCACGCTCACGGTGGAGCCCAGCGAGAGCGAGCGGTGAGCCACCACGTTGACGTCCAGCACGACGTCGGAGCGCGCCGCATCTTCGGACCAGCGCGGATGCAGGTAGCTGTTGTCCGACAGCAGCACCAGGACGGGCAGCTGCAGGTGCAGGCCTGCCGCCACCGTTGCCTGGGCGGAGAACACTGCATGCAGGAAAGCGACTGTGACCGGGAACCCCCGCACGGGACGCCATTCGGTGTCGTACTGCCATTCCCCGCCGAACGCCGCAGACACCGTCCGGGTGTAGATTCCAGGGTCAACCGGCGGCAACGGCCTGCGGGGATGGTGCTGTGCCTCCAGGCTGACCAGCGGGGAAATGACCCGGCGGGCCAGTTCCGTGGCCTGGAATTCCAGCCAGGGGCTGTTCAGGATCAGGGCTGCGGCCCGGCCGGGGTTGCGGTGCGCCCAGACCGCCAGCGTCAGTCCGCCGGTGGAGTGCCCGAGCAGGATCAGCGGCCGCGCGTCTGCGGCGTTTTGCCCCATGGCCTGCAGTGCGGCGTCCAGATCTGCGTCGTAGTCGCTGAGGTCCCGGACATATCCGGGTTCCTCCCCCGGGCGCAGGCTCCGCCCGTAGTTGTGCAGGTCGACGGCGAAGAACCGGGCTCCCTGCCCGGCCCAGTAGCGTGCCAGTTCGGTCTGGAAGAAATAGTCGGACCAGCCGTGCACATAAAGAACATCCGCCGTTGGGCCGGGCGTTGGCCCGGACGGCGGATCTGACGGCGTGTAGCGGACCAGGGTGGTAACCCTGCCGCCGGGCAGGTCCAGGGTCAGCTGGTCGAATCCCTCGCCCAGGATGTCCGGTTCCCACCGGCGCCGGGGGCGCGGTCTGCTCATGCGGAACCACCGTCCGTTTCGAAGCGGATGACCTGGCGGATGGCCTGGCCGTCCGCCAAAGTATCCATGGCCGCGTTGATGTCCTCCAGGGCAATGGTGGAGGAGACCAGTTCCTCCACCGGCAGCTTCCCTTCCCGCCACAGCTGCGCATAGACGGGGATGTCGCGGGACGGAACGGCGGATCCGAGGTAGCTGCCGATGATGGTCCGCGCCTCAGCGGTAAGAGTCAGCGGTGCAATTTCGGAGGTCTGGTCCGGGGCGGGCAGCCCGACGGTGACGGTGGTGCCGCCGGGAGCGGTGATCCGTACAGCCGTTTCGAAGGCGCGGGGATGCCCGGCGGCTTCGATGACCAGGGCGGGGCGGATGCCGGCGTCGAGCGCCTCCTGCGGAGTGTAGACCGCGTCCGCTCCGAGTTCCCGGGCGCGGGCCAGCTTCCCGGGCAGCGCGTCGATGCCGATCACGCTGTGCACGTCCAGGGACAGTGCCGTCAGCAGCGCCGCCATGCCGACGCCGCCCAGCCCGACGACCGCGACGTCGTCGTCCTTCCCCGGACGGGCCGGGTTCAGCACCGCGCCTCCACCGGTCAGCACCGCGCAGCCCAGCAGGGCAGCCACCTCCGGCGGGATGTCGTCCTCCACCGGGACCACGGACTTCCGGTTGACCACGGCGCGGGTGGCAAAACCGGAGACGCCGAGGTGGTGCCGCACTTCTTCGCCGCCCTTACCGTGCAGCCGCATGCCGCCGCCGAGCAGCGTGCCGGCGTTGTTGGCCGCGGACCCGGGAATACACGGCATTTTGCCCTCGGTCCGGCAGCCTGCGCATTCGCCGCAGCGGGGCAGGAAGGCCATCACTACCCGCTGCCCGACGGCGAGGTCCTCCACCCCTTCACCCAGCTCCTCCACCTTGCCGGCGGCTTCGTGCCCGAGCAGCATGGGCAGCGGCCTTCTGCGGCTTCCGTTCACTACCGACAGGTCCGAATGGCACAGGCTTGCCGCCTCGATGCGCACCAGGATTTCCCCCGGTCCCGGCGGCTGAAGCTGAAGGTCCCGGACCACAAGCGGCCGGGACTGCGCGTAGGGACGCGGAGCACCGATGGTCTGCAGGACCGCGCCGCGGATGGACCTGGTGCTGTCGGTGCCCATGAACTCTCCTTTGAGTATTCGCCGAACCGGATTCCGGCGCCCCTTTTCAACACAACAGCCCTATTCCACCACGCCTGTTCCGCACCGTCCCGGGTTCCGTCCGGACAACACGGTGCCGGTGGCTGCCCAGCCGCCATTCCTTTGGCAGGATTAGGACCATGAGGAACAGTTCCAGGACCGTACCGGCACTGCCGGACAAAGACACCCTTGCGCTGAAGCGCGCGCTGGCCGCCGGGGACGTCACCGTCTTCGTGGACGGCACCGCCCTGCGCCTGCCTGAGGCCGCCCGGGATGCGGTGCTGGACCTGCTGTCCCGCCTCGCGGAGGGCAACCCGGTGACCGTGTCCTCCGAGCCGTCCGTGCCGGCCGATCCGCCGTTCCCCGCCGGACCGGTACCGCTTCTGACCACCTCCCAGGCAGCCGCGGCCGCCGGCATCTCGCACACCTACCTGCGGAACCTGACGGATGCCGGCATCATCCCGGTCCAGTACCGGGGTTCGCACCGCCGCATCCGGATGGAAGACATCCAGTCCTGGCTCGAATCCCAGCAGGCCGCGAAAGCAGCCAAAGCGGCAGAGGAAGCCTGACCTTAAGTCCGGCGGGGGGATCTATGCTGGGGCTGTGTCGGCGGACACCTCGCCGGCTGAACCTACTGACGGAGCAATACTGTGATCATCGGTATCCCCAAGGAAATCAAGAACAATGAATTCCGCGTAGCAATTACGGCTTCGGGCGTGCACGAACTGCGTGCCCATGGACACCAGGTGCTGGTACAGAGCGGTGCCGGCACCGGCTCGAACATCACCGACGCGGAATACGCCGCTGCCGGAGCGCAGATCCTGGACTCAGCCGACGACGTCTGGTCCCGGGCCGCTATGGTCCTCAAGGTCAAGGAGCCCATCGCGTCCGAATACCGGCATTTCCGCCCCGGCCTGATACTCTTTACGTACCTGCACCTGGCTGCGGAGCCGGAACTGACCGCCGCCCTGCTGGACAGCGGCGTCACCGCGATTGCCTATGAAACCGTGCAGCGCGGCCGCGCCCTCCCGCTGCTGGCACCCATGTCCGAAGTGGCCGGACGGCTTTCGGTCCAGGTGGGGGCGCAGTCCCTGATGGCTCCCGCCGGCGGCCCCGGACTGCTGCTGGGCGGCGTGCCGGGGGTCCGGTCCGCGAAGGTAGTGGTGCTCGGAGCCGGCGTGGCCGGAACCAATGCCGCCGCCGCCGCCGTCGGCGCCCATGCCGACGTCACGGTCCTGGACATCAATATCGACCGGCTGCGTGAACTTGATGAGCTGTACGCGGGCCGGATCAAGACCGTGGCCTCCAATTCCTTCGAGATCGAACGGGCCATCGTGGACGCTGACCTGGTCATCGGCTCGGTGCTGATTCCCGGCGCCCGGGCGCCCAAGCTGGTGACCAATGACATGGTTTCGCGGATGAAGCCGGGAAGCGTGCTGGTGGACATTGCCGTGGACCAGGGCGGCTGCTTCGAAGACAGCCATCCCACGACGCACGAGGATCCCACCTTCCGTGTGCACGGGTCGCTGTTCTACTGCGTGGCCAACATGCCGGGAGCGGTCCCCAACACGTCCACCTACGCCTTGACCAACGTGACGCTGCCGTACGCGGTGGCGCTGGCCAGCCTCGGCGTGGCGGGCGCCTTCGAGAAGTACCCGGACCTCGCCCACGGCCTCAACATCGCCGGCGGCCGTGTCACCCATTCCTCGGTCTCTGCTGCCCACGGTTTGGAACTGGCCTCGGACTGGCCGGATCTGGTGGCTTCCTAGCGGTTCGGCAGCCGCCGCCCGGTCCGCCGCTTTCCGCGGCGGACCGGGCGGCGCCTAATGGGCCGGGGCCGGCGCCGGCTCCTTGGAGGCGGATCCGCGCAGGACCGGCTGGCCCAGCAGCGAGATAATGACCGCCCCCAGGGCCATCGGAATAACGAACAGGAAGTAGAGGTCGCCGGCCGTCCAGCCGCCGTCGATCAGCGCTCCGGCCAGGATCGGGGAGATGATGGCACCCACGCGCCCCATCCCGATCACCAGTCCCAGGGCGGTGCCGCGGACCTCGCTGGTGTAGTAGGTGGGGCTGATCGCCAGCATGCCGGCGATTGGTGCGTTCGAGCCGAAGCCCACCAGCGCCGCCGCGAACAGGGCCCAGCCGAGCGGGCCGGTGGTCGAGTTGGCAAACACCACGAAGGTGGCGGCGCCGATGACAAAGAACACGGCCAGGACCTTGCGCATGGGGAAGCGTGCACCGAACAGGCCCAGCAGGACGCCGCCGATAATTGCGCCGACGCTGAAGAGCACTCCGGCGTTGATGCCGTCCTGGGCGGTGAATCCGCTGGCGGTAATCAGTCTCGGAGTCCAGGAATTCGCGAAGTAGAAGCTCGCCATCAGCACAAAGTAGGCCAGCGCCAGCAGGATCGTGCGTCGGGCGTTGTAGCCGGTCAGGATGTCGGCGAAACGGGACTTGCGCTGATCCGCGGCCACGGTGTCGGGCAGGACATCCACCGCGGGCTGCCTGATGGCTCGCAGGCTGTGGTTGACGCGGGCCAGGGCGTTGGCCGGACGCCGCACCAGCAGATAATCCACCGATTCCGGAAACACCTTCATCACCAGCGGGATCATCAGGAAGGTGACGACGGCGCCGAACAGGAATGCCGAACGCCAGCCGTACTGGCTGATCAGAACGCCGCTGATCAGGCCGCCCAGGACTCCGCCGATCGGCTGTCCGATGCTGACGATGGACAGGGCAGTGGAGCGGCGCTTGGCGTTGGAGAACTCGGACGCGAAGACGCTGATGGTGGACTGCAGCGTTCCAATCGCGATACCCGTGAGGAAGCGCAGGATCACCAGGACGGCGTAGCTGGGGGCGAAAAAGGAGGCCAGCATGCCGGCGGCGACAATGCAGACGCCGATCAGCACTGTTTTCTGGCGCCCGATGATGTCGGAGACCGTCGAAACGAAAATGGATCCGACTGCCATTCCCACCAGCGCGGCGCTGAGCAGGTAGCCCAACTGCGCTCCCGTCAGGCCCCATTCCTCGACGACATGGCTGGCGCTGAAGGCCATCACCAGGACGTCGAAGCCGTCGATCATATAAAGGGCGGTGCAGATGGCGATGATCGCCACCTGCCGCGGGCTCATCCGTGAATCTTCTATCCGGTCCTTGATTTGCACCAAACAAAGCTAGCTGAGAAATACGTCACAGAACATTCCGTGTCGCAGAATGGCGGCATCATGACGGACCGGCCGGTCGGTTTAACCGCGTGGGGCGCCCTCCGATTCCGTTTGTTCCGCGGGGAAACGCCGCACTAGGATAACCATTGGTCAAGACGGGGCCGCTTACCCAGCCGCACCTTCTTAACATTTCGAGGAACCTGTGCCGTCTTGCCACGTCTGCGACAGCGACACCTTGTCTCATACCAGCGCCCAGGGGATCCCGGTCCTGCTCCGTGCCCGCGCTGCCGGAGCATCCGCGTGATTCCGGAACAGGAAGAAACACCTCCGGTTCCACCCGCCGCCTCCGAACCCGCGTCCGCACCCGGATACCTTCCGCGCCTGCTTTCCGCGGCCGCCTATGTGTCGCTGCTTGCCTCCGACAGGGCACTGGAGCGGTTCGGCCTGAACCGGAACAGCTTCGGAGTGCTGGAGCGCCTTGCCTCGGAGGCAGCCACGGAAGGCGTGCTGGCCGAGGCGACCCGCCTGGCGCCGGCAGCCGTTCAGCGGAACCTGGCGGATCTGCGGTCCTCCGGATATGCACTGCGGGGCGAATCGGGGACGTGGTCGGTGACCGATGCCGGCCTCAGGGCCATTGAATGCGCCCATCTGGCCTCTGCGGAAGCGTCCCTGGATGCGGAAGACAGCCGGGAGCTGCGGCAGGCACTGCATTCCCTCATCGCCTCACTTCGACTCGAGCAGCCGGACGGTGAGTCCCGGCCCTGAGCTCAGGGACTCCCGTACCGGGTCACCGCATCCACAAGGTCTTCCCAGCCCTTCTCCAGTCGGTGCAGGCTCATTCCTTCTTCGCCGTGCAGGTGGAGAAGCAGGCCGGCGTCAAGGAAGGCCGTCAGCTGATAGGCGGCGAGTTCCGGATCCGGTACCGGTCCGGACAGCCGGAGCAGCCCTGCAAGGTGCCGGCGTGCGAGGCTCCGGGACGGGTGCTGATAGCGCGTCCCGGGGTCGACGTCGGCCGCCCGGGCCAGCTCGCCGGTGACCTTCAGCGCCACCAGCCGGGCCAGGCCGAAGGCATGAAGACGGTCCCTGGCCGGAGCCCCAGGTCCCAGCGGCGGCGGACCGAGCAGGAAAGCAGTCTGGAAACCTTGCTCGGCATGGTCCAGGAGCGCCTGCATGAGGCCCGCGCGGGAGCCGAAGCGGCGGAATACCGTCCCCTTGCCCACGCGGGCACGGCTGGCAAGATCATCCATCGTCAAGGCGTCGGCACCGTCGGCTGCAACGAGTTCCAACGCGGCTTCGAGCAGGCGGTTGCGGTTCCGGGCGGCATCCACCCGGATACCCGCCTGTGATGGTCCTCTCCCGCCCATGCGGGCCAGTGTAGTGCCCTCGGGAATAAAATCGGACTGTAGTCCGCTTAAGCCATGAAGAAGAATCCGTGCTCGTGTCCGTAACCCGGCACGGCCAAGACAGGAGTTCCAATTTTGAGCACCACCATCCTGACCCTCGTCGGCAGCCTTCGCGCCGGTTCCATCAACCGCCAGCTCGCTGAAGCCGCTGCCGCCGGCGCTCCGGAGGGCGTCGAGGTGAAGCTCTTCGAGGGGCTGGGCGAGATTCCGTTCTATAACGAGGATATTGATGTGGAAGGGTTCGTCCCCGAAGCCGCCCAGGCCCTGCGGAACGCAGCTGCTGCGTCCGACGGTCTGCTGCTGATCAGCCCCGAATACAACGGCACCATGCCGGCTGTCCTGAAGAACGCCATCGACTGGCTGTCCCGTCCCTTCGGCGCCGGTGCCATCTCCGGCATGCCAACTGCCGTCATCGGCTCTGCCTTCGGCCAGTACGGCGGTGTCTGGGCCCAGGACGACGCACGTAAGTCGGTCGGTATTGCCGGGGCCCGCGTCGTCGAGGAAGTGCGCCTGGCCATCGGAGGCTCCGTGACGCGCTACGACGGAATCCATCCGCAGGATGACCCGGATACCGTGGCCCAGCTTGGTGAGGCAGTCCGCGTTCTCGCGGATGCATCCGTCTCCGCAGCCTAGGCACGCACAGACATAAAGAGAGGGACGGACCGTCAGCGGTCCGTCCCTCTCCTTTGCAGCGGGTCGCCTAGAACCAGACCTCGTCGGCCCACGCCGCATCCCGGAGATATTCCCGGGCCGGGCCGACGTTCCACGCTTCTCCGTTGGACGCCAGGACCCCGCTGTTTTTCAGGTCGGCAAGGACGTCCTCCGAGCAGCCGAGGACCGACCCCAGCTCCTGGGAGTCCGCCACCACTACTTCTTCATGATCGGCCACCGGATGGGCCCCCTTCCCGTTTATGCGCGGTCAGCGCTTATCAAGCAGAACCGACTCGCGTTCCGGACTCCATGTGCGTGCGTACAGTCCCATGGCCGCTTCTTCGCGCAGGCTCAGGCCAAGGCGGTTCAGAAGCATGTGGGCCTGGTAGACCGTTAAGTGCTGGGCGCTTCGGCTCAGCCGGGCCTTGTCCGCCCGGTACAGGTACGTGTCGATTCCGCGGAACCAGCGGCGGCGCCAGTTCTCGACGGCGGATTCGGCTGCCGTCGCTGCCATGAGGCGGTGCGTCGGCATGACCTTTGCGCCAATCTGGACCGTCATGGCCTGCCGGACGCCGGCTGCACGAGGACCGAACCCTGCGGTGCAGCTGCGCAGGTGGCTGTCCCAGTAATAGTCCCAGGAGAGCCGGCGGCGGTCCGGCCAGGCTGACGCCCGCGGACCCTTCATCATGCTCCGGGCTGCGTCAAACAGCAGAAGCGAACCGAGTGCCCAGCGGTTCTGGACTTTGGGGAAGCGTGCGGTGGCCCAGCTGGCCAGATCCGAGGAGAGTTCAAAAACCTCCTCCGCGAGGGAGAGACCCTCCACACCGCCGTATTTGGCGAGGTCTGCTTCAACACGGGGGTCCTGCGGCTCGCTGCCCCCGGGGCTGAGCCTGTCCGTGGCCGGCTCGCTGAACTGTTGGCTTGTTTCCAGGTGGCCGATGACGCCGCTGGACTGTTCCTGCAGTGCAACCAGCAACGACTGCAGCCGGTCGAGGGTGTTCATATTGGCCAGTATGCGGAGCTTTACGTGTGCGTGGGCCGGTTCCGAGCAGCGGGTGAAATACCAGCGCTGCGCTCCAAGGACCTGGGCCTGAGCCGCCAGCGGGGTAACCAGTTCTCCGATGACGCCGTCCGCTACATCAAAGCCCCCGGTATGAATGGAGAGTGACCACCAATGAGTGCCGGGTTGCGTCCGTGAGGCTGGTCGAACTGCAGCTAGCTGGCTCATATGTGTCTTTCCCCTCGGGGTCTGGTTACCGCCGGCTGGCGGCCTGGAATTGTTCCAGTTACGGGTGGTTTGCCCTGTACGGGCCTTCGGTTAGAACCAGTCCCAGCTCTTCATGATCGCTATCCCCCTTGGGTCTTAGGCTGTTGCTCAGCCGGCGCCTTGATTGACTCCGAAAGCTTCCCCCGCCGTTGCACGGCCTGTAAATACCCTCCGCTGCCCGGTTCCTGACATGTCCGGATGTGGACCCGCAAAGTGTCACGTCCGGGCCGCAGGAGGCGCAGGGCGCAGGCTTTCGGCGACAGGCGCATCGGATTGCCGCCGATGTCATTAACCGGCCATGTCCTGCATTTCAAAGTGTGTTGCAGTCATAAAACACTTTCGCCACACCCGGACCGCAATCCGCGCCCACTGGGTAGGGTAGCTGTGGGGGCTCCTGCTAACGCTGTCGAGAAAGGATTCGCCGTGCTGTCTCAGGTTTCGCTCGACGTCTACCGCTTTGCCGTAAGCCGCCCGGGATGGACGGCCGAGGAGGCTTCCGAAGCCCTGGGGTACACCAGCCGGGCGATCGACACTGCCATCACCGAGCTGACGGCACGCTGCCTCCTGCTGAAGCAGGCCGCCGACTGCCCCAGCTACACGGCCGTGTCCCCCGACGTGGCCCTCGCCGAACTGGTTGATCCGGACGAACGGACCCTGTTGGAACTGCGCGGCAGGATCAATGCCCGCCGCAGGGAGATGGCCTCGCTGACGCCCGCCTACGTTGAGGCACGCAAGCGCCTTGCCGCCGATTCATCGGTCGAGGTGGTTGAGGATCAGGAGAAAGTCCAGCGGGTTCTGATTGAGTACGGCCGCAGCGCCACCGACCGAGTCCTGATTGCCCGTCCCGGGCAGGGCGCCAATGCCGACATTCATGAAGAAAGCGTGGAGAAGGACCTGGACCTGCTGCGCAGCGGAGTACAGCGGCAGACGCTCTACCACGCCAGCACCCGGGACCATGTGCCTACCCGCAAGGCGGTGGAAATCATTACCGAAGCCGGTGGGCAGTTCCGCACCCTTCCCTACATGCCCCTGCGGACGCTCATTTTCGATGACAAAGTGGCAGTGGTGGCCCGCGACCTGCATCCCGGCGATGTTGCCGGGCTGGTGGTGCGGGATCCCAATCTGATCCGGATTTTCGGCCTGCTCTTCGAGTTCGCGTGGGGACTGGCGGAACCGTTCCTGACGGACAATCCGGGCCGGGAGGACCTCACCAGCACGCAGCGGGCGGTATTCACGGCGCTGGCGTCCGGGTATTCGGATGAGGCCATTGCCCGCCGGGTGGGGATCAGCGTGCGCACCTGCCGCCGCCACATCGCCTGGATGCTGGAAGAGCTGGGTGCGGAGAGCCGCTTCCAGGCCGGGATCAAGGCGCACAAGGCCGGCTGGATCTAGGCCCCACGGCAACCCTGTGTACTAAACAGCCGTTGCCTGACGGTCAACAGACCGGGTTAGCATGGGAGGCATGACCCGCGAGGACTTCTCCGATGCCGTAGAACTGCCCGTCGACACCATGGCCGCCCTGGAGCGTGCCGCCGGCTCCCACCGCCACGAGGTGCTGTTCTCCAACCGCGCCTTCCACATCAAGCAGTCGGCCGTGCGCGATGTCTTCGACATTTCCATCCGCCCCGGCCTGATCTCCCTGGCCGGCGGCAGCCCCTACCTGCGCTCCCTCCCCCTGGAAGAGCTGGGCCGGACCGCCCAGCGGATCATTGCCGACCACGGGCTGGAGGCACTGCAGTACGGCGGCGGACAGGGCATGGAAGAACTGCGTAGGCAGGCCTGCGAGGTGATGGCGGCAGAGGGGATTCTCGACGCCGATCCGGCGGACATCGTCATCACCACCGGCTCACAGTCCGCACAGGACGTCGCGGCCAAGGTTTTCTGCGATCCCGGGGACGTTATCCTCTGCGAGGACCCCACCTACGTAGGGGCACTGAATGCCTTCGAAGCCTACGAGGTTGATGTACGCACCGTGCCGATGGACGACGCCGGCCTCGTTCCGGACGCGCTGGAGCAGCGGATCCGCGAGCTGCGGGCCGAGGGGAAGACCATCAAGCTGCTCTACACCATTCCCAGTTTCAACAACCCCAGCGGTGTCACCCTGACCGCCGAGCGCCGGCAGGCCGTAGTGGAGATCTGTCGGCGGAACAACATCCTGATCCTCGAGGACAATCCGTACGGCCTCCTCCGGTTCGACGGCGAACCGCTGGCTCCGATGCGCGCCGGAAACCCCCAGGACGTCCTGTATCTGGGCTCCTTCTCCAAGATTTTCGCTCCCGGGGTCCGGCTCGGCTGGGCTCTGGTCCCCCGCCACCTCTACCGGCGTTTCTACCTCGCCTGCGAGGCCGTTGTCCTCTGCCCCTCCCCCTTGACCCAGATGCTGGTCTCGGCGTACCTGCGGGAATACGACTGGATGGGCCACGTGCGCAGTTCCCGCAGCCTCTACGCCGAGCGCTGCTCCTCGATGCTGGCTGCGCTGGAGGAACAGATGCCCGAGGGTGTTTCGTGGACCCGTCCGGACGGCGGGTTCTTCATCTGGGTGACGCTGCCCGAGGGCGTGGACACCTATCCCCTGCTGTATGAAGCCATCGACGCCGGGACGGTCTTCATTCCCGGCGCGGCCTTCACACCCGGCGAGGGGCCCTCGAACAAGCTGCGCCTGGCCTTCAGCGCAGTTTCCACCGAGGACATTACCGAAGGCGTACGCCGCCTGGCGCCGATCCTGAGGGCCGCCGTCGACGCAGCAAAGGTCCGCTGAGGTTCCTTAGCCCAGCAGCAGTGCGGGTTCTTCCAGGATTGCGGCAACGTCGGCCATAAAGCGGGCCGAGAGGTCGCCGTCGACCACGCGGTGGTCGAAGGAGCCGCCCAGGGTGGTGATCCAGCGCGGCACCACCTCACCATCGACCACCCAGGGCTTCTGCTTGATGGTTCCGAACGCCACAATGGCCACTTCCCCCGGGTTGATGATCGGGGTGCCCGTATCGATGCCGAGGGACCCGATGTTGGTGACGGTCAGGGTGCCGCCCCGCATGTCGGCCGGCGGTGTCCTGCCTTCCCGGGCCGTTGCCGCAAGGGTGTTGAGCGCAATCGCGAGTTCCTTCAATGAAAGCTCCTGCGCCTCCTTGATATTGGGCACCATCAGCCCGCGCGGCGTGGCTGCTGCAATACCGAGGTTCATGAAGTGCTTGACCAGGATCTCGTCGCCCGCCCAGGTGGCGTTCACGGACGGGTTGCGTGCGGCAGCCCAGATGACGGCTTTCGCCAGGATCAGCAGCGGCGAGACCCGGATGCCCTCAAAGTCCTTCGACGCCTTCAACCGCCGAACGAACTCCATGGTCCGGGACGCATCCACGTCCACGAAGATGCTGACATGGGGTGCGCTGAACGCGCTTTCCACCATTGCCTTTGCCGTGGCACGCCGTACTCCCTTGACAGGAATGCGTTCAATCCGTGAGTCATCCGCGCCGGGACCCGGTGACCAGAACTCGCCGGCCGACTCCCGCTCTGCCTCACGCTGGGCCTGATAACTGATCAGGTCCTGTTTGGTGACCTCACCGCTGGCGCCCGTGGCGGTGACGTCCGCCAGATTGATGCCCAGGTCCTTTGCGGCCTTGCGAACCGGCGGCTTGGCCAGCACGCGCTGGATCAGCCGGTTGACCCGGTCCTGGACTGCTGCGGTGCCGGACGGCGTGGCTGTTTCGGACGGGGCGGGGATATGGGCCTTGGGTGCTGCCGGAGCAGCGGGGGCGGGGGCTGGATCCGCTGCCGGAACCGGCATGGCCTCCGTCGGAGCATCGGGCGTAGGCGTACCGGAAGCCGAGGGTCGGCGGGGGCGCCGGCGCACCGCGTCGGGCTTCGGGCCGGTACCCGTCAGGGAGGCACGCGGAGCTTCTGCCGCAGGCGCGGCGGCCTCGGCTGCAGGGGCGGGTGCCTGCGGTGCCGCCGGAACGGCTTCCGGTGCGGCTGCTTCGGTAGTTGTTTCCGGCGTCGTCGGCGTCGTGGATCCGGCACCGCTGTCGACCGTCACGCTGATGATGGGCGTGCCGACGTCGACCGTTTCGCCTTCCGCAACCATGAGGGAAGAAACCGTGCCGGCGTACGGTGAGGGCAGCTCCACCAGGGACTTGGCGGTTTCGATCTCCACAATCACGTCGTTGACGGCAACCGTGTCCCCCGGGGAGACCTTCCACTGCACGATATCGGCTTCGGTCAGGCCTTCACCCACGTCCGGCAGGCGGAATGTCTTTTCAGTCATGGCAACTCGTTCTCGATTATCGGCTGTGGGCGGGCGGACAGGCTCATTAGTACGCGAAGGACCGGTCCAGCGCCTCAAGGAGGCGGTCGATGTCCGGCAGGTAGTGCTCTTCGACCTTCGCCACCGGATACGGCATGTGGAATCCGCCGACGCGCAGTACCGGGGCTTCAAGGGACAGGAAGGCGCGTTCGGCCACCCGGGCGGCAATTTCGCCGCCGATTCCACCGAAGGTCGGTGCCTCGTGGGTGACGATCAGCCGTCCGGTTTTGCGCACGGACTCGGTCACCGTGTCGAAGTCGATGGGGGAAATGGACCGCAGATCCACCACCTCGACGGACCGTCCGTCTTCCTCCGCTGCGGCGGCGGCCGCCAGAGCGACGGGGACCAGCGGCCCGTACGCCACGATGGTGGCGTCGGTTCCTTCGCGGACAATGTGCGCCGAGAACGGGTCCGACGTGGGTGCGGCGGTGTCGACGTCGCCCTTGAGCCAGTAGCGGCGCTTGGGTTCAAAGACGATAACCGGGTCCTTGCAGGCCACGGCCTGCTGGATCATCCAGTACGCGTCCTGCGGGTTCGACGGCGTGATGATGCGCAGCCCTGCGGTATGGGCGAAGAGTGCTTCGGGTGATTCCGAGTGGTGCTCAATGGAGCCGATGCCGCCGCCGTAGGGGATGCGGATGACCACGGGTGCGCTGAGCGCACCTTCGCTGCGGGAGTGCATTTTCGCCAGCTGGGTGGTGATCTGGTTGAAGCCCGGGAAGACGAACCCGTCGAACTGGATTTCGCAGACGGGCAGGTAGCCGCGCAGGGCCAGGCCGATGGCCGTGCCGATAATTCCGGATTCGGCCAGCGGGGTGTCCATAACGCGGTCTGCACCGAAGTCCGCTTTCAGGCCTTCGGTGACGCGGTAGACGCCGCCGAGGGAACCGATGTCCTCGCCCATCAGCAGCGAGTTGGGGTGCGATTCGAGGGCTGCGCGCAGACCGGCGTTGATGGCCTTGGCCATGGTCATGGTGGTGCTCATGCGTTGTGCTCCCGGGAGGCGGGGTCGGTGGTGGCGGGGTTGGCGTCGTCGTCGGCGCCGGCAAATCCGGCTTCGTACCGGCGGTGCTCATCCAGTTCCTCGCGGATCAGCGGGTGGGCCTCGGCGTACACATCGGCGAAGGCGTCCTCGAAGCCCGGGGCTTCCATCTGCTGGACGTTTTCCCGGAGCCGGACCGCCATGGTGCGGCCTTCCTCGCGGAGCTCTTCGAAGAACGCGTCGTCGGCCAGCCCCTGGCTGCGCAGGTACTTTTCCATCCGCAGCAGCGGGTCCCGGTCCAGCCAGGCTTCCTCATCAGCGCTGAGGCGGTACTTGGTGGGGTCGTCCGCCGTCGTATGCGCGCTCATCCGGTAGGTGAAGGCCTCGATGAGGACAGGACCTCCGCCCGAGCGGGCGTGCTCCAGCGCCCAGCGGGTGACCGCATGGACGGCCAGGACGTCGTTGCCGTCCACCCGGACCCCGGGGAAGCCGTAGCCCTGCGCCCTGTTGGCCAGCGGGATCCGCGACTGGACTTCGGTCGGAACGGAAATGGCCCAGTGGTTGTTTTGGCAGAAGAAGACCACCGGTGCGTTGTAGGACGCGGCAAAGACCATGCCCTCGTGCACGTCGCCTTCGGAGCTCGCGCCGTCGCCGAAGTACGCGACCGTGGCGGCTTCGGGCAGCATGGGATCCACCAGCCGGTCGCGGGCCATTCCCATGGCGTAACCGACGGCGTGCGGCACCTGTGCAGCCAGTACAAGCGTGTAGAGGTGGAAGTTTGCCTCCCGGGGATCCCAGCCGCCGTGGGAGATGCCGCGGAAGCGCCGAAGCAGGTGGGCAAGTTCCAGGCCGCGGGTGTACGCGACGCCATGCTCCCGGTAGGTGGGGAAAACGTAGTCCTGAGGCATCAGGGCACGGCCGGAACCGATCTGCGCGCCTTCCTGGCCGGTGAGCGGAACCCACATCACGAGTTCGCCCTGCCGCTGAAGCGCAGTGGCCTCTTCGTCGAACCGGCGGACCAGGAACATGTCCCGGTAGAACCCGCGGAGTTCGTCGGGGGTCAGGTCCTGGACGTAGCTGCTGTAGGTGTCGTCCTGCAGGAGCTCCCCGTCGATGGTTAGCAGCTGAACCATATCCGGGACAGGGTTCTCCTCGGGAGCACCCATGAGGGATTGCTCGAGTCCGGCCGAGTCGAACTCACTGGCCGGCAAGTGTCCTACGTCCATGCCTACTCCTCGCCTGGACAGCCGAAAGCCGCACCGCGCTAGAAATATACCTCTCCGAGAATATATTCCCGGTGTTGCATATAAGTGGAAGTTACCTTCCAAAGCCTAACGACGGCGCGGCTTCAGCCCCTACCTAAGACACGCTAGGAAACGCGCGGGCCTTTTGTATAGGTCGCACATAAGGCGAGGAACCGCGTGTTTGCGTCTTCTTCGCCAATGGTCACTCTCACACCCTCATTGCCGAAGGCCCGCACAGCCAGGGCCTGCTGCTCCGCCAGAGCTGCAAATTCGGGGGTATTCCCGCCCAGGTCCAGCCAGACAAAGTTGCCCTGTGCCGACGGAATGGACCAGCCCAGGGCCTTCAGCCCTTCCACCACGCGGGTCCGTTCAGCAACCAGTCCTTGTATTCTTTCCACAACTTGGTCGTGGTGCCGCAGGGAGGCTACGGCAGCCTGTTCGGCAATCGTGGACACGGCGAACGGCACGGCTGCTACGCGGAGATGCTGGGTGATGGGAGCGTGCGACACGGAGTAGCCCACGCGCAGTCCGGCCAATCCTGCACCCTTGGAAAACGTCCGCAGCACCACCACGTTGGGGTGGCTGCGGTACATATCGATGCCGTTGACCGCGTCGTCGTCCCGCACGAAGTCCTCGTACGCTTCGTCGATCACCACGATCACGTTGGACGGAACCCGGCGGAGGAAATCCTCCACCTGGGCCGTGGTCAGTACCGGGCCGGTCGGGTTGTTGGGGGTGCACAGCAGAATCACCTTGGTCCGCTCGGTGACGGCTTCGGCCATGGCGTCCAGGTTGTGGGTGCCGTCGGCGTTCAGCGGCACCTGGACGCTTTCAGCACCGGCCAGGCCCACGCTGATGGGGTACGCCTCAAAGGAGCGCCATGGGTAGATGACCTCGTCTGCCGTGCCGTCCGGGTTTTGTCCGGCAAAGGTGGCGAGCAGCTGGTTCAGCGCTCCCAGGCTGCCGCCGCCCGTCACGATGTCTTCTGCGGGAACGTCCAGGAACGCGGAGAGCTCGTTGCGCAGCGCCGTAGAGAGCGGGTCGGGATAGCGGTTCACGGTTGCGGCGGTGCTTATCGCTTCCAGCACGGCGGGGAGCGGCGGGTACGGGTTCTCGTTGGAGGACAGCTTGTAGCTCTGGAGTCCTTCAACAGCCACCGGCGGCTTGCCTGCCGTGTATTGCGGCAGCTTCCCGATAACGGGCCGTGGGGTGATGCCGGGTACGGGAATTTCAGCTGCGTCGGTGTCATTCTCGGTAGTGGTCATGGCGTTAACAGTAATGGTCTCTTTTCTGCCAGCATGGGGGGCATGCTCTCTCTGTTGCTGCGGATTGTCCTGAACGCCGTTGCCCTCTGGGTGGCCGGGTGGCTTTTGCCAGGCCTGACGGTGAGTGCGCCCGCGGGGAGCATAAGCGGGGATCCGGCGATCGACACGGTGCTTGCGTATCTGTTTGTCGGCCTGATTTTCGGCGTGGTCAACGCTCTCGTCCGCCCTATAGCCCAGGGACTGACGCTGCCGTTGGCCATTCTGACGCTGGGGTTGTTCCGAGTGGTCATCAATGCCGCCATGCTTGAGCTCACCGCATGGCTCAGCAGCTACACCCCCATCCGGTTCGAGGTTGATTCCTTCTTCTGGACCGCCATTGCCGGTGCAGTTGTCATCAGCGTTGTGTCGCTGGTGTTGGATACGGTGACCGGGAGCCGCCGGCGGGAGCGGAACCGGAGCTAGCACCGTCGCGGCCCGGATGCGGAAGGCGTCTTACCTTCCAGCCCCCACGGGCGGGCGGTAGTCATCCTCTTGTTCCCGCACCGGCCCCGGCTGTACAACCCGCACAGGACGCTGCTGCCGCTCCGGGCGCTCCGGCAGTTTCTCCCGGGAGAGGCGGTAGAGGTGCCTCGTGGCCACGCTTCCGGCCGCAATAGCTGCGCCCAATGATTCCAAGGAGGCCTTCAGGGAGGCGTCGTCGCTGGCATCTGCGCGTGCGGCACCCTCCCGGTAATTGTCCAGCCGGTGCGCGGGCCCCAGACCGGCGTCCTCGCCCTCGGGTGTGGCCACGGGGTTGGTCAGTGTCATGGTGACCCGGTCCGGCGTATCGGGGTTCTGTCTTCCGTCGATTGCGGATACCCAGTCCTGCACATGCTCCAGGTGCAGTGCCGGCACTCCGGGAGGGAGATCGGTAGCGCCGGTCGGGCTGCCGGCCGTCAGCAGGAACGCCACGTCGTAGTCACTTTCGGCCGCCAGATTCCCGGCTACATGAGTGGCGTGGTCCCCGCCCTGGCTGTAGCCGGACAGAATGACCGCATCCCCCGCTTCGGCCCCGGCCCGCCGCAGCGCCTCCGCCACTCCTGCTGTGACATATCGGCTGTCTTCGACGGTGGGTTCCAGAACACCCAGGAAATCGAACACGTTCTCGCTTCCCTCCGAAATGCCGACACCCTGGGTCCCCGGGAGCGTGACAACGAACGCCGGCTTTCCGTCTGTCCCCACAGCCTCGATCACTTCAATTACTCCCGGGTCGTTTTCCCGCTTCAACACTTCCGACCGTCCGAGGACCCAGGCGGCGGTTCCTTCCACCTGAAGCTTTTCCGGCTCTCCGGGAAGGGTCGTTACCTCTACCGGGCGCAGCTTGCCCAAACCCGCCGCGGTTATCAGGCCCAGTACGGAGCGCATTGCTATCTCGGAGGTCGGATAGGCAAGGCCCTCTTCGGCCTGGCGGCGAGTAGGAAATCCTTCTGCCCGGGGGTACGGTCCGGGTGCAATCCAAGGATTCACGGGATAGGGGCCAACGGGAGGAAGCCGTGCCTCAACGCGCCCTTCGACTTCCGCGTAGGCTCGGGCGCTCCCGCGCACCCCGTCCGCAATTTCATCGACGGCGGCAGCCAACGTCCTGAGGATGTGCCCCGCTTCCATGATCCGCGACCTGATCCGGTCAGCCGACGCCGAACCGCCGCCGAACGCACCAACGGCCAGCCAAAGCTCCGTCACCCTCTCCTCGAGTTGCCGCACACGGCCCGTTGTCGATTCCAGCCTGCCCGCGACCCGGACCAGGTCCTCGTACTGGACCAGGAGCCCGGCGGCCCCTCCCCTCACCTCGTACATCCCCCGGTCTCCGGCCCCCTGCTCCGTCATGGTCAGCTCCCCGCCGCCAACATGAGCGGATCCTGCTGCAGCTCAACGGCAGCTGACCGCAGCTGCGACGAGACATCGAAAAACCGCTCCGCTGCAGTCAGGACTTTGCGCCGGAAAGCATTGGCGGCGCGTGACTCCCATTGGATCATTGCTGCCTCTGCGACCTCCCGTTCCAGCTCGTCGGTTTCTGCTGCAAACGCCAGAAGCAACCGTTCCGTCTCTTGCGCATACGCTGCCGCTGCCATTTGGTCCACCACTACCTCCCGTGGGTGACGAATCATCTACGCTGTGCTTCCCGGTCCTGTCCCCGCCCGGAGTAGGCCACGATCAGGAACCCCGGCGAACCGCCGGTGGGGACCGGATCAAGAACGATGCCGTGGCGTCAAGGTTCCCGGACGGCCGGCCGAAGGACGGGCATCACCTCCCCGCCGGTGGACACAGCCCGCACCCGCACCGCCCGAAGCTTGCCTGTGGAGGAAAACCCTGCTCCCGGGAGAACGCGGCGGAACAGCAGGACCTGCAAAACAGCCAGCCGGAAAGTCACACAGCGGCAGCACCCCGGCGGCATGAAAGAATTACTGCATGGCCGAATCCGAACCCCGTGTCTCCCTTGCCTCCGTGACTCCCGCTATCGCCCTGGGCCCGTTGGACGGCCGCTACCGCAGCGCCACCGCGCCGCTGGTGGACTACCTGTCCGAAGCCGCCCTGAACCGGGACCGGACGCATGTGGAGGTGGAATGGCTGATTCACCTGACCTCCAACGCCGTCCTGCCCGGCACTGCTCCGCTTACGGAAGACCAGCAGCACCAGCTGCGGGCCATCGTCTCGGGCTTCGACGGCGACTCCGTGGCCGAGCTGGGCGAAATTGAAAAGCGCACCGTGCACGACGTCAAGGCCGTCGAGTACTACATTGCCGATCGGCTTCCGGCCCTCGGTCTCGAGAACCTGAAGAGCCTCGTGCACTTCGGCTGCACGTCCGAAGACATCAACAACCTCTCCTACGCACTGGGCATCAAGGGCGCCGTCGAAAACGTCTGGCTGCCCGCCGCGCAGAAGCTGGTGGACCAGATCGCCGCCATGGCCGAGGACACCCGTGCTGTGCCCATGCTGTCCCGGACGCACGGCCAGCCCGCCACCCCCACCACGCTCGGCAAGGAACTGGCCGTCACCGTCCACCGGCTCTCGCGCCAGCTGCGCCGCATCCGCAGCACGGAGTTCCTCGGCAAGATCAACGGCGCCACCGGCACCTACGCAGCCCACTACGCAGCCGCCCCGCAAGCAGACTGGCAGCAGGTGGCGCGCAGCTTTGTCGAAGGCCTCGGCCTGGCCTGGAACCCGCTGACCACGCAGATTGAATCGCACGACTGGCAGGCCGAGCTTTACGCCGACATCGCCCGCTTCAACCGCATCCTGCACAACTTCTGCACGGATGTGTGGAGCTACATCTCCATTGGCTACTTCGCGCAGGTCCCGGTGGAGGGTGCCACCGGCTCCTCAACCATGCCGCACAAGGTCAACCCGATCCGCTTCGAGAATGCCGAAGCGAACCTGGAGATCTCCAACGGCCTGCTGGACACGCTGGCTTCCACTTTGGTCACCTCCCGCTGGCAGCGCGACCTCACCGACTCCTCCTCGCAGCGCAACATCGGCGTGGCCTTCGGACACTCGGTCCTCGCCATTTCCAACGTGGCCAAGGGACTCGAGCGCCTGCACGTGGCCGAGCAGGTCCTCGAGCAGGATCTGGATGCCAACTGGGAGGTGCTCGGTGAAGCCATCCAGATGGTGATGCGCGCCGAAGCCGTCGCCGGAACCGAAGGCATGGAAAACCCCTACGAACGGCTGAAGGACCTCACCCGCGGCCACCGCGTGGACGCCGAACGGATGAAGGAATTCATTGCCGGCCTCGGCCTTCCGGCAGACGCGGCAGCCCGTCTGCAGGCTCTCACCCCGGCGAAGTACACCGGCATCGCGGACACCCTGGTGGACCACCTCAAGTACGCTGCCGCTTAAAACCAAACGACGACGGCGGGAGCCGGGCATGCAGCCCGGCCTCCCGCCGTCGTCGTCTTCGCCTTGGTGCTGCCCGCCGAAGCGGACGCGGGACCGCTAGTCCGCTGCGGCGAGCTGGCCGCAGGCGCCGTCGATCTCCTTGCCGCGGGTGTCGCGGATGGTGGTGGGGATGCCGGCGTCGATCAGGTGGTTGATGAACTCCTGCATGACCTCCGGCTCCGGCGACGTCCAGATGGAACCGGGCGTGGGGTTCAGCGGAATGGGGTTCACGTGCACCCAGCCGCGGCCGCGGGCATTGAGCTTCTTGGCGAGCAGGTCCGCACGCCAGGCGTGGTCGTTCATGTCCTTGATCAGCGCGTACTCGATGGAGACGCGGCGGCCGGTGACGCGGTAGTAGTTGTACGCGGCGTCCAGCGCCTCGTCCACCTTCCACCGGCTGTTGACCGGGATCAGCTCGTCACGAAGTTCGTCGTCCGGGGCGTGCAGGCTCAGGGCGAAGGTGACCGGGATGTTTTCCTCGGCCAGCTTCTTGATGGCCGGCACCAGGCCCACGGTGGAAACGGTGATGTTGCGGGCGCTCATGCCCAGGCCTTCGGGAACCTCGGCGGCCATCCGGTGAACGGCATTCATCACGCGCTTGTAGTTGGCCAGCGGCTCGCCCATGCCCATAAAGACAATGTTGGTGACACGCTCGGCGTCGTGGCCGCCGTCGCGCCGCTTGCCGCCGAGGCCGCCCTCCTTGATCACCCGGTTGGCCTGGACAATCTGGTCCAGGATTTCCGCGGTGGACATGTTGCGGGTCAGGCCGGCCTGACCGGTGGCGCAGAACGGGCAGTTCATGCCGCAGCCGCACTGGCTGGACACGCACAGGGTGATCCGGCCGGGGTAGCGCATCAGCACGGACTCCACGAGGGAGCCGTCGAACAGCCGCCACAGGAACTTGATCGTGTCGCCATTGTCTGTGGTCAGGCGTTTGATCTCGGTGAGCAGCGTCGGGAACATCTCGCCCACAAGCTCGTCGCGGCGCTCCTTGGGGAGGTCGCTCATGGCTTCCGGATCGGTGGTGTAGTGCTGGAAGTAGTGCACCGACAGCTGCTTCGCGCGGAACGCGGGCAGGCCCATGGACTTGAGCTTCTCCTGGCGTTCGGCCAGCGACATATCGGCCAGATGGGCCGGCGGCTGGGACACGCGCGGCGACTTGAACTGCAGCAGCGGGCGGCCGTCGGGCTCCTTGGCCTGTTCCCAACCCTCCGTGGCGGGGCGGACCTGCGGTCCGGTGGCGGTGGGAACCGAGCGGACACGGCGCTGCTCGGACTTTTTGGCGGGGGAAGAATCGACAGTTGACATCGCTACTATTCTCGCACGATTCGCATATCCGGAACATTCCTTTTGCCGGGACGGCACACTGCCGAAACACGGGCGAAACCCCGCACTCCTAGCGTGGAAGCACCACCCCTGGCCGCTGGAGGCAGCATGTCGGATTTGCGACCCTTTTCCGGATTCCGTCCCTACTCAACCCCGCACCTGCGCATCCGCGAAGTGCCCTGGAGCAACCCCGTAGGCGCCGACCTGCGCGAAGCCCAGCAGGCCGAACTGGATGCCCGGTACGGCACCGCGGAACATGATCCCAACCCGCCGCGCGCCGCCGATGCGGCGGTCTTCCTCATCGCTTACGAGCGCAGCACCGGCCAGCCGCTGGGCTGCGGCGGGCTGCGGCGGCTGGATACGACGACGGCGGAGATCAAGCGCGTGTATGTCCTGCCCTATGCGCGCGGGTCAGGAGTGGCGACGGCGGTCCTCGGGGCGTTGGAGGCACGTGCGAAGCAGATGGGATTCGCTGCCCTGATGGCCGAAGCGGGCTCGGCCCAGCCGGACGGACACCGGTTCTACGAAAATGCCGGCTACCGGGTGGTGCCGAACTTCGGCCCCTACATCATGGCCGACGGGTCCACGTGCTACTCCAAAACCATCGGAGCTGCACTGGAGCACCGGCTTTAGCAGCCCGCCGGAAGCGGGCTGCTAAAGCCGGCGGACTGCCGCCTAGTAGTTAATCCGCGTGGCAGCCGCGGTCCAGGCATTGAACGGAGTCAGCGCGGGAGTGCCGTCAACGGTCTGCTGGGTGACCTGCATGGAGCGCTGCTCCAACGGTGTCTCGAAGTACTCGTAGAAGGCGGCGTCGTCGAACCCCGCGCTGGCGGCGTCGTGCCGGTCGGCAGCGAAGACCACCCGCTCCACACGCGCCCACAGCGAGGACGCCAGACACATGGGGCACGGTTCGCAGCTGGTGTAGAGGACGGCACCCGAGAGGTCGAAGGTGCCCAGGGCTGCGCAGGCGTTGCGGATGGCGGTGACTTCGGCGTGCGCGGTCGGATCGTTGTTCGCGGTCACGCGGTTCACGCCCTCAAATACGGCACCTTCCGCCGTGACGACGACGGCGCCGAACGGGCCGCCGTCCATGGCCACGTTCTCGGTGGCCAGGCGGATGGCCTGGGCCAGGTAAACATCGTCCGAAGTACTGCTCATTGGCTTCTCCCTTGGTGTGGTGCCAGGTAGATAACCGGAAGTGTCCGGCCCGCCTTCGCAGCTGTGAGATTAGCAGTTATTGCCGGGCGGACGCATAGAGGCAGGACACATTCCGCGGCGCTGCAGACACAGGCCGCAACCTTCCCGCTACCCGTTGTCAGCGGCGGCGGGCAGTGGGAACGTGAAGAAACAGTCCGATACCTACCCGTACGCATATTCCCCGCGGGCCCTCCGCCACGATGCGCGCCCGCGGACCTCCTGGAAGGACCCGTCATGGAACGCATGATTTTCCCCAACCTCCCCGTGGCCGACCTGCCCGCCGCGGAAAACTTCTACCTGGGTCTCGGTTTCACCAAGAACCCGCAGTTCAGCGACGATCGCACCACCGCCATTGTCGTCTCGGACAGCATTGTGGTGATGCTGCTCCAGCAGGACTATTACCAGGAGTTCCTGCCCAAGGGAGACACTCCGCACCTTGCTTCCGCCGGCAAGGAAGTGCTGAACGGCATCAGCTGCGACAGCAGGGAGGAAGTGGACCGTTTCCTGGCTGCCTGCACCTCCGGCGGCGGTGCCCTCTACGCTCCGGCAGAGGAACGTATGCCCGGAATGTACAGCGGCTCGGCCACCGACCCGGACGGACACGTCTGGGAGTTCATGTGGATGGATCCCGCGAATGTTGAGCCGCCCGAGCGGACCTTCGAGGTGTCCTCCAACGCCACGGTCCAGGAGCAGAACTCAGCGCTGTGACCGGGCCCCGGCGCGGCCAGGCCCGGCCACAGCGTGGCCCGCTTACTTGACTGCGCCCATGGACAGGCCGCGGACCAGTTGCTTTTGCGCCACCCAGCCCGCGATGACGACCGGCAGCGACGCCAGCACCGACGCCGCGGAGAGCTGCGCCAGGAACAGGCCTTCGCTGGTCATCTGCGACACCAGGAAGACCGGAACCGTAGCCGATTGGCCGGCGGTGAGGATCAGGGCGAAGAAGAACTCGTTCCAGGCGAAGATCACGCAGATCAAGGCGGTCGCTGCCAGCCCGGGAGCCACCATGGGCATCAGGACCCGCCACAGGGTCTTCATCAACCCGGCACCGTCCATCTGCGCCGCTTCCAGCACCTCCCCGGGCACCTCGAGGAAGAACGAGCGCATCATCCACACAGCGATGGGCAGGTTCATGGAGGTATAGAGGACCACCAGCGTCCACACATTGTCCAGTACCTTCAGCTGCCCGGCAATGACGTAAATCGGCATAATCACAGCCACGACAGGCAGCATGCGGGTGGAGATGAAGAAGAACAGCACGTCGGAGGTTTTCTTCACCGGGCGGATGCTCAGGGCATAGGAAGCCGGCACCGCAAGAAGAATCACCAGGATGGTGGAGACGCCGGTGGCTATCGCCGAATTGGCGAAGTAGCTTCCGGCACCGCTGCCCAGCACCGCACGGTATTGGTCCAGCGTGGGCGCGAAGAAGAACACCGGCGGATCGGATGCCGCGGCGGACTCCTGCTTAAAGGAGGTCAGCACCATCCAGAGCACCGGCGAGAAGAAGATCAGCGCCAATACCCAGGTGACCGTGGTGAGGATGGGCCCGGAGTTAAACCTTCGATCCGGTTTCCGGATGGTCTTTGGGGTCGAGGGAGTCTTCTTCCCGGCGGGAGTAGGTGCAGCAGTCTGGGTAGCCACGTCGTCAGTCCTTTACGTCGAAGCTCTTGAAGATCAGTCGCAGGGCCAGGGTGGCCACAATGATGGTGGCGATGACCACCACCACGCCCATCGCGGCTGCCTGGCCGATATCGAAGCCGAGGAAGGCCCGCTGATAGATGTAGAACGGGAGGTTGGCACTGGCCGTCCCGGGCCCGCCGGCGGTCATCAGGTAGATCTGGTCGAAGGTATTTACGACGTAGATGGCTCCGAGCAGGATCCCGAGCTCTATGTAGCGGCGCAGCTGCGGCAGCGTCACCGAGATAAAGGTCCGCCACCACCCCGCTCCGTCCACCTGGGCCGCTTCCAGCACGTCCTTGGACTGCGCCTGCAGTCCGGACAGGACCAGCAGCATCATGAACGGGGTCCATTGCCACACCAGCGCCATGAGGATGGACACGATGGGGTGCTGCGAGGTCCAGTCCACCGGAGGGATCCCCACCAGTCCGATGACCCAGTTCAACAGGCCGTAACTGGGGTTGAGGATGGAGATGGACCACAGCAGGGAGCTGGCCACGGGCATGATCAGGAACGGGGTGATCAGCAGGGTCCGCACCACTCCCCTGCCGGCGAAACTGCGGTCCAGCAGCAGGGCGAAAATGATGCCCAGCAGCATCGCGAAGAACACACAGGCCAGGGTGAACAGAACACTGTTCAGCGCCGCCCCGCGGAAGGTCGAGTCGGAAAAGATATCAACATAGTTTCCGAGCCCGACGAACTGGTTGCCCTCCGGCCGCAGCAGGTTCCAGTTCTGCAGCGAGTACCAGATGGTAAAGAGGAAAGGCACCTGCGTCACGATCAGAGTGAAGATCAGGGCCGGCAGCAGCGGCAGCCGCCGTCGCCAGCCCTCGGCAGAGGACATCCCCCCGCCCTGCCTTTCCGTAGCGGCCTTCCTGGCGCGGACCTGCTGCCGTTCTACCAAGGTGGACATTAACCGCCTCCGTCCTGGTAGCTTTCCGCCACCGTTTCGGCGTACCCCTGCGATTGCTCGAGGGCTTCCTGTACCGTCTGCTGCCCGGCGATGGCCGCCGAGATCTGCTGCGCCACACGGGTGCCCAGATCCTGGAACTCCGGGATGCCGACAAATTGGAGCCCGGTGTAGGGCACACCGTTCACCATGCTGCTTTCCTGGGACGCGCCGGCCATGGCATCCAGGGTCGGCTCGGCATAGGCCTCGGCAACCTCGGCGTATTCCGGGATCTCGTAGGTGGAAAGCCGACTGCCCGGCGGCACCCGTTCCCAGCCGATCTCCTCGCCCACCAGCTGGATGTATTCCTTATTGGTCATCCAGGAAACAAAGTCCCAGGCGGCGTCTTTAGACTCGCTGGTAGAGGGGATGGCCAGGGACCAGCTGTAGAGCCAGCCGGAGGACTCGGTTTCCTGGATGGGTGCCGGCGCGTACCCGCTTTTCCCGACGACGAGCGACGACGCCGGGTCCTCAATGGCGGAGACCATGGCCGTGGCGTCGTACCACATGGCCGTGTTGCCCTGGCTGTAAAGGGTCAGGCAGTCCCCGTAGCCGCTGGTGGCGGCGCCGGCCTGCCCGTAGTTCTGTACCAGGTCCACATAGTCGGTGACCGCCGCTTCCACTTCGGGTGCATCCAAGGTGGCATTCCAGTCCTCGTCGAACCAGCGGCCGCCGTAGGTATTGATCATGGTGCCCAGCGGTGCCATGACCTCGCCCCAGCCGGCCAGTCCGCGCAGGCAGACACCGGACATGTTGTTCTCCGGGTCATTGAGTGCTTCGGCGAATCCGCGGATGTCCTCCCAGGTGGGGTTTTCCGGCATGGTCAGACCGGCCTCGTCGAAGAGGTCCTGCCGGTAAACCAGGAAGGAGGATTCCCCGTAGAACGGAACGGAGTAAAGGTCCCCCTCGTAGCTCAGCGCCTCGCGGATGGTGGGGACGAAATCCTCGGGGTCATATCCCTCGGTGGAATCTGCGTATTCCTGAAGGTTGGTGATCCAGCCGTTTTCCGCCCACATCGGCGTTTCGTAATTGGAGATCATCACGACGTCGAATTCCCCGCCCTGGGTGGCGACGGAGGCCGTGATCTTGGCGCGGGCCTCGTTTTCGGGCAGTGATACAAAACTGACGTCCACGTCCGGATACTGGGCTTTGAATTCCTCCTGGAGAGTGATCGCGTCCTGCATCTGCGGATTGGAGACAATTGCTACGACAATTTCCTCTTTACCCTCCGCCTCCGTGCCTCCGCAGCCGGTCAGAACAAGGGCCGCGGCAGCCGCTGACGCCAAACCGGCATGTAGCCGCGATTGGCCAGGGCGGCGAGTCCGTCTGCTGTGTCGGAATCCCATCTGGTCACCTTTGCTCATTTGAGATACTGGTACCTCTCAGGTGAGCGTGAGACTACTTCTATCCACCGGTGCGGACAAGAAGTACCGCTGCGATACCTCTGGAAAACAGGTAAGCGGTCTATCAAAGGGCATTGTTGCCTGATTTCCCGGGATTTACAGCTGGAAGATACGCCGCCGGGGCTTCCTCAAAATCGGTAGGGGTTATTGCCCATCGGAGAACGTGCAGCGGGTTTCCATGACCACTTCCGCAGCTCCCTCGCCGGGTTCGGCGCTTATCCGGACCCCAATCGCGGAAACAGCCGCCAGTGAGGTGAGATGGGTGCCGCCGCAGGGAATGCTGACCGTGCCGTCCGGCAGCTCGCAGACCCACCGGCGCATGCCGGTAAGGAGTCCGGATTCCCGCTCGATGCGCACCTCGGCCCCGGATGCCACCCACTTGGCCAGTGTTGCGTTCACCCCTGCTTCCACGGCTGCCGGGTCCGCGAGCAGAGCATCCGGAAGGAAGCCCTTGCGGCGCAGGGACTTGCCCAACCGGTAAACATCCCGGGAGCCTCCGGGAAGGATGGTTGTCGTTTCAATCGCCAGGGCATCGAAATTCGGGCTGCCCGCGGCGTCGGCCTGCACGTCCTTTTTCCAGGCATCGGCCAGCTGCCGGTTCAGGGCCAGCGAGGCCAGATGGCAAGCGGTGTGCCCGGCCGAAAGCGCGGCCCGGTACTCACCGTCCACGCGGACCTCCACCCGCTCCCCGTCCGCAATGCCGGCGTCCCCGGGCACCACATGGACCACCAGGAACACCCAGCCCTCGGTGCCCTTGCGGACCGGAATTTCCGGGCCGAGGAACAGCGCGTCCCCGTCCGTGGCTCCTACTACGCAGTCGAGCACGGTCACCTTGCGGCCAGCCGCCGTCGTCAGTGTTGCCCGGTCCGGCCCCTGGTCCGGCCAACCGGCATCCACGGGATGCACGGGCGTGGCATCCAGCAGTACCGCCAACCGCCCGTCCGGGAGGGTTTCGACGTGCTGTACGGTTCCCGTTCCGGTCAACGCCCCGGCCGGATAAGTGACTGTGGTATCAGTTTTCGGCATGCTCACGCGGTCCAGCGTAGCGAATTCCGCCGCACTGAATGTGAGCACCGCCACTGGATTACACTGTGCGGCAGATCTGCGGTAAAGTCATAACCACGCCGCGGGGTGGAGCAGTTCGGTAGCTCGCTGGGCTCATAACCCAGAGGTCGCAAGTTCAAATCTTGCCCCCGCAACCAATAAGAAGATCCCGATCCGGAAACGGATCGGGATCTTTTTTGTCTTCCCGCCCTTAGCGCAGCAGCGGAACCTCAATCGCCAGTGGTTCAGCGGCGAAGAGTCCCGGTTGACGGCATCAATGGTTGTCTCCGCCACATCTGCTCCGGTAGGTTGCGAGAACAAACCGCGAGGGAGAGGTGTCCCACATCTCATGGAAGCCCGAATAACCCTGCAGGTGGACGGCGAGCCGCGCACCCTGACGGTGGATACCCGCACCACGGTCCTGGACGCGCTGCGCGACCGGTTGGACGTCACGAGTCCCAAGAAGGGCTGCGACCACGGCCAATGCGGTGCCTGCACAGTCCTCCTGGACGGGCGCCGCGCCAATTCCTGCCTCACCCTTGCCGTGGCCCACGACGGAGCCGAGGTCATCACGTCCGAGGGACTGGCCGGCGGCACGCCAGACGGCGAACTGCACCCGGTCCAGCGCGCCTTCCTGGAGCAGGACGCGTTCCAATGCGGTTACTGCACTCCCGGACAGATCTGTTCCGCCGCCGGCATCATCGAGGAAGCCGCCGCCGGGCACCCTTCCACGGCCACGGAAGATCTGCAGGCCGAGGGCGGCATAGACCTCAGCGATGCTGAAATCCGCGAGCGCATGAGCGGAAACCTGTGCCGCTGCGGGGCTTACGTAAATATTGTTGCCGCCGTCCGGCAGGCCGCCGAAGCAGCCGCGGCACGGCGGGGCGGAACGCCCGACCCGGAGGTTCCGGTAGTGGCGGACTCCCCCACCGCGGAATCCATGCCCGAGCACCCGGAGGAACGCGCATGATCCCGTTCGACTATCACCGCGCCGAGGACGTCGCGTCGGCTGTCGCCTTGGTGAGCAGCAACCCTGAGGCCGCTTTCCTGGCCGGGGGCACCAACCTGGTGGATCGGATGAAGCTCGGCGTCGCCCAACCCACCCTGCTGGTGGACATCTCCCGGCTGCCGCTGGACACGGTGGATGTGCAGGAGGACGGGCGGGTTCGGATCGGTACGAATGTGCGCAACGCGGACCTGGCGGCCAACACGGTCATCCGCAGCCGCTACCCCGCCCTGTCCCAGGCGCTGCTGGCCGGAGCCTCGGGCCAGTTGCGGAACCTGGCCACCACCGGCGGAAACCTGCTCCAGCGCA
This sequence comes from Arthrobacter zhaoxinii, assembly GCF_025244925.1. Lineage (NCBI taxonomy): Bacteria > Bacillati > Actinomycetota > Actinomycetes > Micrococcales > Micrococcaceae > Arthrobacter > Arthrobacter zhaoxinii. The sequence goes on from NZ_CP104275.1 coordinate 3,326,145, forward strand.
CCCGCTGCGTGTACTTCCAGAACCCCACCACGCCCTGCAACAAGCGGGAGCCCGGCACCGGCTGCTCCGCCCTGGAGGGCTACACGCGGTACCACGCCATCCTCGGCGCCTCCGAGGACTGCGTCGCCACCCATCCGTCGGATATGGCGGTGGCGCTGGCCGCCCTGGATGCCGCCGTCGTCGTTAAGGGCCCCGCAGGCGAACGCGTACTCCCCGTGTCTGATTTGCACCGGCTGCCCGGTAACGAGCCGCAGAAGGACACGGTGCTTGACCACGGTGAGCTGATTACCGCCGTTGAACTCCCGCCGGCCCCGGCCCGGTCCGCGTACCGCAAGGTCCGCGACCGTGCGTCCTACGCTTTCGCCCTGGTTTCCGTGGCGGCGGCACTGGAGCTGGACGATGACGACACCGCCGTCCCGGTGATCCGGGATGTACGGATAGCGCTGGGCGGAGTGGCCCATAAACCCTGGCGGGCCCTCCAGGCCGAAGCGGTGCTCCGCGGGGCCGTAGCCACCGAGGCCAACTTCCGGGCCGCCGCGGATGCCGAGCTATTGCACGCCGAGACGCTCAACGGGAACGGTTTCAAGGTGCCCATGGTCCGGAACACCCTGGCCGCAGTGCTGCGGGACCTGACCGGCACCGCCGGGCCGGACGCCAGCGCGCCGGGGACAGACCATCCGGAAGGGCCCGCCGGCCCGGAGGACGCAGGCTGGGAGGACGTGAACTCATGAGCAAGCTGATGCCCGCGTCCGCCATCGGTACTCCGTTTGAACGGCTCGACGGCGAACTCAAGGTCCGGGGCACCGCCCCGTATGCCTACGAACAGCCGGTGGAGAACCCCGTCCACCTCTACCCCGTGCTTTCCACCGTTGCCCGCGGCCGGGTGGAGCGGGTGGAAACCGCGGAAGCGGAGGCCATCGACGGGGTGCTGACCATCCTTACGGCGGAGACCGCTCCCCGGCTGGCAGACAGCTCGGACCGGGAACTGGCGGTCCTGCAGGACGCCAGCGTGGGCTACCGGGGGCAGATAGTGGCCGCAGTACTGGCCGAAACGCCGGAAACCGCCCGGGAGGCAGCCGCTGCCGTGCAGGTGACTTACACGGAGGAGCCGTTCACCGCCCAGCTGCGCGCTGATGATCCTGCACTGTATGCCCCCGAGGAGCTGAACGCCGGCATCCCGACGGACAGCAGCCAGGGCGATTTTGACGGCGCCTTTGACACGGCCGCGCTGCGGATCAACGCGACGTATTCCACTCCGCCCGAACACAACAATCCGCTGGAGCCGCACGTCACGGTGGCGCAGTGGAACGGGACCGTCCTGACCCTCTGGGACTCGACGCAGGGGGTCCACGCGGTCAGGGACACGGTAGCGCAGGTGCTGGGCCTGGAAGAGGAGCAGGTCCGCGTCATCGCCCCGCACGTGGGCGGCGGCTTCGGGTCCAAAGGCATGCCGCACGTGCAGGTGGTGATGGCGGCCCTGGCCGCGCAGGTCACGGACGGACGGCCGGTGAAGTTCCCGGTCAGCCGGCAGCAGATGTACACGCTGACCAGCCACCGAACCCCTACCATCCAGCATGTCCGGCTGGGTGCGGCCGACGACGGCCGGCTCAGTGCCATGTCGCTGGACATCCTGGAACACACTTCCCGGATCAAGGAGTTCGCCGAGCAGACTCCGGCACCGTTCCGGATGATGTACGCCTCCCCTAACCGGCGGACCACCACGAGGCTGGCACCGCTGGATATTCCGGTGCCGTCCTGGATGCGTGCTCCCGGGGAATGCCCGGGCATGTTCGGACCCGAGGTGGCCATGGACGAGCTGGCGGCGGCGGCCGGCCTGGATCCGATCGAGCTGCGCCGGCGCAACGAACCGGAGGTTGACCCGGAAACCGGCAATCCGTTCTCCAGCCGGCATTTGCTGGAATGCTTCGACCTCGGTGCGGAGCGGTTTGGCTGGCAGAACCGGGTGGCCCGCCCACGCTCCGTTCAGGAGGACGGCTGGCTGGTGGGGATGGGAACCGCCAGCGCCGTGTATCCCTTTATGCGCCAGCCCGCGAACACGGCGCGGATCCGGTACGAGCAGGACGGCGTCTACTCGGTGCAGATCGGTGCCGCCGACATCGGCACGGGCAGCTGGACCGCCCTGACGCAGATCGCCGCCGATGCCCTGCGGGTGCCGGTGAACCGGATCCGGCTGGGCATCGGTGACACCCGGTTCCCGAAAGCCAGTGTGGCCGGCGGTTCCTCGGGGACGGCCAGCTGGGGCGGCACCATCATTGCCGCCGCCCGCGCCTTCCGGGAGGATCACGGCGAGCACCCCTCCCCCGGCGCCCAGACGGAAGCGCAGCCACCGGAAGACCCGGAGGCTGCGGACCTTGCCCTGTACTCCTTCGGTGCACACTTCGCCGAGGTCCGGATCCACGCGGACACCGGGGAGATCCGGGTCCCCCGGATGCTCGGGGTGTTTTCCGCGGGCCGGATCATCAACCCGCGCACGGCCCGGTCCCAGTTCCTCGGCGCCATGACCATGGGCCTGGGCATGGCACTGCACGAGCAGGGGGTGCTGGATCCGCGGTTCGGGATCTTCGTGAACTCCGACCTTGCGGAGTACCACATCCCCACCAACGCGGACGTGCTTGACATGGAGGCACTGTGGATCGAGGACCATGACGAGCATGCCGGACCGCTGGGCGCCCGCGGCATCGGAGAAATAGGGATTGTGGGCAGCGCCGCAGCCATTGCCAATGCCGCCTACAACGCCTCCGGCACCCGGATCCGGGACCTGCCGCTGACGGCGGACAAGTTCCTCACCTGACCCGGCGGCCCGCCTTAGCAAACTGACGCCTGCCGGGCCGGGAGCCGCAGGTAACGGCACAGGTATGTCAGACTGGCGCCATGGTGTTGCGCCCTCTCCCGAGCGTCCTGAACGGAAGGTTTGTCCGGCTTGAGCCGTTGACCGCGGACCTGCTCCCCGACCTGCACCGGGCCATCGCCGTACCCGAGGTGTTTGCCGGCGGATACGGCGGCGGACCGGCAGGACTCCACACGGACCTGGACGGTTTCACTGCGTGGGCACAGAAGTACTACCCGTGGACGGAGCTGCCGTTCGCTGTGCGGCTGTTGGACGGGAACAAGCCGGGCGCCGTGGTGGGGACCAGCAGCCTCGCGGATCTGGACCTTTCCGGCGAAGCGGCCCAGCTCGGCTGGACTGCGTATAGCCCTGCGGTGTGGGGCACCGCGGTCAACGCGGAAACGAAGCTACTCCTGCTCGGCTCCGCCTTCGGAGCCGGGTTCGGGCGGATCAGCATCCAGGCCGGCGCGCGTAACGAACGTTCGCGTGCTGCAATTAGCGGAATCGGTGCAGTTTTCGAGGGCATCCGGCGCCGGGACAAACGCCGCGCGGACGGCAGTTGGCGGGACACTGCGGTCTACTCGATCCTGTCCGGGGAATGGCCTGCCGTCCGTACCGGACTGGAACAGCGGCTGGCCCGGTGTGGCGCGGGTCGGCCGCAGATACCCCGGAGGTCGCTTCCAGGTTGACATGTGGCAGCACACCGTGTGCCTGCCCCCCATGCAGTGCCAGGACAAACTGCACCAGCAGGTCCTCGGCAAACAAAAGATCCTGATCCGGGACACCGGGTCGGGATCTTTCGTTATATGGACACCTATGCTGTCGGCATGGGACAGCAGAAAACCGGGCCCGGGTATTGGCGGGCTGCGCCGGGCAGGCTCGAGCTCTTTCTCCGGAATCCCGAGTTGCCCGCAGAGCCGTTCCGTCCCGGTGTCCTGTTGCCGGTGATCTGGGTATTCCTGCTGTTACTGGGCGGACTGGTCACCTACATTGCGCTTGCTGCGTGGATAGTCGGGGAACCCGTCCGACTCCACCGTAATGGCGTCAGCCAGGAGGTACCTGCAGTTTTTTTGTATATCCCCGGGGTCCTGACCCTGCTTGTGCCGTTCTGGCACCTGCGACGGGAACGAAAGGACTGGCAGCACCAGAGGGCATACATCACCGCCACCCCTTTGCGGGTGGAGTTTTTCGGACAAGGAAAAAAACTCTCGCTTCCGTGGGACGCGGTCCGGGGGTTCCGGGTGGTCGCCTCTGAGGGAAAGGACGTACTGCAGGCGGACCTTCTCCCCTGGCACCTGGACCAGGAGCCCGAGCTAGCTTTCCTCACCGGCACCTTGGCAATCACCGATGTGCCGTGTGTCGAGCCGCACAGCTCCGCCTACGCCCTCAACCACCTGCTGGGCACTCCGTCGCTGAGGCAGCAGTTGGGATCGCCCCGCTCGGAAGCCGACATCAACTCACTCCTGGCCGCCGCCCCCGGGTCAAAGAAACCCGCCTAAATCGGATCCCGGACTCCCGCCCTACCCGTCCTTGTCATGACGCAACGGTGATCTACCAGGTGGACCGGTGGCCGCTGTGGCGCGTAACGGTACGACGGAAGGAACAACAGCGCGGGTCGGCCGGGTGATCCGCACCCGCAGGGGTAGCATTCCGGGCAAAGCGGAAATCCGGCACAGCGGCCGGCAGGAAAAGGTGGAACCTCCATGGGCATGAACTACGGCGATTATCAGCTTGGCATCTACATGAACGGCGCCCGGGGTGTCCTGCCGGACCTGCCGATGGACTCCGCAGCCATGGAGGAACTGGCCAAAAGCCGGATGGACCCCCGAATCCTGGGGTACGTGGCAGGCGGTGCGGGCAACGAGTACACCCAGCGGGCCAACGTCGCCGCCTTTGAACGGCTGGGCATCATGCCGCGCATGCTGGTGGGAGCCGCGCAGCGCAGCATGGGCATCAACCTGTTCGGACACGCGCTGCCTTCTCCCCTGTTCTTCGCACCGGTGGGGGTGCTCGGCGCAGTGACCGACGACGGCGACCTGGCCACCGCTGCCTCGTCCGCGGAGCTGGGCATGCCGATGGTGGCATCCACCCTCTCGCAGGCTCCGCTGGAACAAGTCCGGACGGCAGCCGGTGAAACGCCGGGCTTCTTCCAGCTCTACCCGCCGGCGGACCGGGAGCTCGCCGAGTCCCTGGTGCACCGCGCGGAAGCGGCCGGCTACTCCGGCATCGTCATCACCTTGGACACCTGGGTGAACGGCTGGCGGCCCCGGGACCTCAGCGCCGCCTACCTGCCGATGCTCACCGGACAGTGCCTCGCCAATTACCTGTCCGACGACCGCTTCCGCAAGCTCCTCGCCGAGCAGGGCTCAACCGACCCTGCGGCTGCGGTGATGCTCTGGGCCTCGCTGTTCGGCAACCCCACCATGACCTGGGAGGACCTGGAGTGGTTCCGTTCGCTGACCTCCCTGCCGATTGTGCTCAAGGGAATCTGCTCCCCGGAGGACACGCGGCGGGCGCTCGACGGCGGCATGGACGGAATCTACTGCTCCAACCACGGCGGGCGGCAGGCGAACGGCGGAATCCCTGCGATCGACTGCCTGCCCGGCGTGGTCGAAGCCGCCGGCGGCGCACCCGTGCTCTTCGACTCGGGCGTGCGGTCCGGGGTGGATGCGCTGCGGGCGCTGGCACTGGGCGCGACGGCCGTGGGCATCGGCCGGCCCTATGTCTACGGTCTGGCGGCGGGCGGGCAGGCGGGAATCACCCATGTCATGCGCAGCCTGCTCGCGGAAGCGGACCTGACCATGGCGGTCAACGGCTACCCCGACCTGGATTCGCTGCGGGGCAGCCTGCACCGCCTCTAGGCGGCTGCCCGCTGGAGAGACTTAGCGGCGGGGCCCTACGCCTCGGGGAAGCCGTCCCTCGGCCACCAGCACGGGAGCAGGTAACGCAGCGAGGCCAGCCGGGCCTCGACGTCGTCGTCGTCGCTGGCCACCCACTGCTCGAACCAGGAGGCGTAGGCGCCGGCGAGGAAAGCGGCGGTCGCCTCCAGGTCCAGGGCCGGCGGCACCTTGTGCGCCTGCCAGACATGCAGTGCCAGGAGAATCCGCGCGTTTAGCTGGTCGGCAAGGATCGCGAGGAAGGTCTCGGTGTGGAACAGCGCCCGGTAGACCCGCTGTTCCGCCTTGATGTGCTGCAGGATCTGCCGGATGGACTCGACGTACAGATCCCCGATCTCCGCGATCGTCCGGCCAGTGCCGCGCTGGTCCAGTTCGATCGTGCCCAACCGGTCCACGACACCCGCGTACACGGACCCGGCGAAATCGAAAATGTTCCGGTGGTGGCCGTAGAAGGTGGTGCGGTGCACTCCGGCCTGCCGGCAGAGCGCGGCAACACTGATATCCGCCAATTCGTGGTCCCGCAGCAGTTCCCACAGGCCCGCCTCCAATGCGTCCCGGGTACGGGTCATCCTCGGCTCGTCGGAGGATGGGCGCCGTGGCGGCTTGGGGTGGTGCAGACCGGGCATGGAACTTATCTTCTCAGATACACGGAAGGGCCCCGCCGAAGCGAAGCCCTTCCGTGCCGCGACGCTGGGGGACGCCGCAAGCTTTTAGTTGTCGCAGGCCTGGTGGTTGGCCAGGCCGGCGGTCTCGCCGCCGTCGACGATGAATTCCGTACCGTTGGAGAAGCTGCAGCTCTCTCCAACAGGTTCGTTTCTATCCTGCCTTATTCAACACCTGTAGAAGAACTTTCCATTCCCAAAAGTTTCGAATGTGACCGAGCAGACAGTTACGCCCCCTCCCGTCCGTCCTAGTGCTTCCGACCCAGTCGAGGGGGAAGCGGAATGATCGGTGAGGTCCGACGCCGGTACCCGGCGTAATCGGGGTAGCGCGCCTGGGAAATGCTCTCGGTAAAGGCGGTGGAACCGGCGAAGAGCAGCGTCACCAGGACCGGCCCGGCGAGCGTCCAATGCAGCCAGGCACCCGAGGCGGTAACGGCGAACCCGTAGAAGAGCCACCACTGCGCCTGTTCAAAAAAGAAGTTCGGATGGCGCGAGTACCGGAACAACCCGGTCTGCAGGAAATCGACGGCGGGGGTCCGGCCGGCAGTCCGGAGGGCCTTTTTCCATTGCTGAAAATTCCACTGCTGCTGGTCCGCGAGCGTTTCCCCGGCCAACGCAGCCAGGAACAGGAGCGCCAGCAGCCAGTCCCAGCCGGTGAGCGGCCCGGGATGGTGATAGGCGGTCAGCACCGGAAGAGTCATCACCCAGATAATGAAGTTCTGGTAGACGCTGATGAACAGCAGGTTGAAGGCCTGGAACTGCCAGGACTTCAATCGGCGCCGGAGGATGCCCCAGCGGTAATCCTCGCCGCCGGGGGCGTACCCGCCCTTGCGGGCAAAGTTAAACGTCAGCCGGGCACCCCAGAGGGTGACCAGGACCGCCATCAGGGTTACCCGGGGGTCGCCGTCGGACGCCGCTGCGAAGACCCACAGGTAGGCCACGGGAGTTACGGACCAAATGCGGTCCGTCCAGGAGTATTCACGGGTGGCCAGCGACAGCACCCAGGTGCCGGCGCAGGTGGCGGCAAATATCTCCAAGCAGACGCGGACCGGGTCCATGCTTGGAGGATACGGTTGGTTTCCTGCCGGCGGGACCCCCGCAGAGCAGGAGGCGGTGTTGCGCCGCAGGTTGATCGGGGCCCTGCACCTGTCTATGGCTCGGGGCAATGCCCGGGCGCCGTTCCCCGCAGGCTTATGGTTGCAAAGGTACGCACACAGCATCCATGCACCCGAAAGGACGCCATGAGCGAGGAACGCCGCAGCGAAATCGGAGAATCCTCAGCACCGGTGGAGGATGAACTGAAGGAATCCTTCGACAACACGGTGACGGAAGGCGCAGAACGGCTGCACCGCACTTTCCGGACCATCCTGGTGACCGGGTTGTTCGGCGGCATGGAGGTTGGCCTGGGCGTGATGGCCTATCTGGCCGTGATGCATCAAACCGGGGACCATCTGCTGGCCGGCCTGGCCTTCAGCGTCGGCCTGATTGCCCTGTTCCTGGCCCACAGCGAACTGTTCACGGAGAACTTCCTGATGCCGGTTGCCGCCGTCGCCGCCAAGGAGGGAAGCGTTAAGTCGCTGGCCAAGCTGTGGGGCGGAACCCTGCTGGCCAACCTGGCAGGCGGCTGGATCTTCATGTGGATTGTGATGCAGGCCTTTCCGCAGTGGGCGCCCACCGTCGCCACATCGGCGTCGCACTTCACCGAGGCGCCCTTTTCGCTCCAGACCGTTGCACTGGCCGTCCTGGGCGGCAGCACCATCACTCTGATGAGCCGCATGCAGCAGGGAACCTCCTCGGACCCGGCCAAGATCGTGGCGACCGTAATCGGCGGTTTCCTGCTCGCCGGGCTGCAGCTCTTCCACTCGATCCTGGATTCCCTGCTGATCTTTGGCGCCATTGTTTCCGGCGCGGAAATCACGTACCTGGAATGGCTGGGCTGGTTCGGCTACACCCTGCTCTTCAATATGCTCGGCGGGCTGGTGCTTGTCACGGCACTGCGGCTGGTGCGCACCAAGGAACTGGTGGCACAGCGGCGCCGGGAGGCACCCGAGGACCCCGACGCCGCCCGCAGGGACGCCTGAGACGGACCCGATGCCGGTGGGATTGACCACCGCTGAGCGGTGCTGAGAAGGGGTACTTGCGCAGGGAGGATAAACTGGCTGAACAGCGCGGGACCGGAGGCCGGACAGTCATTGACGAATCCGTCAACCTCCTGAGCACTATCCGCTCCCCTCGCCTGGAAATTGACTCCTTCTCTATTGCCCGCCCGCCCGGCCGTCACCCTTCGCTCGTGACCGGCATGGACAGGTCCAAGCGGTCTTGGGAGCCCGCTTCTAAAAGCATGCTCGGAACCATTGAACAGAGGGACGTCATTTTGATTTTCACCGTCGGACAGACCCTGGTGTATCCGCACCACGGCGCCGTTACCGTGACAGATATTTCACCCATGACCGTCAAGGGGGTGGAGCGGGAAACCCTGACCTTCCGCGTCCATGCCACTGAGCTGACGATCAAGCTCCCGGCAGACAACGCCGAAGACGTGGGGGTACGCGCCGTCATCAACGACGACGGCGTCCAGGCCGTGTTTGCCGTGCTGCGCGGGCCGGTGGGGATGGAACCCGACAACTGGTCCCGCCGTTTCAAAGCCAACGAAGGCAAGATGTCCACCGGCGAGCTGCACCTGATTGCCGAAGTTGTCCGTGACCTGTGGTGCCGCGAGCGGACCCACCCGCTGTCCACCGGAGAGAAGCGGATGCTGCTGAAGGCCCGCCAGCTGCTCGTTTCCGAACTTGCACTGGCCCGTTCCTCTTCCCTGGAAGATGCAGGCGACCTGCTTGATTCCGTGCTGATGGAAACGGCCGGCGAGCCGGAACTCGCCACAAGCTAATCCCGCTGCCTCCCCGCGCTTCGGAGCACGCGGCCACAGCCGCCGGAAGTGCGGGGAGGCAAGGAAATCCCCGTTTTGGATCAACGCGGGGTGGCGTTGTATCAAGGAAAGTAGGACAGTTTCCGCCTTTAGCGGAAGCTCCCGCTGCGGATCCAGAGAACTTCGAGGGCCTTGATGCCTGGGCCCGGAAAGGCGCCCGTGAACTTTCCCTGTACGTGTTTTTGCCAGCCTGTGCCGGGCACCGGCCGGCTGGGGATCGAAATCTATGACCCGTTCTGCCTGGTGCGCCAGCACCGGGTCGCGGGGTCCACCAACCACGAGCCGACGTATAGATACGACCAGGGAAGCTGGTAGCCGGACCGGCCCGGAGACGCGCTTCCTGATAAGAACCTTGGAATCGCGCACAGGGGCTTCCTGTATTATTTCTTGGACTATGGATGACCCTCCCTCACATAAACCCATGCCCCTCCCCGTCCTGACCGACGTGCAGACTGTGTTCACCCCGGCTGCACCGGCAATCACGAGAGAGGGGCAGCCCCATGTATGAATGGCTCATGGTCGGCGTAGGTTTGCTCCTCACCGTCGGCACCGGACTGTTTGTCGCCTCCGAGTTTTCCCTCGTCAATCTGGACCGTGCGGAGCTCGAGGCCCGGCGCGACAAGGGCGAGAAACGCCTGACTCCAACGATCAACGCGCTGAAGATCACCTCCACGCACCTTTCCAGCGCGCAGCTCGGCATCACCCTGACCACGCTGCTGACCGGGTACACCTTTGAGCCGGCGATTAGTTCGCTGCTGCGCTCCCCGCTCACCACGCTGGGCCTTCCCGAGGGGATGGTGCCGGGAATCGGTGCCGTCATCGGCATTTTCCTCGCCACGGTGTTCTCGATGATCATCGGTGAGCTGGTACCCAAGAACTTTGCCATGGCCCTCCCCCTGGGCACGGCGAAGCTCGTGGTGCCTTTCCAGACCCTCTTCACCACGGTGTTCAAGCCCGTGATCCTGCTGTTCAACAACACGGCCAACGCAATCATCCGGTCCTTCGGGATCGAACCCAAGGAAGAACTCTCGGGCGCCCGCAGTGCCGAAGAGCTCAGCTCCCTGGTTCGCCGATCCGCACTGGAAGGCGTGCTGGACCTGGACCACGCCGTGCTGCTGAACCGGACCCTGCGCTTTGCCGAGCACTCCGCGGCGGACGTCATGACGCCCCGCGTGCGTATGCGGACTGTCCACGAGTCCGATACCGCCGAGCAGGTGGTGGCCGTTGCCACAGCAACCGGCTATTCCCGCTTCCCCGTGATCGGACGCGATTCGGATGACGTCCTGGGCGTGCTGCACCTCAAGCAGGCCTTCGCCGTCCCGCTGGCTGCACGCGCCTCCGTCACCGCCGCAGACCTCATGGTGGAACCGCTGCACGTACCCGAGTCCATGGGCGTTGACACCCTGCTGGGACTGCTGCGGGCCCAGGGCCTGCAGGTAGCCATCGTCTCCGACGAACACGGCGGCACTGCCGGAATCGTGACGCTCGAAGACCTTGTGGAGGAAATTGTCGGCGAACTCGAGGACGAACACGACCGCGCACGCGTCGGCGTCGTCCGCACGGGGCGCGCCATCACGTTCGACGCCGCGCTGCGGCCGGACGAACTCCTCGACCGCACCGGCGTCGAGGTTCCCGACGGCGAGGAATATGACACCATCGCCGGCTTTGTCACGGACGAACTGGACCGGCTGCCGGAGCTGGGCGACGAAGTGGAAATCGAGGGCGGCACCCTCCGCGTGGAGCGCGTGGTCCGAAACCACATCGAACGCCTGTGCTTCACCCCGTCGGGATCATCGGAAACCCCGGTGAGCGCCCATGACCGCATTGTCGACTCGCTGACCAAGGAACTGACCCATGAGTGAATACCTGCCCGGAATCATCTGGCTCGTAGTGCTGCTGGTGGTCAACGCGTTCTTTGTCGGCGCTGAATTCGCCGTCATCTCGGCCCGCCGGTCCCAGATTGAGCCCAAGGCCGAAGCCGGTAGCAAGGCCGCGAAAACCACGCTGTGGGCCATGGAGCACGCCACGCTGATGCTGGCGACCAGCCAGCTTGGCATCACTGTCTGTTCCCTGGTCATCCTGAACGTCTCGGAACCGGCCATCCACCACCTGCTGGAGATCCCGCTGGGCCTGACTCCGCTGTCTGCAGACGCCATCGGGATCATCGCGTTCGTAGTGGCCTTGCTGCTGGTGACGTTCCTGCACGTGGTGGTGGGGGAAATGGTGCCGAAGAACATCTCGTTCTCCGTGCCCACCCGCGCCGCACTGCTGCTGGCTCCGCCCCTGGTCATGGTGTCCCGCATTGTCCGTCCGGTCATCTGGGCCCTGAACGGCATAGCCAACGGTGTCCTGCGCCTGTTCAAGGTAGAGCCCAAGGACGAAGCCACCAGCGCCTACACCTTGGACGAGGTGGCCAACATCGTGGAGCAGTCCACCCGTGACGGGGTCCTCTCGGACAGCAGCGGCACCCTGACGGCCGCGTTCGAGTTCACGGAGAAGACCGTGGCCGACGTCGAGGTTCCCATCAGCCAGATGGTGCTGCTGCACGAAACCGCGGCCCCCGCGGACCTGCAGCAGGCCGTGGACGCCCACGGCTACTCGCGGTACATCCTTACCAACGACGACGGCGACCCCGACGGCTACCTTCACCTGAAGGACGTCATGGACCTGACTACGCCGGACGAGTTCGCCGCGCCGGTCCCGCCCAAGCGGATCCGCCGCCTGGCCTCGGCCTACCGGGGCAGCGACCTTGAGGACGCCCTGGCCACCATGCGCCGCACCGGTGCCCACGTGGCACGGGTCTTCGACGCCAAGGGCAACACCACGGGCGTGCTGTTCCTCGAGGACATCATCGAAGAGCTGGTGGGCGAAGTCCACGACGCCACCACCGTCTGACGCCTAGCGAAAGCGTTTCCACCAAGGCCGCCGCTGCTCCGGTTCCGGAGCGGCGGCGGCTTCATTTTCAGCTGCCGCCGCCTTCCGTTCCCGCCAGCGCTGCACTTCCACTTCAACGTCTCGGGTGCGCGTGACGACGGGCGGACCGCCTTCCAGCTGGCGGCGTGCATCAATGACCCGCGCATTGAAATCCTCCACGATCTCCCGGACCTGCTTTTCGGTCCACCGCGTGTCCAGCCGCGCGTCGAGTTCGGCGTCCTCGGTGCGGAGCAGGATGGCTCGAGGACCCAGGCCGGTGACGTTCTCGCGCTGCATCAGCCCCTTGATCCACCAGTCCGGATCATGGCCGTCGCCCAGGTTCGGCAAAGGTTTGCCGGCGTATTTCAAATTGTCGAAGTCGCCCCGTGCCATCGCGTCGCGGATCAGGTAGTCGGCCTTGGCGGCGTCGTCGACCTTCCGCCGCTTGTGCTGCAGCTCGTCCTCCGCCGCGGCCCGTTCCAGGTCCTCCTCGTCCAGCCCGCCCCCGGACGCGGCCGCCCTCAGCCGGGCTGCACGTTCCATCCTGCGCCGGTACTGCTCTACGCCTCTGCCGTCCATGGTCTCCTACCGCCTAAGCCGTCCCGTTATGGATTCCAACAGGCCGGCACCCCGCCGGTATTCCGGACTACTTCCGCAGCCGCCGCACCACCGCGCCGACGGCGGTGGCCGCCCCGGCACCGGCCAGCAGCCAGGGGCCGCCGACGATGATCGGATCGATCCACTGATGATTCACGTCCGCCCGCTTCCGGCCCACCCGGGAGGAGTACCCGTGGCGGGAAAACTCGCTCAGCACACCGGTCTCGGTGATGGGGTTGTCCGGGTGCAGGGTCGCAAAGGAGACCAGGTGGCTCTCCGCGGCGTCCACCCGGTCCGCGGCGAGCAGGATCAGCCAGTGCGCGGTGCGGGCTTCGCTGAACCGGCGGTAGGCGTAGCGGCGCATCACGCCGGACAGTCCCTTGGGCGGGCACGCGGTGCCGAACACGGGCGTGAGGAACTTGTGCTCAATGGACCGTTCGCGCGGATACTTTTCCTCCTGGCGCTCCGGGAATTCCCAGTGGGCACCGCTGCGGGTCGGGTCAAACTGCAGCTTGGGCACTGCGGGACGGTCCCGGGGATCAAGGTCGGCACCCCAGCCCGGAATCCGCGCACGCAGTTCCTCGCTCGTGGGGGTTCGGGACGGCTTTTGCGGGGTATAGGCCATTGCGGAATCCTTCCTTCAGGAACCGGGGATGATGACGGGCTTGATGCAGTTATCCAGCTTCGCGGAGAACATGTGATAGCCCTCGGCAATGTGTTCCAGCGGAATCCGGTGCGTGATGATCTCGTGGGGCTTGAGGTAGCCGGCCTTGATGTGCTCGAACAGGCGCGGCCACTGCCGCTTCATCGGGGTCTGGTTCATGTTCAGCGTCAGGCCCTTGTTCAGGGCGTCGCCGAACTTCACGGCGCTGTAAACCGGCCCGTAGGCACCCATCACGGAGATGGTTCCGGCCTTGCGCACCGAGTCGATGGCCCAGTTCAGCGCCACCGGGGATCCGCCCTGCAGCTTGAGCTTCGTCCCCGTGACGTGCTGGAGGAAACTACCGTCCGCCTCGGCGCCCACCGCATCGATTGCGACGTCGGCACCCAGGAAATCGGTGGTCTTCTTCATCTGGACCACAATGTCGTCATACTCGGTGAAGTTGTAGGTCTCGGCGTGGGCGAAGGTCCGCGCCTTTTCCAGCCGGTAGTCCAGGTGGTCAATGACGATGACCCGGCCGGCCCCCATCAGCCAGGCCGATTTTGCGGCATACAGCCCCACCGGTCCGGCGCCGAAGACAATCACGGTGTCGCCCTCCACGATGTCCCCCAGCTGGGCCCCGAAGTAGCCGGTGGCCAGCGCATCGGTGCACATGAGGGCGTCTTCCTCGTCCATCCAGTCGGGGATGATGGAGGGTCCGACGTCGGCGAACGGGACCCGCACGAATTCGGCCTGGCCGCCGTCGTACCCGCCGGTGGTATGTGAATACCCGTAGAGGCTGCCCACGGCCGTGGCGTTGGGGTTAACGTTGTGGCAGTTCGAGTAGAGCCCGCGTGCACAGAAGTAGCAGGACCCGCAGTAGATGTTGGCCGGGACCATCACCCGGTCGCCGGCCTTGAGGTTCTGCACGGAGGACCCTACCTCCTCGACAACGCCGATGAACTCATGGCCGAAGGTCATTCCGACCCGGGTGTCGGGCAGCAGGCCGTGGTACAGGTGCAGGTCGGAGCCGCAGATGGCCGCCCGGGTGACCCGAACAATGGCATCGTTGGGATGCTCAATGGGCGGCATGTCCTTTTCTTCGACCCGGACTTTGTAGGGTCCTCGGTACACCATCGCTCGCACTGGGCTGCCTCCTCGTCTGGAGTCGGATCCGGCCCCTTAACGATAAGCAGACTTACTAACTTTGCAAGCCCGTACCCGGTGCTGCCGCCGGAAGCGTCACACTGAAGACTGTTCCCTGCCCGGCCGTGCTGCTGAAGCTGATGCTTCCGCCGTGTTCTTCCACAATCCTGCGCGCGATCACCAGCCCCAGCCCTGCCCCCGGAATGGCGGCCGTGAGGGCCTGCCCTGACCGGAAGAACCGGGTGAAGACCTGCTCCTGCTCCTCAAGCGCCATGCCCATGCCGTTGTCTGCCACCTCGATCAGCACGGATTCATCCTGCCGCCAGGCCCGCACCCGCACCTTTCCGCCTTCGGGCGAGTACTTGACCGCGTTGGAGACCAGGTTTTCCAGCACCTCCCGGATCCGCCCGCCGTCCACCGTCGCCTTCAGATCCGCGGGCACCTCGACGTCGAACTCCACACCGTTCATCCGGGCACGGGGGCCGAAGGAATCCACGGCGGCGTTCACCACGGGGGCGAGGTCCGTCTCCCGCAGCTCCAACGCATCCTTGCCGGTGGCCACGGACAGCAGGTCGGTGACCAGCTGCAGCAGCCGTTCAGCGTTCCGGACGGCGGTCTGCAGGGCTGTCTCCACGGCGTCGGGCAGCTGCACCTCCTGCTCCAGTGCCATGTCGAGGTAGCCGAGGATGGAGGTGAGCGGGGTGCGCAGCTCGTGGGAGACATTCCCGACAAACTCACCCTGCGCCGCCAGCGCACGCACGAGCTGGGTAACGTCGCTAAAGGCCAGGACCGAACCCTTGAAGTTTTCCCCGTCCCGCATACTGCGCGCGCTGACGCTGACTGCCATTTGCCCCCGGCCGGTGCCGATCCAGACAATCTGTTCGGAAAAGGACTCGCCGGAGATCGCCCTGCGGATGGGACGCTGCTCGTCCGGAAGCGGAGTTTTCCGGTCCGGCCCGTAAACCGGCCACGTCCCGCCCCCGAAGGTGTGGGATTCCAGGGACTCACCGGAGGAGACGAGGGTCCGGCTGCTTTCCATCCGTGCGTTGGCAAGGATTTCCCGACCCGTGTCATCCACCACCAGCACGCCGACATCGACGGTGTCCAGGACCGTCTTGAACAGCGACTCCCGCTGCTGGGCCCGCAGCTCGGCAGCGCCGCGGGCAGCTTCCGCCTGCTGCAGCGCATCAGCGAGGCGGCGTTCATCCCGGCAGTCACGGGGCGCGGGAAAGACGGTGATCAGGTCAACGGTACTGCCGCGGGAGTCCATCCGGACCGCGGAAATCCAGGCCGGCAGCCTGGCATTGTCCGGCCCCCTGAAGTCCACCTCCAGATTCGCCGGCGATCCGGCAGGCAGGGCCGCGCCCCATCGCTCGTACTCGGGCAGATCCCCCGATGAAAGCAGGTCGGCAAAAGCAGTTCCGGCCAGCGAACTCCGGCTCCTGCCGGCCCACACTGCAAAAGTGGAGTTTGATTCCAGAATGACGCCGCGTCCGGAAACCAGGACATAGCCGGACGGGGAGCGGTGAAACAGGGTGGGCCAGTCCGGAATAGGCGTCCGTTCCCGGCCGATGCGCGGAAAACGGCGGGAAAACATTGGCATAACGGACCTTTGGGAAGAACAAATAGTCAGGGACTTTTCCGGGGACCCGCATTTGTTAATACAGATTGCGCATTGTGCCCGGCAAAGAATTTATCAGCCTGCTTGCAATAAGCCGCAATATGACGGGGCTCCCTGTGCTCCTCCGTGTGCACACCCGTCCGCACCGCCCGGCCCACACCCGCCGATGCATGCCGGTGCGCGACCTGGAGATACTACTACCAATCGGGCACTTCGGGCGGGGTTCCGAGCGTCTTGGCAGAGAGGAACTTCCGGTGGTGGACACGGCCGTCCAAGTGGGAAAGACTTCCATCCCGGGACGCGCTGCAAGAGGCGTTCCGGTGGGGTGGCCCAGCAGAAACAGCACCGAAAGGATGGCCATGACCCAGCCAGCCGTACTCCGCACCCCCGCCCGCCCGTCCCCCCGCCTCGCGTGGTGGAACCTGACCATTGATGCCGGTGGTTTTGAACTGGCCGACCGGATCATTGGTGAACTCGTGGCACCCCTTATTGCCCAGGCAAGGCTGTGTGGAACCCAGCGGTGGTTCTATACCCGCCGCATGCAGCCCTCGAATGCTCAGGTCCGGCTTCGCGTGCTCGCCCCGCCGGAGACCCTGGAGCGGCTCAAGTCCCTGCTGGGAGCCCTGCAGGAACAGTCCGGAGATCCGGTGCGCAGCCTCGCAGTGGAGCATGATTTCAGCGAGCCGGTGCTGGACCGGACCGTCGGCACGGACGCCCTGCTGCCGTCAGTCGAAGCCGATCTGGCCCGCTACGGCGGAGTTGACGGGCTTGCCCTCGCGGAAGAAGTCTTCGAGCTTTCATCCGATCTCTGCCTCTGGGCAACGGCACGGTTTGCGAAGGCGCAGAACCGGTCCGCCCTGGCTTCGCTCCTGCTCTTCGATTCCGCCTACGCGATGATGAAGGGACCCCGCGCGTCCACCTGGCCGGACCGTCGTCGGGTCTCCTGGGAGTACTACTGGGACAGCCATCTCCACAGCTGCACTGCAACAGACCCGCGGGCCGCCGGAGTGCAGAAGGCCACCGGGGCGCAGGCACAGGCCCAGTTGATGCCCGTCCACCGCCTGATGATGGCCACGGCGTCCGAATCCGCAGTCACGAACTGGCGCAGGCGCTGGCTGCGGACCATAGACACCTACCTGTACCGGGCGGACAAGGCCGGAGCCAGCCGCAGCGCCCAGCACCTCACCGTTTTCCAGGCGCACGGCCTGTTGAACCGGCTGGGATTCACCCTTCGCCAGGAGGCACTGATCGGGGTTTATGCGCGCACCTGGAGCCGGGAGAAGGAAGTGGAGCTGGCGGAGGCCACCTGAGCGTGGGACCGGGGCAGCGGCGGCGGGCCGGGGACGGGCGAGGATAGAATCGGCGTATGAGCCTAACCGCGGACCAACACTCCGTTGCAGCTGAATTGCAGCAGCTAATTCTGCAGACCGAGTCGGTGGAGCTCTTCCTCGAGGGCTTCGCCACGCGTGCGGCTGAACTTTTCAGCAGCGACGCCGAAGTCCTGGCCGGGGTGACGCTGCTTCGGAACAAACAGGGCACCACCGTGGCCAGCAGCAGCGAGGCGGCGCGGGCGCTGGACGAAGTCCAGTACGGCTTCGGAGACGGACCGTGCCTGCGGGCCTCACGGACGGGGCGGACCGTCATGGTGGAAGATGTGCGCACCGACCCGCGGTGGCCGGACTATACGGACGCCATCCGGGACCGCGGTTTCCATTCCATCCTCGGCGTCCCGCTTATCCTCGGTAACGACGGCGGTGCCGGACTGAACCTGTACGCCCGGGACGCGGGCCACTTCACGCCGCACATCGTCCAGTCTGCCGAAACGTTCGCCGCCGAGGCCGCAGTCACCCTGCAACTGGCCGTCCAGATCGCCCGGCACAAGAGCACAGCCGATCATCTCCGCGCGGCCATGGAAGCCAGGACCACCATCGACGTTGCCGTGGGCATTGTCATGGCGCAGAACAAATGCAGCCAGGAAGCGGCCTTCGAGATCCTGAGCGGTGCCTCCAGCAACCGGAACGTGAAACTCCGGGACGTAGCCGAGCGCGTGGTGCAGTCCGTAACCGCGCAGACTGTGAAAACGCACTTCGTCGACTAGGCGCCCCCGGGACGATGTCCGGTCAGGCTTTGTCCACCAGCGCGGCGACGGCCGCCCGGGCACCGCTGCGGTGCAGGGTTCCGAGGGCGGACAGGTACTCCTGTGCAAACCCCGGGTCGGAGGACAGGTTGGCAAAGAAGTGCTCCTGCGAAATAAAAGCCAGCGGATCCTCCCGGTTCCGGCCGGCCGCGGCCATCACCTCGTCACGCCGGTTATCGACCACCCGGATCTGTTCACCTGCTTCGTCCACGCCCTCGGCGTAGCGTGCCCACGAAGCGATGATGGCGGCTGACCTGGCGGTTTCGCCGCCGGCGGCCACATTCTCCCGGACCACCGGAACCAGCCATTTCGGAATCCGGTCGGAGCTTTCGGCGCACAGCCGGGCGAGGGTGTCCCGGACGTGTTCATTGCCGAAGCGCTCCAGCAGCCTTCTCTTGTAGGCGTCCAGATCGACACCCGGAACGGGGAGGAGGGTGGGGGTTGCTTCCCGGTCCATGTAGTCCAGGAGGAACTGTGCCATCTGCGGGTCCCGCGCGGCCTCGTGTACGTATCGGTAGCCCGCAAGATAGCCCAGGTAGGCCAGGGCCTGATGGCCGCAGTTCAGCAGACGCAGTTTCATGTATTCATACGGTTCGACGTCGGCCGCCATGTTCACGCCGGCGTCCTCCCAGGCCGGCCGGCCCTGGGGAAACGTGTCTTCCAGGGCCCACTGCTCGAAGTCCTCTGCGATAACCGGCCAGGCGTCCTCCACCCCGAATTCCTCCGACAGCAGGGCACGGTCGGCGTCGGTTGTCGCCGGGGTGATCCGGTCCACCATGGAGGAAGGGAACGAGACGGATTCCTGTACCCAGTCCCCCAGTTCGGGATCCAGCAGCCGAGCGAATTCGCCAAAGGCCTTGCGGGCCACCTCGCCGTTGCCCGGGACGTTGTCGCAGGACATCACCGCGAACGGTGCCACCCCTCGGTCGCGTCGGCGGCGCAGGGCCTCGGTCACCAGGCCGAAAACACTCACGGGAACCGCGCCGGGCTGCAGGTCCGCAGCGACGCCGGCGGACGCGGCGTCGAACTCGCCCGTGGTGTCGCTGATGTTGTAGCCGCCCTCGGTGATCGTCAGGGAGACAATGCGGGTGGCCGGGTCCGCCATTTTCTCGATAACGGCGTCGGGATCCTCGGGTGCGAACAGATATTCAACGATGGAGCCGATCACGCGGGCTTCGCGGACACCGTCAGGGTGCTTCAGCATCAGGGTGTACAGGCAGTCCTGGCTGTCCATCACGGTTTTCATGGCGGCGTCCTGCGGCAGAACGCCCACGCCGCAGATGGCCCAGTCGAGGGCCTTGCCCTCGTTCATCAGCCGGTCCAGGTACATGGCCTGGTGTGCCCGGTGGAACCCGCCCACGCCGAAGTGGACAATCCCGGTGGTCAGCCGGGAGCGGTCATATAGGGGCCGGGACAGGGAGGCCGGGAGATGGGGAAGGGACTCTTCATTGAGCTTGGTCATAACGCCGCCTTAGGCCAAAGGATTCCGCTAAAGCTACCAGATTCAGCCCCGGCCGCCCGGGTAAAGCGGTCCTGCGGCGTACTTGGCGTCGTCACTCGACGGCCTGGGCATCCAGTTCAATAAAGACCCAGTCCGGTTCGGCCAGGATGGGATCCATGACGGGGCCGCCGGCCTCGGCAATCCGGTCCTGGACCTTGGGCGGCAGGCCGTCCTGGCGGAGATTGTGCCTCAACCAGTCCTTGGCCGAACCGTCCAGGTACGGCCACCAGCGTTCGATTCGGATAGGTTCCACAGCAGCCCCCTTCAGCGTTGCGTAAATCCACGGTGACACCGGCACTGAGGGGGCGCAAGAGGGCACCGAAAGAGCTGCGGTGCTACCGGAAAGTAGCACCGCAGCCGAAAAAACTCAGTCCCGGACGCTGATCGATTCCAGCGCCTCACGGGCCTCTTCGGCCAGGGAAGCGGGGATGGGGGCACTCTTCGCTGCCTCTGCGGAGGTCTGCTGTCCCTCCTCGCTCACCACATACTGGCCGAAGGTCCGCACCCGCTCGACGAGGTCGGCGTCTTCGTAGGAGCTGCAGTAGATCTGGTAGGACACCAGCACCAGCGGGTAGGCCCCGGGCGCCGTGGTCCGTCGGTCCAGCTGCAGCGCAATGTCGTGTTCGCCGCGTCCGGGGACCCGCGTGGACTGTTCGACGGCGGTGCTTGCCGCTTCGGCGCTGATCGGCACGAATTCGGTCCCGACGAGCAGGTTGGCGGTGCCCATGGAATCGTCGATCACCGAGTCGTCGGCGTAGGTGACGGCCCCCTCGGTGCGTGTCACGGTGCTGACGACGCCGGAGCTCCCCTGTGCATTCTCGCCCTGCAGTCCTCCCGGCCAGGTTCCGGAGGGCTCGTCCGGCCAGGCCCCGGGCGCCACTTCGTGCAGATATTCGGTGAAGTTCTCGGTGGTGCCGGAGTCATCGGCACGGCTGACCGGGGTAATCCGGGTCTCGGGCAGCTGTGTTTCCGGGTTGAGCGCCGCGATGGCGGGATCGTTCCAGGTCTCGATCTCGCCGCGGAACATCCGCGCGATGGTGTCGGCGTCAAGGTTCAGCGATTCGATGCCGGGAAGGTTGAAGGCGACGGCTATGGGGGAAATGTAGGCGGGAATGTCCAGGGCGCCTTCCGGGCCGCAGACGGCCTTGGCGTCCTCCATTTCCTCTTCCTGCAGGTAGGCGTCGGAACCGGCGAAGTTCACCGCGCCGGCCAGCAGGGCGCTGCGCCCGGCGCCGGAGCCGTCCGGGGAATACTGCAGCTGGACCTTGGGATGCAGCGTTCCGAAGCCGGCAATCCAGGAATCCATTGCCGGTCCCTGGGCACTGGACCCGGCACCGGAAAGTACTCCGCTGAGGGTGGAGGTGCTGTTCTCGGCGGCCTCGCGCTGGGCGTCTCCGAGGGGATAGTCGGATCCGCAGGCGGTGAGGGCAAGTGTTGCCAGCACCACCGTGGCCAGGGAACGGGCGGGGCGGTTTGGGCGCACAGGGTGTCCTTCCAAGAAACGGCTACGGCGTCCATGCCGGGAGGTAGTCTGCAAAAAGGCAGCTCTTTCAAGGCTAGCTGGCAATCGGCCCCGCCTGCCAACTGAAAGCCGCCTTCCCCCTTGAGCGGCGGCGGTGCCAACTGACAGCATTGACGGCACTGCGGAGGTTACCGTTACGGCTGCGCCGGCGCCGGGACGGCTCCGCGTGCGCAAAGCCGAGGAGCTCCCGTGCTGATTGCCGCAGCCATCTTTGCCGTCGTCGCCGCAGCCGTGGCGTTCTACTTCTTTATGCTCGAATCCCTGCGCTGGGCGGAACCCGACACCGCCGAAGTGTTCGCTCTGCGGGGATCCAACCCCGCAGCCACTGCCCAGCTGGCCTACAACCTGGGGTTCTACAACCTGTTCCTGGCGGTGGGAGCTGCGCTGGGCGTGGTCCTGCTCTTCGCCGGAAACGCCGTGGCCGGGCTGACGCTGATGACCTTCACCACGGCCTGCATGCTGCTCGCCTCGGTGGTCCTGGTACTCAGCGACCGGAGAGTGGCCCGGCTGTCCCTGGTCCAGGGTGCTCCTGCCGCCCTTTCCCTCGTCCTTTCACTGCTCGGAACCTGAAGGACGGCAGTGATGCCGGGCGATCACCCGACGACGGCGGCCGGCACCGCGTACGCGGCCCGGGTCCAGAGGTGGAACAAGGCATAGGAGCGCCACGGACGCCACGGCTGTGAGAGCCGGGCTGCTTCCCGCCCGGTTCCCACGCCCAGGGCCCGTTTCAGCACCAGGTCATCGGCCGGATAGGCGTCGCGGTCCCCCAGCACCCGCACGGCCAGATAATCCGCGGTCCACGGGCCGATCCCCGGCAGGGCCAGCAGGCCGGCGCGCACGGCGTCAGGATCCGCTCCGGAATGCAGCGGCAGCCCGTCCGCCACGGCCCGGGCCAGGGCGGACAGGGTCCGGGCGCGGGCATGCGTGATCCGGACGGTGGACTGGATGTCGGCAGCCGGCACCGCGGCCAGGCGCTCCGCCGTCGGAAAGGCGGCTAATCCGCCGGGTCCGGGTTCCCCGAAGGCCGCAACCAGCCGGGAGCCGAAGGTCCGGGCGGCCGCCAGGGATACCTGCTGCCCGAGGACGGTCTGGACGCCGGTCTCAAAGCCGTCCGTGGACCCCGGCACCCGCAGGCCGGGGTGCCGCCGCACCAGGGGTTCCAGCAGCTCGAAGCCGGCGAGGAACGGATCCACCACGCCCGGGTCGGCGTCCAGGTCAAGCCAGGCCCGGACCGAGGCGACAAGCGACGGTTCCTGAGCGTCAGGCAGGGCGGGCAGCTCGAGGACCGCTCCGGCGTCGTCCATGTGCACCGTCACGGGGACCGGACCCGCGGAACCCGCGACCAGCCGCTCCACGGTGGCGCCGTCGTCGGTCCGGGTGACCCGTTCCAGGCCCGGTACCGCGTGCGCCTGCAGCGCGCTGGCGAGCGGTTCCCAGGCGAAGGGCCCGCGGTGCGGCAGTGAAAGCCGCCGACCCGCCGCTACTTCGGTCATGACAGTCCGGTCATGCGCAGCGTGATGTTGATCCGGCCCGCGGGCAGGCCGGACTCCGGATCGGCCGTACCCGCCAGGGTCCGCGGGACGCCGTGGTAGGCGAAGCGGGAGGGGCCGCCGAACACAAACAGGTCTCCGGATTCCAGTTCCAGGTCGGTGTAGGGGCGGGTTCTCGTCTCGGTGTTGCCGAACCGGAAAACGCAGGTATCCCCGATGCTGATGGACACCACCGGGGCGCTGGATTTCTCGTCCTTGTCCTGGTGCATGCCCATGTGGGCGCCCTCCGCGTAGTAGTTGATCAGCGCGGTGTCCGGGGTGTAGTTCTCCGGCCGGAAGTCCTCCCGGGCGTAACTGCCGTCGGGTTGCCGGTAGGCCTCGCGGAGGGCGTCGCGGCCCAGTTCGATCAGCCAGTCGGGCAGTTCGGCGACCCGGCCGCCGCCGACGTCGTCCGCCGTCCGCGTGTATTTATAGGGCTGCCAGTGCCACCCCAGGCACACGGTCTGCACGGACATGGTGTGCCCGCCGGGGAGGACGGCCGCGCGCATGGGCACCGGGCCGATGGCCCACTGCCGGCAGGCCTGCACGATCTGCCGCTGTTTCTCCGGCGGCAGCCAGCCCGGCACGTGGACGGCGCCGACGGCGGGTTCGGATCGTTCACGGGGGAAAAGGGAGTTGCTCATGCGGCGGCTTCCAGGTCGAGGAGGATTTTCTTGGCGGCCGGACCGCCGCGGTAACCGCCGGTGGTTCCGTCGGAGCGCAGGACCCGGTGGCAGGGGATCACCAGGGGCAGCGGATTGCGGCCGCAGGCGGTGCCCACGGCCCGGACGGCGCCGGGGTTTCCGGTCAGTGCGGCTATGCCTGCGTACGTGGAGGTGCGTCCGTAGCCGATCTGCTGCAGCGTCTGGACCACGGTCCGCCGGTATCCGGCGGTGAGCCGCAGGTCCAGGTCCAGGTCGAAACTGCGGCGGGTGCCGTCGAAGTACTCACGGAGCTGGGCCGCGGGACGGGCCAGGCGGCCCGGAGCCTCAAGGATCCGCGGGCTGATCCGGGTGCTGAGGTCCTGCAGCACGGTGTCCACCCCTTCACCTTCGAACGCCACCCGGACCAGGCCGGCGTCGGTGGCCGCGAGGATGAGCCGGCCCACGGGGCTGTCGATGACTGTGTAGGCGACGTCCAGCAGCCCGGCCGGCTCCGCGTCGGCGGCGAGGCGGGTGTGCAGGGCGGCCAGGACCGCGGCCTCGCGGGGGTCGGGCGCCAGGAGGCGGGTGCCGGAGGTGTCGGCGGCGGCGGTGTCGGTGCCGCCGGGTCCGGCGCCGGCGGAATCATAGGATGCCATTGCGGTCCTCCTCGTAGAGGGTGCGTAGTTTCTTGATGCCGTCGGCCGCGGACCGGCGGCAGGCGGCTTCGCTGCCGCCGAGCAGCTGGGCCACTTCGGCGTACGGAAGTCCGGCGAGGTGGTGGTAGGCCAGGGCCTCGCGCTGGCGGACCGACAGTGTTTTCAGGGCCGTCCACAATCCGTCGGTATCCGCCGGTGCTGCCGCCGGCGGAGGTTCCGGTATGTCGTTCACCGGCAGCGGGTTCCGGGCCGCGGAGCGGTGCTGGTCCACGGCCTTCCGCTTGGCAATGGTCACCAGCCAGGCCTGGACATTGGCGCCCTCGGGCAGGTCCGGGTAGGCGCCCAGGGCGGCGAGGAACGTTTCCGACCAGGCATCTTCGGCCGCGTCCGGCCCAAGAACGGCACGGCAGACGCGCAGCACGGCCGGGCCGTGCTCGCGGACAATCTGCTCAAAGGGTTTCACTTCCACATACGGTAGACGTTTTCCGCGCGCCGTTTGTGAGCCGCCGTGTTAAGAAAGTTTCTCCTGTTCGGCGGCGGTGGCTAGACTTCCCTCTACGTCGCACTGATCAAAGGAGATCACCCCCATGCACAACCTCGCCGGCATCCTGACCGACACGGTGGCACGCTTTCCGGAGCGGACAGCCCTCAAACTAGATGACACCGTTATCTCCTACGCCGCCCTCGATGCCATGAGCGCCAAGGTTGCCGGCCTCCTCGCGAGCCGGGGCGTGAAGCCCGGAGACCGCGTCGCACTCGTGATGCCGAACATCCCGCAGATGGCGTTCCTCTACTACGGCACCCTGCGCCACGGCGCCGTCGTCGTCCCCATGAACCCGCTGCTGAAGGCCCGCGAGGTGGCCTACCACCTGCAGGATTCGGGCGCCCGGATTGCCTTCGCCTGGGAGGGAGTGGCCGCCGAGGTCGCCGCCGGGGCGGAAGAAGCCGGCGGGGTCGAGGTGGTCTCCGTGGACTCGACTGCCTTCCTGCAGCTGCTGGCCGGTGCGGAGGCACACCCCGACGTAGCGGAGGTGGATGACCAGGACACCGCGGTGATCCTCTACACCTCCGGAACCACGGGACGGCCCAAGGGTGCCGCCCTCACCCACCGCAACCTGCTGACCAACGCCTATGTGGCGCAGTCCCTGCTCAACACCGTGGAGACGGATGTCCACTTCGGCGGACTGCCCTTCTTCCATGTGTTCGGCCAGACGGCAGCCCTGAACTCGTCAGTGCTGTCCGGGGCCTCCATCAGCCTGCTGCCGCGTTTCGATGCGGGCAAGGCCCTGGAGATCATCGAGCGTGACGGCGTCACCATCTTCGAGGGCGTGCCCACCATGTACGTGGGTATGCTGCGCCACCCGGCGGTCAAGAGCACCAACCTGTCATCCCTGCGCGGAGCCATCACCGGCGGTTCCGCCATGCCGCTGGAAATCCTGCACGAGTTCGAAGAGGTTTTCGGCATCGAGCTCCTGGAGGGCTACGGCCTTTCGGAGACTTCGCCGATCGTCTCCTTCAATGTTCCCGGCGGCGACCGCCGGCCCGGCTCCATCGGCAAAACCGTGGCGGGGACGGAGGTCCGGATGCTGGATCCGGACGGCAACGACGTGCCGGTGGGCGAGGTCGGGGAGCTCTCAGTCCGCGGCGACGGCGTGATGAAGGGCTACTGGAAGAACGACGACGCCACCGCCGCCGCCATTCCGGACGGCTGGTTCCGGACCGGAGACCTGGCCCGATTCGACGAGGACGGCAACATCTTCATCGTGGACCGGAAGAAGGACATCATTCTGCGCGGCGGCTACAACGTCTATCCCCGGGAGATCGAAGAGGTGCTCTACGAGCACCCGGCCGTGGCAGAAGCTGCTGTCATCGGCATTCCCGACCCGCTGCACGGCGAGGAGATCGTTGCGGTGGTGGGACTTCGTGAAGAGGCCGCGCCCGCCGACAACGCCGCCCGGGAAGAGCTGATCGCGGATATCCAGCAGTTCACCAAGGACCGGCTGGCCGCGTACAAGTATCCGCGCCGCATCGAGCTGACCGATGCCCTGCCGAAGGGGCCCACGGGCAAGATCCTGAAGCGGGAAATCAAGGTTCCCGCTCCCCTGGCGGCCGAAGCGCCCGGGGTCTAGGGTCCGCTGGGGCCCAGGGCACGGCCCCTGCGGGGCCTGGAACGGCGGCAACGAAATTCTCCGCTCGCAGAGCTCGCGAGAATATTAAAGCCGCCTTCCTCCAGGCCCCTCCGGCGCCGTTGGAGGGGCCGCGGGTTCATCGAGTCTGCACGATTTACCGTTCCCTGCATCGAGTCCGCAGGATTTACTGATTTCCGGTCGGAAAAAGGTAATTGCTGCAGACTCGATCTGCAGCGACCCTCGAACGGCTGAATGGACACCCGGAGCCTGGTGACGTGCCTTGTAGGGAACGTGTTCGCTAGGCGTAGGGTTCGACGTCGGCCGCTGCCTCCCCCGGCAGCCCGGCAGGATCATCGGAGCGGACCAGCACAACCCCGGCAACGATCAGGCACCCGCCCGCCAGCTGGACCGGGCGTGGCAGCTCCGAGAGCAGCAGCCACGCCCACAGGACCGCAAACAGCACCTCGGTCAGGGACACGAACGAGGCCACCCGCGAGCCGAGGGACCGCGCCGCGATGATGCCGGTGACGTAGGCCAGCACGGTGGACAACAGCACCAGGCCCGTCAGAGGGACCCACCACGCCGTCTGCCAGCCGCCCAGATCCACGTCGGCTGTGCTGAAGGCCAGGGGCAGGATGCCGGTCATCCCCAGCACGGCCATGGTGGCTCCGCCCACGAGCATTCCTCCCGTGGCCAGCACCAACGGCGGGAGGGAGTCATTCTGCTTGGCGGTGATGAAGAAATAACTGGCCAGGCAGACCGCAGCGGCGAGCCCCCACAGCACGCCCACCGGGTCGATGCGCGTGTTGCCGGCCAGGTCAAGGACCAGCACCAGCCCCGCGACGGCGGCCACCGTGCCGAGGACGGTGCGGAGCCCGGGCCGGCGGCGAGTGGCCAGCCAGATCCAGAGGACCATCAGCACCGGGGCAAGGAATTCCAGCAGCAGTGCCACTCCCACGGACAGGCGCTCCACCGCGTTGAAGTAAAAGAACTGGCACCCTGCCACCCCGACGAAACCGAAAAGCACAATGGTGCGCCAGTTCTCCCGAACCTGGCTCCAACGCCCATGCAGGGCAACCGCGGCCGGAACTGCCAGGACCAGGGCGGCACCGAGCATCCGAACGGCCACGGCTCCGGTACTGCTCCAACCGGTCTCCAGCAGCGACTTCGCAAAGGAGCCGGAGAGTCCGAACACCGCTGACGATGCCAGTGCCACCAGAATGCCGGCGGCCCCCGGGCGCAGCAGCGTACGGTCAGCGTTCGTCCGTGCCGGTGCCATCTATCTCCCTGGGTTTGTGGATGCCCGGGAGACCCGGTCCCGGGAGTACGACGGCGACGCTACCCGGAGCGCCGAACTGGTTCAAGGCAGCAGCAGCATTACTTGCTGCTGCCCCTTGCCATCCGTCTGGTCTGAAGCTATTCTTGCGACGGCTGCGGGTAGTGACAATTGTCACCATCATTCGCGCAGACCAATTTTAGTCTCGCTCCTCCGCATGTCCCAGTGCTGCTCACGCCCGCATGGACGCCGGAGGCCGACGTTTATGGGGGAATTTCATGCAGGATAGTCCACGTCCGCTCTACGCCCGGGCCAGCGCCCTGAGCGCAGCGGCCCTTTTGGCAGTGAGCGGCGCATTCATCGCCGGTCCGGCCATGGCCAATACCGGGGATACCCCGGCAACAACCGATGCTCCCGCCACTGCACCGCTGGAGACCGAAGCCGCGACTCCCGCCGAAACCGGTGAAGCATCTCTGGCTCCCGGCCTGGAAGAGGCGTTGCAGCGGGACCTCGGCATGACCGTTGAGGAATTCCTGGCTGCCGGCGAGCTCGGCAAGAAGGCTTCAGACGCCCTCGAGCAGCTCAAGGCCACCGAAGGCTTCATCAGCATCGAGGTCCTCGACGGCGGCCTGGTCATTACGGGTAGCGGCGAGGAACTCGAGAAGCTGGCTGTTGAACTCGAGGCCACTGTTGTTGAGCCCGTGGCTCCTGTGGTGGAGACGCCGGCAGAAACCTTCGACGAGGCCACCGAGACCCCCGAGGCTTCCCCGGCACCCCAGCCCACTGAAACCGAAGCTGCAGCTCCCGAGACAGATGTCAAGGAAGACACTGACCCTGAAGAAACAAAGCAGGCATCGGATCTTCGCAGCCTCCTGGCCGAGTACGCCGCGGCAACGGGCAGCACGGACAAACTGCAGTCAGTCAGCGGTAACCTCGCCGATGGGTTTGTTCTCAAGATGGGCGGCCCCGCAGAACCCCTCGGTTCGCCGACCGCCCGCAGCACGTCCGCGCCCATGACAGCGCAGGAGTTCGACGCGAAATACTCGAACGTCACGGTCAGCTACAACGCCCAGAGCGCGCAGAAGCTTGAAGACATTCCGAATGGTTCGGGCTACCTCTATTCGAAGGGCGGAAGTTCCTACGCCTGCTCCATCGGATTCAGCGGGTTCAATGCCGCCGGCGAGGATGCGGTCATCACTGCCGGGCACTGCCCGGACGGAGCACTGCCTGAAACCGTTCTCGAGCATCATGACTATGCCCTGGGGCTCTTCGGCGAAACCTTCGAATTCGGCGGCACCGAGACCGACCCCGGTACAGATATCGGCGTCATCGACGAGATCAACCCCGAATTGACCCTGCTGCCGGAAACCCTGCAGTGGAGAAGCGTTGAGGATCTCTCCGCCACCACGGTGAAGGTCACCGGATCCACCGCTCCCGTCGTGGGCGCACCGATCTGCAAGTCCGGACGGACGACCTTCTGGACCTGTGGCACCATCAGCGAGAGCGATCAGCTCCTCTACGTCGAGGGCTCTTGGGTTGAAGGCTTTGAGGCCAACATTGAGGCTGCACCCGGCGACTCCGGTGGATCCATGATCTCCGGCAACCTGGCCGTGGGCCTCATCAGCGCCGGCGTACCCGACTCCGGCGTGGTCCTGGGCGCGGACCTCGACCGTGCCATGTCCGTGATCCCCGGCTATACCATTGCCATCCACGTGGATGCTCCAGCGCTGACCAGCCCGGAGAACAACGGTACGGTTGAAACCGATGCCGCCATCACCGGTACCGCCCCCGCCGGCAGCACCGTCAACGTGACCATCGACGGCGAAGACGCCAAGGCAGAGACCGCGGCCGACGGTACCTGGACGGTCAAGGCACCGACCCTGATTCCTGCAGACGAAAAGATCACCATAACGGCGCAGGCCGTCAATGGTTTCAACAAGTCCACGGTCAGTGAATTCGAACTGACGGTCAAGGAAGCACCCCTGCCGGCTCCGGCCTTCACCACCCCCGGAACCGTGCTGCGTTCCATCGAGACCATTGAGGGTACCGGCGTTGCCGGCGCCACCGTGGCCCTGACCGTGCCGGGCGACGCCGAGGAAGAGGACGTAGCTGCTGCTGCTGTCCTCGAGACTGAGGTCGACGACGAGGGCAACTGGTCGGTAACCCTCGAGGAGCCGCTGACGTACGGCGTCTATGAGCTCTCCGCTACACAGGCCGGCATTGCAGGCAAGGAAGGCTCAGCGTCAGCGACGCTGACCCTCACGGTCGCCCCTGACGCACCCGTGATCTCGTCACCGACCGACGGCCAGGAATTCGTGGAAGGCTCCCTTCCCGAGGACATCACCGGAACCGGCACCGCCGGTTCCAAGGTGACCGTCGCCATCGATGACAAGGCACTCGAGGCCGTAGTCGTGGACGAAGACGGCACGTGGACCGTACCGATGGGCGACCTGAGCGCAGGCAGCCACGGCGTCAAGGCCTTCCAGGTCATCAACGAAGCCGCCTCGGCCGATGACTTCGCCAGCATCATGGTCACGGCAGCTCCGGTTGTCGTAGATCCCACACCGGCCGGCAACCCGAACCCGGGAACGGACAACGGCACGGGCGCCGGTAACGGAGCGGGTACCGGTAACGGAGCGGGTACCGGCGATCTGCCGGACACCGGCGCCGCCAACCTCGGCCTGCTGGCCGGAGGCGGAGCAGGCCTGCTCGCCGCCGGTGCTGCAGCACTGATGTACAACAAGCGCCGCCGGGTTGCTGTAGACGCCTAACCGGCCGAAGCACAACGGTAAATAACTAAAGCGGGTCCCTGCCAACGGCCGGGACCCGCTTTGGCTTAAGCTACAGTCACGCATCAGGAGGAATCATGATCCCGAACCGGACGCAGCACCCGCTCCACCAGCCTTCCGCCCGGCCCCTGGCCGGGATAGCCTTGGCCGTCGTCATCGCTGCAGCAGTCAGCGGGTGCGGCGCGCAACCGGGCGACGGCGGCACTGCCGCCCCGTCGCCCTCTGCCGCTGTTTCCACGGATACCGCCAGCCCCTCTCCCTCTCCCTCTGCCTCCTCCGGTACTGCCACCCCGGCTGCACCGGCAACGCCTGGATCGGACCCAGCCATGACCTCAGACGAATTCACCACCGGGCTCCTGCAGCTGCACGATCGGCTCAAACATGATCTCGGGGACCGTTACGCGGACGCATGGGTTGACGGCGGTGTACTCCACGTCGCGGTGACGGATCCGTCCGCCGAAGCAAAGGTGCGCGATGCCGGTGCTGTTCCCGTCACTGTGGCGTTCAACGCCGCCGAACTGCTGCAGGCCCGCACGCAGGTGCAGACCTGGATTGCCGGGAAGCCCGTTCCGCGAGTGGAAATGCACTCGATCAGTGCCAGCGGACGAACGGGTGCAGTAATCGTTACGGTCCCCGCGGAGCAGGTGCCCGCCCTGCAGGCTGCGGCCGACGAACAGTCTCCGGCCGGAAAAGTACCTGTCATTGTGGAGGAATCGGCCGGGATGGCAACCCCCCTGTCCACAAACTAGGAACAAGACAAGCGGAACCGGCGCCGGACGCCGCCTGCGGGCCTAGGGTTGATGGGTCAAGCAGACGGCGTCTTCCTTCTTCCTGTCTGGACGTCTGCCATGGAGCAAACGCTGCTCTCCCTCCTCAGCCGCCGCACCGCATGGATTCTCCTCGCCGCCTGCACGGTGTTCTGGCTGGTCCTGGCCGCCGGATTCCTCGAGGCACCGATGGGCACCCCGCCCACCCTCATGTTCCTGTGGATGTACTCCAGCCTCATGATCGCCCTGGCCAGCGCACCGGTTGCCGCGGCCGCCGTCGCCGCCCTGGTGCTGCACCGCGCAGAAGACCGCGCCGAACCAGGGGAAACCGACGCCGCCGGTGCTGCCGCCCCCGAGCAGCCGCACGAATCACGGAGCTTATACCTTCTGCTCCAACGGCAGTTCAAGAAGCAGCAACAAACAAGTGGTCCGGACTCTTGATAACCGATGAGTGCTCTGGTGTCCTGATCTGGCGGTCCAGCAGTGGGCCGGACCTGCTGCCGAAACCCCCTGCCGCTCATGAGCGCTCTCTCCAGTGTTCCGCCGTCCCTGCTTCCATTCGAAAGAGCCCGCCAGGCACGCGGTGACCTGCAGCAGGCCCTGCACAACGAACTGGTCCTCAGATACCGCGAAATCGCCGAAACGGCAGCAGTTTCCTATGCCGGGAGGGGACGCGAGCTCGCGGATCTGCGCCAGGTCGCCTATCTGGGGCTCATCAAGGCGGTCCGGCGTTTCGACCCTGCTGTCGGTCCGCATTTCCCCGCCTTCGCGGTTCCCACCGTCCACGGCGAGCTCAAGCGCTACCTCCGTGATTCCACCTGGATGGTCCGGCCGCCCCGGCAGCTCCAGGATCTGCGGACCTCCCTCGCCCGCCTCCAGCCGGAGCTTCTCCAGGCCCTGGGACGTGAACCTTCGCTGCGGGAACTCGCCGAAGCGCTGGGGGTCACTGCCAAAACCGTTGCGGAGGCACTGAACTGCCAAAGCAGCCTGCGCCCGGAGTCCCTCGAAGCCCTCGCCGACATCAACGGATCGGAAGAGTGCGCCGTCGCCGACGGACGGTTGGAACGCGCCGAAAACCTGGCCATGCTCCGCCGTGCTGTGCGGAACCTTTCCGGCCAGGACAAGGAACTGCTGTTCCTTCGGTATTTCCACGAGGAATCCCAGCAGGCCATCGGCGAGCGCCTGGGCCTGACACAGATGCAGGTTTCCCGTGGACTGGCCAGGATCCTGGTCCGGCTGCAGCATGAGCTCCTGGACGCCCCCGCTTTCCGAGGCCGGACGGCCGCCCCTGCCGGCAAAGGCACAGCCACAGCCTGAACCTGCAACGCGTTCCTGCCCGGATACCGCCGTCGGCCTTGCTATCGTTCCACCATGAATCCCTCCGCCGCTCCCGAAAACGCCGCCTCCGCAATCACCGCACCCACAGTCACCGCACCCACAGTCACCGTGCCTCCGAAACTGGCCAGGGGCGACCTGCTGCGCGTCATTGCCCCGGCGAGCAGCCGGGCCATGGTCGCCGAACACGACCACAGTGCACTTATCGAGAGCCGTTTCGCCGACCTGGGCCTGCGGCTTTCCTACGGCAGCCATGTGGATGAACGCGACATGTTCGACTCTTCCTCGGTCGCCTCCCGCGTCGCTGACCTGCATGACGCGTTTGCGGATCCGGCAGTCAAGGGCATCCTGACCGTCATCGGCGGCTTCAACAGCAACGAACTCCTCCCGTACCTGGACTGGGACCTGATTGCCGCCAATCCGAAAATCCTGTGCGGATACTCCGACATCACGGCACTGCAGAACGCGATTTTCGCCCGCACGGGCCTGGTCACCTACTCCGGTCCGCACTGGTCCAGCTTCGGCATGCGGGACCACTTTGACCTGACCCGGCAGTGGTTCGTGGACGCCCTGGTTGACGGCTACCGGATGGAACTCACCCCGTCCGCGGAGTGGACCGACGATGCCTGGTTCCTGGACCAGGACAACCGCAGTCCCCTGGCGGGGGAAGGATGGTGGCCGCTGCAGCAGGGCAGCGCAGCCGGGCGCATCATCGGCGGGAACCTGTGCACGCTGAACCTCTTGCAGGGCACCGCGCAGATGCCTCCGCTGGCAGGCAGCGTCCTGATGCTGGAAGACGATGCTTCCACCGATCCGATGACCTTTGCCCGTGACCTCACCTCATTGCTCCAGTTGCCGGACGCGGAAGATATTCAGGGCCTGGTCATCGGCAGGTTCCAGCGTTCGAGCGGCATCACCCGGGCGCATCTGCAGGAAATCACGGCCCAGCCGGCGCTGGCCGGCCTGCCGGTCCTGGCCAACGTGGATTTCGGCCACACCCAGCCGCAGTTGACCCTGCCCATCGGCGGCCGGGCGGAACTGGCGGTGGACTCATCCGGCGGCAGGCTGCGCCTCGCCGACGGCTAGAACGCGTCCAGCTTTTCGACGGCGGCCAGGACATCCTCCACAGTGACCGCCAGCAGAGCGGGATCAGGGTCTACGGCGAAGGTGTCCCCGCGGCGCCGGGTTTCGTCGGTCAGGGCGATGTGCGGGCCCGGAGGCGGCCCCCATTCGCTGACCGGCGCCGGGCCGAACAGGACCACCGACGGCCGGGCATAGGCGGACGCGAGATGCGCGGCACCGGTATCGGCGGAGATCACCAGCCGGGACCGGGCAATGACGGCGGCAAACTCCTCCAGCCGGAGTTCACCTGCCACGACGCGCTCCGGCGCCAGCCCGGCGGCGTCGGCCACGGCGAGCGCCCGCCGGCGTTCACCTCCGCTGCCGGTGAAGAGAATCGGTGAACCTGCGGTGTCCAGTTCACGGGCGACGGCGGCAAACCGGGCTGCGGGCCACAGCCGGCTGCCGTACGCCGCCCCCACATGGATCACCACCGCTTCCGGCGCCGTCGACCACGCCGCCGGCGGGTCCAGGCGGTAATCCAGCGGATCGGCAGGGATTCCGTGCCAGGACAGCAGCCCCGCCCACCGCTCGCGTTCGTGCACGCCGTCCTTCCACGGCGGGCCGTCCCAGCCGGGTCCGGCATGTCCGATGAGCCGTGAGGGCTGTAGTACCTCCAGCCGGCTGCAGCTCTCCGGGCCGCTGCCGTGCAGGTTGACGGCAATGTCGAGCTGTCCGGGCTCGAGGGGAATGGGCACATCGAGGCCGTGCAGGGGAAGCAGGTCATCCACGGCACCGGTGAGCGGCAGGATGGGGCGCAGCCACTCCTGCGCCGCATAGCGGATGCGGTGCCCGGGGAAGGCCCGCCGCAGGGCCTTCAGTGCGGGAACCGCCACCAGGAGATCCCCCAGTTTCAGTGCGCGCAGCACCAGCAGTTCGGGACGGTCAGCCGGTTCGGGCATGGTCGCGGTGTCCTTCCGGTCGGTGCTTCTCCTGCCAGGAACGTCCACATCCTGCCAGAACCCAGCGGCTCGGGATACGCGTGGGGCGGCAGTGGAGGCTGTCCAGGAAGTGACCGGCGGGATGTTTAGCTTTCCTTCCGGCGGGGAACAGATGCGGTATGGAGTTCTTCCGGCCGCCGCCGCGTGCCGTCCTGTTTGACCGGGACGGAACGCTGATAGTCGACGTCCCCTACAACGCGGACCCGGCACGGGTGCGGCCGATGCCCGGCGCTGCCGGGGTGCTGGCCGGGCTCCGCCGCCGGGGCGTACCCGTAGGGGTGGTCACCAACCAGTCCGGCATCGGCAGCGGGAGGCTGTCCGCCGAGGACGTGGCGGCAGTCAACGCCGCCGTAGAAGACCTGCTGGGGCCGTTCGACGTCTGGGAAATCTGCCCGCATGTTCCCGGCTACGGCTGCATTTGCCGCAAGCCGATGCCCGGCCTGGTGCTGCGGGCCAGCCGCCGCCTGGGGCTCGACCCCGTGGAAGTAGCCGTCATCGGCGACATTGGTTCCGACGTTAAAGCCGCAGCTGCCGCGGGGTCACGCGGTGTATTGGTGCCCACCGCCGCTACCCTCCCCGCTGAGACCGCCGCGGCCCGGCTCGTGGCCCGCGATCTGGCCGAGGCCGTGGACCTGCTGTGGGGGAACGGATGAGCCGCCGGGTACTGATCGCCCGGCTCGACGGCGCCGGCGACGTTCTGCTCGCGGGCCCCGCCGTCCGGGCAGTCGCCGCCGCCCCGGGAGTGGAGGCGGTTTTGCTGTGCGGTCCGCAGGGCGCGGCCGCCGGCCGGCTGCTGCCCGGCGTCGCGCAGGTATTGCAATGGCCCTGCCCCTGGATCCTGAACCCCGCCCCGGAACCCACCCCCGACCTGATGCAGGCCCTGCTGCAGCTGGTCCGCTCCGCTCGGACCGAGGAAGCGGTAATCCTCACGTCCTTCCACCAGTCCCCGCTGCCGCTGGCGCTGCTGCTCCGGGACGCGGGGATCCGCACCATCACCGCGGCATCCACGGATTACGCCGGCACGTTGCTGACCACCCGGCTCAAGCCCGGGGAGGACTTCCTCGAAGACCAGCCCGAGGCCGAACGTGCACTGCGGATCACGGCTGCCGCGGGTTTTGCGCTTCCGGCCGGCGACGACGGCCGGCTGCGGCTGGGTCCGCTGCCCGATGTCTCCCCTCTGGTGGGCGCCGGCCCCTACATCGTGGTGCATCCCGGCGCCGCAGTGCCGGCACGGGCCTGGCCGGCACTGCACCATGCGGCCGCCGTCGAACTGCTCACCGCCGCCGGCTTCCGCGTGGTGGTCACCGGCGGCCCGGGCGAGAAGGAATTAACCGCGACGGTGGCGGCAGTCGCCGGCCTGGACCTGGGCGGACGCACCGACCTGGCCGCGCTGGCGGCCGTCCTGGCCGGAGCCGATGCAGTGGTGGTCGGAAACACCGGACCGGCCCATCTCGCCGCCGCCGCGGGCACCCCCGTGGTCAGTCTCTTTGCCCCCGTGGTCCCCGCCATCCGCTGGGCGCCCTACCGGGTGCCGCTGGAACTGCTGGGCGAGCAGCACGCCGCCTGCAGCGGAACCCGGGCCCGGACCTGTCCCGTGCCCGGCCACCCCTGCCTGTCCGGGGTCTCTCCGGAACAGGTGGTGGAGGCAGTGCAGCGCCTGGTCAACGGCGTCCCGTCCCTGCAGACGCACCGCGAAATGAGGCACCGATGAAGATCCTGCTGTGGCACGTGCACGGCGGCTGGATGGAGGCCTTCGTCCGCGGCGGGCACGAGTATCTGCTGCCGGCCACCCCCGCCCGGGACGGCTGGGGGCTGGGCCGCGGCGGCCGGCCCTGGCCCCGGTCCGCCGTCGAACTGGCGCCGGACGAGCTGCGCGGACAGCAGATCGACGTGGTGGTGCTGCAGCGCATCGAGGAAATCGAGGCCTGCACCCGCCTGCTCGGCCGCCGGCCGGGCCGTGACATTCCGGCGGTGTTCCTGGAACACAACACGCCGCGCGGCAGTGTGCCCGAGACCCGGCATCCCCTGGCCGGCCAGACGGACATCCCGATTGTGCACGTGACACAGTTCAACAGCCTGTTCTGGGACAACGGGGAGACACCGGTCCGGGTGATCGAACACGGCATACCCGATCCCGGCTATCTCTATTCCGGGGAGCGCCCGCACCTGGGCGTTGTGGTGAACGAACCGGTGCGCCGCGGCCGGGTGGCCGGAACCGATCTGCTGCCGGCCTTCGCCCGGACCGCTCCGCTGGAAGTCTTCGGCCTCGGCACCGAACGGCTGCCCGCGCTGCTCGGGCCGGACCGGCTGCTGATCCGCGGCGACCTCCCGGTTGCCCGGCTGCACCGGGAGCTGGCCGGCTGCCGGGCCTACCTGCACCCGATGAGGTGGACTTCGTTGGGCCTGTCCCTGCTCGAAGCCATGCACATGGGCCTGCCGGTGCTCGCCCTTGCCACTACCGAAACCGTCCGGGCTGTTCCGCCGGGGGCGGGAATGGTCAGCAACGATCCCGACGAGCTCCGCCAGGCTGCGCAGCTCTTCCTGGCAGATCCGGAACAGGCCCGCGCCTGCGGCCGGACGGCCCGCCAGGCCGCACTGGCCCGGTACGGGCTGGACCGGTTCCTGTCCGACTGGGACGGACTCTTCGCGGACCTGCTGACAGGAACGGCCTCCACCGCGCCGCCGCGTGCCGCGGCAGGACCCATGCCGGCATCAACAGGAGGGGGACAACAGTGAAAATCTCGATGGTGTCCGAACATGCAAGTCCGCTGGCCGCCCTCGGCGGGGTGGATGCCGGCGGCCAGAACGTGCACGTGGCGGCGCTCTCCGTGGCACTGGCAGCCCGCGGCCACACCGTTCAGGTGTACACCCGGCGGGATGATCCCGGACTCCCGGACCGGGTCCAGGTCCAGGACGGCCTGGAGGTGGTGCATGTAACGGCCGGTCCTGCGCTGCCGCTGCCCAAGGATGACCTGCTGCCCTACATGGGGCAGCTGGCCGGCGGGGTCCTCGCCGACTGGGGCACCGAACCGCCCGACGTCGTGCATTCACACTTCTGGATGTCCGGCCTCGCGGCACTGGAGGCAGCCGGCAAGGCACCGGAGGGCGTGCCGGTGGTCCACACCTTCCATGCCCTGGGCACCGTGAAGAAACGGCATCAGGGCTGCGACGACACGTCCCCGCCGGAGCGGGCCTGGCTGGAGCCCTCCGTAGGGCGGCGGGCGGACCGGGTCCTGGCCACGTGCTCGGACGAAGTCTTTGAACTCAAGGCCATCGGGGTGCCCGGCAACCGGATCTCCATCGCCCCCTGCGGCGTGGACGTTTCCCTCTTTGCTCCCGGGGGACCGGCGGAGCCGCGCGGACGGCGGTACCGGATTGCCGCCGTCGGGCGCCTGGTGCCGCGCAAGGGCGTGGACCTGGCCATCCGTGCGCTGGCGCTGCTGCGGGACGAGGGCCTGGCGGACGTGGAACTGCTGATTGTCGGCGGCTCAAGTGACAGCGCGGGATTGGAATCGGACCCGGAGGCCCGCCGGCTGCTGGCCCTCGCCCGGTCCCTGGGCGTGGCGGACCGGGTGCTGCTCCGGGGACAGGTCCCCCGCGAACAAATGCCCGCGGTGCTGCGCAGCGCCGACGCCGTGGTGTGCGCCCCCTGGTACGAACCCTTCGGCATCGTCCCGCTGGAGGCCATGGCGTGCGCCGTGCCGGTGGTGGCGGCCGCCGTCGGCGGGCTGATCGACACCGTGGTCCACGGCAAAACCGGGCTGCATGTGCCGCCCCGGGATCCGGCAGCCCTGGCCGCGGCGCTCTCGGAATTACTGCAGAATCCCCGCTACGCGCGGCGGCTCGGTGCGGCGGGGCGGCAGCGCGCCTCCGCCCGCTACTCCTGGGACCGGGTGGCGCTGGACACGGAGAAGGCCTATCAGCTGGCCCTGGGGGCCACCGCCCGGCCGGCCCGGCTGCAGCCGCTGGGAGGGAAGGCACTGTGAGCATCGAATCATCGGTCACCGCCGCCCCGGCCCTACCCGGTGCGGGACCTGCGGCACCGGAACAGGCCGTGCTGGACCATCTGGCCAACGCGCAGCCCGCCCTGATGTCCGTCCAGCGGCAGGCCCGGCACCTGACCGACTGGGGGGTGGAGCTGGCAGCCCGCCTGCTGGCCGGGCACCGGCTGCTGACCGCCGGAAACGGCGGATCCGCCGCCGAAGCCCAGCACCTGAGCGCGGAACTGGTGGGACGGTTCGACGGCGAGCGCCGCCCGTTTTCCGCCATCGCCCTGCACGCGGAAACCTCCGCCGTGACGGCCATCGCCAACGATTACGGCTTCGAGCAGCTTTTCGCCCGGCAGGTGCAGGGCCACGGCAGGCCCGGGGACGTCCTGATCCTGTTCTCCACCAGCGGCGCCAGCCCCAACCTGCTGGCCGCGGTGCAGGCCGCGCACGCTGCCGGTCTGCGCACCTGGGCCCTTACCGGTCCCGCACCGAATCCGCTCACGGCCGCCTGCGAGGACTTCATCGCCATCGACGCGCCGGCGGCGAACGCGCAGGAGGCCCATCTGGTTGCCCTCCATGCGCTCTGCCGGTCCTTTGACGCCGAAATCGATCGGCGTACCAGCGCAGGAGGAACATCGTGAAAACGATCGTAGTGGTGGGCGATGTCCTCCTCGACACGGACATTTCCGGTTCCGCCCAGCGGCTCTCCCCCGACGCGCCCGTCCCCGTCGTGGAGGTGGACGACGTCGGCCGGCGGGCCGGCGGGGCGGGCCTGGTGGCGCGGATGCTGGAACGGGACGGCCGGCAGGTCCATCTGGTGACGGTACTGTCCGACGACGACGCCTCCGGACTGCTGCGGTCCGCGCTGGCCGGCATCCCGTTGACCTGCGGTCCGTCGGACGCGCCCACCCCGGTCAAGACCCGGATCCGGGCCGGCACCCACGCCGTCGTCCGCTTCGACTCCGGCTGCTCCCCCGCCCCGGTCCCCGCGGTCACCGCACAGATGCTGTCCGTCGTGGCGGCAGCCGACGCGGTGGTGGTGGCCGACTACGGCCGCGGGCTCACCGCCAATCCCGCCCTGCGGGATCTGCTGGAGATCCTGGCCCAGCGCATTCCCGTGGTCTGGGACCCGCATCCGGCCGGGGCTGAGCCGGTGCCCGGCGTCGCGGCGGTCACGCCGAACCTGGCGGAGGCCCTGCAGACCGCCGGGCGGGTGCCGGGCGGCGTTCCGGCGGCATTACGCGCAGCCGAACAGCTGCTGACCCGCTGGCAGAGCCGGTCGGTGGTCATCACCATGGGAGCACAGGGGGCGCTGGCCCTCCCCGCGGCGGGCCTGGCGCAGGTCCTTCCCGCCCCGAGGATTTCCGTGGACGATCCGTGCGGTGCCGGGGACCGGTTTGCCGCTTCACTTACCGCCCGCCTGCTCGACGGCGCCGGGCTGGAGGCCGCCGCCGAAGACGCCGTGTCCGCCGCGGCCGCCTTCCTGGCCGCCGGTGGTGTGGCCGGCCTCGACGCAGGGGAAGTTCTGCGGCTGCCGGGCCCCGAAACGCCGGACGCCATGGCGACGGCGGCGCGGATCCGGGAACGCGGCGGAACCGTGGTGGCCACCGGCGGCTGCTTCGACCTGCTGCATGCCGGCCATGCCCGGACCCTGCTGGCGGCCCGCGGTCTGGGCGACTGTTTGATTGTCTGCCTGAACTCCGATGATTCCGTCCGGCGGCTCAAAGGCGAGCAGCGCCCGATCATCGGCGTCGGGGACCGGGCGGAACTGCTGCAGGCCCTGGAATGCGTGGACGGGGTGCTGGTCTTCGAGGAGGACACCCCTGCGGCGGTGCTGGAGCGCCTGCGGCCGGACATCTGGGTCAAGGGCGGGGACTACCGCGAAGACCAGCTCCCGGAGGCCGCGCTGATCCGTTCCTGGGGCGGGGAGACCGTCACCGTCCCGTTCCATCCGGCGCGGTCCACCACCGCCCTGGCCTCCGCACTGGCAAAGGTCGGCTAGGCGAACTGACTCAGACCCGTTCTACCGAAAGGAAATCCCATGAGCTTGAACCCTGTGGCCCCCCTACCTGCGACCGTCCCCGGCCCGACCCCGGACCCCGCCCTTCGGGGGCCCCGCCTGCAGACCGCCTTCCGCGGCCGCGTCCTGGTGACCGGCGGTGGATCCGGGCTGGGCGCCGCCGTCACAGCTGCCGTCACCGCCGCCGGGGGCAGCGTGGTGGTGCTGGACCGCGATGTCAGCTCGGTTGCCGAAGCCAAGGCCCTGCAGGTTGACGTCGCGGACCGCGCCTCGGTGGAAGTAGCGGTCCGCGAAGCGGCGTTGATGCTCGGCGGGCTGGATGCCGTGGTCACCGCCGCGGGAATTGACCGGTGCGGGCGGCTGGAGGACGTGGCGGCCGCCGAATGGGAGAAAGTGATCGGCGTGAACCTGCTCGGCACGGTATCCGTCATCCGGGCCGCGCTGCCGTACCTGACCGTTTCCCACGGCCGGGTGGTCACGGTGGCGTCCTCACTGGGCATCAAGGCGGTGGCCGATGCGACAGCGTACTGCGCCTCCAAGTTCGGGGTGATCGGGTTCAGCCGGGCGCTGGCGGCCGAGACCCGCGGACAGGTGGGCGTGACCACCATGATTCCGGCCGGCATGAAGACCCGGTTCTTCGACGACCGCACCGAGCAGTACCGCCCCCAGGACGACTCACGATTGAACGATCCGGAGAACGTGGCCGCGGCGATCCTTTTTGTGCTGGGGCAGCCGCAGGGCAGCGAAGTGCGCGAAATGGTCATCTGCCACGAGGAGGAGGAATCCTGGCCGTGACCGGGGATTGCTTACGGCAGGCGCAGCAGCATGGTGTCCGAGTCCCCGCTCCTGTCGACCTTGCGAAAGCCCGCCCGCTCATACAGGCGCCGGGCGGGATTGGCGTCCTCCACGCTCAGGCTTAGCGCGTCGATCCCCAGCCCTTGTGCCTGTTCGACGACGGCCGTCATCAGTGCGGTGCCGGCACCGCTGCCGCGGTGCCCGGGCAGGACTCCCATGGTCAGCTCGGGGATCGCATCCGACACGAAGCCGTAGCCGGGATCGGCCTGGCTCAGCAGGCGCGCCCAGACAGCTCCGATGGGACGGCCGTCATCCGTTTCAGCGACGGTTCCGAAATCCTGCTCCCGCTTCCACCCGGCCACATAGTGGCTGACCGCGGGGGTGTTCAGCAGCTGATCCTTCGTAAAGGTCGGCTCCCCGGACCAGTTGAAAGCGTGCAAAAGAATGTCCACGAGAAAGGGAAAATCTGAGTCGGCAGCGGCGCGCAGGTACATGGGACCCGATCCTAATCGCTGTTACCCAACACCCCGCCTCGAAACGGCGGCAGTGGTCCTTTCGTCACCGGTTCCCCTTCCCTATGATCACTGGGAACTGCATTTTCTTCCTAGGCCTCGGGGGCTGCGTGACGACCGTAGATCAGGCCGTTTTTATTGGCGGCCGTGCCGGGGTGGGCAAGACCAGCGTCGCCATGGCCCTGCATTCCCTGCTGGCGGAGCGCCGGGTCCGCCACTGTGTCATCGAGGGAGACAACCTGGACCTGGCGTACCCGGAACCGTGGGAACACGAGCTGGCGGCACGGAACCTGCAGGCTATGTGGGCTAACTACCGGGAGCTGGGCTATGACCGGCTGATCTATACCAACACCGTAAGCGTCCTGGAAATGGATTCTCTTGCGGCGGCCATGGGCACCAACCCGGTGGTCCGCGGCATCCTGCTCACGGCCACGGATCGATCCGCGTTGGAGCGGCTCTCGCTGCGGGAACGCGGAGCGGAACTGGAGCGGCACGCCGCCCGGAGCAACGCCATGGCGCGGATCCTCGCGGACCAGGCGCCGGCGAATGTTCTGGCGGTGGACACCGATCACAAGGACATCGAGCAGGTTGCCGGAGAAATACTGCTCCATTTGGGCTGGTGAACCTGCACCGCTCCGGGAAGCGGCACCGGGACGGCTGACCGCTACTCCCGGGCGCGGGTATCCGCCGCGGCGGAGTTTCGGGCACCGTTGCCGGTTCCGTCCGGCGCGCCGTCGTCGTCCATATCCCCCGCCTCCCACCGGAGCAGGTCCCCGGGCTGGCAGTCGAGTGCCTCGCAGAGGGCGGCGAGGGTGGTGAAGCGGACCGCTTTGGCGCGGCCGTTTTTCAGGACGGCCAGGTTCGCCGGGGTAATGCCGATCAGTTCGGCCAGGGTTCCCACGGGCATTTTCCGCCGCGCGAGCATCACGTCGATGTCCACGATGATCGGCATCAGATGACACCGCCCAGTTCGGTGCGGAGCCGGGCGGCCTCGGCGGCCGTTGCGACAGCGGAGGCCAGCAGGGCCCGCATCACCAGCATCAACAGGGCACCGGCAGCGACTGTTATGCCCACTCCCCCGATCAGCAGGACAATGCCCGGCGCCGCTTCCTCGCCGGGCGCCAGTACCGTGCCCAGCGCGAACAGCAGCAGGGCTGCGGCCGTGATGGCACCAATGATGACATCCACGTAGCGGAAGGCTGCGGAGGAAAAGACCGTTCCCCGCCGCACCATGGTCAGCAGCCGCCAGACGCAGACCAGGCAGACCTGGAACGCAAGAATGCCCAGCACCACAATGAGGAGCACCGGCACCCGGACCGCTTCGGCACCGGCCTCGGCCAGGTCGATACCGAACAGCGGCACCATCACGGCCTGGACAAACAGGGTGCCGAGGAGCACCAGGGCCAGGGCTATGCGTAACACGAGGATTGCTGCTTTTCCCATCATGCTCTCCCTGCGGAAGCACTGCGGCTATTGAAGGACAATCAATAGTTATCGATTATCGAGAGATTCCGCAAGGGTCTCGCCGAGTCTAGGGTGCAGAATCCACCACCGAGGTGGTGATGGCGGTCCACGCCGTCACGGTGCCGGCCGGGACACCTCGGTAGTCCTTGAGCTGCACCTCCCGCTCGCCGATCATCTGGCCGGATTCCTGGTCGATGATGATCTCCATCCTTGTCCGGTAATCGCTGCCCTTCATTCCGAGTGACACTCCGGTCCGGCCGTCCAAGGCGACCTCGCGGTCCACCAGGGATACTCCCGGAATCAGCGCAATGGCTTGGTAGATCACGGCACGCAAGTCCGCAGGAACGGCTCCCGTACGCAGGATATTCGCGAAGGCCATGAAGGCTTCGGCCTCCGTGTTCCAGTGGTTGCCCTCTGTTTGTTCATAGATCATCTTCAACAACTCGTCCGGGTCGCGGGGGGCGCTTTCGATGAACTCATTGAGCGGCATTTGTCCTAGGACCTCCCATGCGAAGCCCTCCCATTGGCCGCCGGGTGCACGCAGGACCTCGCTTTCGTCCATCTGTATTCCGTCTGCCTGCAGGTCTGCCTTCATCCTTTCGGACGCCTCCCGGGACCCTTCGCCGAAGAATTGCACCGGCACGCTGGGCTCCCGGGACCAGACCCACTCCGCCGTCCGGTCCGCAGGCACATACATCTGTGTATCGATACTGGATAGCCAACGGGGAGTAGTGTCTCCGAGCTGCCCTGACGCGAACGTCATAGCGACACCGGTGGTGTCGACCAACAGGTACTGCCCCGGCTCCAGCACCGGGTCGGAGGTGGCAATGGTCGATGCCGCGGCGTCGTTGAGGACATCGGCCGCCTCCGCCGTCACCCCCGGGCGTTCGCCCGAACCCATGACGTCGACCGCGACCAGCGTGGCGACGAGTGCTACAGCCGCGGCGGAGGCAAACAGAGTGCGTCGCCAGGGCCGTACGGGGTGCAGCCCCGGTGCCGGCTCGCGCTCTCCGGCTGCCTTTTGCATCAGTTTCTCCCGCCCGGCGGCCAGGACGGCCGGGGGTACGGTTCCGGTGGTGTTACGCGTGGCGCGGAGCAGGTGCAGTTCGTCCATGATCACTGTCCATTTCGTCGAAAAGGGCAAAGCCGAGGTCGGCCCGGAGCTTGCGCCGGGCGCGGTTGAT
The DNA here is from genome assembly GCF_025244925.1 of Arthrobacter zhaoxinii. Taxonomy (NCBI): domain Bacteria; kingdom Bacillati; phylum Actinomycetota; class Actinomycetes; order Micrococcales; family Micrococcaceae; genus Arthrobacter; species Arthrobacter zhaoxinii. The sequence continues at coordinate 3,370,704 of NZ_CP104275.1, forward strand.
GCGGGAGCGGACAGTGCCGATGGGCACGCCGGTGGCGGTGGCGATCCCGTCATAGGTCAGGTCCGCCCAGGCATAGAGCAGGATGGCTTCCCGGTCGATCGGGGCCAGCGCGTGAAGCGCAGCTCCGATTCGGGACCGGTCGACGTCGGCATCCACCTTCGCGTCGACTTCTTCCAGTCCGTCAACGGAATGCCTCCGGCCCTCGTTCCGGGCCAAGGCCCGCAGCATGCGTGCTTCGGCACGGTGGTGCCGGCGCAGCAGGTTGGTGGCGATGCCGAAGAGCCAGGGGCGCACGGCCTCGGACGGACCCTCGAAGACTGCCCTGCGTTCAAAGGCGATCAGGAAGGTTTCCGCCATCACATCTTCTGCGGCAAAGTCTCCGGCGCGGCGGGCCGCGTACCGGTAGATGTCCGGCGCGTGCCGGTCATAGAGTTCCCCGAATATGGCAGGGCCGCTGCGCGACCGCTCCACAATCTCTTTGTCTGTGTTCACACCTTGTAATGCCCGCTCACCGGCAATGGTTCACGGTCCCCCCGGTTTTCTTTCCGACGGCTGCCCCTTTGGACAACAAGGCACATTAAACGACGACGGCGCCGCCCGGACCCACAGGGAGTCCGGCGCGGCGCCGTCGTGCGTTGTTACTTGGTGCTGATTAGAGCTTGGAAGCAACCAGTCCGGTCAGGTCGACCAAGCGGTTGGAGTAGCCCCACTCGTTGTCGTACCAGCCGACGATCTTGACCTGGTTGCCCATAACGCGGGTCAGACCGGAGTCGAAGATGCAGGAGGACGGATCGCCCACGATGTCGGAGGACACAATCGGATCCTCGGTGTAGGTGAGGATGCCGGCCCAGCGCGGATCCTGTGCAGCCTTGGCGTAGGCGGCGTTGATCTCCTCGACCGTGGCTTCCTTTTCCAGCGTGACGGTCAGGTCAGTGACGGAACCGGTGGGAACGGGAACGCGGATGGCGAAGCCGTCCAGCTTGCCCTTCAGCTCCGGCAGGACCACGCCGATGGCCGCGGCGGCACCGGTGGAGGTGGGAACCATGTTCAGGGCTGCGGCGCGGGCGCGGCGCAGGTCCTTGTGCGGACCGTCCTGCAGGTTCTGGTCTGCCGTGTAGGCGTGCACGGTGGTCATGAGGCCCTTTTCGATGCCGAAGGCGTCGTTGAGGACCTTGGCCAGCGGGCCCAGGCAGTTGGTGGTGCAGGAAGCGTTCGAGATGATGTCGTGCTTCTCGGCGTCGTAGTCGCCGTCGTTCACGCCCATGACCACGGTGAACGCGTCACCCTTGGCCGGTGCGGAGACGAGGACCTTCTTGGCGCCTGCGGAGATGTGCTTGCGCGCATCCTCGGCGTTGGTGAAGAAGCCGGTGGATTCGATGACGATGTCCACATTGAGGTCGGCCCAGGGCAGGTTGCCCGGATCGCGCTCAGCGAAGACCTTGATGGTGTGGCCGTCGACCACGAGGTTGCCGTCTTCGACGGTGACCTTCTCGGCCAGGCGTCCCGCAACCGAGTCGTACTTGAGCAGGTGGGCCAGCTGTGCGGGATCGCCGAGGTCGTTGACTGCGACAACCTCGAACCCTTCGCCGTGCTGCAGTGCTGCCCGCAGGTAATTGCGGCCAATCCGACCAAAACCGTTGATTCCGACGCGTACCGTCATGAGGGCCTCCTTGATGCCAAACCTAAATTTAGGAACTAAATTTATTGTCTCCTATAATTATGCTGTTATTACCGCCACACGTCAAAGGCCACTTCCATGGATGCCTCCGCAAACACCCCGCAGTTCCTGCGCCGCACGAACCTGCGCGCCGTGCTGGAGGTGCTCCGTGCTGCCCCGTCCGTCACGGGCACCGATCTGATCAATGCCACGGGCCTGACCCGGGCCACCGTGATTGCGGTGTGCGATGACCTGATCGCCCGCGGCTGGGCCCGGGAAACGGTCTCCCCGCGCATCGACCGGCAAAAAGGCCGGCCCGCCCGCCGGTTCGAATTCAACGAAAGCGCCGGTTACGTCCTGGGGCTCGACGTCGGCATTGCCACCGTCCGGGTCCTGGTTGCCGATCTCGCGGGCGCCGTCGTCGGCGAATCGGAGGCCCGGTTCCCGCGCCACGGCGGGGAGCCGGAGGAACGACGCCGGGTAGTCACCGAAGCCGTCGACGCCGCGCTGGCGAACGCCGGGATTTCCTCCGCGGCGGTGCTGTGCGCCGGCATGGGCATCGCGGCCCAGGTCACCGGGGCAGGCGCCGTTGCCCCGGGGCAGGACGTGGCCCCGATGTTCGATCTGGGATTGAGCTCCACCTTCAGCGACTCCCGGGGCTGGCCGCTGCTGGTGGAAAACGACGCCAAGCTGGCGGCCCTGGCCGAACGCTGGCGCGGGGTCGGCGCGGGCGAAGACAACCTCGCGGTCATCCTGGCCGGCGAGCGGCTGGGCAGCGGCATTATCGAGTCCGGCCGCCTGCTGCACGGCGCTTCCGGCGGCACGGGCGCCATGGGTGCGCTGGATCTGGTGGAGGGCGTGGGCAACGAGGACGGCATTGCGAAGCTTGCGCGGCTTTGGGGCAGCGCGGCTTTGAACGAAGGCCACAACGGCCGGATCCGCGACCTCGTGGGGCCGGACACCAACCGCGCCTCGGCCCGGCTGGTGTTCGAGGCGGCCGCCGCCGGGGATCCGGTGGCCGAAGAAATCCTGGACCGGATTGCCCGGCGGATGGCTCGGGTACTGGCCCTGGTGTCCTCGTTCTTTGATCCGCGGCTGATCGTGATCGGCGGCGCGGTGGCTGCCTCGGCCACTGCCCTGCTGCCCGCCATGACTCGGGAGCTGGACCGGTACGCGGTAAAGCCGCCCCGGGTGGCGGTTTCCAATCTGGGCACCATGCTGGTGCCCACCGGGGCTGTCCGCCTGGCCCTGGACTACGTGGAGACCCACCTCTTGGACCTCGTGCCCGAGCCGCGCCGGGAGTAGTGCAAAAAAGGGCCGGGTGCCGCTGCACCCGGCCCTTTGACTGCGGAAACTACGCGGGGGCCGATCCGTCCTCGCTGTCGTTCTCCCGGTCCTCATCCGGTCCGCCGTCGTGGTGGCCGTCGTGGTGCCGGCCGCCGTCGTGCCGGCCTTCACCTTCCTCGGCGTCCTGGTCCTTCTCCTGGGGACCTTGGCCGCCCGGACCCTGCTCCTCGGCGTCCTCGCCGTCGGTGTCCCGGTCCTGGTTCCGCCCCTCGGCGTCCTCCCGGTCGGGACCCGGTCCGTCGCCGTCGCGGTCGCGGTCACCGTCACGGACGTCGCCGTCGCCGTCGGTGTCCTGACCCTCCTCCTGGGCGTCCTGCTCGCCCTGGGTATCCTGCTCGTCGAACAAATCCCGGCTCTCGTTGTCCCCGGCGTCCTGTTCCTGGGCCGTGGTGCCGGCCTGTTCAAATTCCGTGTTGTCCCCTACAGCGGTACCCGCGAAGAAACTGGCAACCAGCAGGCCAACCCCGGCGAGGGCGCCGCCGCCCCAGACGATGGCTTTCCGAGCTCCGCTCCCCATAGCCATATTGGTGTTTCACCTCCGAATGAGTGGTTTTCTTGCAGTTCCATCTTCAAACCGGATTCTTTGAGAATGCTTGAAAAACGCAGCGGGCAAGCAGAAAGCGGGCCGCCATGGAGGCCGAACGAGCCGCTGGGAGATATATGCACCCCTGCGCATATGGCGCGGATTCCTGCGGCAGGGCGGGCCGGATGAAGGCATCCTGTGCCTAGAACGCCACCAGCTGCAGCAGACGGCGGAGTTCGCGCTGCTCGGCGGCGCTGAGCTTCGCCATGGAGATTTCGGTGGCGCCGTCCACTGCCTCCTTGGCCTTGCCATACAGGGCATGTCCGTCCTTGGTGGGCACAATGACCTTTGACCGGCGGTCCCGCGGATCGGTCTGACGCTCGACGGCGCCGCGGTGCTCCAGCTCGTCCACGATGGCCACGATCTGGCTGGGATCCAGCACCAGGAACTGACTCAGCTCCCGCTGCGTGGGTGCGGTTCCACCGCAGGCCAGGGACAGCACGGAGTAGTGGCGCACCTTCAGCCCGAAGTCGGCCAGCCGGCGGTTGGCCTCCGCCGATCCGATGGATGCGGCACGCGCCATCAGGAACACGGGTTCGGCGCCGAGGCTGGCAGCGGCGAAGCGCGCTGCGTCGGCAACGCCGTCAGGGGAGGTGCTCATAGGGTGTTGGATCCTTCGGCAGGGACACGGTAGGACCCCATCCTAGAAGACGGATGCAGCTCCTAATCAATGAGGATCATAACTGTTGACAATTTCAACGGTATGCCGTGGAATGGTTCCAATGCCGCAACGTGGCCGCAGTCACATGCAGCCGGCCTGAGCAAAGGAGCTTCGAATGACCGCTGAATCCACTGGTGCACTCGCCGGAAAGGTCGCCGTCGTCACCGGCTCCGGCCAGGGCCTCGGGCTGGCCTACGCCTCCGAACTCGCCCGCCGGGGTGCCGCCGTCGTCATCAACGACGTGGTTCAGGAAACAGCAGACCGGGCCGTCGAAATGATTACTTCCGCCGGAGGCCGGGCCGTCGCCGTCGTCGCCCCGGTAGGCACCACTGAAGCCGCCGTAGCCCTGGTGGAGGGTGCCGTGGCCGCCTTCGGCCGCCTGGACATCCTGGTCACCAATGCGGGTGTCCTGCGGGACAAGTCACTGCTGAAGATGACGGACGAGGATTTTGACCTGGTGATCCAGGTGCATCTGCGCGGCACGTTCACCTGCGCCCGCGAGGCGTACCGGTACTTCAAGGAAAACAACGTGGCGGGCCGGATCATCACCATCGGCTCCCCCACCGGCCAGTACGGCAACTTCGGCCAGACCAACTACGCCGCCGCCAAGGCCGGCATTGTCGGCATGGTCCGCACCTGGGCGCTGGAAATGCGCAAGGCCGGCGTCACCGCCAACGCCGTCATTCCCGTGGCCGCCACCGCCATGACCGAGACGGTCCCCTACTTCCGCGCCGCTGTCGAGGCGGAACGCCGCGGCGAGCCGATGCCGGACTTCTTCCGCAAGGACCTGGGGTTCGGCACCTCCGCCGACGTCGCCGGGCTGGTCGCCTATCTGGCCTCCGACGACGCCGCGGGGATCACCGGGCAGGTTATCGGTGCCGGCGGGGACCGGCTGCAGATCTTCTCCCACCCCGTCCCCGTAGTCACCGAATACCGCGAGGGCGGCTGGACGTTTGAGGCGCTGCACGAGCAGTTCCCCGCACTCTTGGAGGGCAACCTGCAGCCGGTCGGGGAGAAGATGCCTCCGCTGCCTGAGGAACTCGAACCGCAGGCATCGTAAGGGGAATCAAAATGCGATACGAATACGGCCTCGACCTGGCGTCCCTGGACGCCATCGACATGCACGTGCACATCGAGTGCTCGGACCACGGCCACGCCTCGCTGCCGGCGGCCCTCACCGAGGCTTCCGCCAAGTACTTCAAATCCGAGGACCGCAGCCCCACCCTGGACACCATCGCCGAACGCTACCGCGAGTGGCGGATGGCCGCCGTCGTCTTCACCGTGGACGCCACCACCGCGCTGGGCCACGAACCAAACTCCATCGAAGAGATCGCCGAGGGCGCGGCACGCAACAATGACGTGCTGATCCCCTTCGGCTCCGTGGATCCACTGCAGGGCAGCCGGGCGGTCGACCGGGCGCGGATGCTGGTGGAGGACTACGGGGTCAAGGGCTTCAAGTTCCATCCTTCCCTGCAGGGTTTCGATCCTTCGGACCAGCAGTTTTATCCGATCTACGAGGCCATCGCCGCCCTGGGCGTCCCGGCCCTGTTCCACACCGGGCAGAACGGCATGGGGGCCGGACTGCCCGGGGGCTACGGCATCAAGCTTGCGTACTCGAACCCGATGCTGCTCGATGCCGTTGCCGCGGACTTCCCGGAACTGCAGGTCATCATGGCCCACCCGTCCGTGCCATGGCAGGACGAGGCCAACTCGATTGCCATCCACAAGGCCAATGTCTGGATCGACCTGTCCGGCTGGTCGCCGAAGTATTTTCCGGAGTCCCTGGTGCGGGCTTCGAACTCGATGCTGGCCGACAAGGTCCTGTTCGGCACCGACTATCCGCTGATCTCCCCGCAGAAGTGGCTGGGTGCCTTTGAGCAGCAGAGCTTCAAGGATGAAGTGCGCCCGAAGATCCTGAAGGACAACGCGGTGCGCCTGCTTGGGCTGGATACCGCTGCCGGCGCTGCTGCCGGTGCCGCCGGTGCAGGGGAACGCGCATGACCGGCCTGCTGACCGAGTCCCGCCTGTACCCCGACTGCGATCCGTTCAACGTCGAGGGGCGGCTGACCGAGGCGGAGAAGGCACCGCTTCGGCGTCTGCGCCGGGTCCTGGAAGACACCGCCCGGCCGCTGCTGGCGGACTACTGGGAGGCCGGGGAGTTCCCGTACCAGCTGGACGGTCCGCTGCGGGAGCTGAACCTGATGGTTCCGCCTGAGCTGACTGCCGGCGGCGCCGAACCGCGGGCGCTCTACCACGGCTTCCGGATCTTCGAACTGGCCCGCACCGACGCATCGCTGGCCACCTACTACACCGCGCAGGCCGGGTTGTTCCGCACCGCCTGCCGGGTGGGAGGAACACCGGAGCAGTTTGCGCAGTGGGATCCGTTGATCACCACCTTCGAAATGACCGGCGTGTTCTGCCTGACCGAGCCCGAGCACGGTTCGGACATTGCCGGCGGGCTCTCGACGTCGGCACACCGCGACGGCGACGAGTGGATCCTGGACGGGGCCAAGCGGTGGATCGGCGGCGCGTTCACCGCCGACTATCTGGCGGTCTTCGCCCGGGACGTCGCCGATGGACAGGTCAAGGGGTTCCTCGTGGACCGCGAAGCACCCGGGGTGCGGCTCGAAAAGATCCGCGGCAAAACGTCGCTGCGGATGATGCAGAACGCCGACATTTCCCTCGACGGCGTCCGCGTTCCTGAATCCCGGAGGCTCGGCAACGTGAACTCCTTCAAGGATGTCGCGGCGATGCTGCGGGCCATGCGGTCCGACGTAGCCTGGATCGCTACCGGCATCCAGGCCGGAGCGTACGAAGCTGCGCTGCGGTACGTCCGCAGCCGCGAACAGTTCGGCCGGTCGCTGGGGAGCTTCCAGCTGGTCCAGGAAAAACTCGCCCGGATGCTGGGCAACGTCACCGCGTCCCTGAATCTGGTGGCCGGGCTGGCGGAGCGCCAGCAGGAAGGGATTTTCCGGGATGAGGATTCCGCCCTGGCGAAGATGTGGATCAGCCTGCACATGCGGGAAACCGTTGCCCTGGCCCGCGAAGTGGTCGGCGGCAACGGCATCACCCTGGCCACCGATGTCGCACGCTTTCACGCCGACGCCGAGGCCGTCTATTCCTACGAGGGAACCCACGAAATCAATGCGCTGGTCGTAGGCCGCGCAATCACCGGCAAGAGCGCCTTCATTTGACGTATTCCGCCGTATTCCGCCCCGCAACCCAGGAGTTTTCCATGACCGAAGCACCCGCCTCCGCCCAGACCATCGTCGCGTTCGATGAGGTTCAGAACCTCATCGGCAAAAATCTCGGACACTCGGCATACCGCGAGATTACGCAGGGCCAAGTGGACCTGTTTGCCGACGCCACCGATGACCACCAGTGGATCCACGTGGATCCGGAGCGGGCCAAGGACGGCCCCTTCGGCGCTCCGATTGCCCACGGGTTCCTGACCCTCTCGCTGCTGATCCCGATGTGGGGCGAGCTGTTCGATGTGACGGGCGTCAAGACGAAGGTCAACTACGGCCTGGACAAGGTCCGCTTCACCTCGCCGGTGAAGGTCGGCTCCCGGATCCGGATGACCGCCGAAATCGCCGATGTCCAGGACGTCAAGGGCAACGGCCTGCACGTGGTCGCGGACCTGACCATCGAGATCGAGGGCCAGGAACGTCCGGCCGTCATCGCCCGTTTCCTCAGCCGGCTGTACGCCTAGCGTTTCCGGGCCGCCCCGGGGCCCCCGGGGCGGGCGGAGGGGTTACCGCCAGTAGTTGTTCGCGGCCGCAACGGTCGCGAACTCAGTGGCCACCACGTGGGAGGCCGCGATGATGCCGTCCGGGTTGTTGGCATAGGCGTCGCGGATGATGTGCTCCGCCTGGTCGTCCGGCTGGATGGCGAAGGCGGTCTGCAGCGCCAGTTGAATGGCCAGCTGCCGGCCTTCCTCCGGGGTGGCGCACTTGAGCGAATTGTTCGGAACAAGCTCCATGGTGTCCGTCCTGTCTTTTCAAAGCCCGCCGGCCTGCCGGCTCGGGCGTGCGGGCGGATACACCCGACGGCACCAGTCTCGCCCCGCACCGCCCGGCGCTCAACCGTTCGCCCCGCTTTGCCGTCCACTGAAGCAAGGACGGCGTTGCAGGGCTATGTCCCGGTCCGCTGCTTCAAGGCCGCCTCCACCGCGGCAACCACCGCGTACAGCAGGATCGAGGCCAGGGTCACGGCGACGACGGCGGCCCACACCTGGTCATACCGTGCCCGGGACACCGCGGAGACAATCCCGTAGCCGATTCCCTGCCCCGTGGCGAGCCACTCCGCGAGCAACGCCCCGGTCAGCGCCCCGGGAATGGATACCCGCAGCGCGGTGAACAGGGCGGGCACTGCGGTCGGCACCGCCACCTTCCGGAAGGCATCGAACCGGCTACCCCCGTACACCTGCACCACCTCGAGCATGGCCGGCGAGGCGGAGCGCAAGCCAAACACGATGGTGACGAGCGCAGGGAACAGCACCACAATGCCGCCCATCGCGGCCACCGCCGCCTCCTGCCGGCCGAAGACCAGGATGATCATCGGTGCCAGTGCCACCAGCGGCACCGAGCGCAGGAGCATGGCCAGCGGCATCAGTGCGTGCTCCACCCCGCGGAACAGGGTGAAGACACAGGCCGCGGCGAGCGCGGCCAGCATGCCGGCGGCGAACCCCATGCCGGCGTCGAGCAGTGTCTGTCCCAGCTGCCCGCCCACCAGGGCGCGGTTCTCCGCGGCCTCCGGGTCCAGGACCAGGAAAGTCCAGACCTCCCACGGTCCCTTGCCGATGTAGGCGGACACGTCGAAGACCTTCAGCAGCCCGATCCAGAGCGCACCAACCACGGCCAGTGAGACGGCCAGGCCCAGCAGCATCCGGCCGACGGACCGGACCAGCGCGCCCATCACAGCCCGCCCATCCGGACACCCGGCCCGCCGGAGGACCACGGAACAACAACCCGGGACAGGAGCCCGAGCACCGCATAGGCGGAACCGGCCAGTGCGGCACACGCACCCGCCACACCCCATACCCGCGCCACTTCCAGGGTCTGCTGCGCGTTGACCATCGCCGGCCCCAGTCCGCGGTCCACTCCCCCCACGTACTCCCCGAGGATCGCACCGAGCAACGCGGCCGGTGCTGCAATTTTCAACGCCGCCAGGACCGACGGCAGGGCGGCAATAATGCGGACCTTGAGCAGCTGATGGATCCTGCGGCCGCCGAAAACCGTGACGATGTCCAGGCAGGCACGGTCCGCCGCTTTCAAGCCGGCCAGGGCGCTGACCATCGTGGTGAAAAACACCGACAGTGCTGCCAGTGCCACCGCGGTCCCGGAGGACTCCCCGGACCGCGGCGGGCCCAGGACAATAAAGATCACGGGGCCGACGGCGACCACCGGCAGGCAGTAGCTGACAACGGCCAGCTGGGTGGCGACCTGCTCGAGCCGCGGGACCAGCAGCACCAGGAACGCCAGCAGCAGGGCCAGGGCATTGCCCCACAGATAACCGGCGCCGGCCTCGGCCAGGGTCACGGCGGCATTGCGCCAGTAGAAGCCCCATCCGTCGGCGCCCATCTGGGCGAGGACCTGCCACGGGGTCGGGATGGCTCCGGGGCCGCCGTCGCCCGCGGCCCCGATGCCGCTGAGGAAGGTGGCCGCTCCCACCCACCAGAGGGCCAGTACGGCGGCCGCACCGGTGACCCCCACCGCCCACGGCGGCACGCGGGTCATGAATCCTCCGCGGAGGACGGCCCGCCGAAAAGGAGCTCGGAGGCGTGGTCGTGCAGGGCGTGGAATTCGGGGGTCCGCATCATGTGCGGGGTGCGCGGCCGCGGGAGGCCCACGGTGATGACCTCCTTGACACGGCCGGGACGCGGACTCATCACCGCCACCGTGTCCGAAAGGAAGATGGCCTCGGAAATACCGTGGGTGACCATCAGCGTCGTGGCGGGTTTCTCGGTCCAGATCCGCAGCAGCTCAAGGTTCAGGCGTTGGCGGGTCATGTCGTCCAGGGCCCCGAAGGGCTCATCCAGCAGCAGTACCGACGGTTTCAGAACCAGCGCCCGCGCAATCGAGACGCGTTGCCGCATGCCGCCGGAGAGCTGCGCAGGCCGGGCCTTTTCGAATCCCTCCAGGCCCACTAAATTGATCAGCTCGCGGATATACGCGTCATCCGCTGTATGGCCGGCAACCTCCAGCGGCAGCCGGATATTCGTGTACACGCTCCGCCATGGCAGCAGCGCCGAGTCCTGGAAGGCGATGCCCAGTTCATGGCCGCGCCGGAGATCCTGAGGCGACTTTCCGTCGACAAGGACTTCCCCGGTGGTCGGTGTTTCCAACCCGGCCAGGATCCGCAGCACGGTGGATTTTCCGCAGCCGGAGGGACCCAGCAGGGAAATGAAGGAGCCGCGGTCGGTGACGAGGTTGGTTTCCGTTAGGGCAGTCACCTCTTTCCGCCCCGATCCGAACGTCTTGCCAAGGTTCGTTATCCGGATTCCCGTACCGCTGCCCGGCCGGGCAGCTTCCCCGGGTGCTGCTGTGCCCGGGGAAGCAGGGGCCAGGGTGTGGTCGGACTGCATCTACTTCAGCTCCGGGTTTTCCTCGTACACCTCGGCCAGGAGGCTCATATCGAACACCTGCTCGGCGGTGAGGTCATATCCGGCCAGTTTCAGGATCTCCAGGTTCTCCTCGATCAGTGAGTCCGAGATGGTGAACAATCCGTTGGCCTCGGTGTCCGCCGAGACAACAAGCTTGGTGTTCTGTTCCTCGGCCTGCCGGATTTCCTTCGCCGTGTCCAGGTTCAGGTCCGTGCCGTATACCTCGACGGCCAGCCGTGCGGACTCTTCGGGGTCAGCGACGGCGTCCTTCCATCCCTGTGCGGTCGCCTTCAGGAATGCCTTCAGTTCCTCCCGGCGGGTTTCAATGGCTTCGTCGGTGGTCACGAAGCTCTCCGCGATGAACGGGAGGCCGTTGTCGGCGAATGGCAGTACGGCAGTCTGGTGCCCGGCCTGCTCCAGCGTCAGCACTTCATTGGTGAGGTAGCCGAAAAATCCATCCACATCGCCGTTGACCAGCGGCTGCGGGTCATACTGCACCGGGACCTTTTCCACGGACCCGGGATCGATCCCGTTGACCTCCAGCAGGGCGTCAAACAGTGTTTCGTTGACGCCGGCCTGCACTCCGATCCGTTTGCCGGCGAGGTCCTCCGGCGTGGTGATGGGCAGGGAATCCAGGGAGATGATGACGAACGGGTTCTTCTGATAGGTGGTGCCGATGATTTTCAGCGGCGCGTCCTGCTCCGCGATGACCGGGGCCACCCCCATGGGGCTGGAGGTTCCCACCAGGGCGCCCCCGGAGAGAACCATGGTTTCGGTCGAGGTGCCGCCGGGACCGCCTGCTATGAGGTTCACCTCGGAGAAGCCTGCATCGGCGTAATAGCCCTTCTCCTCGGCGAAGTACTCACCGGCGAATTCGGCGTTCTTGATCCAGGACAGGTTCACGTCCAGGGTGTCGTACTCCGCGTCCCCGGCGTCGTCGGCGGATCCGCCGCAGGCGGTGACCATCAGAAGGCTGGACGCGGCGAGTACGCCGAGCAGGATTCGTGCATTCGCGGTGCGTTCGCGCAGCCGGGGCAGGACGTTCATGGGTACCGCTTTCAGTAGGTGCGGGGTGATGAATCCCGAGCCTAGGAACGCTTTGTTTCTGCGGCGGACACCCCCTGTTACGGTGCGGTATCGGTCCGTTACGGTGCCGTAAACTCCCTCTCCTCCGCTGGCCCCAACGGGATCCCGGCGTTACACCAGCAGCTCGTCGACGTCGGCCCACACGTCGGACGGCCGGACCTCGGCCACAAACGAGTCATCATGTTCACACCGCTCCGCCGTCCAGCCCACCTGCGTCACATCAACCTTGCAGACGGGACACGCTGACACCCAGGACATGTGCACCCGGTGCCGGGCACGGCCGATCGCCCCGGCGTTGACGACGTTGCCGAACCAGTAGATCCCCACGGTGGCGGCCCCGACCGCCTGCGCCAAGTGTCGGGGGCCGCTGTCGTTGCCCACCATCACCGCGCTGGCCTGCAGCAGGGCCGCGAGCGCACCGATGCCCAGCTCACCGGCCAGTGACCGCACGGGTGCCGCCGGCCCGGCGTCGGCGAGCGCAAGGTCCACAACCTGCTGCGCAAGGCCCCGGTCGGCGTCGTCACCCACCACCACTACCTGACAGTCCCGGGCAGCGGCACGCACCGCCACTTCCGCGAAGTACGACGCCGGCCACCGCCGCCGCGGGTCCGTGGCCCCGGGGTGCAGGGTCACCAGGCTCCGGTCCGGCATCACCAGGGCCCGTGCCGCTGCGGCCTCTTCGGCGAGGACCGGAAGCTGCCCCTCCAGACTGACGGGAGCAGCGCCGGCCAGACCCGCCACCTCCAGGGCACGGAAGACCTCGTGCTGGTAGTAGATGTAGGGGATGCACCGGTCCAGGGCGGCGGCATCGGGGGTCCGGGTGCCCACGGTGTGCCGGGCCCCCAGGCCGAGCAGAAAGGGATTGGAATTCCGGCCGCCGCCGTGCACCTGGACGGCCAGGTCGAACCGCTCCAGCCGCATCCGGGCCAGGAACTCCTGCACGGCCTGCGGGTCCTCGGGTCCGGCGGCGATCCCGGGAGCTGCGGGCAGGACCTCCACCCGGTGCACCGGCCCCGGGCGTCCCGTCAGCAGGGCGGCATGCAGTGCCGTGCCCAGCAGTGTGACGGACGCGGACGGATACGCGGCGGAGAGCGCTTCGATGGCGGGCAGGGAGAACATCAGATCCCCCAGACCTCCGCCGCGCAGGACGGCAATCTTCCCTACGTCGGGAAACCGGGGTCCCATCGGCCCAACCCCGCGCCGCATTCCGTGCTGCTGCTCGAACCCCTGCTGTCCGGGAGGAAAGGCCTGCATCATCGGTGTCCTTCGGTCGCTGCACCGTGGCCGGTGCTGGCCCCCACCCTAGGGGCCGCTGCCGCAGCGTCACAGGGTGAAGGTCAGTCCTCCGGCAGTTTGGATGCAAGGATGCCGCGGATATAGTCGCGGTTCATTCCCGAAACCGTGAGCCCGTCGCCGCCGTAGTGCTCCACGCACATGGGACCGTCGAAGCCGGCGTCCAGGGCCATTCCGATTGCCTCCCGGTAGTTGATGAACCCGAGCGCCAAAGGTGCGGGGGAAGAGGCGTAGGACCCGGTGGCGGGGTCGTAATCACGGAAGTAGTTCTTCAACTGCCAGTAATTGGTGTGGGGCAGCATCTTGGCCAGCATCGCGCGCCAGTCCTCGACCTCGCGGTGCAGACGGACAATGTTGCCGATATCCGGACACAGTCCCACGTTCGGCAGATCCACGGCGGTCACAAGCTGCACGGAACTGTCAGCCGTTCCAAGGAAGGTTCCCTCGTACATCTCCAGGGACAGGCTCACGCCGCGCTCCGCCGCGTACTCACCAAGTTCCCGGAAACGGAAGGCGGCTTTTCCGCGGTTCTCCTCGGTGTCCTCATTCTCGGCACCCTCAGCCAGCCAGAACCAGGTCGCGTCCTTCTGCGCCTGGGTCAGCGGATCATGCAGTCCCAGACACACCATGGGCACCTCGAGGTCCGCCGCGGCATCGATGGTCCGCTTCGTGTAGGCCATATTCAGCCGGGCCTGCTCCTCGTCCGGAGTGATCACGCTCTTACGCGTGACGGCGATGTCGCTGAAGGCGAGGTCGTAGGAGCGGGCCGTCTCCAGGAGTTGTTTCCGCCCAAGCGCATCAAGATCACCCGGACGTACCCAGGAATCCGTGAGGTCAACGTGGTCAAAACCTGCGTGGCGGACCTCCCGGAAGGTCTGCTTCCAGGCTTGGGGACCGGCGGCAGTGCGGTCGCGGCCGTCCGCAGTGACACCGGTGAAATTCAGCAGGGCCGCACCGATCGGCCAGTTTTCGGGGTTGTAGCCCATGTTGCTCTCCTTGGGAGTCGCGTTGGCCAACACCCTATAGGATATTGGCAGGCTGTCCAGCCGGAAACGGCAGGCATGGGTAAGGGAGTGGCATGGAGAAGAACACCGCCGGCGGGACGTGGATCCAACGCAGCATCCTGACCGACCAGGTGCACAAGGAAATCCTCGCCCGCCTCATGGACGGAAACCTGGAATCCGGTGCTTCCATCAGCATTGACGGAACGGCGCGTGAGCTCGGCGTGTCACCCACGCCGGTGCGGGAGGCCCTGGCCCGGCTCGAGTCCACGGGCCTGGTGACCCGTGCCGCCCTGCGCGGCTACCGGGTTGCGCCGCGGCTTACGCAGCAGGAACTGATTGACCTGATGGAGGCCCGGTTGCTGCTCGAACCGCACAACGCGGAAGTGGCCTGTGCGCGTTCCGACACGGCTTTCCTGGCGGAATTGGAACAGGCTATCGAGGATCTGCGGCAGGCACCGAACGGGCCGCACTTCGCCGATTACCGTTCCTACTGGGAGGCCGACGAGCGCTTCCACCGCATCATTGTCGAGCAGACGGCGAACAAGTTCCTTGTCGGCGCCTACAACTCCCTCGGCGGACATGTGCACCGGTTCCGGCTGTTCGGCGGAACCGGCGTGGGCGATGCCGGCAGTGCCATCGAAGAGCACACCCGCATTCTGCACGCTTTGCGTGCCGGGGACGCGGACGCTGCGCGGACAGCCATGGCCGGGCATCTCTGCGGTGTCCGGGATCGCGCCGTCCGCGAAACCGGCGCCGCCGGTTAGGCCGGACGCAGTACGGCCCGACGGAGCACCCATTTGTCGTTCGAATGGTTGACAGCATCACAACTCGCGTGGATCCTATAGGAAACACGACATGCATCCGGTGTAGTTCCTATCCGCTCTTCCAGTCCCGCATCCAGATGGCGCCGTGTCCGCAGACGCAGCACGTGCACATCAGAGGAGATGGGGATCATGGCCCAGCGCGCAGTAGCAGTAGTCGGTTCGGGATACATGGGCGGGGGCATCGCCCAGGTCCTTGCCTTGGGGGGCGCGCGGGTAGCCCTGGCAGACGTTTCGCAGGAGGTCGCTGAAAAGAACCTCGAACGCCTGCTCGGTGAGGCCGAACAGTTCGTGGCGGACGGGTTGTTTCCGGCGGACGCGGTGCAGCGCCTGCAGGAGAACCTCTGGGCCGCACCGAGCATTGAAGACGCCGTCGCAGACGCCTCCTACATTGCGGAAGCGGTCCCGGAGGTCATCGATATCAAGCACGGCACCCTGCGCCGGATCAGTTCGGCGGCACGGCCCGACGCCGTGATCGGCTCCAACACCTCGACCATTCTGATCGCCACGCTTGCGGAGGCCGTCGACAACCCCGGTCGTTTCCTCGGAGTCCACTTCTCGAACCCTGCGCCGTTTATCCCCGGCGTCGAAGTCATCCCGCATGCGGGCACCACTCCGGAAACGGTTGCGGCCGCCAAGGAGATCGTCGAGCTTGCGGGCAAGCAGGCCGCGGTGGTCAAGGATGTCACCGGGTTTGTGCTCAACCGCCTGCAGTACGCGCTGTTCCACGAGGCCGCCCAGCTGGTCGAAGAGGGCATTGCGAGCGCAGACGACGTCGACACCCTCGTTCGTACTACCTTCGGGTTCCGCCTGCCGTTCTTCGGCCCGTTCGCCATCGCGGACATGGCCGGACTGGATGTCTACTCGTTCTGCTATGCCTCGCTGCAGACGTCATTTCCCGAACGGTTCGCCACCCCGAAGATCCTCCAGGACCTCGTGGCGGAAGGGAAGCTCGGCACCAAGTCCGGCGGCGGGTTCCTGCAGATCCCCGCGGAACGGGCGAACGAGCTTATTGCCTACCGCAACAAGGCCTACGTGGCCATGACCGGGCTGCTGAAGGAACTCGGCCCCAGCCCGGTCGATGAGGCTGCCGCGCAGGACGGCGCTGCTACGAACGCCGGTTAGATCCGCAGTACCAGGCCAGGCTCCGCCGAAGGGATAAGCACCGCGAGGCGCTGCCCCCACCGGCGGTCATTCGAAGCGACCGAGGTGGAACCATGACTTATCTTGTAAACGATCCCGCGGACTTCGCCACGGACGCCCTGCGCGGCTATGTGGCCGCCCATCCCCGGCACGTCACCATGGCCCACGGCGGCGTGGTGCGCTCGAGCGAAACACCCAAGGGCCAGCCGGCCCTGGTCATCGGCGGGGGGTCCGGACACTACCCGGCCTTCGCCGGATGGGTCGGGCCGGGCATGGGCCACGGTGCGCCGTGCGGCAACATCTTCTCCTCACCCTCAGCCTCCCAGGTGTACTCCGTGGCACGCTCCGCCGAAAACGGCGGCGGCGTTGTCCTCGGCTTCGGCAATTACGCCGGTGACGTCCTGCATTTCGGGCAGGCCGCCGAAAAACTGCGGGCAGAGGGTGTGGACGTGCGGATTGTCCGCGTGTCCGACGACATCGCCTCGGGCGCCGCCGGGGAGCACCGTGAACGCCGCGGTATCGCCGGGGATCTGGTGGTGTTCAAGATCGCCGGCGCCGCCATCGAGGCCGGCGCGGACCTCGACGACGCCGAGCGGGTCGCCTGGAAGGCCAATGACGCCACCCGCTCTTTCGGCGTCGCCTTCAAGGGGTGCACCCTGCCCGGCGCCGCAGGGGCATTGTTCGATGTGCCGGTGGGCGAGATGGGGATCGGGCTGGGCATCCACGGGGAGCCCGGCATCCGGGAGGTCCCGATGGGCACCGCCGAGGAGGTCGCCGACCTCCTCGTTGACGGAGTGCTGGAGGAGGAGCCGGAGCGGACCCCGGAGGGCTACCGGGGGCGGGTGGCCGTCCTGCTCAACGGGCTGGGTACGGTCAAGTATGAGGAGTTGTTTGTTGTCTACGGGCGGGTGGCGGAACGCCTGGCCGCGGCAGGGCTCACCGTGGTGGCCCCTGAAGTCGGCGAGCACGTCACCAGCCTGGACATGGCGGGATTGTCCCTGACCATCGTTTTTCTCGACGACGAACTCGAGAAGTACTGGCTGGCCCCTGCCGACACCCCCGCATTCCGCAGGGAAGCTCCGGACCTTACCCCCAGGCCGGAACGCACCGGGGTGCATGTTCCGGGCGAAGAGGCCATACCCGTGTCCGCCCCCGGGTCCCGGGAGCTGGCGGGACGGGTTGTGCAGGCGCTGGAAGTGATCCGTTCCACCACGTCCGAGCACGAGGAGTACTTCGGCCGGCTGGATGCAGTAGCGGGCGACGGGGACCATGGCCAGGGAATGGCCTACGGGTCGCGGGGTGCAGCCAAGTCGGGCCGGGCGGCGGCCGAGCAGGGCGCCGGAGCGCGGACCGTCCTCATCCATGCCGGCGAGGCCTGGGCCGAGGAAGCCGGCGGCACGTCCGGCGCACTGTGGGGCGCCGCCCTGACCGCGGCCGGCGGAGTTTTCACCGACGCCCGCGGTATCGACCCTGCCGAGGTGGTGCGGGCAATCATTGCCGGAATCGAAGCGGTCCTTCGAATCGGCGGCGCGCAGCCGGGGGACAAAACCATGGTTGACGCTGCCCTCCCCTTCCGGGACACCCTTCTCGCGGAGTTTGAAAGGTCTTCCGACCTGGCCGGATCCATGAAGAAGGCCGCCGGTGCCGCGCGGGAAGCTGCCCAGGCCACCGCGCAGATCACCGCCCGCCGCGGCCGTTCCCGTGTCCTGGGTGAAAAGAGCCGGGGCACTCCGGACCCCGGGGCTGTTTCGTTCGCTGTGTTGATGGACGCCCTGGGCGACTTTTTCGGTTCCCCCGCGGCTGTGCCCGGGGAACTTCCGTGACTGTGTGGGTGGGCACCAGCTGGAAGATGAACAAGACCCTGGCGGAGGCTAGGGCCTATGCGCAGGGCCTCCTCGCAGCTGTGTCCGGGCACGGGCTCGACGGCGTTCAGCCGTTCGTCATCCCTCCTGCCTCCGCGATCGCCGCCGTGGCGGAGATTCTGGGCCGCGACGGCCGCGTTCTGGTCGGGGCGCAGAACGCCCACTGGGAAGATGCCGGGGCGTGGACCGGAGAGGTATCCGTACCGCAGGTCGCCGACGCCGGGGCCCGGATTATCGAGATCGGCCATTCGGAACGGCGGGAACATTTCGGCGAAACGGACGATACGGTGCGCCGCAAGGTTGCCGCTGTGCTGCACCACGGACTCATCCCGCTGCTGTGCATCGGGGAACCTGCATCCGTGAAAAATGCCGGAGGTTCCGCCGCCTTCATTCTGAACCAGGCACGCCGCGCGCTGGACGGGCTCGACGACGATCAGCTCGCCCGCGTCCTGATCGCCTACGAACCCATCTGGGCAATCGGTGTGAACGGCCGTCCGGCCACCGCCGGAGAGCTGCAGGAACCGTTCGCCGCGCTCTGGGGTCGCTACGGCGGCAGGGTTTCCGCCCTGCTTTACGGAGGCTCGGTCAGTGTGGACAACGCCGCGCAGCTGCTGGAGATCGAGCACGTCGGTGGACTGTTTGTCGGGCGTACTGCCTGGCAGCTGGAGGGATACCTGAGTCTGCTCGGGATCGCTGCGGAACGCGGGACCTACCGGGGCACACCCGCCTGAAAACGAACGCAAAAAGACAGAAGGAAACCCTGATGAACGAGAACAAGAAACTGCGGATTGTCATAGGCGGCGACGATGCCGGCTTCGATTACAAGGAAGTCCTGCGCAGGGACCTCGAGGCAGACGAGCGGGTGGAGAGCGTCGTGGATGTCGGGGTTTCCGGCAGCGAGAACGTGGACTACCCCCACGTCGCGGTGGACGCGGCACGGAAAGTGGCCAGCGGCGAGGCTGACCGCGCCCTGCTGATCTGCGGCACGGGCCTGGGCGTGGCTATCTCGGCCAACAAAGTCGCCGGAATCCGGGCAGTGACGGCCCATGATTCGTACTCCGTGGAGCGCTCAGTGCTGAGCAACAACGCGCAGGTGCTGTGTATGGGCCAGCGGGTAGTCGGTCTTGAACTCGCCCGGCGCCTGGCCAAGGAGTGGCTCGGCTACGTCTTTGACCCGGCCAGTGCTTCGGCGGCGAAGGTGGACGCCATCACCGGCTACGAGTCCAGCTGAGCGCCCGGTATCGTCCGCGCGGCGGACCCGCCTCAGGATGAGTTGCGCGCGGGTGCCGTGGACGAACGGACGATGAGCCGCGTAGCCAGTTCGACGCGGGTCGGTTCAGGCCGGTCCCCACCCATTTCACGCAGCAGCGCCCGCACTGCCGTGCGCCCCATCTCCTTCAGGGGCTGGGCTACGGTGGTGAGCTGCGGAACGGCCTGCTCACCGATATAGGTTCCGTCGAAACCGACCACGCTCAGGTCGCGGGGAACGGAAATCCCCCGGGTCCGTGCGTGTGCCAGCACCCCGAGGGCAATGCTGTCGGAAGCGGCAAACACGGCCTGCGGCGGGCGGTCGAGGGCAAGGAGCCGGGCCAGGGCCTCGCTTCCTGTGTCCGCGTCGAAGTTCCCTGCCCGGACGTAATCCTCCACGATCGGAATACCGCGTTCGAGGAGGGCGGCCCCGTAGCCGTGCTCGCGGTCCTGGCTGCACTCGGCGCTGGCAGGACCCCCGATGAATCCGATGCGGGTGTGACCCAGGTCGAGCAGGTGCTCCGTGGCGGCCTTGCCGCCCGCCCAGTTCGTCGCACCCACGCTGGACACCCCCGGCCCCGACGGGTTTATCGGGTCAATCACCACCACGGCAATACCGCGGTTCTGGATAGCCTTGATCTGCCCGGACGACCACCGGGACGTCACCAGCAGGAGCCCCCGCCGGCCCCTCTCCCGCATCCGCTCAGCCTTCTCCTCGGCCGGATGCCCGCCCATCTTGGACAGCACCACCTCCGTTCCGCCACTTTCCGCGCACTCGAGGATTCCGTCCATCACCTCCGCGTAGTAAGCACTGGTGACACTGTCCACCACCACGTCGATTGTTCGGGGAGCAACAGGCACCGGCGGTCGCCGCTGGCCCGGGGGCAGGTAGCCCGCCCGGTCCAAGGCATCAAGGATCCGCCGGCGGGTGGCGGGGGCTACGTCACCCCGGTTATTGACCACCTTCGACACCGTGGGCACCGAAACCCCCGCAAGAGCCGCAACCGACGCCAGTGTCACCTTGCCCATCGTTTCCGTCACTATTCGAAAACCTTTCGCTCGTACTGCCACCCGCAATCAACTCCTGCTGGGCAGCATATCCCTCTCCCCACGGTGGGAAGGAGAAAAAAGTTCAGCTAAGAAAAACCTTGACGACGGCATGTGATGTAGATAACTTTACGCATGTTAGTTGTTTTTATCGAAAATGTTTCGATATCTCTTCCGCAGCGTGGCGGTCAACGGCCGCGTACCAGCGGAGTTGACCCGCCCATCTCCGCCAGCCGCTTTGCCGCTGACTGAGTCGACTTACGGAAGAACTGATAAACATGCAAAGACGCACTTCTTTTATCGCCGCAGCCTCCGCACTCACCATGGCTGTTGGCCTGGCCGCCTGCGGTTCGGGCGGCCCCTCCGATCCGGCCGCAGACTCCGATTCCCCCTCGATGTGGGCGCTCACGGGCAGCAGTGAGGATATTTTCCGCTCGTCCGTGGAGCGTTGGAACGAAGAAAACCCGGATAACAGCATCAATCAGGAATTCTTCGCCAATGACGCTTACAAAACCAAGGTCCGCACGGCAATAGGCGCGGGAGAAGGACCGACCTTCATCTATGGATGGGGCGGCGGCGTGCTGAAGTCCTATATTGATGCAGGCCATGTCACCGAACTCGACGAGTTCCTGGCGGACAACCCCGAGGTGAAGGACCGGTACATTCCCTCGGTGCTGGAAAACGGCGTGATTGACGGTAAGACCTACGCCCTGCCGAACAACAACATGCAGCCGGTGGTGCTGTATTACAACAAGGAAGTCTTCGAAAAGATCGGGGCGGAGCCGCCCAAGACCTGGGAAGAACTCATGGCACTGGTGCCCGAGTTCAACGAGGCCGGAATTGCGCCGTTTGCGCTTGCCGGCCAGTCCAAGTGGCCGAACCTCATGTGGCTGTCCTACCTGGTCGACCGCATCGGCGGGCCCGAAGTGTTCCAGGCAATTCTGGACGGCGAAGAGGACGCCTGGTCCGATCCCGCCGTCATCGAGGCACTCACGAAAATCCAGGAACTTGCCGACGCCGGCGGCTTCATCAACGGTTTCTCCTCCATCGCGGCTGATGCCGGCGCCGACAGTGCGCTGCTGTACACCGACAAGGCTGCGATGATGCTCCACGGCGGCTGGATCTACCAGAACCTGAAGAAAGATGCCCCTGAATTCGTCGAAGCGGGAGACGTCGGTTTCGTTTCCTTCCCCGCCGTTGAAGGAGGGGCGGGCGATCCCGCCAACATCGTCGGCAACCCCGCAAATATGTGGTCGATTTCGGAGACAGCTTCGGACGAGCAGAAAGAGTCGGCGCTCAATTACCTGAAGGACGGGCTGTTCAGCGAGGAGTACACCCAGGCCATGATCGATTCGGGGGCCGTGCCTGCGGTCAACGGCATTGAAGACCAGCTGGCAGCCTCTGAGGACAAAGATTTTGTCCAGTTCGTCTACGGCCTGGCGCAGGACGCCCCGAGCTTCCAGCTCTCCTGGGACCAGGCACTCAGCCCGGCCCAGGGCGACGCCATGCTCGCTAACCTCGACCAGATCTTCCTGGGCGAGATTACGCCGGAGCAGTTTGCCGAGAACATGAACGCAACTCTGGGCAAATGAGTACCCTGCTGAAACCGAAGCCGGGCATCCCCGTGAGGGGTGCCCGGGCTGAGGGTCCGTCCGCATGGATGGTTGTCCCGGCCCTGGTCTTCTTCCTGACCTTTGCCGTGATACCCCTGCTCGGCGTCGTCTTCCTCAGCTTCACCCGCTGGAACGGGCTGGGCGAAATCACCTGGGGCGGCCTGGAGAGCTGGCGGATTGCGCTGACCGATTCCGTCACCCTGAATGCTCTCGTCGTCACCCTGAAAATCCTGGTCTATTCACTGCTCGTGCAGGTTCCCGTGAGTCTCCTGCTGGGCGTCTTTACGGCCGGGAGGCAGCGTTACAGGGCACTGCTGGCGGTTCTGTACTTTGTCCCCCTCCTCCTCTCCTCGGCTGCGGTTGCCATCGCCTTCAGGGCACTCCTGGACCCCAACTTCGGCGTCGGGCCGGGCCTGCACCTTCCGGCCCTGGCGCAGGACTGGCTGGGCAACCCCGACCTGGTGCTCTTCGTGGTCGTTTTTGTCATTGCCTGGCAGTTTGTTCCCCTGCACACCCTGATTTACCAGGGCGGGGTGCGTCAGATTCCCGCATCCTTCTACGAAGCCGCCCAGATCGACGGGGCAGGACGCATGCAGCAGTTCTTCCACATCACGCTGCCGCAGCTGAAGTACACCATCATCACGTCCTCAACCCTCATGGTCCTCGGATCACTGGCGTACTTCGACCTGATTTTTGTTCTCACGGCGGGCGGCCCCGGATACGCCACCAGGCTCCTGCCCCTGCACATGTACCTCACGGGCTTCCGTGCGAATGACATGGGTGCAGCCAGCGCCCTCGGTGTCATCCTCGTCGTTATCGGTCTGGGGCTCGCCCTCATCCTGCAGCGGCTTGGCGGCAGGAACCGCGGCGCCAGCCAATTGGAAGGATCATAATGGCACTCGCCACCGAGTCACCGAAGACACATGAACCCGTCAGGCAGCCCGCGAGGCGGCGCCGGGCAGTCCGGAGCACCCCCAATATCGTCGGAGGTTTCGGCGGCTGGGTGTGGCTGGCCCTGATCATTCTCCCCATCTATTACGTGGTGATCACAAGCCTGAAAAACCAGGCGGGTTTCTTCGGAAGTAATCCGCTGGCGCCGCCCACCGACCCGACACTTGCGAATTACCGGACGGTCCTGGAGGCAGACTTTGTCCGGTACTTCTTCAACAGCGTGATCGTCACGCTGGGCAGCGTAGTGCCGGCGGTCGCAGTTTCCTTCATGGCCGCCTATGCAGTGGTTCGAGGCAGCGGCCGCGTCATCGCATCAGCCCATACGTTGTTCCTGCTGGGGCTGGCCATTCCGCTGCAGGCAACCATCATCCCGATTTATTTCATGATCACCAAGGCCCAGCTCTATGACACCCTGCTGGCCCTGATACTTCCCTCGATAGCGTTCGCCATTCCGATCTCGGTCCTGATCCTGTCGAACTTCCTGAGGGATGTACCGCGGGAGCTTTTCGAATCAATGAGGCTGGACGGCTGCTCGGAATTCACCATGATGTGGCGCCTGGCCCTTCCGCTGGTCCGTCCCGCAGTGGTCACGATCGCCATCTACAACGCCTTGAACGTCTGGAACGGTTTCCTGTTCCCGCTCATCCTCACCCAAAGCCCCGATATGCGGGTGCTGCCGCTGTCCCTGTGGACCTTCCAGGATGAGTTCACGGTCAATGTGCCGGCGGTCCTGGCCGCAGTGGTGCTCTCCACGCTGCCGCTGGTGATCCTGTACGCATTTGCCCGCCGCCAGCTCGTCAGCGGCCTCACGGCCGGGTTCAACAAATGAGCGGGGAAAACGCCGGTCCGGCGGCTTCCGCTTCCAAGCCTGCGCTGCGGGTAGGCATGGTCGGATACTCCTTTATGGGCGCCATGCATTCCCATGCCTGGCGCACCGCCCCGCGCTTCTTCGATCTGCCGATGCGCCCGGAACTCGCCGTCCTTGCCGGCAGGAACAAGTCAGCCGTGGAAACCGCCGCAGAAAAAATGGGCTGGCGGGACACCGAAACGGACTGGCGGGCTTTGGTGGAACGGGACGACGTCGACCTCATCGACATCTGCACTCCCGGTGACACCCATGCAGAGATAGCCATTGCCGCCCTGGCGGCCGGCAAACACGTGCTCTGTGAAAAACCGCTGGCCAACAGCGTCGAGGAGGCCGGCCACATGGCTGCGGCCGCCAAGGCTGCCGAGGCAAAGGGGGTCTTCGCGATGTGCGGTTTTTCGTATCGCCGGACCCCCGCACTGACGCTCGCCCGCAGGCTTGTGCAGCAGGGCAGAATCGGCACCATTCGGCACATCCGTGCCCAGTACCTGCAGGACTGGCTGTCCAGCGAGTCGGCCCCGCTCACCTGGCGTCTGGACAAGAGCAAATCGGGGTCCGGTGCGTTGGGCGACATCGGCGCGCACAGCATCGATGCAGCCCAGTATGTCTCGGGCCTGCCGATTGTCAGCGTCTCGGGCCTGCTGCAGACCTTTGTCCATGAGCGTCCCGTGGGCGGGACCTTGGTGGGTCTCGGCGGCGCGGGCGCCAGCGACGGGGCGAAAGGGCCGGTCACCGTGGACGACGCCGCGATCTTCACTACGAGGTTCGACGGCGGTGCTGTGGGTGTCTTCGAAGCAACCCGTTTCGCGCTGGGGAGGAAGAACTCCATGCGCCTGGAGATCAACGGTTCCCTGGGCTCACTGGCGTTCGACTTCGAGAACATGAATTCACTGGAGTTCTATGACGGCGCGGAGCCGCCGGAAACGGCTGGATTCAGGACCATCAACGTTACCGAGCCGGAGCACCCTTACACCGGTAATTGGTGGCCCGCCGGTCACGGTCTTGGATACGAACACGGTTTCACCCATCAGGTAGTGGATCTCGTGAATGCGATCTCCGCCGGCAGCACGCCGTCGCCGTCTTTTGCAGAGGCCCTGCAGGTGCAAAAAATCCTGCACGCCGTAGAGCAGAGTGCAGAAGCCGAATCGGTTTGGCAGCATGTCTGAGCCGCTCAACCCAATCCTTACGAAAGAGACTCCATGAAAAACAAACAGGCCCTGGTCGTCCGAGGCGGCTGGGACGGCCACCAGCCGGTTGAAGCCACGGAGCGGTTCATCCCGTTCCTCAGGGACCGGGGGTTCGATATCCGGATTGAGGAATCACCCAAGGTCTATGCAGACGCCGACTATATGTCCGGGGTGGATCTCATCATGCAGTGCAACACGATGAACACCATCGAAAAGGACGAGTTCCGCGGCCTCCGGACGGCAATAGAAGCCGGTACCGGCCTGGCTGGATGGCACGGCGGAATCGCTGATTCCTACCGCAACGAATCCGACTACCTTCACCTGATCGGCGGTCAGTTCGCGTGCCATCCCGGTAAGCATCCGGAAGAGAGAACCGGGGAACAGTCCGACAATTACGTGCCCTACCGGGTGAATATGCTGCCCGCCGCCGCTGACCACCCCATCACCGCCGGAATAGCGGACTTCGATCTCGTCACCGAGCAGTACTGGGTACTTGCGGACGATTACATCGACGTCCTGGCAACCACAACCCAGGCCGTCCGGGAATGGGATCCCTGGAACCGGCCGGTAACCTCCCCGGCCATCTGGACCAGGCAATGGGGCAAAGGCCGGATTTTCGTCTCGACGCCGGGGCACCGCGTGGAGATTCTCGACGATCCAAACGTGCGTCTTATCATCGAAAGGGGTTTGCTGTGGGCGAGCCGTTGAACGTCGGAATCATCGGATGCGGCGCGATTGCAGCGCAGTACCTGAATACCTTTCCCTCCCTGGGGTCCATCCGCCTCCAGGCGGTCGCGGACCTGGACCCCCGCCGCGCAGCAGCCGTCGCAGACTCTTCCGAAAACGTCCGCGCACTGTCCGTCGATGAGCTATTGGCTGATCCCGAGATAGACACGGTCCTTAACCTCACCATTCCTGCCGCTCACGCGGAGGTCGCAGCGCAGGCCATTGCTGCGGGAAAGCACGTCTACGGCGAGAAGCCCCTGGCTGCGGAGACAACCTCTGCACGGCACGTACTCGAACTGGCGGAGAACGCCGGGGTCCGGGTCGGCTGCGCTCCTGACACGGTTCTCGGCACGGGGATCCAGACCGCGCGCAAAGCCGTCGACGACGGCCTGATCGGCCGTCCCGTCGCCGCCGTCGCAACCATGGTCACGCCCGGCCACGAGCGGTGGCACCCCAACCCGGACTTCTACTACGTACCGGGAGGAGGGCCGCTCCTGGACATGGGCCCGTACTACGTCACGGCTTTGGTCACCCTGCTCGGGCCGGTCACTTCCGTGATCGGCTCCGCCAGCCACCTGCGCGAACACCGGACAATCGGGACAGGTCCGCGGGCCGGCAAATCGGTGCCGGTGTCAGTCGATACCCATGTCACCGGTGTGCTTGTTCATGAGTCCGGCGCACTGTCCACACTGATCATGAGCTTCGATGCCGTGCAGACCCGTGCTTCCAACATCGAGCTGCACGGTGAGGAGGCGACCCTGACCGTGCCTGATCCGAATTATTTCGACGGCGACGTCTCCATCTGCACGCTTGCGGGCCGGGACAACGGGTGGGACGCCCTCCCCGCCAGCGCGGGGTACATCGGTGCAGGCCGTGGTTACGGCCTCGCCGACATGGCCCTCACCCCGGCCGGCGAACAGCACCGCGCCAACGGCCAGCTGGCCTATCACGTACTCGACGTCATGGAATCGCTGCTGCGGTCGGCGGCAGAGGGAACCTCGGTTCCGGTGCAAAGCACCGCACAGAGGCCAAAGGCAGTTCCGCTCACGTCACTGTCCCGGCTCGCCGTCCCGTAAGTAGTTCCCGAAGCCTGTTTCGGGGCATGGGGAGGACTGCTCTCCATGCCCCGTCGGACGGCCGGCGGGCGGGCAGCCACCAAAACTTATGCCTTTACGGGCATGTATCGCTTTTGTATCAACACGGCCGCTAAACCGGTGCAGGCAATAAAAACAATGCCCCCGGTGAGAACCGGCAGGGCCAAATCCAAAGTGGCGAGCGCTCCACCGGCAAGGGAACCCGCTGCCAGGCCCAGCAGCCCCAGAGTCCGTGTTCCGGAATTGACTCTTCCCCGCAGGAAATCCGGAACGAGCTCCTGCCGGAGCGATGTTGCGCAGATACCCCACACCACCGCATGCAGTATGTACGTCGCCAGGAATAACGCCGCCGCAGCGGGTTCGGTGGTCAGGGCCAACCCGAACAGCGACAACGCTCCCGTCAGAAGGCTCATCAGGATGGTTGTTCGGTAACCCAACCGCGCCCGGACCGGACTCGTGAGGAACGATCCGATTAGCCCCCCGACCGCGGACACGGAGAGGATGAGTCCATATCCGGCCGCGTTCACGCCGAGGCGCTCCTGGGCAAAGAGAACGAGAACCGAGAAGGGCAGCATGTAGCCGAAACTGGCCAGGGCGCCCACTACGGCGAGGCCGCCTACTAGACGGTCACCCGCAAGCCAGCGCAGTCCATCGGATGCATCTTTCCAAAAGGACCGGTGCGGGGGTCGTTCCGTGCCACCGACAGGGGGCCTCCGTCCCCGCGGCAACGCCAGCGCCAGGAGACCGGCGGCAGCCCAGAGTCCGCCCATCAGGAAAACCGGAGCGGCGGCAGCAACGGCGAACAATAAACCGCCCAGCGGCGGGCCGGCGAACTCATCTGCGATCAGCTGCGTCGCGGAAATGCGCCCATTTGCCCGGTCGAGGTCCCTGCTGCGTACGTACGCGGGAACCAGGGAGACCGCCGCATTGTCGGCGGCGCTTTCAAGCGCGCCGAGGATGCCGTAGGCCGCATAGAGCAGTACCAGGCTTTCAAGGCCGAGCTGGAAACAGATGGCCAGGAAGAGTATCGCCATGCCGCGCAGAAGATTGGCTGCGGCAAGAACCGTTCGCCGGTCAATCCGGTCGACCAGGACACCGATGGGCACCGCCACGGCCAGCCTGACAAGCGCGTAGACGGCCGCAAGACCTGCGATGAGCCGGGGGTCGCTGGTGAGAGATGCTGCCAGCAGGGGTATTGAAACAAACGCGAGACCATCGGCGAGATTCGATGCAGCATTGGCGCTCACTAGAACGCGGAATAAGCGGCCGGTAGACATTGCGTTGAGCATACAGCCAGGCCGGGAAACTGCTGATTCTGTCGTGTTCCGGCACCGCACGGTGGCCGCCCCGGCACGTCTTCCCCTCGCCGAGACCGTGATGAGTGTCCCCGGGCGCATGCCGCCGTTTTTGCGCGCCTGTCTAAATGCGGCGGAAACGGGGTACGGGAGCTATACACCGCGCAACAAGGAGCAGCATGTCCACCACCACTCACCCGCCGCTTTCCGGGCCGGATCAACCGGTTTCCAGTCCGCATGTCTTCGGCGGCGCACCGGACGCATCGGCGTGACGGAGCGTTGGCGCCCCGCGGAGGTGCGCAGCCTCGCTCCCGGGCTGCCGGGCCGGCTCGCGGCAGCTGCCCTGCGAGTCGCCGTCGTTGGCGATGTGATGCTGGACGGCTGGTGGTCAGGAGTCACCGAGCGGTTCTGCCGGGAGGCGCCGGCGCCCGTGGTTGACGTGCAGCGGAAAACCTACGCTCCGGGCGGCGCCGCCAATACGGCCATGAACCTGCAGGCCCTGGGAGCGCGGGTGCGGCTGGGCGGTCTGACAGGGGCGGATGAACCCGGGATGCGGCTGCGCGGCATCCTGGCCGAAGCGGGAGTGGACCTGGGCGGACTGGTGCAGCACCCCGGCGCCCAGACCGCCACGAAGTACCGGATACTCGCCGGGGAGCAGGTGCTGTTCCGGCTCGACGACGGCGGGTGGTTTCCGGACGGGGCGGACGAGCTGCTCGCCGCCTCGCTGCCTGCACTCCTGGCGGACACCGATGCCCTGATTGTCTGCGACTACGGCACCGGACTGCTGCACGGGTCCGTCCGTGACGCACTGGTGGCCCTTCGCGGGGGCCGCCTGACGGTGGTGGATGCCCACGACGCGGCGGGATGGGCCGATCTCGCGCCGGACCTGGTCACCCCGAACGCCGCCGAAGCAGCGCTGCTGCTGGGCGGACCGAAGACCCTTGGGTCCGACCGTGCCGCGGCGGTGCGGGCAGCCGCACCGGACGTGCTGGCCGCGGCCGGTGCCGCAGCTGCCGCCGTCACCCTGGACCGGGACGGCTCGGCAGTGATCAGCGCCGGCGGCGGATTCCACCGGACCTGGGCCCGGCCCGCGGCGGAAAAACAGGCGTCGGGGGCGGGCGATACCTTTGTTGCCTGCCTGACGCTGGCCCGGGCTGCGGGCCTGCCGCTGTCCACCGCCGCTGACCTGGCGCAGAACGCCGCCGACATTGTGGTCCGGCGGCCCGGCACCTCCGTGTGCAGCACCGACGACTTGGAAAAGCACCTGAACGGCTTTGCCGACGCGGCGCTCAGCCAGGCCGATCTCCTGGCCCGCACCGCCGTCGAACGGGCCGCCGGCCGCCGGATTGTCCTGACCAACGGCTGCTTCGATGTGCTGCACCGCGGGCACACCCGGTACCTGAACCAGGCAAAGCAGCTCGGCGACATCCTGGTGGTGGCCCTGAACAGCGACGCCTCCGCCCGCCGCCTGAAAGGGCCCGGCCGGCCGATCAACACGGTCCATGACCGGGCCGGGATCATTGCCGCACTCAGCTGCGTAGACTTCGTCACCGTCTTCGACACGGATACCCCCATTCCGCTGATCCGGGAACTGCGGCCGGACGTCTACGCCAAGGGCGGCGACTATTCCGCCCAGATGCTGGCCGAAACGCCGGTGGTCGAGGCGTGCGGCGGGCAGGTGATGATCCTCGATTACGTCTCCGACCACTCCACCACCGCACTGGTTTCCCGGATCCGTTCGGGCGGGGCAGGGAACGGTCCCGGGCAGGCTTCAGCCGGCCGCGGAGCCTCCGGGGAGCCGGCCGCCGACGGCACCGCAACTCCCGCCGGAGATCCGCCGTGACGCGGCGCTGGTCCGGGGACTGGGCGCAGCCGTCCGGGTCCGGCCCGGCCGAAGTGGACGTGCTGATCCCCACCCGCAACCGGCCGGCCGAACTGGCGGTGACCCTTGCCGGGCTGGCGGCGCAGGACGGCCCGGACTTCTCCGTGGTGATCAGCGACCAGAGTACCGATGTCCCCTCCTGGAACCATCCCGCCGCCGAAGCCATGGTCCGGGTCCTGCAGGCGCAGGGCCGCACCGTCCGACTGCTGCGGCACCTGCCGGCCAGAGGGCTGGCCGAGCAGCGGCATTTCCTGCTTGGGGAGGCCGCCGCTCCGCTGGTCCTCTTCCTGGATGACGACGTCTGGCTGGAACCGGACATGCTTGTTCGGCTGACGGCTGCACTGGAGGCGTCCGGCGCGGGTTTCGTGGGTGCGGCCGTCCAGGGGCTGTCCTATCTGAGTGACCGGCGGCCCGAGGAACAGCAGCCGTTCCAGCTCTGGGAAGACGGGAGGGTGCAGCCGGAACGGATCCGCCGCGGCGGGCCGGGCTTCTCACGCTGGACCCTGCACAACGCAGCGAATCTGGCGCATGTGGCTTCCGGCCTCGGGATTCCGACCGGAGATTGGCAGCTGTACCGGATCGCCTGGGTGGGGGCCTGTGTCCTCTACGACCGCCGGGCCCTGCTTGCCTGCGGCGGCTTCGGATTCTGGGATCAGCTTCCGGCGGGGCACGCCGGAGAGGACGTGGCGGCACAGTGGAGGGTGATGGAGAGGTTCGGCGGCGCCGGGATGGTTCCCTCCGGGGCCGTGCACCTGGAGTCGCCGACCACCGTCAGCGACCGCACCGCTGACGCCGCCGAGCTGCTGCTGGGCGCCGACGGGCAGGATGCACCCCTCAGTAAGCCGCCGCAACGGAGGCGCTGAAGAACCTGCCGGACCGCCGATACGGCTCACCGACGGGCATCAGCAAGGAAATCTTCGGCCAAGCCCGCTGATCAGGCGGTGGGATCCGTAGGGCGGGGAGAGTCGTCCGGAGTGTCCGTGGTGTCCGGAGCGGACGACGCCGGCCTGCCCACGTGTCCCGCACCGCCGGGGATCTTTGCCGAGCTGCGGTGGATACCCGAACCCTGGCTGAGGTGCTCGGGGTTCGGCTTCTCCGTCATCAGGAGCAGCGAAGAGACCAGCAGCGAGGCAATAAACGCGATGCCGACGGCGATGAGCCCGAGGTCGAACCGCAGTTCCTGCTCCGCTCCGCCGGTGGCGAAGATCATGGTGGCAACGCCGGCGATCAGCGCCAGCACGGCAGAGAAGATGAGCGGTGCCTTTACGGAGTTCCGCTTCTGCGGCCCGCCGGTTGAGCTGTTCGCCACTATCTTTGCCTCCTGCTGCGTTGGGGTGGCGCGGATCGGTGCAGATTGCACCGCGCGCGTTACCTAGTTTACGGCCTACGCCTGCGTTGCCGCCGCGGTACGGGAATCATGCCGTGCGCCCAGCGCGGAAATCGCCACGATCACGGCAATGATGATTGCCGCACCGCCGGTCACGCCGAGCAGCGCACGGACGCCCAGGCCGTAGAAGACCGGCACCAGGACACCGGCCGTCAGTGCCGCGACACCGGTGATCAGCCAGTCACGCGCCGGCAGGAAGTCTCCTCGATTCCGGACCCAAAGGAAGATTTCCAGCACTCCGCCGAGGATGAGGGCGGCCGCCGCCGCGACGCGGAAGGCCTCAGCCGAGGCGAAAATCAGGGTGGCCGCGCCGGCAAGAACGTAGGCAGCGGCTTCCACCAGCAGCAGCGGCCGGACCTTCCCGTGGCCCCTGGCTTCCGTCAGCATGGGCCAGAGCGCAACACCGGTAAGCAGCAGATAGGCGCCGCCGGCAAACACCAGGACCGGCTCGGTGGGCTCCTGCCAGAAGACGGTCAGCACGCCGTAAACTGCGGCCACCACTGAACGGACCAGCATGGGTCCCCAAGGTGCGCCGGGATTGGATGCGCCCACTGCAGAGCCTCCGCTTTCACTTGCCGTCATATCAATGGCCGGTTGGCCACCGTCAAGCTTAGTCGCTTGCGGTCCGGGGCACGGCACCGGTAACCATCCACGCGTCCCGCCGGGTCCGCCAGGAGAGGGTGATTCCGCGGGCGCTCATGTACCCGAGGGCGAAGGCCGCCCACAGCCAGGCAATCCCGCCGGGACCGGACAGGCCGGCACTGTGCACCCAGATCAGCAGCGGCACGTAGGCGGCCAGGTTCAGCAGTCCGGTGAGGGCCAGGTATCTGGCGTCCCCCGCCCCGATCAGCACTCCGTCCAGCACGAACACCAGCCCGCAGATCGGCTGGGAGACTGCGAGGACCCAGAGTCCGGCCGTCATGGCCTGCTGCACCCCGGCGTCGTTGGTGAAGAGCACACCGGCCACCGGCGCCGCCAGTGCCAGCAGTGCCCCCGTCACCACCCCGAACCCGACGCCCCAGAGGATCATCCGGCGGGTCAGTGCGCGGGCCAGCACGGTGTCTCCGGCACCGAGCTCCTTGCCGATCATTGCCTGTGCCGCGATGGCCAGGGCGTCCAGCGCGAACGCCAGGAAGGTGAACACGGTCATGACCAGCTGGTGGGCGGCCAGGGATTCCGGACCCTGCGCGGTGGCCACCAGCACCGTCGCGAGCACCGCTGCACGCAGGCTCAGCGTGCGCAGCATAAGCCATGACCCCACGTGGGCGGTGGCCCTGATGCCCGACGCTGCCGGCCGGAGGGGGACACCCTGTGAACGGGCCATCCGCGCCACCGCAACCAGGTAGAACACCGCCATGCCCCACTGGGCAATGCTCGTACCCAGCGCCGATCCCGCCACGGACAGGGAGAACCCGTACACCAGCAGGTAATTCAGCCCGATGTTCACGGCGAAACCGGCCGTGGCCACCACCAGCGGGGTGCGGGTGTCCTGCAGTCCGCGCAGCACGCCCGTGGCGGCCAGGACCACGAGCATCGCCGTCAGGCCCGGCATTGAAAAACGCAGGTAGTCCACGGCGTACCGGTGCACGTCGCCGGTGGCGCCCATTGCAGCGCACAGCTGGGGAGCAAAGAGGTACCCGACGGTGGAAAGCACCACACCGAGCAGGACGGCCAGGGCTATGCCGTCCCGTCCGGCGGCGAGCGCCTCAGGCTGCCGGTTGCCGCCGAGAAAGCGTGCCACCGTGCCGGTGGTGGAATAGGCCAGGAAGACCATCAGCCCGACGGCGGTCTGCAGCACCGTGGACGCGAGGCCGACGCCGGCCAGCTGGGCTACTCCGAGGTGGCCGACAATGGCGGAGTCGGCCAGCAGGAACAGGGGCTCGGCAATCAGTGCACCCAGCGCCGGCAGGGCCAGGGCGAGGATGCGGCGGCTGAGCCGCCGGGAGGAAAGGTCGGCGTCGGTCTTCACGCCTTCCAGCCTACGTTTTCGGCACCGCCGGAATCGAAAGTGCAGTATTTACGGGTTTTCATCCGGAAATCGGTAAGTACTGCACTTTCGCTCTCCCCAACGGTAACTACTGCACTTTCGATGACGGTTTCCGCGCAACGTCGTCCTCGGTGCGCAGGACCAGAACGGCCACCAGCGCCGCGGCCGCCAGCAGCACGCCGACAAACAGCACCAGCGACCGCCAGCCGTCCTGCTGGAAGCAGTAGCCGCCGGCCCAGCCCAGCAGGCTGGACCCCGTGTAGTAGAAGAGGTTGTACAGCGAGGAAGCCTGCGCCCGTCCTTCCAAGGCCAGCAGCGGCGTCCAGCCGGAGGCAATCGAGTGCGCTGCGAAGAAACCGGCGGTGAAGACCAGCAGTCCGGCCACGATGGCCGGCAGGTTGTCTGCCACGGTCAGGCCCAGACCCAGTGCCATCGCGCCGATGGACAGCAGCAGCACCGGCTTCCGCCCGCCGCGAAGCCGGGCTGCCAGGGTTCCCGCCGCACGGGAGGACCACGTGCCGGCGAGATACGCGAGGAACAGGGAGCTGGCCAGGCTCGAGGGCAGCCCGAAAGGTGCCGCGCCGAGCCGGAAACCCAGATAGTTGTAGACCGCCACGAAGCCGCCCATCAGCAGGAAGCCCTGAAGGTACAGCGCCAGCAGCCGCGGGTTGCGGAGGTTGGCTGCCAGCCGGGCGGCCAGGCCGTGCCCAGGAGGTGCCCCGCGCACGGGGACAAAGCCGCGCTGGCGGGGTGCGGTGAGCATAAACACGGCTGCCGCACCGGCGGCCAGCAGGCTCACGGCGGCCACGCCCACGCGCCAGTTCACGAGTTCGGCCAGTGGTGCCGCCAGGATCCGGCCGAGGAGGCCGCCTATGGTGGTGCCCGAAACATAGGTCCCGGCCGCCACGGCGGCGTGCAGCCGGCTGACTTCCTCGCTCAGGTAGGCCAGCGCCACGGCCGGAATTCCGCCCAGCGCCGCACCCTCGAGGAAGCGCAGGCCCAGGAGCACCGGCAAACTGGGGCTGAGGGGAACGGCCAGGCCCAGCACCACGGCGGCCAGGATCGCCAGGCGCATGGCCGGCAGCCGTCCGAAGCGGTCCGCTGCTGCGGACCAGGGAATCACGGTGACGGCGAGCCCAAGAGTGGCTGCGGAAACGGTCAGTGCGGCCGAAGCGGCCGAGATCCCCAGATCCGCCGCCAGCTCCGGCAGGACCCCCTGCAGGGAATACAGCTGGGCGAAGGTTGCCACGCCGGCGGCAGCGAGCCCGATCAGCACGCCGCGGTAACCGCGGCTGCCTCGGCGGTGCCCGGTGAATTCGCCAGGGGGCTGCCCGCCGGGGGCCGCCGCCGGGATACTCACTGCCGGTCCGCTGCCGCGGTGCGGGAAGGGACGACGACGCCGGGCACTCCGTCCAGCTCCTCGGCCAGGTTGCGGCGGGCCTGTTCCTCCCAGAGACGCCGTCCGGCCGGAGTCCGGAAGAGCGGATCCGCGGCGGCAAGCTGCCGGACCACCCGCCGTCGGCCGGCAGCAAAGTCCTCTGCCGAAAGATGCGCGTATTCGGCCCGGACGCCCTGCAGGTAGGCGGCGTAGCGGGCGGGTTCGCGGGCCAGCACGGCAAGGTCCGCGTCCGTGAGCAGTGCCCCGTGGATATCCGCCGCCGCAGGGTCGTGGGTGGCGGTCAGACGGACCAGCCGGGCGCATTCGGCGGTCACGGCGGCGGGGACGCCCGCGACCGGCAGCAGCTGTTCGGCCAACCGGGCCGACGCTTCCTCGTCGGCACCGGGCCGGCCGGTGTACACGGCGTCGTGGAACCAGGCGGCAAGGGCCACGGGAAGGGGAACATCACTGCCGGTAAGCAGGTCCAGCGCCTCCAGGACCTGCAGCAGGTGCCTGCGGTCGTGGTAACGGCGGTGCGGTTCATTCCAGTGCTCCAGCAGGCGCCCGCCCAGGTCCGGCGTGCCGGGCAGCAGCCGGTTCCACCGGTGGCGCAGCGGACCGGCGAGGGCGGACGGGCGTTCCCGCGCCGGGATCCGCAGTCCGCAGGCGATCAGGATGCGGACCAGGTCCCCGCCGCTGACCGGCACGGCACCGCGGGACACCAGCGCATCGTAGCGTTCCCGGGGCACGTCGTAGTGGTCGCCGTCGAACGCCCTGGACGAGATGCCCGCGGCCGCGGTGAAAGCGTGCAGCTCGTCGAGTCCGGTGTCGGAGACCAGATGGGAAAAGAGGGTGTTGTGCGCCGGCCACATCGGCGGATCGATGTAGATCATGGACACCGGGCTTCCGGCCGCAGGAACAGCATCTTTTATGTCTATCGCACCCGCGCCTGCAATTTCCATGCCGCGGCCGGCTTGGTTGGCCCGCGGCCCTCGCCGTCTTTCCACAACCCCTTGTTCCGGCGCACCCCCGGTGCTGGAATAACCGCATGGATGCCGTGCCCGAAGCGATGCCCGCTGCCGTACCTGCTGCCGTATCCCCCGGTGCCTCCACCGTCGTCGCCATTGGAACCCGCAAGGGACTGTGGCTGGCCACGAGTCCGGACCGCCGGACGTGGGAGCTGCGGGGGCCGGAGTTTGCCATGACCGAGGTGCCGTCCCTTGCCTTCGACGCCAGGAGCGGGACCCCGCGGCTGCTCGCCGGGGTGCGGTCCGAGTGGTGGGGCACCAACGTGGCGATTTCCGATGATCTGGGGAGAACCTGGCAGGAACCGGAGCAGGCGGCCATTGCCTTTCCGGACGACACCGGAGCGTCGCTGGAGCGCATTTGGCAGCTGGCACCGGACAGTGCGGACCGGCCCGGCGTGATCTGGGCGGGCTGTGAACCGATTTCCGTGTTCCGGTCCGAGGACGGCGGCAAGCACTTCGAACTGGTGCGGGGACTCTGGGACCATCCTCACCGCACCCAGTGGGGCGCCGGCTACGGCGGCCCGGCTGCGCACACGGTCCTGCCCAGTGCCAGTGATGATTCGGTCCATGTCGCGATCAGCAGCGGCGGGGTCTACCGGTCCGATGACCGCGGCGACACCTGGGACGCCTTCAACACCGGCATCATCGCGGACTTTATGCCGGAGAAGTATCCCGAGTTCGGACAGTGTGTGCACAAGGTGGCCCGGGACGCCGGCAACCCCCAGCGGCTGTACGCCCAGAACCACGGAGGTGTGTACCGCAGCGACGACGCCGGCGGACAGTGGATTTCCATTGCCGACGGCCTGCCCGCGGACTTCGGTTTCGTGATGCTGGCCCACCCCACCCGCGCCGATACCATCTGGACCATTCCGCTGGGGTCCGCCGGGGAACGGAATCCGCCGCAGGGCCGCCCGGCCGTGTACCGCAGCACCGATGCCGGCGAAAACTGGGAACGGTTCGACGCCGGCCTGCCGGCCTACGACTTCAACGCCGTGCTGCGCGACGCCGCCCATGTGGACGACGCCGATCCCGCCGGCATCTACTTCGGCACCCGCGGGGGCGAGGTTTACGCCAGCGCGGACGAAGGTGAAACCTTTCACCTGGTGGCAGCCAATCTTCCGGATGTGCTCTGTGTCCGCGCCGTTGCAGCCTGACGCTCCCGGCCGCACCGGCGTCGAGCTGCTGCTGCCGGCGGCGCTGGCCGACGCCGCGGGCGGCCGGCGCCTGCTGACGCTGCGTCCCGTGTCCGCGTCGGTCCCCGGAACCGGGCCGGCAGGGAGAACTACGGTGGCGGACGTGCTGGTGCTGCTGCAGGCGGGGTACCCGCGTGTGTACCGGAAGGTCTGCGACGAGAAAGGCGACCTCCGCCGCTACGTAAACCTGTACCTGGACGGCGAAGATATCCGGGACCTTGACGGGGTGGCTACCGTGCTGCCGCACCACGCAGAACTCCTGGTGCTGCAGTCCATCGCCGGAGGCTAGCGGCGGCGGGTAGCACCGGCCGGTTAATCGGTTAAAAGGCAATGGGCGCTTCCGCAGTCAGCGGAAGCGCCCATTGTGCTTCGATGTCCGCTACAAGGCGGAACTATTACCGAAGACTTGCGTTGCCGTCATTAGGCCGGCAGCTGCAGGGTCTGACCGGCGAAGATCAGGTCCGGGTTGGAAACGGTGTCCAGGTTGGCGTTGTACAGCGCCTGCCAGCCACCGGCGATGCCCAGCTTCTCGGCGATGCCGGACAGGGTGTCGCCGGGCTGGATCAGGTAGGTCTCGCCGGACAGGGCCGGGGCCTGGACCGGAGCAACGGCCTCAACGGGGATGCTCGTAGGAGCAGCCTGGACCGGAGCCGGTGCAACGTAGGTCTGGACCGGAGCCTGCTCGACAACCGGAGCGGGCTCGACAACCGGAGCCTGCTCGACAACCGGGGCAGGCTCGACAACCGGAGCCTGCTCAACAACAGGGGCGGGCTCAACAACCGGAGCCTGCTCAACCGGAGCGACCTGAGTGGTCGGAGGAGTCTGGGCGGCCTGCGGGTTGGCGGTGGCGCCGGTCAGGCCCAGCTTGGCGGTGCAGGCAGGCCAGGCGCCGGGGCCCTGCTCAGCCAGCACACGCTCGGCTACGGCAATCTGCTCTTCGCGGCTGGCGTTTGCAGCGTCGCCGGTTCCGCCGAAGGCTGCCCAGGTGCTGGGGCTGAACTGCAGCCCGCCGGAGTAGCCGTTACCGGTGTTGATGGCCCAGTTTCCGCCGCTTTCGCACTGCGCGAGGGCGTCCCAGTCCATGGAGGCTGCGTTGGCCGGGGCGGCCATTCCTACGAGGCCTGCAGCGCCAGCGCCGGTGATGGCGGCGGTAGCGAGGCCGCGGCGTACGATACGACGGATCTTCTGGTTCTTCATAAGTCTTTTGCTCCCACGGGTTCCACCTGCGCTCGTCCCGTCCCCGGGCGTCTTCACGCCGTCGCCTTCCCCATATAGATAGAGGTCTTCTTCGATGCCACGCAGCGGCGACGCACAGTGGACGCGTGGCATCTTGATTCTGGTTTGAGGCCGCACCAGGATTGGTGCCGGCCGCCGCCGACTTCGTTCCAGTCAGCGGTCCAGCCCTCGACCGGGGCCTTAATCAAAGTAGGGGAGCTCTTGGTCGATATCAAATCGATATCAAGCGTGCATGAATTGTTACCTTTCCCGGAGCCGCGGAAACAAGCGGAAGAAGTACAATTTCGAGGCTATTTTGTATTCTTTGTCACACAATGCGCCTTGTGGTCCCTATCATGCTTTTTCCATGGTATAGACCACATAAAACGACGCCGGCGGACGCCCGAAAGGACGCCCGCCGGCGATGATTCAAAGGGTGGTTATTTCAGCGCATTGGAAGCCTTGCGCTTGTTGAAGACGTCAAAGCCCACGGCAAGGAGAAGGACGAGCCCCTTGATGAACTGCTGGTAGTCGATCCCCACCCCCAGGAGCGACATGCCGTTGTTCAGCACACCCATGATCAGACCGCCAGTGATGGCCCCCACGATCGTTCCGACACCGCCGGTGACGGCTGCCCCGCCAATGAAGGCTGCGGCGATGGCATCGAGTTCAAAGAGGTTGCCCGCCCCGGGGCCGGCGGAGTTCAAGCGGCCGGTGAAAATGAGTCCGGCCAGGGCCGCCAGCACGCCCATGTTGACGAACAGCATGAAGTCGACGCGTTTGGTGTTGACGCCCGAAAGATGGGCGGCCTGCAGGTTCCCTCCCCGGGCGTAGACGTGCCGGCCGAACACGGAGCGGTTCATCACGGCGCTGTAGGCCACCACCAGGATCCCCAGCACCACCAGCACAATCGGCGTGCCGCCCCGGGAACTGGCGAGCAGATAGGTGAGCCCAAGCATAATCACGGCACTGAAGACCAGCCGGGTGAGGAACCAGGCCCGGGGCTCATCATCCAGGTTCAGTTTCATCCGGGCGTTTCGGCCGCGCAGCTGGCTGATCACCAGCAGTGCGGTGGCCAGCACGCCCAGTCCCACGGTGGTCCAGTCCAGGAGGTTGGTCTCCGGCGGGAACAGCCCCGGGAAGAGGGAGCCGCCGCCAAGCTGGCGGTACTCCTCGGGGAAGCCGGTGATCCGCTGGTTGCCCAGGATAATCTGCGTCAGGCCGCGGAAGACGAGCATGCCAGCCAGCGTGACGATGAAGGCGGGGATACCGACGTAGGCAACCCAGAAGCCCTGCCAGGCGCCCACCAGGGCACCCACCACCAGGGAGAGTCCCAGTGCAGCCCACCAGGGCATGCCCCAGTCACGGATCATGATGCCGGACATGGCGCCGACAAAAGCCGCCACCGACCCGACCGAAAGGTCGATGTGCCCGGCCACGATGATCATGACCATGCCGATGGCCAGCAGCAGGATGTAGCTGTTCTGCACAATGATATTGGCCACATTATCCGGCTGGAGCAGGGCGCCGCCGGTCAGCACCTGGAACAGGGTCACGATGACCAGCAGTGCGAGGAAGATGCCGATCTGGCGCAGCCTGCTGGTCAGGAAGCGCGCCGCGTCCCCCAGCGGGGAGTTTTTGGGGCTCCTGGTGCCGAGAGCCGGATCCTCGCCGGCGAGAGTGGAAACCATGGTTATTCCTTTTCCTGGGTCATGTACTGCATAAGTCGTTCGGGGGTGGCCTCGGCTATCGGGACCTCCGCGGTGATCCTGCCCTGTGCCAGCGTGTAGATGCGGTCACAGATCCCGAGGAGCTCCGGGAGTTCCGAGGAGATGACCACCACCGCTTTGCCCTGCGCTGCCAGCTTGTTGATAATCGTGTAGATCTCGTACTTTGCACCCACGTCGATGCCGCGGGTTGGTTCATCAAGGATCAAAACGTCCGGGTCGGCGAACATCCATTTGGACAGCACCACTTTCTGCTGGTTTCCGCCGGACAGCTTGCCCGTGACCGCCGCGACGGAGGGTGCCTTGATGTTCATGCTGCTCTTGTAGTCCTGCGCCACCACGGTTTCGCGGCCGCCGTCGACCCAGCCCCTGGTGGCGAGTTTTGTCAGGGCGGAGGCGGAGATGTTCCGTTTGATGTCTTCGATGAGGTTCAGGCCGTACCGCTTGCGGTCCTCCGTGGCATAGGCGATGCCATGGCGGATGGCTTCCTGCACCGTCCGGGCAGTGATTTCCCTGCCGTTTTTGTACAGCTTTCCGCTGATGTTGGATCCGTAGCTGCGCCCGAAGATACTCATGGCCAGTTCGGTGCGGCCCGCACCCATCAGGCCCGCGATTCCGACGATTTCTCCGGCGCGGACGGTCAGGTGAGCGTTGTGGATCACGGTGCGGGCATGCTCCCGGGGGTGATGGACCGTCCAGTCCTCCACGCGGAGCACTTCCTCGCCGATGTCGGGTGTCCGGTCCGGGTAGCGGTTGGTGAGCTCGCGTCCCACCATGCCCTTGATGATCCGCTCCTCGGTTACGGAGTCCTCCTGCAGGCTGAGGGTTTCGATGGTCTGTCCGTCACGCAGGATGGTGACGGAGTCCGCAATCGCCCTGATCTCGTTCAGCTTGTGACTGATGATGATGCAGGTGATGCCGTCCTCGCGCAGGCCGCGGACCAGGCCCAGCAGATGCTGTGAGTCTTCGTCATTGAGGGCGGCCGTCGGCTCGTCGAGGATCAGCAGCTTCACGTCCTTGGACAGCGCCTTGGCGATCTCCACCAACTGCTGCTTTCCGACGCCGATGTCCCCGGCCGGGGTCACCGGATTGAGGTCCAGCCCCACCCGCCGGAGCAGTTCGGCGGCACGGACGTTGGTCTCGTTCCAGTTGATGAATCCCCGGGCCGCACGTTCGTTGCCTAGGAAAATGTTCTCGGCCACCGAGAGGTAGGGGGAAAGTGCCAGTTCCTGGTGGATGATCACAATGCCGCTGCGTTCGCTGTCCTTGATGTCGCGGAAGGAGACCGGTTCGCTGTCCAGCAGGATCTCGCCGTCGTAGGTCCCGTGCGGGTAGACACCCGAGAGGACTTTCATGAGGGTCGATTTGCCGGCACCGTTCTCTCCGCACACCGCGTGGACTTCTCCGCGGGCAACGGCCAGGGTGACGTCCTGCAACGCCTTGACCCCGGGGAAGGATTTCGTGATCCCCATCATTTGGAGAATGTAGTCGCTCACGCGGACCTCTCTGTGTGCCTGAACTGTGCCGGTTCACAGGGCGGGCAGCAGCACGCCGCCCGCCCCGTGCTGTTATTCGAGGTCCGAGGCCTCGTAGTAGCCGCTGTCCACGAGGGTTTCCTCGTAGTTGTCCTTGGTGACAATCTCCGATTCGAGCAGGTAGGCGGG
This sequence comes from Arthrobacter zhaoxinii, assembly GCF_025244925.1. NCBI lineage: Bacteria > Bacillati > Actinomycetota > Actinomycetes > Micrococcales > Micrococcaceae > Arthrobacter > Arthrobacter zhaoxinii. The sequence goes on from NZ_CP104275.1 coordinate 3,412,252, forward strand.
AACAACCTTCACGCCGTTGTCATAGGTCTCCTCGTCGTTGACCTCCGGGTCCTCGCCCTTCATCAGGGAATCGACCATCAGGACGGCACGTTCGCCGAGTTCGCGCACGTCCTTGAAGATCGTGGAGTACTGCTCGTCGGCCATGATGGACTGCACCGATCCGACTTCCGCGTCCTGGCCGGTGATGACCGGCAGGTTTTCCCCGGAGTAACCGCCGGAACGGAGGGCGGAGATGATGCCGATGGACAATCCGTCATACGGGGACAGCACGCCGTCGAGCTGCGCGCCGCCGCCTATTGTCAGGAGGTCTTCCATACGGTCCTGGGCGGTGTCCGGCAGCCAGCGGAGGATGGCGGCCTGCTCGAATTCGGTCTGGCCGCTGGGCACCTTCAGGGTGCCGTTGTCCAGGTAGGGCTGGAGGGTGTCCATGGCGCCGTCCCAGAAGAACGTGGCGTTGTTGTCATCGGGGCTGCCGGCGAACAGTTCCACGTTGAACGGGCCCTTTTCGCCGGTTTCCGCGCCGGCCTCGTCGAGGATTCCCAGCCCGGTGAGCAGCGAGGTGCCCTGCTGCACACCTACCTCGTAGTTGTCGAAGGTGGTGTAGTAGTCAACGGTGTCCGACTCGTTGATGAGGCGGTCATAGGCGATGACGGGTATGTCCTGGGATTCGGCCGTCTCCAGCACCCCGGTCAGCGTCGTGCCGTCGATGGAGGCGATCACCAGGGCCTCGGCCCCGCCGTTGATCATGTTTTCGATCTGCGAAACCTGGGTGGGGATGTCGTCGTTCGCGTACTGCAGGTCCACCTCGTAGCCGAGTTCCTCGAGCTGCGACTTCACGTTCTCGCCGTCGGCAATCCACCGTTCGGACTGCTGCGTCGGCATGGCCACGCCGATTTTGGCACCCTCGTTGGAGCCTTCGCCGGCGTCACCCCCGCCGCGGTTGCCTGAGCAGGCGCCGAGGCTCAGCGCGAGCGTCAGGGATACTCCCCCAATGAGGGTTTGTTTCAGGGTCAGTGCCATGGTTCTGCCTTTCGTGGTGCCGTGCCTGGTGGAAGGTGCCGTGCGGGTCATAGCTTGGAGGCGAGTCGGTAGTAGGCGGCGTTCCAACGCACTTCGCGCTGGAACGCCCGCAGGGTGGTGGCTGAGTCGATGAGCAGCAGTTCGACGCCGGCCATCTCGGCGAAGTCCGTGACCACGTCTGCGCCGATGGCGGTGCTGAGCACCGTGTGGTGGGCCGCGCCGGCCGTGAGCCACGCGGCCGCAGACGTCGCGAGGTCCGGCTGCGGCTGCCACACTGCACGGGCCACCGGAAGGTGCGGCAGCGGAGCATCCGGCGGCACCACGTCCACAATGTTGGCAGTGAGCCGAAACCTGTCGCGCATGTCGGACATGGCAACGACGACGCCGGGGCCCGGATCAGTGTCGAACACCAGGCGGACCGGGTCTTCCCTGTCCCCGATGCCCAGCGGGTGGATTTCAAGGGAGGGTTTCCGCGTAGTCAGGCTGGGGCAGATTTCGAGCATGTGCGCGCCGAGGATCTTCTCCTCGCCCGGGACCAGGTGGTAGGTGTAGTCCTCCATGAGGGAGGCACCGCCGGGCAGCCCGGCACCCATGACCTTCGCGGCGCGTACCAGCATGGCGGTCTTCCAGTCACCCTCGGCGCCGAACCCGTAGCCGTGCGACATCAGCCGCTGCACGGCCAGCCCGGGCAGCTGCCGCAGCCCGCCGAGATCCTCGAAGTTCGTGGTGAAGGCACCGAAGCCGCCTTCTTCCATGAACTGCAGAAGACCAAGCTCCTGGCGCGCTCCGTACCTCAGTGACTCGTGCCGTCCGCCGCCGCGCCGCAGTTCCGGTGCCACGTCGTAGAGCTCTTCGTATTCGGCCACGAGCTTGTCCACGGCGTCGTCGGGCTGGGCGTCCACCACGGCCACCAGGTCATTGACCCCCCAGCTGTTGACGGAGACGCCGAACTGCAGCTCGGCTTCGGTCTTGTCCCCCTCGGTCACGGCGACATTGCGCATGTTGTCGCCGAAACGGGCGATCCGCAGGTCCTGGATGGCAGCCCGTCCTGCGCAGGCCCGCTGCCAGGATTCAATCTGGCCGATGACCTCCGGGGCGGAGACGTGGCCGACGACGGTCTTGCGCGGAACGTCGAGGCGGGTGGCGATGTAGCCGAACTCCCGGTCTCCATGCGCAGCCTGGTTGAGGTTCATGAAGTCGAAATCGATTTCACCCCACGGCAGGGCGACGTTGATCTGGGTGTGCAGGTGCAGCAGCGGCTTACGCAGCGCGTCCAGGCCGCTGATCCACATCTTGGCGGGACTGAAGGTGTGCATCCACGCGATCACGCCGATGACGCGGGGGTCCGCGTTGGCCTCCAGCGCTGCGGTGCGGATGGAGCCGGCGTCGGTCAGGGTGGGCTTCCAGGCGATCCGGACCGGCAGCCCGGCGGACTCGAGCATCCCGACGATTGCCTGTGACTGCTCGGCAACCTGGCGAAGGGTGTCTTCACCGTAAAGATTCTGGCTGCCGGTGAGGAACCAGACCTCGTACGGTTCAAGGGAAGTATCTAGCGGGCTCAAGGTCATGCGCTCCTGGATGTTGTTGGGGCCTCTGCCGCTGATGCGGACGGTGCAGCGGCCGGCTGGCCGTAGACGTTCTGGTATCGGTGGAACAGGGCGTCAATGTGCCCAGGGTCGAGGGGCACCGGCTCGCCGAGTTGCCGGGAGAGATGGACGGTGCGGGCGACATCCTCGAGCATGACCGCCGCCTTGACTGCGTCACGGGCGTCCCGGCCCACGGTGAACGGGCCGTGGTTGCGCATCAGGACGGCCCGGGACCGGTGGCCCGTCAAGGTGGACACGATGCCCCGCCCGATCGAGTCGTCGCCGATGACGGCGAACGGACCCACCGGGATCTCGCCGCCGAATTCGTCGGCCATGGCCGTCAGAACGCAGGGCACGGGTTCGCCCCGCGCCGCCCAGGCCGTGGCATAGGTCGAGTGCGTGTGAACCACTCCCCCGACGTCGGGCATGTGCCGGTACACATAGGCGTGCGCGGCCGTGTCACTGGAGGATGCCAGCTCCGCGCCGGATGTACCGGGCACGGGGGTGCCGTCCAGGGTGCACAGGATCATGTTCCCGGCGGTGAGGTCCTCGTAGGCCACACCGCTGGGCTTGATGACAAAGAATTCGGTGCCCGGAACGCGCCCGGAGACATTGCCGGCAGTCCAGGCCACCAGCCCGTACCGGACCAGTTCGGCGTGCAGGCCGGCCACGTCAGCCCGGACCTGGTCCACCCGTTCCTCGACGGAAGCGTGGCCGCTCATGCGGACACCTCGCGGACCTTACGGGCGGACCGACGCAGCGCTTTCAGCCGCCGCATGACGTCATTGCCGCCGCGCCCGAAGTAGTCATGCAGGGTCTCGTATTCCTCGTACAACTGCGTGTAGGTCAGGGCACGGGCGGGGTCCGGAAGGTACGCCTTCTGCTGCACCCGGCCCATGGCGGCAGCGGCTGCCCGCACGTCCGGGTAAGCGCCGGCCGCTACGGCTGCATGGATGGCCGAGCCGAGCGCCGGGCCTTGGTCACTGCCGATAACGGAGATGGGCATGTCCAGGACATCGGCGTAGACCTGCATCAGGAATTTGTTCTTCACCAGTCCGCCGGCAGCGATGAACTCCGTCACCGGAACGCCGGAGGCTGCAAAGGTTTCAACAATCTTGCGGGTGCCGAAGGCGGTGGCTTCGAGCAGCGCCCGGTAAGCCTCGTGCGGCCGGGTGGCGAGGGTGAGCCCCACCAGCAGCCCGGACAGTTCATGGTCCACGAGCACTGAGCGGTTGCCGGACTGCCAGTCCAGGGCCAGGAGCCCGTGGGCGCCTACCTCTTCCCGGCTCGCCTGCTCGGTCAGCAGTTCATGCACGCTCAGTCCGCGCACCGCGGCCTCTTCGGTCACTTCCGGCGGTACGAAATGTGCGGTGAACCAGCCGAAAATGTCACCTACGCCTGACTGTCCGGCTTCGTAGCCGTAGAGGCCGTCGACAATGCCGCCGTCCACCACGCCGCACATCCCCGGGACCTCCCGCTGGACCTCCGCGCTCATCACGTGGCAGGTGGAGGTACCCATGATCGCCACCATCTGCCCGGGTGACGCCGCCCCCGCAGCAGGGGCGCAGACGTGGGCATCCACGTTGCCCACGGCAACCGGAATGCCTGCCGGCAGACCCGTCCAGGCCGCGGCTTCAGCGCTGAGTGTTCCCGCTGCCGAGCCGAGGCTCCCGATTGGATGCTCCAGTTTCTCTTCAACAAAGCCGGCGAAATCCGGGTTCAGTGCGGCCAGGAAGCCGCGGTCCGGATATGCCCCGTCCTGCAGGATTCCCTTGTAGCCCGCCGAGCAGGCGTTGCGTACGTAGGTGCCGGTGAGCTGCCAGACAATCCAGTCGGCGGCCTCCACCCAGTGGTCCATCAGCCGGTAAAGTTCGGGATCCTCTTCCAGCAGCTCAAGCCCCTTCGCGAATTCCCATTCGCTGGAAATCAGCCCGCCGTAGCGGGGCAGCCAGGTTTCCCCGCGCTCTTCAGCTACGCGGTTGATGCGGTCTGCCTGTGCCTGGGCGGCGTGGTGGCGCCAGAGTTTCACGTAGGCATGCGGACGCGTTGACAGCCCGGGCAGCTCGTTCAGGGGCGTGCCGTCCGCTGTCACAGGGACCATGGTGCAGGCAGTGAAATCGGTTCCCACGCCGATGACGGACTCCGGGGCAACGCCGGCGGCCCGCAGTGCGGCCGGCACCGCCTGCTGCAGGACTTCGACGTAGTCCGCCGGCACCTGCAGCGCCCAGTCGGGCGGCAGCGCTTCCGAAGTGGCGGCCAGGACCGAATCCATGACCCCGTGCCGGTAGGCATGGACCGCGGAGCCCATCTCCGCTCCGTCATGCACCCGCACTACGACGGCGCGGCCGGAAAGAGTGCCGTAATCGATGCCCACCACATAGGCGGGCGCACTGCCGGTCTGACTCACGGTGACCTCATTGTCATCTTGACCGAAGTTCGGAAACCACCGGTTGGCCCCGAATGTGAACGGTCACATTGATATTTGCAGCCAGAGTACTCCGGTTTTGTGAGGCAGGCCACAGGTGCGCGGATTACGGTTTGGTTACGGGACGGCGCGGTCGCAGCCGGAGCAGGCGCGGCTGGCCCCAGGGTGTGTGCAGGCGCGGCAGGCGCAGGCGGGTCAGCGAGCCGGTTCGGACGTGGATGGCCCAAGTGTGTGCCGGCGCAGCAGGCGGTCAGTCGGGCGGACCCGCAGCAGGCAGGTCAGACCGGCGGAGCCGCCGCCCAGGGAACAACCGCCGGAGCGACCGCCGAGGCGCGTTGGATAAGCCGGGGGGCCACGTCCCCCATTGCCACCGGGGCTTCACCGCGCAGTTCCGCCAGCAGCACGGCCACACAGCGCCGGCCCAGCTCCGGAAAGTCCTGCCGGATGGTAGTCAGCGGCGGCAGGAAATGCGCGGCTTCGGGCACGTCGTCGAAACCCACCACGCTGAGGTCCTCAGGCACCCGCAGCCCGACGTCGGCGTAGGCATGCACAAGGCCAAGGGCAATGTGGTCGTTACCGCAGACCACGGCGCTGAACCGGCGTTCCTGCCGCAGTTCCAGCCCCACCCGGTACCCGGAATCTGCCGTCCATTCCCCGGCAGGGACGATGGCCGGCTCCAGACCCCACTCCGCCATCTCTTCCAGGTACCCCTGCCGGCGGGCCTCGGTTTCCACCCATTCTTCGGGTCCGGGTACATGCACCACGCGGCGGTGTCCCAGTTCCAGCAGGTGCCGGGTGGCCAGCCGCGCCCCGGCCAGCTGGTCCACGGACATGCGGTGATCCTCGCTGTGCAGGGAATGCACCGTGACGAACGGGATCCGGATGGACAGCTTCTCGATCACCTCCAGGGTCCGGGACTGCGGTGCCAGCAGCACCAGGCCCTCCACTGCGTGGCTCATCAAGCGATCCAATGCGGCTTCGATGGACCGGTGGTCCGCCTTGTCGATGTGGGCGGGGTCCACAACGTAACCGGCCGCATTGGCGGCCGTCTGGACTGCCTGCAGGGTCGCCGTCGGCCCGTATTCGGCCCCGGAAGCGACCAGGGCGCCAATGATGCGGGATTCCTTGGTGACCAGGGCCCGGGCGGCGCGGTTGGGGCGGAACTGCAGCTCCTCCATGGCGTCAAGCACCCGCTGGCGGGTGGTCTCGCGGAGGTTCGCGTGTCCGTTGATCACCCGGGAAACAGTCTGGTGGGAAACCCCCGCAGCAGCTGCGACATCACGGATATTCGGGGCGCGCCGAAGGCCTGCGGGACTCGTACCACCCTCATAAGCCATACCCAGAACCGTACTCCACCGCCGGCTGCCGGGCATCCGCCGGCGGGCCGTGCTGCCGGCGGATTTTGCGCTTCTGGACAGTGCCTACGGCCCGGGTCTAACGTTGGTCCTCGTGCTCACATTCTTCAATGCGCTCAAGCGCATTCTGGTCGGGCGTCCTTACGGCAACGAACGGCTCTCGCACACCCTCCTTCCCAAGCGGATTGCGCTCCCGGTTTTCGCCTCGGACGCCCTCTCCTCGGCCGCGTACGCGCCCGACGAAATCCTCCTCACCCTGGCACTGGCCGGCGTCGCTGCCGTGACCCTCTCCCCCTGGGTGGGGCTGGCCGTCATCATTGTGCTGCTCACAGTGGTGGCCTCCTACCGGCAGAACGTCCATGCCTACCCGTCCGGCGGCGGCGACTACGAAATTGCCAGCACCAATCTGGGCAAGCCTGCCGGCCTTACCGTCGCCTCCGCGCTGCTGGTGGACTACGTGCTCACTGTGGCTGTGTCCATGTCCTCCGCGGCGTCCTATCTGGTGACAGCCATTCCCGCGCTGCACGGCACCCAGGCCACCATCGCCGTGATCGGCGTGGCGGTACTGGTCCTGGTGAACCTCCGCGGCATCCGGGAGGCCGGCGCCCTGTTTGCCGTACCCACCTACATCTTCATGGCCTCCGTGCTGGGCATGTGCCTCACCGGCCTTATCCAGTTCCTGAGCGGAGATCTGCAGCAGGCACCGTCCGCCTCCTTCGAACTGGTGAAGGAATCCGGTTTCGACGAGGGACTCGTGGGGCTTGCCGGCGCCCTCCTGCTGCTGCGTGCCTTCTCCTCGGGTGCCGCCGCGCTCACCGGCGTCGAAGCCATCAGCAACGGCGTACCGACCTTCCGCAAGCCCAAGAGCGCCAATGCCGCGACCACCCTGCTGCTCCTGGGCGTGATCTCCGCAGCCATGATCGGCGGCATCATCGCCATGGCCAACCTCACCAAGGTCCATGTGGCGCAGCATCCCGAAACCCAGCTCACCGTCAACGGTGACCCGGTGGGCGACGAGTACGTGCAGCATCCGGTCATCAGCCAGCTGGCGGAAACCATTTTCGGCGACGGCAGCATCGCGTTCTACCTGGTGGTGGCCGCCACCGGGCTGATTCTGGTGTTCGCCTCCAACACCGCGTTCAACGGCTTCCCGGTGCTGGCCTCGATCCTGGCAAAGGACGGGTTCCTGCCCCGCCAGATGCGCACCCGCGGGGACCGGCTGGCCTTCAGCAACGGCATCATTGCCCTGGGTGTGGGCGCCCTGGTGCTGATTGTCGCCTTCGATGCGGATGTCACCCAGCTGATCCAGCTCTACATTGTCGGGGTCTTCGTTTCCTTCACTGCCAGCCAGCTGGGCATGATCCGGCACTGGACGGGGAAGCTCCGTACCGAACGGGACAAGGACGTACGACGGCGGATGCACCGCTCCCGCGCGATCAATTCCCTCGGCTTCGGCATGACGGCCCTGGTGCTGCTCATTGTCATCATTACCAAATTCACCCACGGCGCATGGATCGCCCTGCTCGCCATGGCCGTGCTGTACGTGATCATGTACAGCATCCGGGTCCACTACGACACCGTCGCCCGCGAACTCGCGCTGAATGAAAACGACCACGGCCTGGCGCTGCCTTCCCGGGTCAACGCCGTGATCCTGATTTCGCAGGTGCACAAGCCGGCGCTGCGGGCCATTGCCTACGCACGGGCGTCCCGCCCCTCCAGCCTGAACGCGATCATCGTGGACCTGGATCCGGAGGACACCCGCCGCACACTGGCCGACTGGGAGCGCCTGCAGATCCCGGTACCCCTGACGGTGCTGTCCTCGCCGTACCGCGAGACCATCTCCCCCGTGCTGGCGTACCTGCGCGATGCCCGGCGCAACGCGCCGCGGGAACTGTTTGTGGTCTACATTCCGGAGTACGTGGTGGGCCGCTGGTGGGAGCAGCTGGTGCACAACCAGACCGCCCTGCGCATCAAGGCCCGGCTGCACTTCGAGCCGGCCATCATGGTCGCTTCCGTGCCGTGGCAGCTGGCCTCCAGCCATGATGCCCACGGAGAGCCCGCAGGCGGTCCGGGCGCCTCAAACCGGGGCTAGGCGGAGCGCCCCGCGGGCGCGCCCCGCGGTTATTCTGCGGCGCGGTTACTGGGCGGCGCAGTTACTGTGCGGCCTGGTTACTGTGCTTCGCGGCCAGCCAGGACCGACCGGTAGGCGTACTCGGTGAGCCGGCCGTCCTGCACGGCCTGCTCGACGGCCGCAAAGGAACGCGGACCGGCGTCGCTGCTGTACGGGAAGTGGATGAGCTCGGCGATGAGCTCCCACTCCTCGGTGATGGAGTCAATGAGGTCACCGGGGGTCTCCTCGGCGGAAGGACCGCCGCCCAGGACGGTCCACGCGTCGTCGGGCACCCGGTAGGCCTGCAGCCTGTCCAGGTCCGCCTCGAGTGCTTCAAGGGAGTCGTACTCGGTCTGTGCCACCGGGGGAACGGAACCGTCCGGCGTCGCCAGCTGGCTGACGAAGGTGTTTTCGGAGGACGGGTAGATGGAGGTGGGTACCGGCTCGCCTTCCTCCAGGTAGGCGGGCAGCTGGGAGGGCATCCAGTACCAGGCGTCGCCCTGATCGGGTCCGCCGGGCTGGTCCCGCTCGCTGATCCAGCCGCGGGCGGTGAGCAGTGCCTCCGCCTCGTCGCTGAAGTAGGCGGTTTCACCGCGCAGCAGGGCGTTGACTTCATGCTCGGCCCGGCGGGCCTGCTTCTTCTTGGTGACGGCCTTCTTGCGGGGCTTGGACTTGGGCATGCTGGATCTCCTGCGGCGTGGGGGGGGTGGATCGGTGGTGGGGAGGAGGGGTTAGCCGCGGCTAGAAGCCGCTGCCGCCCTCTACCGCCATGTTCGAGAAGCGCGAATAGTGGCCCTGGAACCCTACAACGATCGTCTTGGTGGGGCCGTTACGGTGCTTGGCGACAATAACGTCGGCCTCGCCGGCGCGCGGGGACTCCTTGTCGTAGATGTCCTCGCGGTGCAGCAGGATGACCATGTCAGCGTCCTGCTCAATGGAGCCGGACTCACGCAGGTCGGACACCATCGGCTTCTTGTCGGTGCGCTGCTCGGAACCACGGTTCAGCTGCGACAGCGCGATGACGGGTACTTCGAGTTCCTTGGCGAGCAGCTTCAGCGCACGCGAGAACTCGGAAACTTCCTGCTGGCGGGACTCCACCTTTTTGCCCGAGGACATCAGCTGCAGGTAGTCCAGCACCACGAGCTTGAGGTCATGGCGCTGCTTCAGGCGACGGCACTTGGCTCGGATTTCCATCAGGGACATGTTCGGGCTGTCGTCGATAAACAGCGGCGCGTCATTCATCCGGCCCATCGTGGTGGCGATCTTGCCCCACTGCTCGTCCTTGATGGTGCCCTTGCGCAGGTCCTGGAGGCCTATGGTCGCTTCCGCGGAGAGCAGGCGCATGGCGATTTCGTTGCGGCCCATTTCCAGCGAGAAGAAGACGGTGGTCATGTTGTTCTTGATGGCCGCAGAGCGGGCAAAGTCCAGCGCGAAGGTGGACTTACCGACGGCGGGACGGGCGGCGATGACGATCATCTGGCCCGGGTGCAGGCCCTGGGTGAGCTCATCGAGTTCGTAGAAGCCGGTGGGGACGCCGGTCATGCCCTCGCCCCGGTGCCCGGCGGACTCGATTTCGTCCACCGTGCCTTCGATGATGTCCTTCAGCGGTACGTAGTCTTCCGCCGTGCGGCGCTCGGCCACGGCGTAGATCTCGGCCTGGGCGGCGTTGACAATGTCATCCACCTCCATGCCCTCGTTGGAGTAGCCAAGCTGGACAATCTTGGTGCCCGCGCCGACCAGACGGCGGAGAACGGCCCGCTCGCGCACAATTTCGGCATAGAAACCTGCATTGGCAGCGGTGGGAACGGACTGGATCAGCGTGTGCAGATAGGCAGGGCCGCCGATGCGGCCGATCTCGCCGCGCTTGGTGAGTTCATCCGACACGGTGACGGCATCCGCCGGTTCGCCGCGGCCGTAGAGATCAATAATGGCCTCGTAGATGGCCTCATGGGCCGGGCGGTAGAAGTCGAGGCCCCGTAGAACCTCCACACAGTCTGCGATGGCGTCCTTGGACAGCATCATGCCGCCAAGTACCGACTGTTCGGCCACAAGGTCCTGGGGCGGTGTCCTCGCAAAGTCCGGACTTGATGTTGATGCCGGGGAGTCCGTATGCGTGAGCGACACTGTGACCCTTTCCATAAAAGGCTAAGACGTTTCGATCCCTGCCCTGCCGGAGGGCTGAACTATCTCTATCAGCCCGCACTGACATCCGGCCGGAATGGCGGCGGCGGCGCTGACATCCTCCACCGGCTGGCATGCGTCTGAAGAAGGGATTCACCGCAACCGTATGCCCCCTGCGCCCTGCCGACAAACGCGTTATCCACAGGTCCTGTGGACAGTCTGTGCATAACGCGGCGTGTCTTGTGCACAGGCTGGGTATAAGCATGTGGATAAAACTTGGGTTTTTCCACAAAAGGGGCTCTGACTAGGGCAAACGCTTGTCCACACCTGTGTAAACAAACTATTTTTCCGCCGCGCCCACCAGTCGGTACCGTGTTGACAGGAGCTCTAAACAGGCCTAGGGGTGGCGAAATCCACAAATTACCCTGCCGATATCCACAACTCCGGCCTGCGGGCTGTGGATTTCCCATCCCGGGCGGCTGCAGCAGCCCGCTGAACACCGCCCGGACATACAAAAGCACCCCCCGGCCCGAAGGCAGGAGGGTGCTTGCGTGTCTGCGTCAGACGCTAGCCTGCAACGACCTCAAGGTCGATGACGGCTGCAACATCGTTGTGCAGGCGGACGTTGGCCTGGAAGGAACCAACCGACTTGATGTGCGTCGGCAGTTCAACCTTGCGCTTGTCGATGGCGCCGAGACCGGCGGCTTCAACAGCGGCAGCAACGTCGGCGGGCTTGACGGTACCGAAGAGGCGTCCGGACTCGCCGGCCTTGACGGTCAGCTTGACCGGCTTGGCGGAGAGAGCAGCAGCCTGCTTCTGAGCATCTTCCAGGGAAGCGTGCTCGCGGGCAGCGCGGGCAGCCTTGATGGACTCAACCTGCTTCTCGCCACCCTTGGTCCAGGTCAGAGCGAAGCCGCGGGGCAGGAGGTAGTTACGTGCGTAACCGTCCTTAACCTCGATGACGTCGCCGGCAGCGCCGAGACCGGTTACTTCGTGGGTCAGAATGAGCTTTGCCATGAGTTAGGTTCCTTTCCTTTAGCCGCGGCCAGCGCCGGAGTAAGGCAGGAGAGCAACTTCGCGGGCATTCTTGATTGCCTGGGCGATCTTGCGCTGTTCCTGCACGGAGACGCCAGTTACGCGACGAGCGCGGATCTTTCCGCGGTCGGAAATGAACTTGCGCAGCAATGCTACGTCCTTGTAGTCGATGACAGTGATGTCAGCGGCCTTCAAGGGATTGGACTTTGGTTTGGGCTTGCGAAGTTCAGCCTTAGCCATCGTGGAGCTCCTTATGTCTAGTGGAGCCCGTGGATACATTTTCCACGGGATGGGCTCGACGGCGGTTGCCGTCTGAGGATGGCGTCCGAAGACGCCGGGTGAAGGGCCGCTCCTCCCAAATGGGGGTAGCCGCTCTTCGAATGAAGAGGTTTAGAAGGGCGGATCGTTCGAATCCGGGCCGCTGCCCCATCCACCGGAGTTGCCGCCCGCAGGGGCGCCCCAGGGATCGTCAGCCGGTGCGGACTGTGGCTGCTGCTGCTGGCCGCCGCCCCAACCGGAGTTGGAGTTGCCGCCGAAGCCGCCGCCACCGCCGCCGTTGCTGCCGCCGAAGCCACCGCCGCCACCACCGCCGGAGCGCTGGGTGCGGGTGACCTTGGCAGAGGCATAACGCAGCGAGGGGCCGATTTCATCGACCTCAAGCTCCATTACGGTGCGCTTTTCGCCCTCTTTGGTTTCGTACGAACGCGACTTCAGGCGGCCCTGGCAAACTACGCGGGTTCCCTTGGTAAGGGACTCGGCGACGTTTTCAGCAGCTTCACGCCAGACAGACGCACGGAGGAACAGCGTTTCGCCGTCCTTCCACTCGTTGGACTGACGGTCGAAGGTCCGAGGGGTTGAAGCAATGGTGAAGTTCGCCACTGCCGAACCGGACGGAGTGAACCGCAGTTCCGGGTCGTTGGTTAGGTTACCGACGACGGTGATTGTTGTCTCGCCTGCCATGAAAGCCTCCTGATATCAGTACGGGTTGCCGAAATTATTCTGCGGAAACCTTTGCAGCGTCCTTAGCGGCCTTCTTGGCATCCTTCTTCGAGATCTTCTGCTCTTCCGGGCGGATGATCTTGGTGCGCATGATGGTCTCGTTAAGGCTCAGCTGGCGATCAAGCTCGGCTGCTGCTGCAGGCGTACCGGTGAAGTTAACCACCGCGTAGATGCCTTCAGTCTTTTTCTGGATTTCGTAGGCCAGTCGACGACGGCCCCAGATGTCTACCTTGTCGATGGTTCCACCATCGTTGCGGACAACATTGAGGAACTTGTCGAGCGAAGGCTCGACGGTACGCTCTTCGACCTCGGGGTCGATGATTACCATCAGTTCATAAGCACGCATTTGTGAACCCACCTCCTTTGGGCTATACGGTCACGGCATTTCCGTAACAGGAGGTTCTTTTGCGTTGTCTCCCCTCGGCCTGCAGCTGATCCGCAGCGGGGGGAATCTGCCGACCTAAGCCGACAGCACAGACTTTCATATCCTATCCGATTTCCGGGGCCGGGATTGACACGCCGGAATCTGCGGGGGCTCCGCCGGGGGTCAGGCGGCACCCGACGCGAAGAACAGCTGGGCCACGGCGGCCAGACGCAGGGGATCCTCCACGCCGGCCATTTCCCGGGCCGAGTGCATTGAAAGAACGGGAATCCCCACGTCAACGGTCCGGATTCCGAGCCGCGTCGCGGTCAGGGGGCCGATGGTTGAACCGCAGGGAACGGAATTGTGGGACACGAATTCCTGGTACGGCACCCCTGCAGCGGCGCAGAGGGCCGCCCAGCGGGCCGCGCCGGGCGCATCGGTGGTGTAGCGCTGGTTGGCGTTGATCTTCAACAGCGGACCGCCGTTGAGCACCGGATGGTTGGCGGGGTCGTGGCGTTCCGCGTAGTTGGGGTGGACGGAGTGGCCGACGTCCGCGGAAATGCAGAAGGAGGCAGCCAGCCCCCGTGCACGCTCCGCCGTCGTGGCGCCCAGTCCGTCGCTGATCCGCAGGAGGACGTCTTCGAGGAACGGCCCGGCGGCTCCCGACCGGCTCCCGCTGCCCACCTCTTCATGGTCGAAGGCCGCGAGCACGGCAACCGGCGCGGTGGGTGCGACGTCGGCGGCAATAAGGGCGACGACGCCGGCGTGGACGGAGGAAAGGTTGTCCAGCCGTCCCGAGGCGAAGAATTCGCCCTCGGCGCCGAAAATCTGCGGCGCCTGGGTGTCCGCGGCGACAATGTCGTATCCGCCGATCTCCTCCGGCGCCAGGCCGGCCTTCGCTGCCAGCAGCGCCACGAGGTCCGAGGCGGAGGGGTCCCCCAGTCCCCATACCGGGTTCATGTGCTGCTGCTTGTCCAGTTTCAGGCCTTCATTCACGGCCCGGTCCAGGTGGATGGCCAGCTGGGGGAAACGCATCAGCGGACCGGTCTCCACGAGCCGCTCAACACCGTCCAGGGTGACCATGCGCCCGGCAAGCTGCAGCTCCCGGTCCAGCCAGGAGTTCAGCAGCGGGCCGCCGTACACTTCGACGCCGGCCTGCAGCCAGCCGAGCCGGCCGGTGGTGGGCCGGGGCTTGAGCTTGAAGGACGGGGAATCGGTGTGGGTACCCAGGATCGAGAAACCGGTGGCGGGGCCGGCGGCTTCGGGAGTGACCCAGGCGATGAATGCGCCGTCGCGCACCACAAAGAACTTTCCGGCCGAGCGGGGGAAATCCCCGGTCTCGAGTACTGCGGTGAATCCCGCCTCCGTGAGGCGGCGCGCACCTTCGCGCGCTGCGTGGAAGCTGGACGGTGAGGCGCTGACAAACGCGCCGAGATCATTTACGTGGGCCAATGCGTTGGACATGCTCCGATTCAACCAGAGCGGCCGGTCCCGGCGTAACCGCCGCCCGTTCCGGACGTAAAGAACCCCCGGCGCAGCAAGCACCGGGGGTTGTGGAGGAATTGTTCGTGGGATTTGGATCCGGCAAGGGTGGCGGCGGCCGTTCTTCCGCCTCCACCCTTACCGAAGTTCAGTGCCCCTAGACGTCCCGTTTCTTGGTTACGACGAGGGAAGCGATCAGCAGTACAGCTGCCCAGGCTGCGAGGACCAGGCCGCCCTGCAGCTGGGTGAGGGCTCCGTCCGCAATCGGTCCGGCCGTCACCAGCTGGGTTCCCGCGTTGCTCGGCAGGAACCGTGCGGCGTCCGGAATCCAGTCCGCCAGGTTCTCCACGATGGCCACTACCAGGGGCAGGACGAAGATGATGCCGATGGCAGTCACCACGCCTCCGGCGGTGTTCCGCAGCAAGGTTCCGATTGCCATGGCAAACACGGCGATCAGTGCCAGGCACGTTCCGGTGTTGAGGATGCTGGCAAGCACTCCGTCATCATCCAGGGACAGGCTGAGGTCCGCGCTGCCCAGGATCGGCTGGGCCACCAGGAAGGAAATGAAAGCGGCTCCGGCGCCGACCACGAAGGAAATCAGGGCGATAAGCAGGTTCTTTGCCAGCAGCGCCGGAATGCGCTTCGGAACAGCGCTGAAGGTGGAGCGGATCATTCCGGTGCCCCATTCCGAGGCGATGAGCACCACCGCCAGGGAAGCGATGAGCAACTGGCCGAAGAAGAGTCCGCTGGCGGGGATCTCCGGAACCAGGCTGTCTGCCGCAGGCGGCCCGGCCTGCGCTGCTTCCGGGCTGTCGGCGCCGCCGCCGAATTCATTGACAATCTCGGCTGTGCCCCAGGCAGCGAGAGCTGCGAGTCCGACCATCACCACCACGGTGATGGCGAGGAGAATTACGGTGGAAGGGACCGTAGTGATCTTGATCCACTCGGATTGCAGGACCCGGAGGAAGCTCAACCCGGAGCCGGAGGAGGCCGCCGGCGATGACGCGGGATTCTTGGATGTTGTAGCGGTACTCACGGTTCTATTTCCCCTTCCCGGAGGCAGTTCCCGCAGCGGAAAGCTCCTGCGGCCGGTCCTTGGACCGGTATTCAACGTCGTCCCGGGTCAGCTCCATGTAAGCGTCCTCAAGGGACACCTGCAGCGGCGTCAGTTCGTACACCAGGATCTGCCGCTCCAAAGCGGTCTCGGCGATACGGCGCGGTTCCGCGCCGGTGATTTCCAGCAGGCCGGTTTCCTTTTCGACGCCGGTGATCTCCGGTCCGGTCAGGGCCTGCAGCAGTTCGCGCGGGCTGTCGGTCCGGACTAGGACGCGGACCTTTTTCTGGCCGGCAATGATATCGGCGATAGGTGCATCCGCAATAATCCGCCCGCGGCCGATGACGATCAGATGATCCGCCGTCTGCGCCATTTCGCTCATGAGGTGGGAGGAAAGGAAAACGGTGCGGCCTTCCGCGGCAAGTTCCCGGGCCAAATGGCGGACCCAGAGGACGCCTTCCGGATCCAGCCCGTTGACCGGCTCGTCCAGGATGACGGTGGAGGGATCTCCCAGCAGGGCCGATGCAATGCCCAGCCGCTGTCCCATCCCCAGGGAGAAGCCGCCCACCCTTTTCTGCGCCACGGAGGTCAGGCCGGTGAGTTCAATGACCTCGTTCACCCGGTTGGCGGAAATGCCGTGGGTAGCTGCCATGGCCCGCAGGTGGTTATAGGCACTGCGCTTGGTGTGGACGGCTTTCGCGTCGAGCAGGGCACCGACCTCGCGGAGGGGTGCCTTGTGCCGGGCGTAGGGTTTGCCGTTGACGAGCACCCGGCCCGAGGTCGGACGGTCCAGACCCACAATCATGCGCATGGTGGTCGACTTACCGGCCCCGTTGGGACCCAGGAAACCGGTGACCTTGCCGGGCTGGACAGTAAAGGAAACATTGTCGACGGCGGTTTTGCCGCCGTAGCGCTTCGAGAGGCCGGATGCCTCGATCATGGGTGATCCTCACGTTGGGAAGCAAAAGCTGGGGGGTCTACCTCCACCATAGGCGGCCAGCACCGCAACGGGACCGGTCCAAGGGATGAATCAGGGCTCCCCCTTAGGGATGACTAGGGATTTCCCCGACCGTCGGCTCAATAACCCGGGACTGGTACTCGACCTCTCCACGGGTCAACTCCATATAGGCGTCCTCCAGGGACGCCTGCCGCGGGGTCAGCTCAGTGACCAGGATCCGCCGCGACAGCGCAGCTTCGGCAATACCGCGGGCGGACATCCCGAGGATTTCGAGCTGGCCCGGTGCCGGCCGGCGTATTTCCACGCCATCCGAACCTATCGCCGCCGCCAGGGCATCGACGTCGTCCGCGCGCACCAGGGTACGTTCGCGGCCGCTGCCGGCGAGGACCTGGTCCATGGGTGCATCCGCCAGGATCCTGCCGCGGCCAATCACGATCAGGTGGTCGGCGGTGACTGCCATCTCGCTCATCAAATGCGAGGAAATGAACACCGTGCGACCCTCCGCCGCGAGGCCCCTGGCAAGATGGCGGACCCACTGCACGCCCTCCGGGTCCAGTCCGTTCACCGGCTCGTCGAAGATAAGCGTGCGGGGATCTCCCAACAATGCGGCCGCGATTCCCAGCCGCTGGCCCATCCCCATGGAGAAACCGCCCACACGTTTGTTGGCCGCCGCACCGAGGCCCGTCAGTTCCATGACCTCGATGATGCGCTCCTTGGGGATGCCGTGGCTGGCGGCGAGCGCGCGCAGATGGTTGTAAGCCGTCCGCTTAGGGTGGACAGCCCTTGCCTCCAGGAGCGCACCGACCTCCCTCAAGGGCGCCTTGTGGTCGGCGTAAAGCCGGCGGTTGACCGTCACGCTGCCGGCAGTGGGATAGTCCAGCCCCATGATCATGCGCATGGTCGTCGATTTGCCGGCCCCGTTCGGGCCGAGGAAGCCGGTGACCTTGCCGGGCTGGACGTCGAAGCTGATGTCGTCGACGGCAGTCTTGCCGCCGAAGACCTTGGCGAGGCTGCGGGCTTCAATCATGGTTGATCCTCGTTTCCGAAGGCTCCCCCGCTACCGGGAGCTGATCGACTCGAATTTGCGTACCGCCAGCGGAACGAAGACCACGAGCATCACGGCCGAGCCGATCAGCACCGTGGCAACGGCGTTCTGCATCGGCCAGGTGTCCGGCACGGGAGCGCTGCCGAGATTGCCGAACAGCTCGCGCACGGCCTGCACCAGCGCCGAAACCGGGTTCCAGTCCGCAAAGGTCTGCAGCGGTCCGGGGAGGTTGGAGCTCTGCACAAACGCATTGGAAATAAAGGTGATGGGGAACAGGATGATAAAGGACGCGTTATTGATTGTCTCCGGTGAACGCACCGTCATCCCGAGCAGGGCCATCACCCAGCTGAACGCGTAGGAGAACAGCAAAAGCAGCCCGATGGCGGCCAGGAAACGGCCCGGCGTGGAGTTCACCCGCCAGCCCACCAGCAGGCCGGTCCCCATCATGATGAGCATGGAGATCCCGTTGAGCGCCAGGTCGGCGTTGGTCCTGCCGATCAGCACCGCGGACGGGCTCATCGGCAGGGTCCGGAACCGGTCAATGATCCCCTCTTTCAGGTCCTGTGCCATGGCGGAGCCGGAGAACGTGGATCCGAAGACCACGGTCTGGGCGAAGATTCCTGCCATCAGGAACTGGGTGTAGTCCGTCCCCGCCACGGCGATGGACCCCCCGTAGACCTGGCTGAACAGCAGGACGAACATGATCGGCTGCAGCACGGCAAAAATGATCATGTCCGGCGAGCGTTTGATTTTGATCAGGTTCCGCTTGGTGACCGTCCAGCCGTCTCCGGCCCAGCGGGCGGGAAGGCTGGGGGTGCCGGCCCGGATCCCGGTTGCTGACACTGCGGCGCTCATCGGTTCGCCTCCTCTTTCTTTTCCGTTTCGCTGTCCTCTTCGGCCGGCCTGCCGGTGAGCTGCAGGAAGACGTCGTCCAGGGTGGGGCGGCGGATGCCGGCGTCGTGGAGTTCGACGCCGGTCGCGTCCAGCTCGGACAGGACGCGCTGCAGCGCGGCGGGGCCGTCGACGACGGCGACCTCCAGGGTGCGGCCGTCCCCGGAAACGTGCGGTTCGCCGGATCCGTGCCGGCCCAGGATGGACATGGCCCCGTCGGCGTCGCTCTGGTGCACGAGTGCAACAGCCACGCGGTGCCCGCCGATCTGGGCCTTGAGGTCATCGGAGGTGCCCTCGGCAATGACCTTCCCCTCGTCGATCACGGCCACCTTGTCAGCCAGCTGGTCTGCTTCCTCCAGGTACTGGGTGGTCAGCAGCAGGGTGGTGCCCCGGGCCACCAGATCGGTGATGACGCCCCAGAGCGCAATCCGGGACCGCGGATCCAGGCCGGTCGTGGGTTCGTCCAGGAAGAGGACCCGGGGCTGGTTGACCAGGGCCCCGGCGAGGTCCAGCCGCCGGCGCATGCCGCCGGAGTAGCCCTTGACCGGCCGGTTCCCGGCGTCGGTGAGCTCGAACATGTCGATCAGTTCGGCCGCCCGTTCCTTCGCGCGCCGGGCGGGCAGGTGGTACAGGTGCCCCACCATGTCCAGGTTTTCCAGCCCGGTAAGGTTCTCATCCACGGCGGAGTACTGTCCGGACACGCCAATGACGCGGCGCACGGCCTTGGGATCGGCGGCAACGTCAATGCCGTCGATGAAGGCGGTGCCGGCGTCTGGCCGGATGAGGGTGGTGAGAACTTTGACGGCCGTGGTTTTGCCGGCTCCGTTGGGGCCCAGCAGGGCGGTGACGGTTCCTTCGGGAACAGCGATATCCAGGCCGTCCAGGGCATGCACGGGACCGGATTTTGAGGAGTAGACCTTGGTCAGTCCCTCGGCGGAAATCAACGGCGCGGAGTCTGGGGAAAAGGACATGCGTTGAGGGTAGGACCCGGCAGGGTTCCCGCGCCTGCCTAATGCGGACAGGATCGGTCCGCAGCATTAGGCCGGTTCGGGGGCGGCCTTCCGCTCTGCGGCAGCCGGAGCGAAGGCAATGGAAACCAGCATGGCCGCGCCCACCACCAGCAGCGCATTGCGCACGCCCCAGTGTTCCCCGAGGAAGCCCAGCACCGGCGGACCCACAAAGAAGGCCATATAGCCGATGGTGGACACCACGGATACCCGGCCGGCGGCATGTACGGGGTCCTCCCCCGCGGCGGACATCCCCATCGGGAAGCCCAGGGCCGCCCCGATGCCCCACAGCACGGCACCGACGCCGGCCAGCACCAGATTCGGGGCGAAAACGAAGAGCAGCAGTCCGGCGAGGGAGGCGCTCATGCATATCCGCAGCGCCGGCACACGTCCCAGCCGGTCGATCAGCCGTGCGCCGAACCAGCGGGTGAGGGTCATGGCGGCCACGAAAATACCGAACATCACGGCGCCGGCGGACTCGCTGGTGCCCAGTCCGTCCACGGTCGCCTTCGCCACCCAGTCATTTGCCGCACCCTCGGTGAGCGCTGCGCCCATAACGACGACGCCGATCAGCAGCGTCCGCCCCTCCCGCCAGGCGCCGAACCGGGATGGTTTAGCCGTCGCATCGGCTCCGCCGGCGGCAGCATGGTGCGGCAGCTGGAGGAAGTTCCGCGGCACAATCAGGACCGCAATGCAGACAACGGTCAGGATGCCCAGCAGGTGCAGGGACAGCGAGACGCCCAGGGCGGAGAGCACGGCGCCGATCATGGCACCCACGAACGCCCCCGCGCTGAAGGCGCCGTGGAATTTCGGCATGACTGTTCGCCCCACCCGGCGTTCGACGTCGGCGCCCTCCAGGTTCATGGCGACATCCCAGCCGGCAATACCCACACCGAACACCAGCAGCCCGGCAGCGGTTATCGGGATCGACCCCAGGTTCAGCCCGGCGGCAATGGCCAGCGAGGCGGCCGACGTCGTAATGCCGCCGGCCCGCACTGTTCCCGCGGTGCCGATCCGCTGCGCCACCGAACCTGCCAGCGGCAGCGCCGCGACGGAACCGATGGCGGAAAACAGCAGGAGCAGGCCGACGCCGGCGGCGCCGATCCCCAGGTCCTCCGCGGCAGCCGGGATACGGGCCGCCCAGCTGGCGAAGACCAGGCCGTTGAGGCCGAAAATCACGAAGACGGCGATGAGGGCTTTGTTCAGGGCTGTTTCGTTCACGCCTGTATTGTCCCCTACCGGACCCGTTCCACCCGTTTTTCGTCCCAGACGGGCGTCTCGGATTCGTAGACCCTGCCGTCGGAGCCGAAGACCAGGAAGCGGTCGAAGCTGCGGGCAAACCAGCGGTCGTGGGTGACCGCCAGGACCGTTCCTTCGAAGGCGTCAATGGCCTTTTCCAGCGCCTCGGCGGAGTGCAGGTCCAGGTTGTCGGTGGGTTCGTCCAGCAGCAGCAGGGTGGCGCCGGACAGCTCCAGGAGCAGGATCTGCATGCGTGCCTGCTGGCCGCCGGACAGGGACTCGAACTTCTGCTCGGAGGACGAGGCAAGTCCGTAGCGGTCCAGGGCTCCGGCGGCGGCTTCACGGCCCAGACCCGAGCGGTGTTCGTCGCCGCGGTGCAGAATGTCCAGCAGGGTGCGCTCGGCCAGGTCCGGGCGCATCATGGTCTGCGCGAAGAACCCCGGCCGGATCCGTGCGCCCAGCTTCACCGAGCCGTTATGCGGAACCGGTGCAATCTCCACCTCGGACACGGGCTCGTGTTCCTTATCCGGGTCGCTGCCGCCCAGGGCCAGCAGGCGCAGGAAGTGGGATTTGCCGGAGCCGTTGGAGCCCAGCACCCCCACCCGGTCCCCGAACCAGATCTCGGTGCTGAACGGCTTCATCAGTCCGGTCAGTTCCAGCTTCTCGGCGACGACGGCGCGCTTGGCCGTGCGGCCGCCGCGCAGCCGCATCTTGACGTTCTGTTCAACGGGAAGGGCTTCCGGCGGGCCGGCTTCCAGGAATTTGGCGAGCCGGGTCTGGGCCGCGTGGTACCGGTTGGCCATGTCGGAGCGGAACGCCGCTTTGTTCTTGTACATGTTGACGAGTTCCTTGAGCTTGAGATGCTCCTCGTCCCAGCGCCGGCGCAGTTCCTCGAACCGGGCGTTGCGGTCTTCCCTGGCTTTGACGTAGCTGCTGAAGGCGCCGCCGTGGATCCAGGCGGAGGCGCCGTTGATGCCCGGCTCCAGGGTCACGATACGGGTGGCGGCGTTGTCCAGCAGCTCGCGGTCGTGGCTGACGAACAGCACGGACTTTTTGGAGGCGGCAAGTTTTCCTTCGAGCCAGCGTTTGCCCGGCACGTCCAGGTAGTTGTCCGGTTCGTCCAGGAGCAGGAGCTCGTCCGGGCCGGCGAAAAGCGCCTCCAGGACCAGCCGCTTCTGCTCGCCGCCGGACAGCGTTGCTGCCTTGCGGTACTGTGCCCGGTCGAAGGGCAGGCCGAGCGCGGCCATGGTCACCTCGTCCCAGACGGTTTCCTGCTCGTAGCCGCCGACGTCGCCCCATTCGGTGATGGCGGTGGCGTAGCGCATCTGGGTGGGCTCGTCGTCGTGCTCCATCATGGCCAGCTCGGCGGCATCCACTTCGCGGGCGGCGGCAGCAAGCGCCGGCGGTGCGGCCGAGACGAGCAGGTCGCGGACCGTGCTGTCATCCCGGACCTGCCCGACGAACTGGCGCATGATGCCCATGTTCCCGGACCGTGCCACCGTGCCCTCGTCCGGCCGCAGGTCACCGGCGATAATCCGCAGCAGGGTGGTCTTGCCGGTGCCGTTGGGCCCGATCAGGGCCGTCTTGTGCCCGTCCCCGACCTTGAAACTGACGCCGTTGAGCAGCTGCCGTCCGTCGGAGAGGAAATAGTCAATGTTGGATACGTCGAGATGTGCCACGTACCCATCCTCCCATTCCTTCCGGGCCGCCGCCGGTGGCCCGGTGCCGCCGTCCGGACATACGATGAAAACCTTGGAACTTCAAGGAAAATCTCAAGAAAGCAGGACTGAAATGATCTTTATTACCGTCAAGTTCCTCGTCAAGCCCGAGTGGACCGAGCGCTGGCCGGAGCTGACCGCCGGGTTCACCGAAGCCACCCGTGCCGAGCCCGGCAACCTCTGGTTTGACTGGTCCCGCAGCCTGGAGAACCCGAACGAGTTTGTCCTCGTGGAGGCCTTCAAGGACGACGCCGCGGCCGCCCACGTCCAGAGCGACCATTTCCAGCAGGCCATGAAGGATATGGTCCCGGCGCTGGTGGAGACCCCGAAGATCATCAACACCGTCATTGACGGCGAAGAGTGGTCCCGGATGGGTGAACTGACCGTCGACTAGGGCTGCGCCGGCCCGGCCATGGGGAACCTTCTGCATTCAGTTCCCCATGGCCGGCGCCCGCCCACCGGCCCGCGGCGTTTGCCTGCTGCTAGTCCCCGAACGTGATGTTGATCTTGTCTCCCTGGATATCGACCATGGCGGGCATCGAGTAGAGCTCGACCGTGCCCTTCTGCGTGCCCCACTCGTTGCCGCGCTTCATTTCGGCTTCCAGAGTGAACTGTCCGTCTTTCGCCTGGAGCGGGAACGGATAGGACGGGTCGCCTTCAATGGACTCGTAAGTGGGTTCCTTGGTCATGCTCCACTTGATATTGCGGAAATTATTAGGGTCCTCGCCGTCCGCCTTGTTGGGGCACCCCTGAGGCTGCAGTTCCGTGGACTTCATGCAGCTTGCCAGGTGTGCCTTGGTCTGGGCCTTGATTTCCTCTCGGGCCGCATCCGTGAGTTCAGGCCGGTAGACGACATCCAGCACCTCCGCGGGCGCCTCCGGGTCACCCACACCCACGCTCACCTTCTCTTCACCGCTGTAACCGACGTACTCGGTGCCCTTGGGGGTGTTGAAGGTGTAGTCACCCGGGTAGACCGAGAAGTACTTGGAATCGTCGAATCCTTCAATAGCGACGCCGTTCACGGCCAGTTCCGTGCTGTCTCCGTCCACCCGGTACGCAATCTCGGACTCCCGCAGCGGAGAGGTCAGCTCCCACTTTTCGAAAAAGACTGCCGCATCTCCCGCGGACGTCAAGTCAAAGGTCACGGACGTGGTCTCGTCACCCTGTTTTACGTCCGCTGTCACTTCGGCGAAGATGCCGGAGGCGTCCACATTGGTTATTTCGAATCCGCTGATCCGGTTTTCGGCCTTCGAATAGATCTCGTTGGTCATCAGGGAAAAGTCCTGCGCCGCGTAATAGCCGTTCTCTTCGTCATAGGCCGCGACCATGTCCATGGCCCCTTCAATGTCCCCGTCGACTACTGCCTGGAGGTATGACTCGACCTGCAGCTTCGGGTTGTACTTCTCGCTCAGGTGCTTGTACCCAAAGAACCCGCCGATCACCAGGAGTACCAACAGCCCGCCGACAACACTGCCGGCAATAATCAGGCGTTTACGCAGCTTCGGGTTCGACTTCTTCGGTGCGGGCACGGGTGCGCCCTGGTACCCGGCTCCGGGAGGCACCGCATAGGGCGACTGTCCCTGTGCAGCGGCGCCGGGCGGCGGCGGAGCCCCTTGGTATCCCTGCGCGTCAGCTCGCGGGCCTTGGCTATCCATTTGTCTGTCCCCCATGACTTGTTCCCCGGTTCAAGTACCGGCGGCGGTGCCGGTACCCGATAACATACAAGGTTTTGCGGCGCGGGTCACAATCTTCGCAAGACACCCGGACCGGGGATATCGGGTGGGTCGCAGACGGCAGGCGTGGCGGTGTCCCCTGCCCGTCTCCTACGGGGCCAGCGGGGGCACGGGCAGCCCGAACACGTCCTTCAGGGCGAGCCTTGCCGCGTGCATGCCGCCCATGCCGTGTACTCCGGGGCCCGGCGGGGTGGACGCGGAACTGAGGTAGACACCTGGAACCGCAGTGCGCCACGGTTTCGGCGACAGGACCGGACGGATCAGCATCTGGGCCAGCGTCACGGCCCCGCCGCCGAAATCCCCGCCCACATAGTTGGCGTTGTACTGTTCCAGGTCCGCCGCCGTCGTCACCCGCGAGTCGACAACGACGTCGCGGAATCCGGGGGCGAACCGCTCAATCTGCGCCGTGACCGCTTCGGTCATGTCCACCGTGGAACCTGCAGGCACATGGCAGTAGGACCACAGGACGTGCCGGCCCGCGGGGGCACGGGTGGGGTCGAAGCTGCTGGGCTGGGACAGCAGCACGTAGGGTCGGCGCGGATGCCGCCCAGACGCGACGTCGTCCTCGGCAGCAGCCAGTTCGGCGCGCGTGCCGCCCAGATGGGCCGTTCCCGTGCGTGCCATCTCCGGGTTCGCCCACGGCACCGGGCCGGAGAGGATGAAGTCCACCTTGCACGCAGCGTTCCCGTAGCGGAACCGCTCCAGGGCCTTGGCATAGCGCGCCGGAAGCCGGTCCCCGCCCAACTCCAGCAGTACCGAAGGGGACACATCCAGAATGACCGCCCGGGAATCGGCCACCTCGTCCAGGGACGTGATCCGGTGCCCGGTGGAGATCTCACCGCCGTGCGCCCGCAGGTCATCGGCCATCGCGTCGGCGATGGCCTGCGAACCGCCTACCGGGATTGGCCAGCCCACGGAGTGGGCCAGGGTTCCCAGCATCAGTCCGCCGCCTGCGGAAGGCAGCGACGGCATTTTCCCGACGGGGTGCGCCGCGACGCCGGAGAGCAGGGCCGGCGCGGCGTCCTCCACGAACCGGCGGTTCCACAGCGGCGTGCCCTGGTCCAGGGCGGCCAGGCCGAAGGCGGCCAGCGCAACCGGATCCCGGGGAATGCTCAGCAGGGAGCCCATCAGCAGGTCGGTGACGGCCTCGCTGCGGTTCACCAGCGGTTCCATCAGGCGGCGGTAGGCGGCACCGTCGCGTCCCAGCCCGTCCACGGTCCGGTCCAGGTCCTTATACGCCAGTGCCGCACGTCCGCCGTCGAGCGGTGAGGCGTAGGAAATCTCCGGCACCACCAGGTCGATCCGCCGGTCCAGCCCGAAGCTGCGGAAGAACGGAGAGGCCAGGGCCATGGGGTGCACTGCGGAGCAGATGTCGTGCAGGTGGCCGGGTTCCATCAGTTCCTTGGTGCGGCTGCCGCCGCCTACCGTGGACCGGGTTTCGAACACGCGGACCGTGAGGCCGGCGCGGGCCATGATGACCGCTGCCGCGAGCCCGTTCGGGCCGGCCCCGACTACACTGACATCGCTCACTAAGCCGCCTCTTTGCCCCTCCGGCCGGTGATCCGGCCCGCCAGTCCCTTGGCGGAGTCCGGGAGGCTGCGGAGTTTCCCGGGCGCCTCCCGCCGCAGTTTCAGGGCGTTTGCCACCAGAGCGTACCGGAGCGGATGCAGGGGAATGTCATAGGTGGTGGGAATGGTGACCACGGTCTTGGAGAAGTTCCGCTTAAACGTGGTGACGTTGATCAGGCCCGGATAGTTGTCGCTGACGATGCCGGTGAGGCCGCACGCGGTGTTGCCGGCCTCCTTGAGGACCTTGAAGGCCTCCCAGAGCAGCAGGTAGGGGGCATTGGTCTTGCGGGCGCTGTGCGAACTGGCCGCGAAGTAGTAGACGGAGTAGCCGCGGTACTCCGTGGTGATGAGCCAGGACACCGGCTGGCCGTCCATGTAGGCCACCATGAGGCGCAGATGGTCACCGAGTTCGGTGAGCAGGGTTTCGTAGAAGCCGGACTCGAAGCTCGAGAAGCCGTCCCGCGAGGCGGTTTCCTGCATGATCGGGAAGAGTTCGGTGCGGAACACCTCGGCCCAGCGGTCACGCTCGATGGTCTGGACCTTGACGCCCAGCTTCTCCGCCTTGCGGATCAGGTTCCGTGCGTTGGACCGGAAAGACGCGAATATCTCGTCCGTGTCCGGGGTCAGGTCGACGACGATTTCGCGTTCGTACCAGCCGTGTTCCAGCGGCCCGGTGACGGGCGGCTGCGGATGCGCGATCTGCATGCGGATGTACAGCGGGTCGACGGCGGGATCGGCCCGGAACTGTTCCTGCACAGTGGACACGAGCCGGGCTTCGGCGTTGTGCGTGCGCGTGGTGAACCAGGTGGGGCCGTTGACGACCACCAGGGACGGCCGCAGCCGTCGTTCGGAGCGAAGGTAACTGGCCGTGGCAACCAGTGTGCCGCCGTCGTAATAGGCCCAGATGCCGTACGGGCTGCGGCCAAGCTTCCGCTCAAAATCAGCCCAGTAGGGGGTTTGCTCCAGCGGGATCACCACATCGGGGTGCGCGGCGGCGAGCGCCTCGAACTCCTCGTGGCTGAGCTGCTCGGAACGGTATGGAACGGGGGTCACTGTGCTTCTTTCGCCGGGGCCGCATGCGTTTCCAAGGATACCGGCCTTCGCCGCCGCAGGGCCCAGCGGTCGGGGGCACCGTCGAACGGCCCGCCCTGCGGATCATCCGCGCCGCCCCGGCGCACCGGGTCGCCGTCGGGCTCCAGGATGTCGGACACCACCCGGTACATCAGATAGACCGTGGCCAGCACGTGGCCCAGTACAGCCAGCACGTAGTAGGGCGAATCGAGGTTGTTCTCGGCCGCCCCGCCGGAGGTCTCCTTCGCGAGGTACATCCAGATGGCCCACCAGTGCATCACCTCGAAGAACTGCCAGATCAGGAAGTCGAGCCACCTCGGCCGCGCCAGGGCGACGAGCGGAATAAGCCAGAGGACAAACTGCGGCGAGTAGACCTTGTTGGTGAGGATGAATGCCGCCACGATCAGGAACGCCAGCTGCGCCAGGCGCGGCCGGCGCCCGGCCCGCAGCGCCAGCACGGCGATTCCTCCGCACGCGAGCGCGAAAAGCAGGTACGCCCAGACGTTGATGAACTCCGCGCCGACGCCGGTTCCGCCGGCCCGTTCCACGGTCAGGTTCCACGCGAACCAGACGGAGGAATAGCCGGCCGGGCGGTCCCCCGTGAAGGTCAGGAAGAAACGCCAGGACTCGTAGTCCCGGAGCATAAACGGGAGGTTCACCGCCAGCCAGGTGAGTGCCGCGGCCGCGAAGGCCAGCACCGCCGGGCGCAGGCGCAGGGTCCGCAGTGCCAGCACCAGCACGGCACCGAGGATCAGCACCGGATAGAGCTTCAGCGCGGTCCCCAGCCCAATCAGCACCCCGGCCGCCACCGGGCGGTTCCGGGCAAAGGCCAGCATCCCCAGCGTGGCAAGCATCACGGCGAAAATGTCCCAGTTGATGAACACGGACAGGATCGCCGCCGGGGCCAAAGCCACCATGGCTGCATCCCAGGGCCGGCGGCCGGCCAGGCGCATGGTGGCAATGACCGTGGCCATCCACGCCGCCGTGGCCAGCACTGCGTTGACGTCGAAATACTGCAGGGACCTCAGTGCCGTGCCGCCCTCACCGGGCACCAACAGGGCGGTGGCTCCGGCCAGGAGCCCCAGGAGGACCGGATACTCAAAGAACGAGCCCTCCGTGAGGAACGGGAAGACCCCCTCCCCCAGCCCCCGGGTGCGGAAGAGCTCCGGCCAGTCCGAATAGCAGGCGGCGTAAAAATGGTCCGGAGTGTTCCAGCCGCCCGCGCGGCAGGAAGTCTTGACCAGGACCGCCAGCAGTGCGGCGACGACGGTGAACAGGATCAGCACCCGTTCCACGGTGAAGAATCCAGGGGAAACAATGCCCGGCGCGGCGTGGCGGCCCATCGGGCCGCCGATGCCTTCCGTGAACCTCCGCAGGAACGGATCGTTGCGGGACGGCACCACAATGCGCTGCGGGCCGCGCCGGGAGTTGGGCTGCATGGGTCCAGTATCCATCAGTGAGCTGCAGCTTCCGGCACGGCCGCAAGGCCGGCAGCTGCGGCTTCCCGGACATGGTGCACCGGACCCAAACCGCCGATGTGACGGCAAGCACGTAGACTATGGGGGTTGTCTGCGCCCGCGGCGGGCGTTCAACATTTTCTTCAAAGGAGAACCGTGTCCGAGAATCCCATTCGGGTGGCAATTGTCGGTGTTGGAAACTGCGCAGCTTCGCTGGTGCAGGGTGTCCAGTACTACCGAAGCGCCGACCCCAACGAAACCGTTCCAGGCCTGATGCACGTCAAGTTCGGCGATTACCACGTCAATGACGTGCAGTTCGTTGCCGCTTTCGACGTGGACAGCAAGAAGGTCGGCCTCGATCTGGCTGACGCAATCGGTGCAAGCGAAAACAACACCATCAAGATTGCCGATGTTCCGCAGACCGGCATCACGGTGCAGCGCGGGCACACCCTGGACGGGCTGGGCAAGTACTACCGGGAAACCATCACCGAATCCGATGCCTCGCCGGTGGATATTGTTGCTGCCCTGCGGGACAACGCCGTGGACGTTATGGTCTGCTACCTGCCGGTGGGTTCCGAGCAGGCGGCAAAGTTCTATGCCCAGTGCGCCATCGATGCCGGCGTCGGCTTCGTTAATGCGCTGCCCGTTTTCATTGCCGGCACCAAGGAATGGGCGGACAAGTTCACCGCGGCCGGCGTGCCGATTGTCGGCGACGACATCAAGAGCCAGATCGGCGCCACCATCACGCACCGCGTGATGGCCAAGCTGTTCGAGGACCGCGGCGTCGTCCTGGACCGCACGTACCAGCTGAACGTCGGCGGCAACATGGACTTCAAGAACATGCTTGAGCGCGAGCGCCTGGAGTCAAAGAAGATCTCCAAGACGCAGGCCGTCACCTCCAACACCTCCGCCGAGCTGAAGGCCGACGACGTCCACATCGGCCCGTCGGACTACGTTGCCTGGCTTGATGACCGCAAGTGGGCCTTTGTCCGGCTCGAAGGCCGCAACTTCGGCGACGCTCCGGTGTCCCTGGAATACAAGCTGGAGGTCTGGGATTCCCCCAACTCCGCCGGTGTCATCATCGATGCCGTGCGCGCCGCCAAGATCGCCATGGACCGCGGCGTCGGCGGACCCATCCTCTCGGCCTCGAGCTACTTCATGAAGTCTCCGCCGGAGCAGTACAACGACGACATTGCCAAGGAAAAGGTGGAGCAGTTCATCCGCGGCGAGGTCGAGCGCTAAGACCCCGGCAGCACAAGGCCCCCGTCCCCGGAATGCTCCGGGATCGGGGGCCTTGCCGTGTCCGGACCGCTCCGGGCCCGGGGCGGATCCTAGATAAGTCCGCTCGGCGTCCCGTCCGAGGCGACGCCCATGCGCAGCGCCGCCGGCTCCCGAGGCAGTCCCGGCATGGTCATGACCGCCCCGGTCAGCGCCACCACGAAGCCGGCCCCGGTCTTGATGGACAGATCCCGCACGTGCAGGGTGAAGCCCGACGGCGCACCCAGGGCCGCCGGGTCGTCGGAGAAGGAGTACGGCGTTTTGGCCATGCAGACCGGCAGGTGCTCCAGTCCCCGCGCCGCTATCTCCTCCAGCCGGCGCAGCGCGGCCGGAGCAAATTCGACGTCGGCGGCACCGTAGATCTCCCGGGCCACGGCCCGGATCTTCTGCTCCACCGGCAGCTCGTCCGGATAGAGGAACCGGAAGTCCGCCGGCCGTTCCAGGGCCCCGAGCACCGCCGCCGCCAGGTCATCGCCGCCCGGTCCGCCGCCGCCGTGCGCCCACACCTCGGCCACCGCGGCGCTGACGCCCTGCTCGGCGCACCAGTCCATCAGCCAGCGCAGTTCGGCGTCCGTATCGGTGCTGAAGCGGTTGACCGCCACCACGGGGTTGATCCCGAACCGGCGGACGTTCTCCAGGTGCCGGTGCAGGTTGACGACGCCGGCCTGCAGTGCCGGAAGGTTCTCCGCCGCCAGGCCGGTCTTGGGCACACCCCCGTGCATCTTCAGGGCCCGGACGGTGGCCACCACCACTATGGCGTCCGGGGCGACATCCGCCACCCGGGACTTGATGTCCAGGTACTTTTCCGCCCCGAGGTCCGCCCCGAACCCGGCTTCCGTCACAACCAGGTCGGCCAGCCGGAGGGCCGCGGACGTGGCAATGACGGAATTGCAGCCGTGCGCGATGTTGGCGAACGGCCCGCCGTGGACGAGGGCCGGGGTTCCGGCCAGGGTCTGCACCAGGTTCGGTTTCAGTGCGTCGCGCAGCAGCAGCGTCATGGCGCCCTGCGCGCCGAGATCGGCAACGGTGACGGGCCGCCGGTCGTAGGTGTAGCCGACGGTGATCCGGGACAGGCGTTCCGTGAGGTCCGCAAGGTTCCGGGCGAGGCAGAAAACAGCCATCACCTCCGAGGCCACGGTGATGTCGAAGCCGTCCTGCCGCGGCACGCCCTGGGCCGGTCCGCCGAGGCCGATGACGACCTCGCGCAGGGCGCGGTCATTCATGTCCAGGACGCGTTTAATGGTGATGCGGCGCGGATCCAGTCCCAGTTGGTTGCCCTGGAAGATGTGGTTGTCCAGCAGTGCGGCCAGTGCATTGTTTGCCGAGGTAATGGCGTGGAAATCGCCGGTGAAATGCAGGTTGATCTCCTCCATGGGCACCACCTGCGAATAGCCGCCGCCGGTGGCGCCTCCCTTCATACCGAGAACCGGACCCATGGACGGCTCACGCAGGGCAATCATCACGTTTTTCCCGGCCCGGTGCAGGGCGTCCGCCAGTCCCACCGTCACAGTTGATTTGCCTTCACCGGCAGGCGTAGGGCTCATGGCCGTCACCAGGACCACCCGGCCGCGGGCCGAATCCTCCCGCAGGAGCGCCGGATCGATTTTCGCCTTGTACCGTCCGTAGGATTCCAGGACGGCGTCGGGAATCGACGCGGCGCGGGCAATCTCCGTGATCGGCAGCAGGCGGGCCGCCCGGGAAATTTCGAGGTCCGAGGGCATATCGGCACTGATACGCATGGTCTGCGTTCCTTCCGCTGTGCCGTCAACGGATTCGCTGGACGGCTGCTGGTCGC
The DNA here is from genome assembly GCF_025244925.1 of Arthrobacter zhaoxinii. NCBI lineage: Bacteria > Bacillati > Actinomycetota > Actinomycetes > Micrococcales > Micrococcaceae > Arthrobacter > Arthrobacter zhaoxinii. Next base: position 3,443,563 of record NZ_CP104275.1, read on the forward strand.
TGGTTGGAAGCCAAGCTACCAGCAGTCCCGGTCCGCGGGGGCTGCTTCGGCCTACTTGCGCACGGAGCGGCTGGCGAACTGGTCCGCTGCCTCCCGGTAGCTTTCCGCCGTCAGCATGGCCGTCCGGCGCCAGCCGAACGCCTGGGCATGGGCAGCCGCGCCTTCTCCGAGCGCGCGACGCCGGTCGGTGCCGTCGTAGAGTGCCTCCATCTCAGCGGCCCACCGGCCGGGGGCGTGGCCGTCAACGAGGACGCCGCTTCGACCGTTGCGCACGGCCTTGGGCAGCCCGCCCACGTTCGCAGCCAGGACGGGAGTTCCGCAGGCCTGGGCTTCGAGGGCCACCAGGCCAAACGATTCGCTGAAGGAGGGAACGGCTACGACGTCGGCGGCACGGAACCAGTCCGCGAGCTGGTGCGGTTCCACCGGCGGCCGCAGGGACACCGTGTCCTGCAGGCCCAGCCGGCGCACAAGCGGTACCAGGTCCAGCACGGAGGAACCGCTGCCGGCGCCGAGGATGCTGACGCGCAGGGGAATGTCCGGACGGCGGCGGCGCAGCTCGGCGGCCGCCTCGACCAGCACCTGGGGGCCTTTGAGGCGCTGGATCCGGCCGGCGAAGACCACGTGGAAAACGGCGGGCAGGAAACCCAGACCGGCCTGCACCCCGGGCCTGCCCCGGGGAGAAAACACGTTCAGGTCCACACCGGGCGCCACCACATCCACGGCGGCCGGATCGGCTCCGTAGAGCGTTTCCAGTTCGGTGGCCTCGGTGCTGGTGTTGGCAATCAGGCGGGTGGCCCCGCGCACCACGCGCTGTTCGCCGTCGATCCGGATCTGCGGTTCGGCGGCCTCGCCCGGCTGGGCCTGGAGGTTCTTGACTCGGGCCATTGTGTGCATGGTGTGGACCAGCGGGAGGTCCCACTGCTGCGCGACGGACAATCCTGCAGTTCCGGATACCCAGTAGTGCGAGTGGACAACATCGAATCCGCCGTCGAGCAAGAACGGCTGCGCTTCGGCCACTGCAGAGGCCATGTCCAGATAGGGCAGCTGTTCCTTGGGCACCTTGCCGACCGGACCCGCGGTGACGTGGCGGACGGTCACTCCGGGCGCCAGCTCCACGTCGGCAGTCTGCAGGGGGTCGGTGGCACGGGTGAAGATCTCGACCTCGGTGCCGCCGCGCGCCAGTTCGAGGGCCACCGAGCGGACGTACACATTCATTCCGCCGGCGTCGCCGGAGCCTGGCTGTTCAAGCGGGGAGGTATGGAGCGAGAGCATGGCCACACGCTTGACCTGGGGCACCTTGCTCCCTTCCTTACCGAAATCTTCTCTATCGACTTTATAACGCCGCGCGCCTGAGCTTTGTTTCCTGTCGGCTGGAACACTTCCGCATCAGCCCTGGCCCATGCCCCGGACACGACTCTGCCCGGCACCTCGCGGAGGTGCCGGGCAGAGCCCGTCGAACCGTTCCGGGTCAGGCCCGGAATCACTTAGCCGAATGGAAGTAGTGCAGGAGCAGATGGCCCTGTTCACCGTTCAGGGCCGCATCCAACCGGGCGTCGTGGACGGCGCTGGAGCGGAGGTAGGAGCTTCGCAGGCGCTTGAGCATGAAGTACACCCCCTTGGCGGCTCGTCGCAGGACCGGAGCGGGTTGTTCCGGAGGCCGGGCCGGAGGCAGCAGCTGCACATCGTTGCCGGCGGCATCGTTGGGCAGTCCGGTCCGGAATCCGGCATCGGTAAGGGTTTTTTTGGGCAGCGTTGTATTGGGCTGGGGGTATTCAGGCACTGGAATCTCCGACAGGAATGGCCCGGAAAAGGGCACAAAAGAATAAGGAAGGAAACAAAGCATCAAAAAGGATGCGGAAATCCCTGCAGAAAGGCGTCGGTAATTACGTCAAGGCGATTTGCGGGAAATACCCGACCATGACGGTACGGCGCGATTCAAAGGGGAAAACCGGCTGCTGGCCAGCACATAAACCCCGACGCCGCCGGGCGGCTCCCTGGAAGGAGCGGCGCCGAGGGTTTAGTGCCGGAGAAGTTGCGCTTGATGCCTGCGCCGGGGGCGCTGGGCGGCTTTGCCGGGGGCGGCAGCGTCTACGCTGGAACGCCTGGCCGGCCTGCAGCCGCGGTAAACCGCGACTCAACGTACAGCCAGCCCGGCAGGACCGAAGACGGTACCCGAGGGAAGGATGGCCGGAGATTGCCGCCGGCATTGCCACCGGTTCCAACAATGTGCATGCCATTAGTGTTCATCAATCTCCACCTCCTGTTTACGGTACCCGGGGTACTGGACACGGAATCCAGTTCGGTCTAAAGCGGACCTCAAAGTGCCCGCAAAAGAAAGGTACAACAAGCACCCGGACGCTGCCAAGCCCTTTTAGATAAATTCCGAAAAAACTTTATTTCAGGGCGGGGCGCAACGTGCCTTGACGCAGTGTTAGAGGTTCCAACCCACAACGGCAGGAGTGTGCTTATCCCAGCCGAGGGTACAGACCGCCGCGGTGCTCAAGGCGAAATGCCGGCCCATCTCGGGAGGAAGGCCCAGCCAGCGGGCCGCCAGGATGCGCAGGAAATGGCCGTGTGCCACAAGGAGGACTTTCTCCACCGGCACGGCCTCGGGATCGCGGTCCATTTCAGTGCCGGAGCCGGCCTGCACGGAGGAGATGATGCGGTCTGCGCGTTCGGCCACCTGTGCCAGGGTTTCCCCGTTGGGCACACCGTCCTTCCAGATCAGGTAACCCGGGTTCTCGGCGCGGACCTGGCGGCTGTTGCGGCCCTCGTTGTCGCCGTAGTCCCATTCGTGGGCATGCGGGACCACCTCGGGGTCAGGGTAGCCGACCAGTTCCGCGGTGCGGCGGGCACGGATCAGCGGGGAGGAGAGCACCCTGTCGAACGCCACCGGTCCGATTTTCCCGCGGGCGGCTACGGCCTGCGCCTCGCCCTCCGGTGTCAGGGGGATGTCCGTGAGGCCGGTGTAGTTGCCTTCGCGGGACCATTCAGTCTCGCCGTGGCGCAGCAGCCAGAGACGGGGCAGCCGGGTTCCGGAGGGAGTCAGGTCCGGAACTGCCGGTCCGAAGTTTTCCCCGTTGCTCATTTGCCGTCCTTCTCGTTCGTCCCTGGTGTTTCCGGTTCCCCGGAGGGTTCCTTTTCCGTTGTATCAGGTGTTGTGCCAACGGCGGCAATCGGATTTTCGGGCTGCTCGGCCCACCAGGCGCGGAGCAGCTGCGCTGTTTCCTCCTCGCTGCGGGGTCCGTTCTCCATCCGTTCCTCGAGCAGGAACCGGTACGCGCGTCCCACCACCGGCCCGGGTCGGATCTGCAGCAGGGCCATGATCTGCTCGCCGTCCAGGTCCGGGCGGATGGCGGCCAGCTCCTCCTGCTCCGCCAGGGCGGCAATCCGTTGTTCCAGGTCGTCATAGGCGAAGGCCAGCCGCTCGGCCTTGCGCCGGTTGCGGGTGGTTACGTCGGAGCGCGTGAGGCGGTGCAGGCGCTGCAGCAGCGGCCCGGCGTCGTTCACGTACCGCCGCACCGCCGAGTCGGTCCAGCCCGCGTCGCCGTAGCCGTAGAAGCGCATGTGCAGTTCCACCAGCCGGGCGACGGCCTTGATGGTGTCATTGTCGAACCGCAGGGCCTTCATGCGCTTGGCTGTGAGCTTGGCTCCCACGCCGTCGTGGTGGAGGAAGCTGACGGATCCGTTCGGCTCGAAACGCCGCGTGGCCGGCTTGCCGACGTCGTGCATCAGGGCAGCGAAACGCAGGACGAAGTCCGGCGCCGGCACCGGGCCCTCGCTGCCGGTTTCCAGCTCGCAGGCCTGGCGGAGCACCGTCAGCGAGTGCTGGTACACGTCCTTGTGCCGGTGGTGCTCGTCGATCTCCAGCCGAAGGGCCGAGACCTCGGGCAGCACGTGGTCGGCCAGGCCGCTCTCCACCAGCAGGTCCACGCCGGTCCACGGAGCCTTGCCGCAGATCAGCTTGGTCAGTTCATCCCGGACCCGTTCCGCGGAGATGATCCCGATCCGCCCGGCCATCTCCCGCATGGCTTCAAAGACATCCGGTGCCACTTCCACACCCAGCTGGGAGGCGAACCGGGCGGCCCGCATCATGCGCAGCGGATCGTCGGAGAACGACGTCGACGGGGCACCGGGGGTGCGCACCATGCCGGCGTGCAGGTCGCGGGCTCCGCCGAAGGGATCCACCAGTTCCATGGACGGCAGCCGCAGCGCCATCGCGTTCATGGTGAAGTCACGGCGGAACAGATCGTCTTCAAGCTTGTCGCCGAAAGCCACGGCGGGCTTGCGGGAGTCGGGATCATAGGCATCGGCACGGTAGGTCGTGACCTCCACCTGGAAGCCGTCCTTGCGCATCCCGATGGTGCCGAACTCCCGGCCGATCTCCCAGTAAGTGTCGGCCCAGCCCTTGATGATCCGGATGATGTCATCCGGGCGCGCGTTGGTGGTGAAATCCAGGTCCGGGGAGACCCTGCCCAGGAATAGGTCGCGGACGGGACCGCCAACGAGCGAAAGCTCGTACCCGGCATCCTCGAAACGCGCACCGAGGTCCGGGATCACGTCGGGTAACGGGGAGTTCAAGGCCGAACTATCAAAAAGGTGCACCATAGTGCTTTAAGCGTGCCAGATAAAACAGCGAAGACCGACAACAGGGCTTCGCCGGCGGGCGGACACGCCGAGGGTTCCCGCTTCCTCCCCGGCCACCCGGATAACAGTCATCATCGCCGGGCAAAGATCGTTACAGTGGGAGTATGGCCCATCCCGTACCGAGCGCCCCCAAGCGGACCCCGTTGACAGCGTCAATGGGCGGCGCCGGTGCGCATTCGGTACATGCGCCCCTCCCCACGGTCGAGGAAGTGTCCGCCGGCGGGATTGTGGTGGACACCTCCACCGGGCAGCTGCAGGTCGCCATCATCGCCCGCCTGAACCGCGGCGGACGGCTGGAATGGTGCCTGCCGAAGGGCCATCCCGAAAACGACGAAGACAACCAGGCCGCTGCCATCCGGGAAATCGCTGAGGAAACGGGCATTGACGGCCGCATCCTCACCGCGCTGGGCAGCATTGACTACTGGTTCACGGTCAGCGGGCACCGCGTGCATAAGACGGTCCATCACTTCCTCCTCGAGGCCTGCGGCGGCCACCTGACCATCGAAAACGATCCGGACCATGAGGCCGTGGACGTTGCCTGGGTTCCGCTGGCGGAACTCGGCCGGAGGCTCTCCTTCCCCAACGAGCGCCGCATCGCGGACCTCGCCCGCGAGATCCTCCCCCGCTACCTCTGACCCGCCCGGACACCCCGGCGCCGGTTGAGGCAATCCGGACCGGAGGTGAGAACATAGGGTCACGATGGCCGAAAAGAACATAGCCCCCAGTACCGCGCGTTCGAGCGCCGTGATGGCAGCCGGAACACTGGTTTCCCGCGTCCTAGGATTGGTCCGCACCGCACTGTTGGCAATTGCCATCGGGAACACCGGGCTCGTCACAGATATCTTCAGCTCCGCGAACGTGCTGCCCAACTTCATCTACCTGATGGTGGCCGGCGGCGTTTTCAACGCGGTGCTGGTTCCGCAGATCATCAAGGCAAGCAAGCAGGAAGACCGCGGGACGGAGTATGTCTCCCGCATCCTGACCCTGAGCCTCATGCTGCTGGCAGGCATCGCCCTTGCCGCCACCCTCCTGGCGCGGCCGATCCTGGACTTCGTCCTGTCACTGAGCCCGGAACAGCTGCCGCTGGCCACCACGTTCGCGTACTGGCTGTTCCCGCAGATTTTCTTCTACGGCGCCTATGCAGTGATCGGGCAGATCCTCAACGCCAACGGCAGGTTCGGTGCCTATATGTGGGCGCCCGTGGTCAACAACATCGTGGCAATCGCCGGCCTGCTCGTCTTCATCACCTTCATCGGCCGGGAGGAGACATCGTCGTTCTCCCCGGACACCTGGACCGGTCAGGCCACCCTGATCCTCGCCGGCAGCACCACCCTGGGCATCGTGCTGCAGGCCGCCGTACTCCTGTTTCCCCTGCGCCGGCTCGGACTGGGGCTGCGGCCGTCCTTCGGGCTGCGGGGCGTGGGGCTGCGGCAGACCGGCAAGGTGGCCAAGTGGACCATCATCACCATGCTGATCGGCAACGGCGCCTACCTGGTCTACACGCATGTGGCCACGATCGCGTCCAAGGCACGGCCCGAATACCAGGCCATGGGCCAGGAGATCGCCGGCCACCTGAATCTCGAGACGGCGTCGATGCTGTACATCATTCCGCACTCGGTCATCACGCTGTCCCTCGCCACCGTGCTGTTCAACAACATGTCCCACGCCTACGCGGAAAAGAACTACGACGGCGTCCGGGCCACCCTCTCGCAGGGGCTGCGGGCAATCGGTGTGGCCACCGTCTTTTGTTCCGCCGTGCTGATTGTCCTGGCCGGACCGATCAGTATCTGGTTCAGCGGCGGGTCGAATGTCTCGGCCGCCCTGCAGGCCCAGGTGCTGGTGCTGCTGGCTGTTACTGCCCCGTTCCTCAGCGCCACTTTCCTGATGAACCGCGCCTTCTACGCCAACGAGGACGGCAGGACTCCGCTGATCATGCAGGTCATCCTCTCGACCCTCGGCATCGGCCTGGCCCTGGCCGCGGCAACCCTGCCTGCTGACAAGATCGTCTTTGCCCTGGCCGGGGCCTATTCAGTGGGCAACATTGCCGCCGTCATCGTGAGCCATATCTTCCTGAAGCGCAGCCTCGGGGACTACGGCGGAGCCAGGGTCTTTGACGTGCATGTCCGTCTGGTGGTTGCGGCCCTTGCTGCGGGGGCCGTCGGTTCCGCAGGTCTTGCCCTGCTGGGCGGGTACTCGCCCGGAGGCTTTGCCTGGCAGTCGATCCCGTCAGCCACCGTCACCATGGTGGTCTGCGGCGGTCTTATGGCCGTGGTGTACTACCTGATGCTTCGTGTGCTGAAGGTGCAGGAGCTCGATGCGTTCCTCCGGCCGCTCCTTGCCAAACTTCGCCGAACTCCCTAAAGTGCCGGCTCCGGCATTCTGAGAAGTCACAGGTAGCATGGGAGCAAAGCAGGCAGTTCAGGGCTGCGGCAGCCGGCCGTGTTCCGTGTCCGTGAACAAAGATCCAAGTATGCATGGTCAGATACGCAGAGTCAGATAATCCTGACGCAGTCTTATTGCCGTTTTCATGGGAGGAACACGTGCCACAGTCGGTAGACGTCGGTTCAGTACTGGGCGGCCGTTACAAGGTGACAGCCCGGGTACTCGCCTCGGCGGAGCAGGATCTGGTGCTCGACGGTGTGGACCAGGTCCTCAACCGTTCCGTGAGCATCCTCGTAGCCGCCCCCGTGAACGCCAGCCAGGTCTCGGCAAGCGCCCGTGAGATCGCCACCGGTGAACGCTATGGCAACGTTCAGGTACTCGATCTGGGGGTCAGTGACGGCCGCACCTATCTGGTTACGAACAATGCCAATGCTGCGGATCTGCTGGATCTGGTGATCGAGCGGGACGCCCCCTATGTAGAGCCGTTCTTCACCGACACCCTGGGCTCGGAAATCTTCGGTATGCCCCGCTCCCGTGAGCCTGAAACCGATGATGAAGACCACTACGCCGAGCATGAGGAGCGGGAGCCCCGCAAGCCGCTGCTCTCCGGCGTCCACAAGCCCAAGTTGCCGCGGTTCGGCCGGAACGGCGCGGCGGCCGGCGCGGTCGCCGGGGCCGGGTCCGCCGCTGCGGAACGCGATCTTGAGTTCGGGGATGCCGCCGGTGAACCCGCGGAAGCAGCCACCGGAGGTGCCAACGTTCCCCCGGCACCGGCCACCCGGCCCAAGCAGCCCTCGACGTCCAAGGTCACCAAATGGGAAGAGGACGAGGATCCCCGGGAGGTGCCGGTTCCGGAACGCGGCGCGCGGTCGGCGTCGACTTTCCCCAAGTCCGCCCTGGCAGCAGGCAGCTATGAGGATGACGGCTACGCCTCCGACAGCGACGCCTACGGCAATGCGGACGAAGACTACGACGACGACGACAGTGCCTCGGACAGGCCGAACCGCAAGTCCGGCCGCGTGCTCATTGGTGCGGTCCTGAGCCTCGTGCTCGTCCTGGCCGTGGTTCTCGCGCTCTCCCAGCTGGGCAAAATGGGGGACATGTTCGCGTCCGACCCGGAGGCGGAAGCTTCAACCGTTCCGACGCAGGAAGCCGCGCCGGCAGCCCCCGACGCGAGCGAAGCGGCACCCGCGCCGGCGCCGGCGGCGGAAATTGCCGGCATCACCCGCGTGGTTCCGGGCAACCCGCAGCTCGATTCTGCCAGCGACGGCGCCCTGCCGCAGATCATTGACGGCAATCCGTCCTCCTACTGGTCCAGCTACGTGTACGCCAGCGACACCTTCGGCGGACTCGCACCGAACCTTGCCCTGGTGGTGGACCTGGGCGCTGAATCGGCAGTCAATGAGGTGAACATCACCCAGCTGAACGGTACGGGCGGCAGCTTCTCCGTGATGCTCAACGACACCCCGGATCTGGAGGGGGCGACGTCGGTGGCCCAGAGCGGCTTCACCGGCCCCACCACCAGCATTCCGGTGCCCAAAACGGATGGTCAGGCTGCCTCTGCCCGGTACGTCATTATCAACTTCACGCAGCTGCCCCGCCTCAGCGGCGTACAGGCCGCGTACCCCTGGGGCCTGAGGATCGCCGAAATCGGCGTGTCCTGACTCCTGCGCTTCGATCGCAGCCGCCCGGCCGCGATCGAAGCACCACCGCCGCCGGAATAAGCTGGAGACGATAGTGGTTGTGCAGGGTGATCCACTCGCCGAATCGGCCCTGCAATATTCGGTTCGCATTTTTAGTTCAACAAGGAAGAGGTTCACCGCCCCGTGAGCACCGCAAACCCCGTCGCCTCTGCCGGCGACGTCCGCGAGGTCATCATCGTCGGCTCCGGCCCCTCCGGATACACCGCCGCCGTCTACGCAGCGCGTGCCAACCTGAAGCCGCTCCTGATTGCCGGCTCCGTCACCGCCGGCGGCGAGCTGATGAACACCACGGACGTCGAGAACTTCCCCGGGTTCCCCGAGGGAATCATGGGTCCGGACCTGATGGCGAACTTCGAAAAGCAGGCAGCACGTTTCGGAACGGAAATCCTTTTCGAGGATGTCACCGAGGTCAGCCTCGACGGCGACATCAAGACGGTCACCATCGGCACCGGTGAAACCTTCCGTGCCCGGGCCATCATCATTTCCACCGGTTCCGCTTACCGGGAACTCGGCCTGCCGGACGAAAAGCGCCTCTCCGGCCGCGGCGTGAGCTGGTGCGCCACGTGTGACGGCTTCTTCTTCAAGGGCCAGGACATTGCTGTCGTAGGCGGCGGCGACTCCGCTCTGGAGGAGGCCTTGTTCCTCACCAAGTTCGCCTCTTCGGTGACGGTGGTCCACCGCCGGGACAGCCTTCGTGCCTCCAAGATCATGCAGGAGCGCGCCCTGTCGCACGAGAAGATCCGCTTCGCCTGGGATTCTGAAGTAGCTGCCATCCGCGGCGAGGACAAGGTCACCGGCCTCGTGCTGCGCAACACCAAGGACGGCTCCGAGTCGGAGCTTCCCGTCACGGGCGTGTTCGTGGCCATCGGCAACGACCCCCGGGTGGACCTCGTACGCGGCCAGCTGGAACTCACTGAGGAAGGCACCATCGCCGTCCTCGGCCGCACCTCGAAAACCTCGCTGCCGGGCGTTTTCGCGGCAGGCGACGTCATCGACCCGACCTACCGGCAGGCCATCACCGCCTCCGGCTCCGGCTGCGTGGCCGCCGTCGACGTCGAGCACTACCTCGCCGATCTGGGCGACTCCGTAGCCACGGCCGCGGAGGTCCCCACCCCGGCGTCCGAATCTGTTTCCGAACACGCCGCCCTTTAATTTCCGTTCTTTGTTAGGAGAGCAAAAATGAGCAGTGCAAAAGCAGTAACCGATGCTTCCTTCGGTACCGACGTCCTTACCGCCGAGAAGCCCGTCATCGTGGACTTCTGGGCCGAATGGTGCGGCCCCTGCCGCATGCTGTCCCCCATCCTCGACGACATTGCCGCACAGTACAGCGACAAGGTCGACGTGGTGAAGGTCAACGTGGACGAAAACCCCGCGATCGCCGCCCAGTACGGCATCACGTCCATCCCGGCGGTTTATGTGTTCCAGGGCGGTGAGGTTGCGGCGACTTCCATCGGCGCCAAGCCGAAGCAGGTCCTGGAGCAGGAATTCGCGGCCTTCCTGAAGTAAATATCAATGACTGTGCATGCTGAAAGCCTGCGGAGGCTGGATGCCAGCCGGCGCGTAGTGGCGCTTCGTGAAGCGCTGCTGCGCGCCGGCGTCACCCTGTCCTACCTGGCACCGGACGCCGTAAACGATCCGACAATTTTCGATGACCACGTTGACGCGGCGGTCCGCGCTTTCCAGCAAAGCCGCGGCCTGATTGTTGACGGGGTCGCCGGGCCGGATACGCAGCGCGCGCTTTCCGAAGCACAGTTCCGGTTCGGGGACCGCACCCTGAACTATGTCGAGGGTGCGCAGCTGCGGGGCGACGACGTCGCCGAACTGCAGCGTCATCTGTCGCATCTGGGTTTCTACTACGGCCATATCGACGGCAGTTTCGGCGTGCGTACCCGCTATGCAGTAGCCGAGCTGCAGCAGAACCTCGGCCTGCCGGGCAGCGGGGTATGCGACGGCGACACCATGCGCTCCATGTCCCGGGTGAACCGTGCCATCACGCCCAGCCAGGCCTTCGCACTGCGTGACTACGAACGGCTGGACCGTTCCACCGCCGCTCTGCGCGGGCGCGTCATTTCGGTGAACATCGGCCGTTCCCGGCTTGAGTCCCCGCATGCCGCCGAGCGGCTCAGCGGGGAGCCGCTGACCGAGCAGCTGGTCACCACGGACATCGCGGGGCGCGTGGAACGCATCCTGCGGGAATTCGGTGCCCTGCTGGTGCCGCAGCAGCGCGAGCCGATGCGGGAGTCAGGGTCGCGGCGGAACCCGCCCAGCCTGAATCTGGACATCCACTGCGACTGGCTGGACCAGCAGGCAGCCTCCGGCATGGCCGCCTATTACTGGGGTCTTCCCGGCACCGGAGAGGCGCGCTCCCCCATCGGCCACCGTGCAGCCATCCTCCTGATGAAGGAGCTGGGCGCCCGCACCGACCTGGACAATCTGGGTGTCCACGCCCGCACCTGGGACACCTTGAAAGTGCCGGGTGTGCCGTCCGTCGGGCTTGATCTGGGTTATCTCAGCAACGCGCACGACGCCGAGCGCCTCGCCGATCCGGTCTTCCGCCAGACGGTTGCCGATTCCATCGTGATCGGAATTCAGCGCCTGTACCTGCTGGAAGAAGAAGACCAGCCCACGGGAACCCTGGCCCTGGACGACGTGCTGAAGTTCAACCCGAGGGAAGATCCGGCTGCCCGGCGGGTTTCCGGGCTGTAGGTTTCCTCTTCCCGGCTTCGTCAGGACGGCTTGAGGACGCTGATGAATCCCTGTGCCTGCCGCTCCCGGCCTGCCGGAGCGCGGCTCAGAGTGGTGCCGACCCGGAAACCGTTGTGCCCAAGGCAAGTGGACACCTCGGCGAGGTCATGAGGGTAGGCCGTGAGTTCGACGTCGTGCCCGTAGAGTTCGACGTCGTGCCCGTAGGCGTTCGTTATCGTGCGCGCGCCGTTTCCTGCGGTAAACCCCAGCAGAACGACGCCGCCGGGCTTCAGGACCCGCCGAAACTCCGCGAACACGTTTGCGAGTCCAGCGGGCGGGGTGTGGATGATCGAATACCAGGCAAGCACCCCGTGAAAAGATTCGTCCGCGTAAGGCAGCGAGGACAGCTCCGCGACTGTGAAGCGCTTCTGCGGATGGGCTTCCCGGGCCAGACGGACCATGCACCGCGAGATGTCGCATCCGTCGACCGCCAGCGCAGCGAGGGTGTCGAGATAGGTAATCATCCGTCCGGGTCCGCATCCTGCATCCAGGATGGCTGCTCCTGACGGGAGCGACGCGGCAAATTCCCTCACCATGGCCAGCTCCAGGTCCGTTTCCGGGTCCCCTTCGCTGCCTGTGGTGGGGATTAGCTCCGCATAGGAGCGGGCGACGACGTCATACGCGCGGGCGACGTCGTCGGCGCCGGGGCCCGTGTCTTCCTCCTCCATGGCACCAACGTACCGTCCCGCATGCCATGCTTCTGCCATGACGACTCGAGGGATCTTATGACGACGAATGCCGTCCGCCCGTCTCCGAATGAGGAAGCCGTCGCTGCGATGCTGTCGGTGGAGCCCTACCTGATTGACGTTCTCCCTGCGGGCGAGGCCGTCCCGGGCATGGGCAAAGACACGATTCTTGTCTCGGGGCCCCTGATGCGCTGGCAGGATTACACCGGATGCCAACGCTTCGCGGTTGTTGGCGCTGCATTATTTGAAGGTCTGGCCTCCTCTGAAGCAGAGGCGGATGCCCTGCTCCGTTCGGGCGCTATCCGGCTTGGCTCCTGTCACGACTACGGCAGCGTAGGTTCCCTCACCGGGGTCTGCACCGCTTCAATGCCGGTTCTTGTGGTGCAGGACCGGGTGTCAGGCAGAACGGCAACCTGCAGGATGAATGAAGGCCCGGGAACACAGGCACTGACATTCGGATCCCGCGGACCTGCAGTTAGTGCCAACCTTGCCGTCATCAGGGACCAGGTGGCTCCGTCCCTCGGCCGGATCCTTCGTGACGCGCCGATGCCGCTCCTGCCGGTGATGGCTTCGGCCCTGTCGATGGGGGACGAACTTCATGGAAGGTCAAAGGCTGCGGCGCTCCTGTTCCGGAATGCCATCCTCGAACGCGTTGTGAACAGTCCCGAAGCCAACCCGGACACCGCGGCATTGCTGGCCTACCTCGACACTGCGGAATTTCACTTCCTGCACGTCGCCATGGCGGCAGCGAAGCTGGTGGCTGACGCGGCGGAGGGGATTGCCGGCAGCTCGATCGTCACGGCCATGGCGATGAACGAGAAGGAGTTTGGTGTTCGGATTTCCGGGGTTTCCGGGCAATGGTTCCGTGCACCGCTGCCGCCCGTCTCCGGGTTTCCCGGAAGGTTCCTGGCCCCTTGGACCTCCAACGACCTGGGGTACAGCGGGGGCGACAGCCTCATTCTGGAAACGCTCGGCTTGGGCGGCGCTGCCGCTGCCGCTGCCCCTTCGCTGAGCCCCGTCTCCGTCGGAACTCCCGCAGAGATGGCAGACCTGACTACGTCCCTCTTCAAGATCGCGCTGACCGAGCATCCGACGCTGAGGATACCAGCACTGGGCGGGCGAGGGATTCCCTACGGCTTGGACGTTGCGTCGATTGCCCAGCACCGACTCGTGCCACCGGTGCACCTTGGCGCAACGCTGCGCACCGGCGGCCTGGCCGGGGCCATCGTTTTCACCCCTCCGCTGCAACCGTTCAGTGATGCCTACGAACACCTGCAGGCGTCTTTCCTCGGCGTTTCACGTGAAACAACTGAAGCGGAGGACGGTCAGCGACTAGGAATGCCGAGCTAGGTCCTTAAAATCAAGCTAGTTCGATTGTTGGTCGCGGTTTGGTGCCGCTGTCTCGGGTTCCGGTCCGCTGCCGGCATCGGGGTGGATGGCCAGAAAAAGGGAGTAAGGGGTGCTGCCCTCGACTGCTTCTTCCGCTTCAACTTCATCGAGAAGATCCTGGACGCGTTCCAAGAGCCTCGCATACCCGTCTTCGGTCAGGCGGATGCCCAGTCGGGAAATGGCGACCTGCTCTGATGCGGGCACCTGCCCGACCTCGGACATAAATGCACCGATCATTGCGCTCCGCAAACGCAGATCCCGGCCGTCCAGATTCAGCTGCCATGATTTTCCCGTCGCACGGTACGGGATTTCGACTGCGCCGCTGGGGCCGGACCGGGCATCCTGTGGTTCCAGGAAACCCGCCGCAACAAGTTTTCGCACGTGATAAAGCACTGTCGCCGGGTTGGCGGCGAGCTTGGTCGCGATTTCCTTGTTGGTTAGCTGCTCTTTGAGGCAGACACGCAGGATCCGGATCCGCACCGCCGAAGCAAGGGCTTTTGCCTCATCCTCACTTGCTGACCGCCGGGGGGTCTGCCCGCTCTCCTTTGGCATGCCTGCAGACTACCAGAGGACCTATTGACAAACATCAATCGATTGGCGAGAGTCAACCGCATGACGACTGAAGATAGTGACAGCAGCAAGACCAACGGTGGGGTCCTGAAGGATCACGACTTCCGTTTCCTGTTCTATTCCACCTCGCTGAGCCAGTTAGGGCACCAGATCTCAGGCCTCGCCCTGCCGCTCGTGGCCGTGGTGACCCTCGCCGCCAGTGAATTCGAAGTCGGACTGCTGTCCGCAATGAGCACCGTCGCTTTCCTTCTGATCGGATTGCCTGCCGGCGTCTGGGTTGACCGGCTTCGCTACCGCCACATACTTATCTCATCGGATGTCATCCGAGCGGCCGTCCTACTGACCGTTCCCGCTGCTTGGTGGATGGGAGTCCTGACGGTCTGGCAGCTCTACGCGGTAGCGCTGGTCATGGGCGTCTTCAGCGTCTTCTTCGACGTGGCCTACCAGAGTTACCTCCCACGGCTTATCGGGCGCGACCAGCTGGTCGAAGGAAATGCCAAACTGGAGACGGTCCATTCTGTGGCGCAACTTGGTGGCCCCGTTGCTGCCGGGCAACTCATTGCCTGGCTCACGGCACCTGTGGCGCTGGCCCTGGATGTCGTCGCCATGGGCCTGTCTGCTCTGTTCATTGGACGCATGCGGTACCGGCAGTCCAAACCGGTTCCCCTCCCAGGATCACGGCTCACTGCCGATATCGCAGAGGGCCTTCGGTTTGTTCTGGGCAATCCCCTGCTCCGCGTCATCGCCGGGTCAACAGCGTTGTTCAACCTTGCCTTCTCGGCCTACACGGCCATGCTGGTGTTCTTCCTGCCCCGTGAACTCGGGCTGGGTGCACACGAAGTCGGCATCGTCTTCTCGGTCCTGGGTGTCGGCGGCCTAGCCGGCGCCCTGGCAACGCGCCGGGTGACCCTGTGGCTGGGTGAGGGAAGGACGATCTGGCTCTCCATGGCTCTGACAGCACCGTTTGCCCTCCTTCTTCCGGCGGCTCAGGATGGATGGTCAGTCTGGCTTGGCGCCGCCGGGCTGGGCCTGGTCAGCTTCGGAGTGGTTATCTACAACGTTACGCAGGTGAGTTTTCGCCAGCGGGTGACCCCGGACCGCCTGCTGGGGCGCATGAATGCCACGATGCGCTTCCTGGTGTGGGGAACCCAGCCCGTCGGGGCCTTGCTGGGTGGCGTGCTGGGGCAGTTCTACGGGGCGGAGGCTGCGCTCTGGATCGCGGGTACTGCGGCCTGCGCAGCGTTCCTGCCGGTCGCGCTGTCCCCCTTGCGGAAAATGCGGCAGTTGCCGGACGCGTCAACTGCATCCCTTCCGTCGCAGTAGTGTTTGGCATCGGTTCCACGCTGCCGCTGACCGTATGCCGGCGCACTGTTTCCACGGAAAGAACTCGTTCCTCCTTGAGACCCGGGAAGTTGAAGGCCGGTTGCGGTGGAGTTCCCGAAAGCAGGAGCCTGAGCGCCGGTGCTTCCCGGTGATGCCCCGGGCGCTGCCCCCCAAACAGAGGTTCACAGGGAGCGCCGAGAGTGCGTACGACCTGTTGCCGGAAGCGTGCTGGCGGCGTCCGTCCTATAGGCCCTCAGGTTCTCCTGTCCCTGGGGCAGTCGGAGGCGGCCGGCAACAGGCGTACAGGCGTACAGCTACAGCCGGTACGAGGCGCTGCCGCCGCATCGCCCCCTTCCCTTCGCCGAGTGGCGCTCAGCCGGCGTGATGTGGGGGCGGACAAATACGGAATCCAGCCCCCTCATCGTTCGCGGCGAGGTTCTCCATCCTTCCCCTTTGGGCGGAACTACGCAGACCGACGGCAGCTCTGTTGCGATGCTCTGGAGTGCCACCTCCGAAACATTCCTCGCGGAGCGGTGGACTATGCAGCTGGACCGCTGGGCGCTGACAGAGCAGCTGGGGATTCGTTCCGTGCTTGGTGCGGGCGGGGAGGCCAATCCCTTACGATCCACTGGTTCTGGGCTGCTGCACCCGCAGCGCAGCTTTCCCGGAGCCCTGCCTACCGAGACTGATCCACCCGCCCGGCAAGTGGTCGCCTTCGGCGAGCGAACGGCCGATGCATTCCACAACAACAACCGGCGGTAAGTACGACTGGCACCACCAGGGGCTTGCCCGCGTGCATTCATTCCAGTCCTGCGACTCGACCCTTGGCAACCGTGAGCCCGGTCGAATGACGAACCTGGGGAACTTAGCCCGATTACACCGATGCCGCGATCCGCCCCTTGCGGCTATGGCACCGGCTGCGTGACCACGTGCAGACGATCTTGGCAGGTGACGACAATCAAACTGCCAGATTGCGCGGTCGCACACCAGTGGATTGGCAGCGGCCCGTCATCTGCAGGATCCGCGGTATCCATTGGAGATCGCGGCGATAGGATCCTGTGGTTCGACTAGGGCGCTCCAAAGCTCCTAGGCTGCTTCTCTAGTGCTGCACCAGTAGTGAACATCGCTGCGTTTCACGTGAAACAGTGAGTTTCAGGGCGTCGCTTCGCGCAGAGCGGTGACCAATATTTTACGGTGTTCGTCATCAGGGATCGTGTTCTGAGAATTACCCTGCGCCCGATGCCGGTGACCGGACAGCTCGTTTAGGTCGTCGTAGAACGCGGGCGACCATCCTGAGCGCCGCAGCAGTAGGAGGCCACCACGCACAGAATAGGCGGGAGGATCATGTCGCGAGTGGCTAGCTTTCACTCACTTAAGCGGATGTGTTGGCTACCTCCCGTGCCCGTAGCCATAGTCTTTCCGCCCCTCAAGCATGGGATCCCGCACCATTTGGTGCCGTTTCACGTGAAACACGCGTACCAGGACCAGTTCTAGGAACCGTCAGAAGACGCCCACCTCGACCATTTCGCACGAGTGGCCTCCCGTCGGGGATCAGTTCGACCCTCACGGGAGGAGCCACACGGGAGTTCAGCTCCGAACGGGCCGTCACCCATCATGTTTCCAGGCAAGAGCAACCCACTCCTTCGGGATGACACAGCCCACACACTGGAGTCACGTGCTATTCCTGACCGCGATTAGTTCTGCATACACCAGCCGTTCGATGCGGCGTTTTGGGGGAAGAACCGGTTCGCACGGCCCACGAGGACCTCCTCTGTGTCCGCGGAGCTCACATAGGCACCCTTCCGAGCGGTGTTGTTGGCATTGTTGAGAGCTCCACACTGCCGGACCCCTATCGGGGCATATGCCAGGAGCCATAAGGCTAATGCGGCGCGACAGCTGGAACGGCCAGCTAGGGCATGACACCAGTCCACTGAGGCGGCGGGCACGGATCGAAAGGGAGTAGTTTCACGTGAAACATGGCAGCACGGCACTGGCACCCCGTTACCCCTCAGGCCAGCTCGAACCTATACCAAGTTCCCCTGTGCGGAGCCATCCGCAGGCCGGCAGGGGTAGTACGTCCTGGCACCTAAAACGGATGGGTAATCCCGTTGCGTGCGAGCAGGCCATGCCCCCGTATGTCAGCAAGGGGCCGACCGGTTTAGTCCGACTAGTATCGCTGTGACTTACCGAGGAAGTCGCCGGCCAGACCTACCCAGGCTGGGGCAGCCAGAACCAGACAGTGCTGATCACTGCTTTTCTTGGGTGATTCGTATCTAGTGCAACAGCGCCTCCTAGCCGGCAGCAGCGTTTCGGTTCGCGTGCCCGGCCCTCGTTTCACGTGAAACGGCGCTTGATCTCCGAAGCTAAAAGGCCGGTAAGGGCCGGATACAGGAGCACAACCATAGAGAGGTGGCTAATCAGTATAGATTTTGGACAACGATGGCGTTTATCCGGAAGCATGGCAGGGCGATTGCACGGAGCCCTGCCAGCACAGCGTGGCTGGCAGGGCAGGGCACGAGCTGCACAGCAGCAGCATGGAACAGCCCCCGCTTATTACATATGTGTGGAGGGCGTGCCTGACGGGGTGCCATAAACCGCGGGCCTATCGCCATCAGGTCTAAAGTTGCATCAAGGGGAAGCCAGTTGCTGGGCTCGCCCTGGGGCTAATGGACCGGCGGCAGTCGGGTCAGCAATCTCGCTGTTTCACGTGAAACAAGGCGGTCGTGCTCGTCGATTTAGGGGTGCCGGCACGTACTCCCTACGGAGGGCAAACTTCTGCAACCACTGTTGCGGGCCGGCCCCGCGACCGGCCGATCTTCTCCTCACGACCGCATAACCTACGCGCCTAGCCGTCCTGAACGTAGTGCACCCAACCAAATATAAATGGATACCGATGCGGCTACGGAATAAATGACTCTCTCCGGACCTCAAGCACCGTCTGGATACCAATGGCAACACTGCCGCATAAGGGCTGCGACGGGGTACGCGGGAGACGCGGGGGTACGCGGGGGTACGCGGGGTACGCGGGGGTACGCGGGGGTACGCGGGGGTACGCGGGGTACGCGGGGGTGCGCGGGAGGCGCTGCCAGCAGTCGAAGAATCGCGGGACAAGTGCTTTCTGCCATGGATCGAAGTATGGGGAAAGGAACGACCCGTTAAACGAAACGGCCGGTGTTTCACGTGAAACACCGGCCGTTCGTAATGCTCTGCGGGGGCCGCTACTCGCTGGGAGCGGCAAGAACTCCCATAATCCGGTTCAGGTCATCGACACTGGCGAACTCGATGCTGACCTTGCCCTTACGTGCGCCGAGGGTGATCTTGACGTTGGTATCGAGGCGGTCGGAGAGCGACGTTGCCAGGTAGTCGAGACGCTCGTGACGTGCGCCGACTTTCGGTTTGGACGACTTTGCCGGCTTCCGAAGCCCGTCGGCAAGAGAGACGATTTCCTCGGTGGCGCGGACGGAGAGGCCCTCTGCCACAATCTTCTGTGCCAGCTTCTCCATCTCAGCGGGATCCCCCAGGCCCAGCAGGGCGCGCGCATGTCCCGCGGACACGATCCCTGCAGCAAGACGCCGCTGCACCAGCGGGGGAAGCTTCATCAACCTCAGGGTGTTGGTTACCTGAGGCCGTGACCTTCCGATGCGGTCCGCTAGCTCCTCGTGCGAGCATTCAAAATCGTCCAGGAGCTGCTGGTACGCCGCTGCTTCTTCAAGGGGGTTCAGCTGGCTCCGGTGCAGGTTCTCCAGCAGTGCATCACGGAGGAGGTCAACATCCTGGGTTGATCGGATGATCGCCGGCACAAAGTCCAGCCCGGCCTCCCGCGATGCCCGCCAGCGCCGTTCACCCATAACCAGTTCATACGGGTGTTCTGCATCGTCTTCAGGAGAAGGGCGGACAACGATGGGCTGCAGCACGCCGATCTCGCGGATGGAATGCACCAGCTCGGCCATGTCATCTTCGTCGAAGACTGAACGTGGCTGCTTGCGGTTCGGGTGGATGGAATCAATCGGCAGTTCCGCAAAGGTTGCCCCGGGAACCTGAACCAGCCCCGTGCCCCCGTCATCCGAACGCGATGTTTCACGGGAAACATCGGCGGACGGCTTCTGGCCAGCGTCGTCTGTGGGCTGCCGAACGCCATCCTGAGGATCCGCGGCGGCCAACGGTTCGGTGGCGGCTGCAGTGTCCTTGCTGCCGCTTGCAGGCACAGTCGCAGCGACCTGCGCGCTCTTGTTCTCTGTCACTTCCGGGGCAGTGGCGGTGTCTTCGGCAGCACGTCCTGCAGTAGTACTTCCGGCGGCCTTCTCAGCCCGTTTGGGCGCCTTGTTTCCCGTTGCCGGGGAGGACTCGCCTTTAGAACCGGACGAAGCCGGGGTAGCCGGCTGAACGGCCTCGGGGGCAGCAGGAGCGCTGACCTCAGGGAGCTCTGCATCCTTGACAGCGTCGTCCTGGGCCGACGAACGCGCGGTGGAGCTACGGGTGGTGGACTTCTTTGCAGGTCCGCGCAGGGCTTCCTTATTAATCCCCGCGCCCCGACGGGGACCGGACCCGGCGGCAGAGGCACGGGGCTCGTCCGCTGCAGCGAAAAACAAATCAACCGGACGGCCGGAAGCAACGTTTGCCTGACTCGGAGTTTCAGTCTCCGCAGGCTCCGCGCTGCTGGGGATCAATGCACCCAGACCGCGGCCTAAACCACGACGCTTCTCGGCCATGGGTAAGTCCTTCCCTTATGCACGCCTATCAAGCGGCACGGATTGATTGTGAGAGTATTCTACGGCCGGGCGCCGGACTGGCGTCCGAACCGCGCCGGGGTGTCCCTAGGCCCGCTGGGCTATCTCGGCAGCCGCTTCCGAGTAGGACAAGGCGCCGGTAGAGGACGGATCATAAGTCATTACCGTCTGCTGGTAGCTCGGTGCCTCGGAAACTCGTACGGAACGCGGAACAACTGCACGCAGCACCTGTTCCGGGAAATGCTCACGGACCTCCGCCGCCACCTGCGCGGCGAGGTTGGTTCTTCCGTCATACATGGTCAGCAGAATCGTGGAGACAACCAGATCGGCGTTCAGGTGCTTCTGGATCATCTCAATGTTCTTCAGCAGCTGGCTCAGGCCCTCAAGCGCGTAGTACTCGCACTGGATCGGGATGAGGACTTCCCTTGCCGCAACAAAGGCGTTGACGGTCAGCAGGCCGAGGCTGGGCGGGCAGTCAATGAAGATGTAATCGAGCCGCTCCAGGCCCTGCTTTTCCCGCTCAGCGGCGTAAACATTGATTGCCCGGCTCAAGCGCTGCTCACGCGCCACGAGGGAGACCAGTTCGATTTCGGCGCCAGCCAAGTGGATGGTGGCCGGCGCGCAAATGAGGTTGCTGATGTCCGGGCACTGTGCAACCACATTGGCCAGCGGAAGGTCATCGATCAGCACATCGTAGATACTCTCCACGTCCGCACGGTGGTCAATGCCGAGGGCCGTTGATGCATTCCCCTGCGGGTCGATATCAATAACCAAAACGTTCTGGCCCGCGGTAGCCAGGGCAGCCGCCAGGTTGACCGTGGTGGTGGTCTTTCCGACCCCGCCCTTCTGGTTACTTACCGTCATGATCCGCGTCTTGGGCGGGCGCGGCAAAACCCGGCCGCGCAGCTTTTCCCGGCGCCGGTTTTCGCTCACCAGTTCCCGGGCCAGCGGAGTGCTCTCATCCATCAAGTCCATAACGTCTACCGACGACGGCGCGGGAGCGGCTTCATCGGATACACCACCTTCGATAGCTGGGGGGGCCGGCACGAGTACGGCACTGCTTTCAGGCTGGGCGGGCTGCGGCGGCTCAATTGCCGCCGTTTCACGTGAAACAACCGCCGGTGATTTAGTAGCTTCAGCTTCACCCACCTGCGGCTGCTTACGGCCGAATGATGCAGACAGGGCAGAACCGAGTGCGGCAAAAGGGGGAATTCGTTTTGCGGCAGAATCACGCGCACTCACCTGGTCATGCTCACTTTCCAACATAAAGCGTTAAGGCATTAGTCCATCTAGACTATCCGCTTCGCCGCCATTCCCCGGGACCGGCGTGGGTGTGTGCATGAAGGCTAAGGTGTCAGACAGCTCACCCTACAGAGATGCGCACCACGGTGGTGGGTTCCTCAAGGACGTCGGAACCTACGGTGAGCACGGCCGTATCGCGGCCGCCCAGCTTGCGGATCGCCTTGGCGGCCTTCTGGACCTCTTCTTCGGCACTGCGCCCCTTGATGGCCAGCACCTGTCCCTTGCCGTGCAGCAGTGGCACGGTCAGGCCCGCCAGTCCACCGAGCGCGGAGACGGCACGCGCCGTGGCGACCTCCACGTTGACCTCGTCGACCACCTGTTCGGCGCGGCCGCGGATCACCCGCACGTTGTCGAGACCCAGGTCGGCGACGACCTCGTTGAGCCAGATCACCCGCCGTTCGAGGGGCTCAATAAGCGTCATGGCAAGGTCCGGCCGGGCGATGGCCAGGCATAGCCCGGGCAGCCCGGCGCCGCTGCCGACGTCGGCAACTGTGGCGTTCGCAGGAATAAGTTCTGCGACCACGGCACAGTTGAGCACGTGCCGGCTCCAGAGCCTCGGAACTTCACGGGGACCTAGGAGGCCTCGTTCCATGCCCGACGTCGCGAGGTGCTCCACATATCTCTGTGCGAGATCCAGTCGATCACCGAAGATTGCCCGGGCGGCGTCCAGTTCTGCGGGCGTTGTTTCAACCACTTACTTGATATTCCTTGTCTGCACTGCCGGGACGATAACTAGGATGCCGGCAGGGATACGACGATGTGACGGTCCGCGCCTTCACCCTCGGATTCGCTGACCAGACCCAGTTCCGCGACGGCGTCGTGAACGATTTTGCGCTCATAGGCACTCATGGGAACGAGCGCCACTTCCTGCCCGGTCTCCTTGGCACGCTTGGCTGCATCCTCGGCAATGGACTGCAACTGCCCGCCCCGCTCTTCACGGTAACCGGTGATGTCCAGGACCAGCCGGGAGCGGTTCTCAGTGGCCGTCAGGACCGACAGCCGGGTGAGCTCCTGCAGGGCCTCGAGTACTTCGCCGTCGCGGCCCACAAGCGCCTGGAGGGCTGTGTCGTCGACCTCCTCGGATACTACGGAGATGTACGTGCGTCCGTTGCGGACTTCAATGTCGATATCACCATCGATGTCGGCGATGTCCAGGAGTTCCTCGAGGTAGTCGGCGGCTACGTCGCCCTCCTCCTCAAGCCGGCCGGTGCGCCCCGAAACAGGTTCCGCAGCATCCTCGACGGGGGCTACGGGATCGTCAATGTGCTCCGGGCTCATTTTCTTTTCCTGTTCTTCCGCTGCGGCTGGGTGCGCTGGCCTTTCGGTGCTGCAGGTACTTCTACCGGCGCCTCGCCCTTCTTTTCTCCGAGGAGCGGGGCCATCGGCAGGCCCTTGCGGGCACGGCGCTCAGCGAGTGCCTTGGCAGCGGGTGAGCCGGGGGTGGGCATCCGGCGGATCACGAAGAACTGCTGGCCCATGGTCCACAGGTTGGTGGTGGTCCAGTAGATGAGAACACCGATGGGGAAGTTGATGCCGCCGACGCCGAAGACGATGGGCAGTACGTACAGCATCATCTTCTGCTGGCGCATGAACGGGCTGGCCAGGGCCTCTTCGGACATGTTCTTGGACATGATCTGCTTCTGCGTAATGAACTGCGAAGCGGTCATGGCCAGGATCATGACGATCGAGAGAAGCACTACGGACAGGTGACCTTCGTCGCCGAAGCCATGCAGGAGCGAGGAGGACAGCGGCGCACCCAGAATGGTCGCCTCGTCGAACTGCTGGATGGCGCTGTGGGACAGCGCACCCTGGCCTTCGCCCCGGGCATTGGAGGTGGAGATTCCGTTCAGCACCTGGAACAGCGCGAAGAAGAACGGCATCTGCACGAGCATGGGGAGGCAGGCTGCAAACGGGTTGGTCCCGTGCTTCTTGTACAGGGCCATCTGCTCCTGCGTCATTGCCTGACGCGAGAGCTGGTCGGTCTTACCCTTGTACTTCTGCTGCAGCTTGCGCAGGTCCGGCTGCAGGGACTGCATGCCCCGCTGCGCCTTGATCTGCTTCACGAAGACCGGGATCAACGCGGCGCGGATCACGATCACCAGGCCGATGATGGACAACGTCCAGGTCCAGCCGGATGCGGCATCCATCCCGAGGAAAACAAATCCCTCGTGGAAGACCCACATGATCCATGACACTACCCACTTAAAGGGGAACAGTATCGTCTCGAAGAAACCCATTTACTCTCCTCAGGCCGCCGAGCGGCTGTCTTCGTCAGCTGGAATCACGGGGTGATTCAGCACAATGATCCTCGGGACCTTCGTTGAGTCCCAAATCCGGTGTCCATCAGGTACGTGGTCCACGCCGCCGCCGTTCCAAGGATGGCAGTGGATCAGCCGACGGAAAGCCAGCCAGGAGCCCTTGACGGCTCCGTGGACGGTGACTGCTTCGAGGGCATAGGCGGAACACGAGGGGAAAAATCGGCAGACCTGGCCGTAGAGCGGCGAAACGGCCTTGCGGTAGGCCATCAAGAGGCCAATGAGGAGCAGGCGCGGAAGGTTCCATAGAAAACGGGCAACAGCAATCAAGGCCCTCAACGGATTTGATCCGGAGTCCCTCATCGCTGGCTCATCCTTCCTCACCTGGCATGTCTAAAGCTGCGAAAGTTTGGCTATACAGGCGTTCAAAGCACTGTCGTAATCGGCACGGAGCACAGGCCACGACGCCGAGGCAGAAGCGGGCAGAGCCCGCACTACTATGTCCAAACCAGTCGGGTGGAGAGCAAGGCTCTGCGCTGCCGCTTCCCTCAGTCTTCTCTTAACGAGGTTGCGTGTCACCGCGTTCCCGACGGATTTGGCCACAATAAAGCCTATGCGGCTCGGTTGGTCACCCGTACGGACCGCATATAGCACTACGTTCCGGCGCCCGCTTCGGGCACCGGAACGTACAGTACGAGAAAAATCTGCCGATACCCTTACCCGGTTCCGCACGGCCAACATTAGGACCACCTGGAATCCGGGCTAGAGCTGCTTAGAGGCAGCATCGACAAACTTTGAGGTTATTTAGGCCGACAGTTCGGTACGGCCCTTGCCACGGCGTGCAGAAAGGATGGCACGGCCGGCACGGGTACGCATGCGAAGGCGGAAGCCGTGCTTCTTGGCACGACGGCGGTTATTC